>JBGAUO010000009.1:0-74506 GCA_044228605.1 Nannocystis sp. | reverse complement strand
AGAAGCCGCCGAGGCCGGGGCCGCCGGTGCGGACGGCGACGGTGATGACGTCGGCGCGCATGCCGGAGGTGATGAACATCTTGCTGCCGTTCACCACGTAGTGGTCGCCGTCGCCGTCCTTGGTGAGTCGTGCGGAGGTTTTGAGGTTGGCGACGTCGGAGCCGCCGGAGGGCTCGCTGATGGCGAGGGCGGCGATCTTGCGGCCGGCGAGGACCTCGGGGATGTAGCGCTGCTTCTGCTCGTCGTTGCCGAGGTTGACGATCGGCGGGAGGCCGATGCCGTGGCTGAAGAGGCCGGCGATGAGGCCGCCGGCGCCGGTGCGCGCGAGCTCCTCGCACAGGTGGATGAGGCTGATGCTGTCGCCCGGGTTGCCGCCGTACTCCTCCGGGAAGCCCATGCCGAGGAGGCCGAGCTCACCTGCCCGAAGGTACAGGTCGCGCGGGAACAGGGCGGCCTCCTCCCAGGTGTCGATGTGGGGGACGAGCTCGCGGTCGACGAAGCGGCGCAGGGTGTCACGGAAGGCGGAGCGTTCGTCGTCCGTGATCGCGGAGGGCGTCATGCCGGCGCAGGTTATCACCGCCGCGGAGCGGCGGATGCCCGATCGCGTGTGGGCGAGCGCGGTTGAACAGCGTCCGCGGCCTAGCGATCGAGGCCGAGGAGCTGGCGGGCCTCGGCGGGGCTGGCGATCTCGCGGCCGACTTCGCGGGCGGTGGCGACGATCGCCTCGATGAGGGCGCCGTTGCTCGGGGCGCGCGAGGCGTCGGGGAGGTAGAAGGTGTCCTCGAGGCCGGTGCGGAGGTCGCCGCCGAGCTCGGCGGCGCGGCGGTGCAGCGGCCACACGTCTTCGCGGCCGATCGCGGTGACCTCCCAGCGGCAGCCGGGCTTGATGTGTTTGACGAGGTAGGGGAGCAGCTCGGGGTCGCAGGGCATGCCGGAGGCGACGCCCATGACGAAGTTGTAGTGGGGGTTGTGGGCGAGGCCGACGTCGACGAAGAGGCCGACGGAGCGGACGATACCGAGGTCGAAGCACTCGAACTCGGGCTCGGTGCCGCAGGCCTTCATGGCGGCGAGGAAGGCCTCGATCTTGGTGACGGGGTTGTCGAAGAGCATCGGCGGCCAGGCCCAGGTGCCGTCGGACTTGGGCTTGAGGTAGTTGAGGCTGCCGGCGTTGCAGGCGGCGATCTCGGGGCGGATGGCGTGCATGCACGCGAGCGGGCCGGAGATGTCGTCGCCGACGACGCCGGTGGTCATGTTGAAGATGAGGTCGGGGCAGGCGGCCTTGATGGCGTCGCGCACGGCCGTGGCCACGGCGGGGTCCCAGGTCGGGAGGTAGCCGAGGCCGGGCTCCTGGTTGCGGAAGTGGACGTGCACGACCGAGGCGCCGGCGTCGCGGGCCTGCTGCGCGGCGACGGCGAGCTGCTCCGGGGTGACCGGGACGGGGTGCTGCTTGGGGTTGGTGAGCACGCCGGTGAGGGCGCAGGTGACGATCGCCTTGTCGTGGATCATGGGGTCTCGCTGTCGTCGTGGGTGACGCGCGTTCAGGCGACGATGGCCTTCTTGGCGCCGCCGGCGTCGGGGTCTTCGTCGGGGGTGACGGCGATGAGGAGGCGGCCCTGGGGGACCTGGTCGCCGGCGCTGACCTTGATGTCGGCGACGGTGCCGGAGACGCCGACCGCGAGGGCGTTCTCGATCTTCATCGCCTCGAGGACGACGAGGGTCTGGCCGGGGCGGACGCGGTCGCCGACGGCGACCTTGACCTCGACGATGCGGCCGGAGGTGGGGGCGTGCAGCTTGCCGTCGCCGCCGCCGCGTTCGCCCTCGGACTCGGCGCCGCGCGGCGGGGCTTCGAGGAACTCGCGGAGGACGCCGCGCAGCTCGAGGTGGAGGCGGCCGTCGGCGACGGTGGCGTGGGCGGTCTCCTCGACGCCGTCGACGCGCACGCGGACGCGGCTGCCGTCGCGGTGGAGGATCTGCGCGGACATGGCGTTGCGCGGGAAGAGGATCGTGGCGCCCTTGATGGCGCCGGCGAAGCTGACGCTGACGGTGCTGTCGGTGTGGAGTTCGATGCTGAGGCGGGCGAGGGTGTCGCCGGCGCGCAGCTCGAGCGGGAAGCTGGCCTTGCCGGCGCTGCGCCAGGCGCCGTGCGGCTGGACCATGCCGAGCGAGCACCACAGGGCGGCGGCGACGGCCCACATGCGGGCGTCGGGTTCGGGCCTGGTGGGGTCGGGGAGCTCTTGCTCGAGGAAGCGGGTGGTCGCGCCGCCGGCGGCGAAGACGGGGTGGGCGAGCACGTCGGCGAGGAATTGTTTGTTGTGGACGACGCCGAGCAGGACGGTCTGCTCGAGGGCGCGGATGAGGCGGCGACGGGCTTCGTCGCGGTTGCGGCCGCGGGCGATCAGCTTGGCGACCATGGGGTCGTAGTAGGGCGTGATCTGCTGGCCGGCGCGCAGGCCGTGGTCGACGCGGACGCCGTCGCCGGTGGCGGGTTGCCAGGCGTGGACGGGGCCGGACTGCGGGAGGTAGCCGGCGTAGGGGTCCTCGGCGTAGAGGCGGACCTCGATCGCGTGGCCGGTGAGGGTGAGCTGATCCTGGGTGAGGGGGAGCGGCTCGCCGGCGGCGACGCGCAGCTGCAGCTCGACCAGGTCGAGGCCGGTGACACACTCGGTGACGGGGTGTTCGACCTGCAGGCGGGTGTTCATCTCGAGGAAGTAGAACTCGCCGCTGGCGTCGAGCATGAACTCGACGGTGCCGGCGCCGACGTAGTCGATCGTCTTCGCGGCGGCCACGGCGGCGGCGCCCATGCGGGCGCGCAGGGCCGGGTCGACGGCGGGGGAGGGGGCCTCCTCGACGACCTTCTGGTGGCGTCGCTGGACCGAGCAGTCGCGTTCGCCGAGGTGGATGACGTTGCCGTGGGTGTCGCCGAACACCTGGATCTCGACGTGGCGGCCGTCGAGGATCGCCCGCTCGACGATGAGCTCGCCGCTGCCAAACGCGGAGGCGGCCTCGGAGCGGGCCGAGCGGATCGCGGCGGCCAGCTCGGACTCGGCCTTGACCTTGCGCATGCCTCGACCGCCGCCGCCGGCCGCGGCCTTGATGAGCACGGGGAGGCCGACCTTGAGGGCTTCGCTGTGCAGGCGCTCGTCGGACTGGCCGTCCTCGGAGCTGTCCTGAAAGCCAGGGATGCAGGGGACGCCGGCGGCGATCATGGCGCGCTTGGCCTCGGCCTTGTTGCCCATGGCGTGGATGGCGTGCGGGCTCGGGCCGATGAAGACGAGGCCGGCGGCCTGGCAGGCGGCGGCGAACTCGGCGTTCTCGGAGAGGAAGCCGTAGCCGGGGTGGACCGCGTCGGCGCCGGCGTCGGCGGCGGCGGCGAGCAGGCGTTCGACGTTGAGATAGGAGTCGCGGACCGGGGCGGGCCCGATGAGGACGGCGCGGTCGGCGAGGCCGACGTGCGGGGCGTCGGCGTCGGCCTGGCTGTAGACGGCGACGGTGCGGTAGCCGAGGGCGTGGGCGCTGCGGATGATGCGGCAGGCGATCTCGCCGCGGTTGGCGATCAGGATGGTGCTAAAGGTCGACATGTTCGTATGTCTCGGGCTCAGGGCTCGGCCCACTGCGGGCTGCGCTTCTGGATGAATGCGGTCATGCCTTCGACGCTCTCGGGGCCGCGGGCGGCGGCGGCGAAGTTGTCGGCGGCGGCGTCGAGCAGGGTGGAGAGGGCGTCGCCGTGGGCTCCGGCGGCGGCGAGGACCAGGCGCTTGGTGGTGGCGACGGCCTCGGGCGCGCAGCGGGCGATGTCCTGGAGGACGCGTTCGAGCAGGTCGTCGAGACCTGGCTTTGGGGACACGTGGTGGACGAGGGCGAGGGCGAGGGCCTGGGCGGCGTCGAGGCTGCCGCCGGTGACGGCGAGGCGACGGGCCTGGGTGAGGCCGAGGCGGCGGACGATGAAGGGGGCGATCTGGGCCGGGGGGACGCCGAGGCCGGTCTCGGGGAGGCGGAAGCGGGCGTCGTCGCTGGCGATGGCGACGTCGCTGACGCAGCACAGGCCGAAGCCGCCGCCGAGGGCGTTGCCCTCGATGACGGCGATGACGGCCTGCGGCGCGGCCTCGACTTGCTCGAGCATGCGGCCGAACATGCGGTTGGTGGTGGCGAGCGGGTCCTTGCCGTCCGGCCCGGGCTCGGCGCCGCGGGCGGCGGCCATGTCCTTGATGTCGCCGCCGCTGCAGAAGGTGCCGCCGGCGCCGCGGAGGATGACGGCGCGCAGCGAGCGGTCCCCGGCGATCGCGGTGAACACGGCCATGAGCTCGCGGAGCATGGCGAAGGACATGGCGTTGCGCGCCTCGGGGCGGTTCAGGGTGACGTGCAGGCGCCAGCCGTCGCGGCGCAGCAGGAGGGTGTTGCAGTCAGGCAGGGTCGCTTGGGACATGTCCGAAAGGTCCTGTCGTGAAGGCCAGGTCGTAAAGGCCAGGTCGTAAAGGGCAGGTCAGCTCTTGCCGGGCAGGGTGCCGTCGAGTTTGCAGATGATGCTGAGCATGATCTCGTCGGCGCCGCCGCCGATGGAGGCGAGGCGGGAGTCGCGGAACATGCGGGCGATCTTCGATTCCCACATGTAGCCCATGCCGCCCCAGTACTGCATGCAGGAGTCGGAGACCTCGCGCAGCAGGCGGCCGGCCTTGAGCTTGCACATCGAGGCGAGGCGGGTCATGTCCTGGCCGGCCAGGAACAGCTGGGTGGCGCGGTAGATGAGGGCGCGCAGGGCCTCGAGCTCGGTGGCGAGCTCGGCCATGCGAAAGTGGACGACCTGGTTGTCGAGGATCGACTTGCCGAAGGCCTTGCGGTCGCGGGTGTATTCGATGGTGGCGGCGATCGCCATGTCCATGGCGGTGACCGAGTTGGCGGCGCCCCACAGGCGCTCCTCCTGGAACTGCAGCATCTGCAGCATGAAGCCCATGCCCTCGGCGCCGATGAGGTAGCGCTGCGGGACGCGGACCTCGTCGAAGAAGATCTGGGCGGTGTCGCTGGCCCACATGCCGAGCTTGTGCAGTTTGCGGGCCCGCTCGACGCCCTTGCTGGCCATCGGGATGACGACCAGGGACTTGTTCTTGTGGGCCTTGTCGTCGCTGGTGTTGACGAGGCAGCACATCCAGTCGGCCTGGATGCCGTTGGTGATCCACATCTTGCCGCCGTTGATGACGTAGTCGCCGCCGTCCTTGCGGGCGGTGGTCTTGACGCTGGCGACGTCGGAGCCGGCCCCGACCTCGCTGACGCCGATGCAGCCGACGAGGTCGCCGGCGATCGAGGGGGCGAGCCACTCCTTGCGCAGCTCGTCGGAGCCGAAGCGGGCCAGCGCCGGGGTGCACATGTCGGTCTGGACGCCGATGGCGAGCGAGACGCCGCCGCTGGGGAGGCGGCCGAGCTCCTCGGCGAGCACGATCGCGTAGGAGTAGTCGAGGCCGGCGCCGCCGAACTCCTCGGGCTTGGTGAGGCCGAGGTAGCCCTCGTTGCCCATCTTCTTGAAGACCTCGTGGGCGGGGAAGATGCGCTCCTCCTCCCAGGCGTCGCAGTGCGGGACGATCTCGCGGTCGAAGAAGCTGCGCAGGCTCTTGCGGAGAAGCTCGTGCTCGTCGGTGAACATGGCGGTCTGCTTTCCTGGGGTTTGGCTCACATGCGGGCGACGCCGAAGGTGTTGGGGCGGAGTTGGCGGAGCTCGGCGTCGCGGCAGGTGGCGAGGGCGAGGGCGAGGACGCGACGGCTGTCGCGGGGGTCGATGATGCCGTCGTCCCACAGGCGGGCGGTGGCGTAGAGGGCGGTGGACTCGGCGTCGAGCTTGTCCTTGATCGCCTTGCCCATGGTGGCGATCGCCTCGGCGTCGCCGTCGACGCCCATGCGGGCGAACTTGGCGAGGGTGATGATCTCCATGACCTTGGCGGCCTGCTCGCCGCCCATGACGGCGATGCGCGAGCCGGGCCAGGCGAACACGAAGCGGGGGTCGTAGCTGCGGCCGCACATGCCGTAGTTGCCGGCGCCGAAGCTGCCGCCGATGACGAGGGTGATCTGCGGGACGGTGGCGTTGGCGACCGCCTGGATCATCTTGGAGCCGTGCTTGACCATGCCGGCGCGCTCGGCCGCGGTGCCGACCATGTAGCCGGTGGTGTTTTGCAGGTAGATGATCGGGGTGCCGCTCTGCGAGCACAGCTGGATGAACTGCGCGGCCTTGGTGGCGCCGTCGGGGTTGATCGGGCCGTTGTTGGCGATGAAGGCGCAGGCGTGGCCCTCGATGGTGGCGTGGCCGCAGACGGTGGCGCCGCCGTAGAGCTGCTTGAACTCGAGGAAGTCGGAGTCGTCGACGAGGCGGGCGATGACCTCGCGGCAGTCGTACTGCTTCTTGAAGTCGGGGGGGACGATGCCGAGCAGCTCGTCGATGTCGTGGCGCGGCGGGGCGTAGGGGCGCGGGGGCTCGGCGCGGAGGTTGCTGAAGGGGGCCCTGGCGAGGTTGCCCATGACGAGGCGGGCGAGGTAGATCGCGTGGGCGTCGGTCTCGGCGAGGTACTCGGCGGTGCCGGTGACGCTGGCGTGGAGCTCGGCGCCGCCGAGCATCTCGTCGTCGGCGTCCTCGCCGATCGCGGCTTTGACGAGGGGTGGACCGGCGAGGAAGATCTTCGCCTGGTTGCGCACGGCGATGACGTAGTCGGAGAGGCCCGGGAGGTAGGCGCCGCCGGCGGTGGACGAGCCGTGGACGACGGTGATCTGCGGCAGGCCGGCGGCGGAGAGGCGGGCCATGTTGGCGAACACGCGGCCGCCGTCGACGAAGATCTCGGACTGGTAGAGGAGATTGGCGCCGGCACTCTCGACGAGGGTGATCAGCGGGAGCTTGTTTTGCAGGGCGATCTCCTGCGCGCGCAGGGACTTGCGCAGGCCCATGGGGGCGATCGAGCCGCCTTTGATCGCGCTGTCGCTGCAGCCGACCATGCAGCGCACGCCGGCGACGAAGCCGATGCCGCTGATGTTGCCGCCGCCGGCGGCGTCGGAGCGGCCGTCGTCGTCGTGCATCTTGTAGCCGGCGAGGGTGGCGAGCTCGAGGAAGGGGGCGCCGCGGTCGAGGAGGCGGTTGACGCGGTCGCGGGGGAGCAGCTGGCCGCGCTTGGCGAACTTCTCGGCCTGGCGGTTCGAGTTGTCGCGGACGCGCTGCTCGGCGCCGCGAAACTCGGCGATGAGCGCGAGTTGGGCCTCGCGGTTGGCCTTGTAGGTGTCGGAGCGGGTGTCGACTTTGGTGGCGAGGACGGGCATTTCAGGACCTCGGGGGCAGCGTCAGCGCAGGACCTCGGGGAGGGAGGCGCGGTGGAAGCCGTCGTAGGCGGGGGCGCGGTCGTGGGGCTCCATGGGCCACAGGAGGCTGGCGTTGGGGGCGGCGCCGTCGACCCGCAGGGTGGCGCCGCTGATGAAGGCGGCGGCCTCGGAGAGGAGGAAGCAGATCGCGGCGCTGCACTCGGATTCGGTGCCGAGGCGGCCGAGCGGGACGGCGGCGCGCAGGCGGGGGATCAGGGCCCTGGCGGCGCCCTCGTAGTGATCGAGGCCGCTCGAGGCGATCCAGCCGGGGGCGACGGCGTTGACGCGCACGCCGGCGGCGGCCCACTCGACGGCGGCGGTCTGGGTGAAGTTGACCATGCCGGCGCGGGCGGCCCCGGAGTGGCCCATGCCGGGCATGCTGCGCCACATGTCGGCGACGATGTTGACGATCGCGCCGCCCTTCTCGGACATCGACTGGTTGTAGACCTCGCGGGCCATGAGGAAGCCGCCGACCAGGTTGGTGCGGACGACGGTCTCGAAGCCCTTTTGTGAGATCGCCGAGAGGGGCGCGGGGAACTGGCCGCCGGCGTTGTTGACGAGGCCGTCGATGCGGCCGTGGGCGGCGATGATGGCGGCGACGGTGGCCTTGACGGCGGCCTCGTCGCGGATGTCGCAGGCGTGCCAGTCGACGGGGCCGGCTTGCTCGGTGTCGTCGGCGATCTCGGCGGCGACGGCGAGGAGGCGCTCGGGTTTGCGTCCGAGGAGGACGACGCGGGCGCCGAGGGCGGCGAGCTCGTGCGCGGTGCAGCGGCCGATGCCGGAGCCGCCGCCGGTCACGACGATGACACGACCGACAAACAGGCCCTCGCGGAAGACGGTGCGGTAGGCGGTCATGGCGGTGCATCTTACGCGCGGCGGCGGGTCGGTAAAGCGACGCTGCAGGGGGCCGCTGTGCGCGGGCCGTCGCTGCGGGGCCGGCAGGGGGCGATCGCCGCACAAGCCCCACGCTGGCTCACAGGCGGCGGAGTCGGGGGATCGGCATGCGCCAAACGCGGTTTGACGGCGCTGTACAGGAGTTTTTCGGAGGCCGCGCTGTGGTAGGCACGATCGACCCGTTCGCGGGGAAAGGAACAGCGACATGAGCCTCGAGAACTACACGGTGCAGGTGCGTGAGAAGGTGGGCGAGGCCTCGGGCCTCAACGCCACGATCAAGTTCGCGTTCACCGAGGGTGGGGCCCTCCTGATCGACGGCAAGAGCAAGCCGAACCAGGTCAGCAACGACGACACGGCGGCCGACTGCACGGTCAAGGTCAGCCTCGAGAACTTCGGCAAGCTGATGGAGCGCAAGCTCGACCCGATGACGGCGTTCATGACGGGGAAGATCAAGATCGAGGGCGACATGGGCGTGGCCATGAAGCTCGGCAATCTGTTCAAGTAAGTGGCCAGCGGGCGGGACGCCTGGCCCGCGGGCGGGCCAGGTGCAGCGCGCAAGTGGTTGAAAGATCAAGAGTGGGTTTGTGCACGCGGCTTGAACAGAGCCGGGTGTGCTGACCAGGACTTATGCGGCGTGCATCGCCGGCGTCGACGCGACTGTTGTGACGGTCGAGGCCGACGTCGGGCTCGGGCTTCCAGGGTTGACGCTCGTGGGGCGGGCGAGCGGGGCGCTGACCGAAGCGCGGGAGCGGGTGCGCAGCGCGATCGGTCATTGCGGGCACACGATCCACCCGCGCAAGCAGGTCGTGAACCTGGCCCCGGCGGATGAGCGCAAGGACAGCCCGGGGATCGACCTGGCGGTGGCGTGTGCGCTGTTGGCGAGCCACGAGGTGGTGCCGTGGCAGCGGCTGGAGGGGCTGATGCTGTGGGGGGAGCTGGCGCTGGACGGGACCTTGCGGCCGGCCGCGGGCACGCTGGTGATCGCGGACTGTGCGCGGCGGGCGGGCTTTACGGCGTTGGCGGTGGCGCAGGGCAGCGCGGACGAGGCGGCGTTGATCCCGGGGCTGGTGGTGTATGCGCTCGAGTCGTTGCCGCAGCTGGTCGCGCACTTGCGTGGCGAGGTGGTGCTGACGGGGCACGTCCGGGCGGAGCGTGAGGGGTCCGGGGTGGGCGCGGGGGAGGGCGACATGGGGGATATCCGCGGGCTGGTGTTGGCGAGGCGGGCGCTCGAGGTGATGGTGGCGGGCGGGCACAACTTGCTGCTGCACGGATCGCCGGGGGCGGGCAAGACGATGCTGGCGCGGCGGGCGATCGGGCTGTTTCCGCGGCTCGACCGCGAGGCGGCGCTCGAGGTGACGAAGGTGCATGGCTTGCTCGGTCGACCGATCGCGGGCGGGTTGCTCGAGCAGGCGCCGTTGCGGGCGCCGCATCACACGGTCAGCGTGGCGGGGCTCTTGGGGGGCGGGGCGCCGGTACGGCCGGGTGAGGTGAGTCTGGCGCACCGTGGGCTGCTGTTTTTGGACGAGCTGCCGGAGTTCCCGCGGGCGTGTCTCGAGGGGCTGCGCGAGCCGCTCGAGGACAAGTCGGTGCACATCGTGCGGGTGCGTGGGGCGCTGCGCTTGCCGGCGAATTTTCAGCTGATGGCGGCGATGAACCCGTGCCCTTGCGGGTACCTCGGGCATCCGGAGCGCAGCTGCGTCGATCCTGCGAGCGCGGTGCAGCGCTATCAACAGCGGCTGTCGGGGCCGCTGATGGATCGCATCGATCTGGTGGTGCCGGTGGTGCCGAGCAGCGCGGAGGAGCTGGCGCGGCGCGAGCCGGGGGAGCGCAGCGCGGTGATCCGCGAGCGGGTGTTGCGGGCACGAGCGACCGCGCGACAGCGGCTGGCGGGGACGCCGTGGCGCAGCAACGCGGACGTGCCGGCGAGCGACGGGGTGATCGAGGCGCTGTGTTCGTTGACGCCGGGGGCGGAGCGGCTGCTGTTGGCGCTGGGGAAGGCGCGGGCGATGAGCCCGCGGGCGCTGCACCGGCTGCGTCGGGTCGCGCGGACGATCGCGGATCTGGCGGGTGACGTGGAGGTGGTCGGGGAGGTGCATCTGGCCGAGGCGGCGCAGCTGCGTCGCCTGCCGGACCTCGCGGCGTGATGCTCTCAGCGGCCGGTCGTCTGGATGTCGAGCCAGCCGTTGGCGTTGCCGGTGATCGTGACCGTGCCGTCCCAGCCGGTGGCGTAGATCGCCTGCTCGATGGTGCGGCGCTCGAAGACCTCCTTCTTCTCGTCCTTCCAGGCGCCCTTGAGGCCGACCCAGGCGGTGTGCGGGCTGCGGCGGCCGCGGACGCCCCAGAAGGGGTGGGCGAGGTGCTCGAGGGCGACGATGTTGGGGTGGCCGTACTTGCGCGCGGTCCACGGGATGTCGCGTTCGTAGGGGCCCATCGAGATGACCGCGACCCGCGGGCTCATGAGCTGCATCTTATAGTGGACCGTGGCTTTTTTGCTGCCGTGGTGGCCGACCTGATAGTTGTCGACGTCGAGCAGCTCGGGGTGGGTCTCGTAGCGGGTGGCGAGGCGGGAGAGGCCGATGATCTCGAGGTCGCCGGTGAACAGGGCGGAGGTCTTGCCGAACTCGACGCGGGCGACGACGCTGTGGTTGTTGGGATTTTCGCCGTAGGTGAGGAGATCGTCGCTGACGGTGCCCCACAGCAGGGTGATCTTGGGGTCGACCTGGGAGGAGGCGCAGCCGGCGATGGGATCGATGACGGGGTTGGTGAGGCCTTCAGGCGGGACGTCGTGGACGCCGATGCCCTGATAGGCGATCGCGGGGTCGCGCGGGTGATCGCGCAGCCAGGCGTGCACGGCCATCTGCTGGGTCGCGCCGGGATCTTCGGTGCCGTCGTTGTGGCTGTGGGGAGCGTCGGCGCCGTTGTCGATCACGCCGCGGACCTTGTAGCGCTCGAGCACGGCGAGGGCCGCCCGGTTGTGGTCGATGTGCGGGTGGGTGATGAGCAGGAGGTCGAGGGTGCCGGCGAGGTCCTTGCGGCGGGCGAAGAAGGCGTCGAGGTAGGCGAGCAGGGCCTTGTTGCTGTCGAACAGTTCGTTTTGCTCGCCGCCGGTGTCGATGAGCACGGCGCCGCAGGGGAACTCGATCAGGGTCGCGTCGCCCTGGCCGATGTCGATAAAGTGGAAGGTCATCGCGTCGGCGGCGACGGTGTCCTCGGGGCGGCGCGTGGGGTCGTCGTCGCGCGGGCGGCGGGGCGCGGGGCCCTCGGCCTTGACCTCGAGTGGCGGGGCGGCGTCGCCGTCGGGGTCGCAAGCGCTGGTGCCTGCGAGGGCCAGCACGAGCGTGGAACAAAGACCCCGAGAGCGGCTCGCGGCTGCCGGGGAGGGCTCCGTGCGGCGGGCGGGGAGGCGCACGGGGCGGGATTGTACCTGAGTCTGCGGAGCTGCTGGTCCGGCCTCGGGCGGCTCTGCGGATCTTGGGCGCGCTGGAGCGCGCAATTCCGGGCACGAAGACGACGGTGGTTGCGCTTTGCGCGACCACCGCCGGGCTCAGGGATCAGGCGGCTTCGTACTGCTGCGGGCTGCTGGTCGTGGCCGTGGTGCTCGGTTTGGCGGGCTGTACCGGGCCGCGGTCTTTCTTGGATAGGCGGCGGATCATGCGGCGCAGCGACTTGGCGATCGCATGCCCCGTGGGCAAGACGACGGCGACGGTCTGGCCGTGTTCCTTCTGGACGATGATGGTGTGTTGACCGACGACGAGGCGGATCGTGTCCTCGCTGGTCTTGGTGAACAGGTCGAGCGAGGCGTCGAGGACTGCGGACCAGACCTCGAGGCCGCGGAACGCCCGGGGATGATGCGGCGAATCGATGGTGACTGCGACGACACCGCTTGCTGCCGCCAGGTGTTCCAGGTTGGCAAGTAGACTCATGGTGGCTCCCTTTGCGAAAAAGGCCCCGCCCAGGGTCAGGGCCGGCCGGTTCGCTGCTGGTCAACCATGGGCCGGCTCGTGCGGAGGTGCCAGCGTGGGAGCGCCTGGTTTCTTCACTGCGCAGGGTTTTCGTGGCGGCGGTGCCTGCGCGGACTCGGGCAGACTTTGTCTGCTCAGGGCTGCAAGCTCTGCAAGATCCGGAGCGCCTCGTCGACGTGTTTCTTCGGGCGCAGCTGGGACGAGAACGCGTGGCGGACGATGCCGCGGCGATCGATGACGAAGGTGACGCGGCCGTCGATGAGGCCGAGGCTGCGCTTGATGCCGTAGCTGCTGCGGACGCTGCCGCCGGGGTCGCTGAGGAGCACGAAGGGCAGGTGGTACTTGGCGACGAAGGCCTCGTGGGCGTGCACGTCGTCCGAGCTGACACCGACGACCTCGGCGCCGGCGGCCTTGAGCACCTCGTACTGGTCGCGGAAGCTGCAGGCCTCGGCGGTGCAGCCGGGGGTGTCGTCCTTGGGATAGAAGTAGAGGACCACGCAGCGCTGCTGCAGGAGCTCGCTGAGGGTGACCCGTTCGCCGCGCTGGTCGTGGAGGGTGAAGTCAGGGGCGGCCTCGCCGACGGCGACCTGGGAGCTGCGGGGAGCGGATGCCATGGAGGGCCCTTGTTATGGCGCAGGTGCGAGGGCTTGGGAAGGCTGGGCACATTCGGGCGTGTGGGGTATGACGGGGCCCGTGAGCCGGATGATCGCCCGTGTGGCGCCGCTATTCTTCGTCGCCACGACGGCGCTGCTGGTCGCGCCGCTGTATCCGTGGCTGGGAGATTCGGTCGAGCCGCGGGTGCTGGGGCTGCCGTGGTCGCTGGTGTATGTGCTGCTGATCATCGTGATCAACGCGGTGGCCCTGACGGGGCTTTATGTGGCGAGGGTGATCGATACGCGCGAGGACGACGCGGCTCCCGGGGCGCGCGAGCATGGGTAGCGCGCTGATCTTCGGGTACCTCGGGTTCGCGCTGGTGCTCGGGATCTGGGCCGGGCGGCGCGGTAGCGGGGGGAGCGACGACTTCATCACCGGCGAGCGGTCGTTCGGGCCGGTGCTGATGTATTTTGTGATGGGCGCGATGGTGTTTAGCGCGTACGCGCTGCTGGGTACGCCGCAGCGGGTGATGGCGAAGGGCTCGGACGCGTTCTACGCGCTGGCCTTCGGGGCGACGGCGTTTGTGCCGATCTTCTTCTTCGGGGCGAAGGTGCGGAGGATCGGGGCGCGCGAGGGGTTGATGACGCAGGCCGAGTTCTTCGGGGCGCGCTTCGCCAGCCGGCGGCTGACCCTGCTCATGGGCTCGGCGTCGCTGCTGGCGTTTGTGCCGTACATCGTGATCCAGTTCAAGGGCGCGGGGATCGTGATGCAGCAGGTGCTGGGCTGGGATCCGATCGTCGGGGCGGCGGTGGTGTACGCGGTGGTCACGCTGTACGTGATGTTCGGCGGGATGCGGGGGGTCGGCTGGACCAACGTGCTGCAGGGCGTGGTGATGCTGGTGGTGGTGTGGTGGCTGGGGCTGGCGATCCCGGAGCAGCTGTTTGGCGGGATCGGGCCGATGTTCGACCGGGTGATCGCGGAGCGGCCGGAGTACCTGACCTTGCCCGGGCCGGCGCCGGGGACCAGCGACGCGCAGTGGAGCGCGGAGGTGCTGCTGTCGATCCTCGGGTTCACGATGTGGCCGCAAGTGTTCATGAAGTGCTTCACGGCCCGCAGCGCGCGGCTGGTGCAGCACAGCGCGGTGGTGTACCCGACCTTCCTGCTGTTCCTGGTGCCGCTGTACTTCCTCGGCTACGCGGCGCTGCTGCTGCCGGGGGCGCCGCGTGATGAGCGGGTGCTGCTGTGGCTGGTGGGGCACCCGTCGCTGGTCGGCGGGGAGCTGATGATGGCGTGTTTTAGCCTGGCGGTGCTGGCGGCGTCGATGTCGACGGGCGACGCGCTGCTGCACGGGGGCTCGTCGATCCTCGTGCGCGACGTGTTGATCAAGGGCGCCGGGTTGCGGCTGACGGAGCGGGCGCAGACCTGGGCGCTGCGGGCGGCCGTGGTGGCGCTGGGGGTGCTCGGGCTGTGGATGATGAGCCTGGCGGGGCGCTGGTCGCTGGTGGACCTGCTGCTGCTGGCCTACGCGGTGCCGGTGCAGTTCGTGCCGATCACGCTGCTGGGGCTGTACTGGCGGCGGGCCAACGGGGTGGCGGCGGAGGTGGGGCTCGGCTCGGGGCTGGCGGCCGTGATCGCGCTGTTCGCCGCCAGCAAGCTGGCGCCGGGGCTGTACGCGGCGATCAACCCGTGGGACCTGCAGATCGGGGTGCTCGGGCTGGTCGTCAACGTGGTGGCGATGGTGGTGCTGTCGCTGGCCACCCCGCCCATGGCAAAGTCCCACCTGCAGCGTTTTGAGCTCTGACGTGACTCCGATGACCGCACCGCGAATTTCGTCCTGTGTTTGTGTGCTGCTCGTGCTGGCGTGCGAGCGCAGCAGCGGCATGTACGACTCCCTCGACCAGCCGGCGCCGCCCTTCGTGGCGCTCGGTCCGGCGACGCCGCTCGACAAGTTGCCGAAGATCAGCGACGTCGCGGCCCCCGACGCGAGCAAGAAGCCACCCGCGGACGAGTGCGGGCGCGGGCGCGGGCGCGATCCGGAGGGCAAGTGTCTGCCGCTCGGGCTGCGGGAGCTGGAGTTCGTGCAACGGGTGCAGATCCCCGGCGGTGAGTTCGTGATGGGGGCGCTGCCCGGCGACTACCGCGGGCTCATCGGTCGCGACGCGGCGGCGGTGCTGTGGTCCGGTCAGCCGCCGCGGCACGCGACCTTGCCGAGCTTCTGGATCGACCTGCACGAGGTGACACGCAACGCCTACGCGGCCTGTGCGGCCGCGGGGGCGTGCACGCCGGCGGTCTGTCCTGCGGGACAGGTCGACCCGGCGAGCGAGGCGGCGCCCGAGCTCGTGGGGCTGTTGCCGCAGGGCTGCGTGACCCACGCGCAGGCGGAGGCGTACTGCAAGCACACCGGCGGGCGCCTGCCGAGCGAGGCCGAGTGGGAGTACGCGGCCCGCGGCGTCGACGCGCGGGTGTACCCGTGGGGCAACAAGATCGAGGACCAGATCCCGAACGCGATCTATCCCGCGGGACATGTCCGCGAGGACAGCAGTTACTTCGGGATCCGCGGGCTCGGCAGCAACGTGACCGAGTGGGTGGCCGAGGTCTACGACGCGGACGCGGGGCTGCGGCCGTTCCTCGGCGGCGAGTTTCGCGACCCGGAGGGGCCGCTGCAGGTGGCCCGGCGGGAGTTCGAGCGCAAGGCGGCCTGCGGCGAGCAGTCCGACTGCCCGGCGCCGGCCGAGCTGCCGCCGCGGCACGTGCTCAAGCACTTCAGCGCGGGCGAGCGGGCGGCGGCGCGGGACCTGCTGCCGCCGCACTTCCCGGGGGCGGAGCTCGAGGGCTGGGTGGTCGCGGGCGTGAGTCCGACGCTCGGGTTTCGCTGCGTCGCCGATCTGGGGCCGGGCGACGTGCCGCTGACGGTGCCGAGCCCGGCGGCGACGGTGCCGCTGTACCGCGTGCAGGGGGCGCTGCAGATCTTCGGCGGAGTGGCCGAGGCGGTGTCACAGGCGGAGGCGCGGCGCTTCTGCGCGGCGCTGCAGGTGCCGGACGGTGCGGGCCCGCCGTTGACGGGCTGGCGTCTGCCGCTGCGCGCCGAGCTCGGTGAACTGGCGCCGAGCTTCCGCGGGCCGGGGCCGTTCTGGGGCGAGGATGGCGCGGTCGCGCAGCTCTCGGACACGACGCCGGTGCCCCCGGACGCGCCGTGGGAGGCCTTCGAGGCGGGCGCCGATGTGCCGCTGCTGGCCCGCTGCGTGCGGGCTGGCTAGCGCTCACGCGGGCGGCGTCGCCTCGATCATGGCGACGTCGAGGCGGTCGACGTCGCGGCCCAGGGCGCGCTTGTAGGCGAGCAGGTGGTCGCGCGGGACGACGGGGACGATGCGACCGAGGACCTCGCGGTGGACGACCTCGTGCGGGAGAAAGGGGTCGTCACGCCACACGCCGCGGGTGTGGTCGAAGATCCGGCAGCTCGTGCCGCCGCCGAGGTCGACCAGCTGGCCGTGGTGATCGAGGGTGCAGAGCAGGAGGTCCCAGGTGGTGCTCTGGTGGCGATACGGGGGATCGACGACGAAGGGGGCGAGCGCTGGCTGGAGCTCGGCGAGGGCGTGGTCGGGGAGGTCGAGGTCGATGTCGGCGAGCGGGCGCTCGGCGCCGTAGCTGCGGGCGGCGAGGCCACCGGTGACGCGCCAGGGGATCTGGCGCCGCTCGAGGAGGTCGGCGAGCCAGTCGAGGGTGGCGACGGCGTCGGCGGTGGTGAGGTCGCGCGGGGAGTGGCGAGGCCAGTGCGGGAGGGCCTCATCGATCGGCGCCCAGGGCTGGCGGTCGTCGGTGAAGATGGTGTTGCGCGGGGTGAGGGCGGCGGGGTCGTCGAGGCTGGCGAGGTTGAGGTCGATCAGGCGGCCGTCGCTGCTGCGCCAGAACAGGCTGGTGCCGCAGCGCTGGCAAAAGCCGCGTTGTGCCCGGCGTGAGCTGGGGTACCAGCGCGGCGGGCCCTGCAGCTCGAGCTGCTGGGCGTGGTAGGAGGCCCAGGGCACGCTGGCGGCGCCCACCGAGCGCTGGCAGGTCCGGCAGCAGCACCAGCCGATGTCGGTGGGTTCGCTGTGGGTGACGTATCGGACGGCGCCACACAGGCAGCCGCCGCGGAGCCGCGTGGTCGACATGCGGGGAGTGTGCCAGAGGCCCGGCGGCCGGGCCGTTGTGATAGGGTCCCGGCGATCGGAGCCCTCTCTCATGTTACGTCGTGACTTCATCGCCGGACAGACCGCCCTCCTGACCACCGCCTCCACCGCGTGCAGCAATGACGATGTGCCGCCGCTCGACGAGAAGTCGATGCCGAAGCCGAAGAAGGTCGTGCCGCCGAAGCCGGTCGAAGCGCCGAAGCCGGCCGACGCGGTGAAGCCGGTCGACCCGCACGCCGGGCATGACATGGCGAGCCACGGGGATGGCGGCGCGGTCGAGGCGGCGGGGCGCTGCGTCGCGGCCGGTCAGGTGTGCCTGCAGCACTGCATCGGGCTGCTCGCAGGCGGCGACACCTCGATGGGGGACTGCGCGCGCTCGACCGCCGACATGGTGGCGGTGAGCCAGGCGACGCAGGCGCTGGCGGCCGGGAACTCGCCGCAGCTCAAGGCGATGGCGGCGGTGGCGTTGGCGGCGGTGACCCGCTGCGCCGAGGCGTGCAGCACACACGCGGGCAAACACGAGGTCTGCAAGACCTGCGGTGAGCGCTGCAACGAGGCCGCGAAGGAGTACAAGCGGCTGATCGGCTGAGCCTCAGGGCTTGGCGATCCACAGCTCGACGTTGCGGTCGCTGGGGGCGAGGCCGCGGCCGTCGCCCTCCCAGAACGAGGTGAAGTCGATCACGCCGAGGCTGCGACCTTCGTCGGCGATCGGGTCGTCGTCGGCGACGAAGTCGAAGGCGACGGTGCGGATCGTCAGCGAGCCGTTGTCCTGGTCCCAGATCTCCAGCAGGCGCAGCTCGTGCGGGAAATCGGCGAGCGCGGGCGAGGCGACCTCCCAGTAGGCGTGGCCGCCGATCGGGAGCCGCGGGTCGGCGTGCATGACGTGGGAGTGGGCGGCGAGGTGCATGATCACGTGGTCGTGTGTGCCGAGGTAGTCGACCCACTCGTCGGGGGTGAGGGCGTCGGCGAACTCCTGGCCGACCCCGAGGTCGGGCTCGACGCCGTTGTTGAGCGAGGTGGAGCGGTGGTGCGAGGTGATGATGACGAGCTTGTTGTCGGCGGCCGCGGTCTGCAGGGCGGGCTCGATGATCGCGTCGATGTCGGCCTGGCGGATGAGGCCGGTGGACGACCCGGTGGCGGCGGCGCTGCTGATGACAAAGATGCGCAGGGGGCCGCCGTCGACGTCGAAGGTGTAGAAGGCGCGGCCGAGCGCGAGGGCGTCCGCGCCGATGCCGTGGCCGTCGCCGGCTTCGGAGAGGCGCTTGAGCTGCTCGGCCTCGTTGACGAAGGCGCGGGCGGGGTCGGCGATCACGGTGCCGGTGACGATCGGTGAGCCGGGCTGGCTGTAGTCGCGGGTGCCGCCGGTGGCGCTGGTGCCGATCGGCTCCTTGGCGAACTGCGAGAGCGGCCAGGTGCCCTGGCGCAGGACGTCGTGGTTCCCGGTGACCCAGCGCCAGGGGACGTCGAGGGCCACGGGGCCGAAGGGGTCCTTGGGGTCGTTGTCGGGGCCGGCGATGAGGTCGTTGTCGTCGGCGGAGTCGCAGTGGATCTGCGGGGCGCCGTCGAGGATGCCCATAAACCACCCGAGCTCGTTGCTCTGGGCGTTGTCGGTGTTGTCGCCGCCGAGCAGCACGAAGTCCAACGGGGTGTCCGCGTGGATGCGGTTGACCGTGCGAACGGCGGCGTTGAGCATGCGACAGAGGTGGCCCTCCTGCGGGCGGAAGGCGCCGCTGGCGGCGATGTCGAAGTTGACGAGTCGGGCCGGTGACTCGTCGTCGGAGAGCTGGGTGTCGGCGAGGTGGACGAAGCGGGCGAGCAGCTTGGGCGCGGGGCCGGGGGCGGGCGGCTTGCTGTCGTCGAGGGTGCGCGGGAGGACCGGTTCGCCAGGCTGCAGTTCGACCTCGCCGTAGCCGTCGGCGATGTAACCGGCGAGGTCGGCGGGGATCCGCGGGTCGCGGAGCTTGTCGTCGTCGCGCGGGTGCTTGGGGACGCGCAGGGTGTCGCTGGTGAGCGGCACGGGATCGGCGAGCGGGGGCAGAGGCTCGAGGGCAGGCTCGCCGGTGCTGGTGTCGCCGGTGCTGGTGTCGCTGGTGCTGGTGGTCGGCGTGGTGGTGGTCGGGGCCGTGGTTGTGGTTGTGTCGTCGTCGCCGGTGGTCGTGGTGCCGCTGGCCTGCGTGGTGCTGGTGTCACTGGTCTCTGCGGGGCAGGCAGGGAGGAGCAGGGCCAGGAGCAGGGCGGAGTGGACGCGGGGAGCCATCACTCACTTCTACCGAGGCGGGGCTCGCGGGACAAGCGAGGCCAGGCGCGCAATGGCTTCGCTGCGCGCCTCGGGGTCCGGGTGCAGGCGGTGGACGAGCGCGGCGATCCACGCGGGGGTGGAGCCGCAGCACGCGCCCAGCAGCGCGAGCTGCGGGAGGCGATGTGCCCACGCGACCAGCTCGTCGGCGAATTTTTCGGCGTCGGTGGCGTGGGTCTGCCAGCCGCGTTGCGGGTCGTTGTGGCCGGTGTGCGGGTAGCAGCCGAGCAGCAGCGCCGGGCGACTCGCGGCGGCGTCGACGAGCGCGGGCAGGGCGGCTCCGAGGTGGAGGAGCTCGCTGCAATTGATCAGGAGGGACTGCAGCTCGAGGTCGGCGAGGGCGGCGAGCAGCTCGCTGAAGGACTCGCCGGCGAGCAAACGGCCGTCGCTGCGGGCCACGACCGCGAGCCAGATCGGTCGGCCCAGGCCCTGACACGCGATCACGGCGGCGCGGGCTTCATCGACGCGGCCCATGGTCTCGATGAGCAAGAGATCGGCGCCGGCGTCGACGAGCTGCGTGGCGATCGTTCGGTGCTCGGGGCCGGCGGCGCTGCCGGGTGAATCGGCGGGGCGGAAGCAGTCCGCGAGCGGGCTGATCGCGCCGGCGATGCGGATCGCCGCGGCCTCGGGGTCGACGCGGGCGTGGGCGTCGCGGGCGTCGCGGGCGAGCTGCACGGACAGGGTGGTCAGCTCGCGCGCGCGGTGGGCGAGCTCGCCGAGG
Organism: Nannocystis sp.; assembly: GCA_044228605.1. Taxonomy (GTDB): domain Bacteria; phylum Myxococcota_A; class Polyangia; order Nannocystales; family Nannocystaceae; genus Nannocystis. The sequence goes on along the minus strand of JBGAUO010000009.1, from coordinate 54,550 downwards.
TTGCGGGCGTGGGTGCGAAAGCTGTTGCTCTTGAGGACCTGGGCGCCGGCCTCGGCGTAAGCGCGGTGGATGCTGCGCACCAGGGCGGGGTCGTCGAGCAGGGCCTGGGCCGACCACAGGGGGGAGCGCAGCGGGAGACCGAGGCGCTCGATCTCCGTGCCGGTGGCGCCGTCGAGGACGATCGGCGTCATGGCGGGATCATGTTGTCTTCGGTCATCAGGCAAAATTCGGGGTCGCCCATGTTGCTGAGCTGCGGCATGCGCCGGCACTCGTAGCCGGCGCGCGGGCACTGGGCGTCGTCGGTGCAGGCGTGGGCGCAGCCCTCGAAGTAGCCCATGAGCCCGATGCAGTCGGCCATCATCAGGCAGTCCGGCGCGTCGGTGATGTAGGTGGTCTGCTGGTCGGGGAGCTGGCAGAGGGTGCTGCAGTAGCCGCCGGGGAGGGCGTAGACGCCGAGGATGTCCTTGAGGCACTTGCCGCCGTCGCCGAGCAGCTTCTGACAGTCGGCGTCGGTGTCGCAGGGGGCGCCGTAGGTCTTCATCAGGCTGCCGTCGTCGGCGCCGGTGCTGCTCTCGCTGCCGGTGTCGCTGGTGGCGACGCTGGTGCTGGTGGTGAGCTCGCCGGTGTCGTTGCCGGTGGTGACCGCCGCGGTGGTGACCGGGTCGGAGGTCGTGGTGGTCTGCGCGGTGGTGGTCGGCTCCTGCGTGGTGCCGGGGGTGCTGTTGCTGTTGCCGCTGGGATCGCCGGAGCCCGTGGACTCGGGCGTGGTCATCGTCAGGGTGATCTGCATGTCGCCGTTGTCACCGCAGGCGAGACAGAGCAGCGAGGCGAGGGTGGTCGCGGCGAGAATGCGCATGCGGCCAGAGTAGGCACAGGGAGCCCGGCGGCGGCAAGTTCGCGTTCGCGGGTTATGTGCGCTCGAGCACGATTGCGATGCCCTGGCCGACGCCGATGCACATGCTCGCCAGGCCGTGCCGGGCGCGGGTGCGGGCCAGGCCGTGGGCCAGGGTGGTGACGATGCGGGCGCCGGAGCAGCCGAGCGGGTGCCCGAGCGCGATGGCGCCGCCAGCGGGGTTGACCTTGCTGGGGTCGAGGTCCAGCTGGCGCAGCGAGGCGAGGGTCTGGCTGGCGAAGGCCTCGTTGAGCTCGATGATGCCGAGCTCGCCGGGGCTGACGCCGGCGCGCTTGAGGGCGGTGCGCGAGGCGGGGACGGGGCCTATGCCCATGACGCCCGGCGCGACGCCGGCGTGGCCCCAGGCGGCGATGCGGGCCATCGGGCGCAGGCCGAGGTTGTGCGCCTTGGCGAGGCTGGTGATCAGGAGGGCGGCGGCGCCGTCGTTGAGCGGCGAGCTGTTGCCGGCGGTGACGCTGCCGCCTGGTTTGAACACGGGCTTCAACTTGGCGAGCTGCTCGGGGCTGCTGTCACGGCGGACGCACTCGTCGGCGGCGAAGCGCAGCGGGTCTTGTCCCTTGGGCTGCGGGATGTCGACGGGGACGATCTCGTTGTCGAACCAGCCGTCGTCCTGCGCGGCGGCGGCCTTCTGGTGGCTGGCGAGGGCCCAGGCGTCTTGATCGGCGCGGCTGACGTTGTGGCGGGCGGCGACGTTCTCGGCGGTGATGCCGAGCGGGTCGACGCCGTGCAGGCGCTCCATCGCCGGGTTGACCATGCGCCAGCCGAGCGCGGTGTCGAAGAGCTGGGCGTCGCGGGCGAACGCCTCGCTGGCCTTGGGCATGACGAAGGGCGCGCGGGTCATGCTCTCGACGCCGCCGGCGATGTAGACCTCGCCCTCGCCGACCATGATCGACTTGGTGGCCTGAAGGACGGCCTCCATGCCGGAGCCGCACAGGCGGTTGACGGTGACGCCGGGGACCTCGACGGGGAGGCCAGCGAGGAGGAGGGCCATGCGGGCGACGTTGCGGTTGTCCTCGCCGGCCTGGTTGGCGCAGCCGAGGTACACGTCGGCGAGCTGCTCGATGGCGGCGCCGTAGTGTTCGGCGAGCGAGCGGATCACGTGGGCGGCGAGGTCATCCGGGCGCACCGTGGCCAGCGCGCCGCGGAACCGGCCGATCGGCGTACGGACAGCGGCGACGATGACGGGCGTGCGAGCATCCGAGGTCATGTGCCAAACGGGGTACCACGTCCGGGCCCTGTGCCCGGGTGGCGCCAAGCTTGCGCGATCTCACGGAACCCGGCTTTGGCGGGCTTTGGTGGCGGTTTTCGCGGGCGTGGCGGCTCTCACAGGCAGGCATTAACCGCGTACGCGGGTGCCTGCGCGTGCAGTACCCTGACGAGCGGGTGAGCACCGAGGAGAAAACGCAGGGCGTCGGCGCCATCACGCCCTCGGAGTCGCTCGAGGCGTCGAACCCGATGGACTCGGGGGAGCTCGGCGGGCTGACCGGCGACAGCGAGTCTGGCGCGCGCGGGGACGAGCACGGCGGGCCAGACCCGGGTGAGAGCTCGCAGTTCCTCGAGTTTGCGAGCCTCAAGCGCTTCACGATCCGTCGGCGGATCGGCGCCGGCGGGATGGGTGTGGTGTACGAGGCGATCGACCGCGAACGCGGCGAGACGGTCGCCGTGAAGACGCTGCTGAACGTCAGCCCGGGGGCGCTCTATCGCTTCAAGCGAGAGTTTCGCCTGCTCGCTGACGTCACGCATCCGAACCTGATCGCCCTGCACGAGCTGTTCTTCGAGGGCGAGCAGATCTTCTTCTCGATGGAGTACGTCGACGGCCTCGGCTTCGTCGAGTACGTGCGCGGCACGGACAGCGAGGACGGCCCGGAGGACCCGGAGATCCGGCACGAGCGGCTGCGGGCGGCGCTGCGTCAGCTGGCGGCCGGGCTCGCGGCGATCCACGCGGCCGGCATGCTGCACCGCGATATCAAGCCGTCGAACATCTTGCTGACGCGCGAGGGCCGGCTGGTGGTGCTCGACTTCGGGCTGGTGTCGGAGTCGGTGACCGAGACGCTGCGCAGCACCGCCGCGGGGGCGATGATCGGCACGCCGGGTTACCTCTCGCCGGAGCAGGCCGCGGGCCAGCCGGCGTCGGCGGCGAGCGACTGGTACGCGGTCGGGGTGATGATGTTCGTGTCGCTGACCGGCGAGCTGCCGTTCCGCGGCAAGGGCCTGAAGGTGCTGCTGGCCAAGCAAGAGCGCGACGCGCCGACGCCCGCCTCGCTGGTGCCCGGGCTGCCGCAAGACCTCGCGGAGCTGTGCGTCGACCTGCTCAAGCGCGACCCGAAGCAGCGGCCGGGGGCCGCGGACGTGCTGCGACGCGTGGGCGAGGGGCCGAGCGGGATCCGCCCGCGGGACGCGGTGCGGCGCGATTCGGGCGATCTGTTCCTGGGCCGCGACGCGCACCTCAAGGCGCTGCAGGACGCGTTCGCGTCGACGCACCGCGGGCGCGCCGTCCTGATCAAGGTCGGCGGTCGTTCGGGCATGGGCAAGTCGGCGCTGGTGCGCGAGTTTCTGGCCCGCTTGCAGCGCAGCGATCGCGCCGTGACTCTGGTGGGTCGCTGCTACGAGCGCGAGTCGGTGTCGTTCAAGGCGCTCGACAGCCTGGTGGATGCGCTGTGTCAGCATCTGATGCGCCTGCCCGACGCGCGCGGGGCCGAGTTGATGCCGCGGGACATCCTGGCGCTCGCGCGGGTGTTTCCGGTGCTGCAGCGGGTCAAGGCGGTGTCACAGTCGCCGTCGCGGGTCGGCGAGAGCCCCGATCCGCGTGAGCTGCGGAGGCGGGCCTTCGCGGCGCTCAAGGAGCTGCTGGCGCGGCTGGCGGACCGCAAGTCGTTGGTGCTGCACATCGACGACCTGCAGTGGGGTGACCGTGACAGCGCGGCGCTGCTGGCCGACCTGCTGCGCCCACCGGACGCGCCGGCCTTGCTGTTGATCGCGAGCTACCGCAGCGAGGCCAGCAACGGCGCGGTCCTCGGGGCGCTGCGCGACGCGACCCGCGGCGAGGTCGACATGCGGGAGATCGAGCTCGGGCCCCTGTCCGAGGAGGAGGCCGCCGATCTGGCGCTGCAGCTGCTCGCCGAGAAGGCGCCGCAGCTCAAGGGGCGCGCGCGGCAGATCGCCCATGAGGCCCGGGGCTCGCCGTTGTTCGTGCGCGAGCTGGTCCGCTACGCGATCGCCGGCGGGGCGCGGCCCGGCGAGGTCTCGCTCGATCAGGTGTTGCTGGCCCGCCTCGACGCCCTCCCGGCGGCGGCGCGCGGGCTGCTCGAGGTTGTCGCGGTCGCTGGCGGTCCCGTCGACGTGCGGCTCGCGGCCGCGGCGGCCGGGGTGCAAGCCGAGGCTCGCACGGCGCTGGCGACCCTGCGCGGCGAGCACCTGGTGCTGACGGGCGACGAGAACGCGGTCGAGACCTACCACGACCGGATCCGCGAGGTCGTGCTGGGGAGCCTCGGCAGCGAGGGAGTCCGTGAGCGGCACCGGCAGCTGGCCTTCGCGATGGAGGCCGCGGGCGGTCGCGACTCGGACGCGCTGGCGCTTCACTTTCGTGAGGCGGGCGAGTGGGAGCGGGCGGCCGACTACGCGCAGATGGCCGCGGAGCAGGCGGCGGCGGGCCTGGCCTTTGACCGCGCGGCCCGGCTCTATCGCCTCGCGCTGGAGTTCAAGCCGCAGAACGACCCGGGTCGCGGCGAGTTGACCTGTCGCCTCGCCGACGCGCTGGCCAACGCGGGCCGCGGCATCAAGGCGGCGAAGTTGTACCTCGCGGCGGCGGCGGTGATGCCCGCGGAGGCCGGGCTCGACCTGCGGCGGCGGGCCACCGGCCAGTTGCTGCGCGCGGGCCAGATCAGCGAGGGCAGCGCGACGATGCGCAAGATCGTCACCGAGGTCGGCCTGACCATCCCGACGACGCCACGCGGCATGATCGCGGCGCTGACCTACGAGCGGGCCCGGCTCAAGCTCCGCGGCCTGACCCTGCGCGAGCGCGATCCGGCGAGCATGGATCGCGCCGACCTGGCCCGCCTCGCGGTGTGTCGGACGATCGCCAGCAGCGTCGGGATCCACGACCCGTTGCTCGCGGCGCTGTTCCAGGCGCGTCATTTGAACCTGTCCCTGAAGACAGGTCATGTGTTCCACGCGGCGATCGCCCTCGCCGCCGAGGTCGCGCACATTTCGGCGCGCGGCGAGCCGGGGCGCGAGCGCACCGAGCGGACGGCGACCCAGGCGACCGCGCTGGCCCAGCGCCTCGCCGACGCGCTGCCGCGCGGGCTCCTGGCGCTGTCCCGCGGGATCGCGGCGTTCCACTTCGGTCGCTGGCAGGAGGCGATCGGGGTGCTCGACCGGGCCGAGCAGATCCTCCGCGGGGAGTGCGTGGGGGCTGGCTACGAGGTCACCACGGCGCAGGCCTTTCGCCTGGTCGCCATGTTCATGCTCGGCGAGATGCGCACCCTCGGCGGGCGCATGGCCAGCTTCATCGCCGAGGCCCGCGAGCGCGACGACGCGTGGGCCGACACCTTCCTGCGCGCCGGGCCGCAGGTCGGCTACTGGCTCGCCGACGACGACCTCCCGCGCGCCCGCGCCGAGCTGGCCTACGTGCAGCAGCGCTGGCCCGACGACGCGCCCAACGTGCCCCGCCTGTGGACCTTCATCGGCGGCATGCACATCGAATTTTATGCCGGCGAGGCGGCGGGCGCGTGGGGGCGGGTCAGTCGCGAGTGGGACGACTTCTCGCGCAGCTTCCTGTTCCACGGGCAGTGGGCGCGGGTGCAGCTCCACGTGCTCCGGGCCGGAGCGGCGCTTGGCCGGCTGCACGCGGACCACGGCGAGAGCGAGCGGGCGGGGCTGCTGCGCGTGGTCGAGGCGGACCTCGACGGGCTCAAGGGGGAACGGACGCTGTGGGCCACGCCCTTCGTCGAGCTCGTGAACGCCGGGCTGATGGTCGTGTACAAGCAGCACGATCGCGCGGTGCAGGGCCTGCGCGCGGCGGAGCAGGGCTTTCGCGCGGTCGACATGGCGCTGTATGCCGCGGCAGCGCGGCGGCGCTGCGGTCAGTTCCTCGGCGGCAGCGCGGGCGCCGAGCTGATCGGTGCGGCCGACATGGCGATGGACGAGCAGGGCGTGCGCCGGCCCGAGCGGATGGTGCGGGTGCTCGCGCCGGGTTTCCCGGACGCCTAGCGACTACTCGCCGTCGCGTGGCGGCGTCGACAGCACCTTGAGGACGAGAAACAGCGACATCCCGGAGACCGCCGACCAGGTGGCGATGAGCATGATCCATGCGCTGAGGGTCACAGGCGGGGTCCTTCCGGGCTGATGTCCTTGCCAGCGAAGGCCCTGCGGACGAGCAGGGCGATCAGCACGAACACGGTGATGAGGACGACGCGGGTCAGGTCCTCGACGAACACGCGGGTGACGTGGCCGCTGGCGTCGAACCAGCTCTCGGTCGCGCCGACGTGGAAAACCTTGCCGATGACGCTGCCGGGGTCGAAGGGCCAGCGTCCGGTCTGCAGCAGGCTCGTCAGCGCGTCGCCCCAGGTCCCGCTCGGCTTGATGAGCGCGCCGAGCAGGACCACGCCGATGAAGGCCGGGGTCACGTACTTGATCACGTACTTGAAGAAGTCCGGGAGCTTGAGGTCGGCGCCGCGGTTGATCTCGGCCCAGCCGCGCTCGATGCCGAAGATCCACCCGAAGATGAGCACCTCGGCGAACGCGAAGATGATCAGCGAGAAGGTGCCGGTCCAGAAGTCGAACTCGTCGAAGGTGCCGCCCGGGTAGAGGATCACGCACATCATGCCGAGCACGAGCGTGCACAGGCCGAACACCCCGGCGGCCCGACCACGCTGGGCCTTGAACTCGTCCTGCAGGAACGCGACGACTGGTTGACCCATCGCCAGCGACGACGTGATGCCGGCGAAGAACAGCAGGCCGAACCACATGGCGCAGGCGAAGGGTCCAAACGCGCCCCACTGGTTGAACAGGGTCGGCAGGGTGAGGAACGCCAGGCTAAAGCCGCTTCCGCCCGCCGTGGCCGCCTGGACCAGGTTCAGGCCCAGGTAGGCGGTGGCGATCGGGATGAGGATCGCGCTGCCGAGGATGACCTCGACAAATTCGTTCACCGCCCCGGCCGTGGTCGCGTTGAGGGCGATGTCGTCGCGCTCGCGCAAGTAGGCCGCGTAGCAGTGGATCGAGCCCATGCCGACCGAGAGCGTGAAGAACACCTGGCCGGCCGCGGCGAGCCAGGTGCTCGGGTTCCACAGGCCCGAGGTCTGCGGCTGCCACACGAAGTTGAGGCCGACCAGCGGGCTCTCGACGACGCCGGGGTCGGTGGGCCCGAGGGTGAGGCCGTTGATCGCCAGGACCACGCCGAACAGCAGCAGCAGCGGCATGCCGATCTTGGCCGCCAGCTCGATGCCCTTGACCAGCCCGCGCGACAAGATCCAGGTGTTGAGCGCGAGCGTGCCGACAAACCAGCCCGCGGCCTCGTAGGGCACCGCGGTGATCGACGGGTTGGTGGTGCCGAGGTAGTCGGGGAAGAACTCGGTCGCCGGCGTGTGGGAGAAGGTGCCGATCAGCGAGTGCCACACGTAGGCCAGCGTCCAGCTCTCGATGTAGCAGTAGTACGCGGCGACCGTGAGGTTGGTGAACAGGCCGAACACGCCGACGTACTTGAGCCACGATCCACGGCCCATCCGCGCGAACATGCCGGGCGAGGCGTGGTGCCCGTATTGACCGCCGTGGCGGCCGATCGCCCACTCGACCCACAGCAGCGGCAGGCCCATCAGCAAGAACGAGATCAGGTACGGGATGAGGAACGCGCCGCCGCCGTTTTGCGCGGCCTGGGCCGGGAAGCGCAGGAAATTGCCGAGCCCGACGGCGTTGCCGGCGACCGCCAGCACGAGCCCCACACGGGTGCCCCAGCGCTCCTTCTTCGGACCTGGCGACGTGGTCATCGCGGCGAGGCTACCTGGACCCCCCGCGATGTCAATCTCGCCCTCGACTCACTTGTGGCCGTCGATGCTGGCCTTGCGCAGCCCCAGGAAGCCGCGGACCAGGCTGCCCAGCTTCTTGCCGGCGACGCCGCGAAACACCTCGAAGGCGGACGCGAGCTTGTTGTTGTACGGGTACCAGATCGGGTCGTAGTCGGCCTTGCCGCCGTCGACCAGGATGGCCCGGGTGTTCATGAAGCTGAGCAGGCCCTCGTCCCCGTGGTAGCGGCCGATGCCGCTCGAGCGCACGCCGCCGAAGGGCAGGCCCGGGTGGCCCACCGAGCTGAAGACGTCGTTGACCATCACCTGCCCGGACTCGAGCCGGGAGGCGATTCGCAGGCCCTTGTCGATGTCCTGCGTCCACACGCTGCCGACCAGCCCGAACTCGCTGGCGTTGGCCAGGCGCACCGCCTCCTCCTCGTCGCGCACGCGGATCACCGGCAGCACCGGGCCGAAGGTCTCCTCGCGGTAGATGTCCATGTCGGGGCGGATGTCGGTGAGCAGCGTCGGCGGGAAAAACAGCCCGTCGCGCTCGAGCCGCTTGCCGCCCGTCAACACCTTGGCCCCAGCCTGCCGCGCCGACTCGACGTGGCGCTCGACCGTCTGCAGCTGCTTGGCGAAGGTCATCGGGCCCATGTCGGCGTTCTCGTCCGGGCCGCCGACCGTGAGCTTCTGCAGCTTCTGCTTGACCATCTCGACGAAGCGGTCGTGCACCGAATCGACGACCATCGCCCGCTCGACCGAGACGCAGGCCTGACCGCAGTTGCTCATCGCGCCGAACACCACCGCCTCGGCGGCGCGCTCGAGGTTGGCGTCGGCGCAGACGATGAACACGTCCTTGCCGCCGAGCTCGAGCTCGCAGGGGATCGGCCGCTCCGCGGCCGCACCGTGTTGCCCCCGATCAGCGCCGAGATCACCGGCAGCACCGACAGCTGGAACGGGAAGTTCCACGGGGCGATGATGCCGATCACCCCGCGCGGGAAGTGCTCGATGTAGCTGGTCTTGCCGACCAGAGCCATGGGCGTCGGCACCTTGCGGCGCCGCAGCACCTTGGGCGCGCGCTTCAGGTAGTGGTCGAGGAACAGCGGCACGACCGCGATCTCGAGCATCAGCGCCTCGATGATCGGCTTGCCGGTGTCGGCGGCGATCTTGCGGGCGTAGGCGTCGGCGTGCTCGAGCAGCACCTGCCGACCGCGGTTGAGCGCCTCGAGCCGGACCGCCAGCGGCGTGTCACGCCAGCCCGGAAACGCCGCCCGGGCCCGGGCCACCGCGGCGTCGACCGCCTCGCTGTCGGCGATCGGGAACTGCCCGAGCAAAGCCCCCGTCACCGGGCTGTGCTTCTCGAACAGGCGGGTGGGGGAGGGGACGGACAGCATGGGGTCGGCGAGGGTCATCGGCAGGGGCCTCCGGGGCAGGGCTGGCATCCTAGCAGCCTCACGCGGTTTTTGGGCCCGGCCTCCTTGTAGCGCGGACAAAGCTGTTACCATCCGCGCGCAGGTATGACGAAGAGCCCACAGGACGAGCTTTATCGCCGCTACCTCGGCATCCTCGGCTGGGTCGGGGACCCAGGTCTCCACGAGCTCGTGAGCAGCCACCTGATCAAGGTGCCGTACGAGAACGTCACCCAGCTGATCAGCAACAGCAACGAGCTGCAGCCGATCGGCGCCTTCCTCGACGGCATCGCCGAGCGCGACCTCGGCGGCGGCAACTTTACGATCCCGATCCACTTCGCCTCGCTGCTGAAGTTCCTCGACTACGACGTCGAGCTGCTGGGCGCCGACGTCGCCGGTGTCCCGCGCTCACACGCGGTCTGCCGCGTGGGCTTCGAGGACACCCACTACCTGGTCGACATCGGCTACGGCGCTCCCTTCTACCAGCCGATCGCGCTCAACTCGCTGCCCAACGTGATCCTTCACGGCGACTTCCAGTTCGCCGTCGATCGCCACGTCGCTGGCGCTGGCGCGGTCGAGGTCACCACCCTGCGCGGCGGCAACAAGGTCCAGAGCTACGTCGCCAAGCCGCCCGCCCTCGCTGGCGACGGCTTCGCAGTCTCGGTCCAGCGCGCCGCCGATCCCACCCACCGGTCGCTGCGCACGCTGCGGATCTCTCGCTTCTTCGCCTCGCGCGTGCTCGAGATCTACGACAACAACCTCGTCACCACCCATCACAACATCACCACCGTCACCGCGATCCGCGACATCGACGAGATGGAGGCGATCATCCGCGACCAGCTGCAGCTCACGCGCTTGCCGGTCCGCGAGGCGGTCGAGGTGCTGCGCGGCCGGGGTGTCGATATCTTCGCCGAGGGCTAAAACCCATCGCCTACGTTCGCGCCGCGCCCCCGCCTCGCCGGCCCAACCCCCGCTCGCTCCTGCCAGCGTTCGCCCTGCTGCTCGCCGCCTGCACCCCGCCCGCGACGACGCCCCCAGCAGCCGCGACGTCCCCAGCAGCCGCGACGACCCCAGCCCCGTCCCGCGCCGTCGCCGTCACCATCGACGACCTGATCGTCGGCGGCCGCGACCTCGGCCTCGTCCGCGACCGCAAGCTGACCGAGGACCTGCTCGCCAGCGTCACGGCCGCAGGTGTGCCGGCCGTCGGCTTCGTCAACGAGGCCCAGCTGTGCACCTGCGACGAGCGACCAGCCCGGCTCGAGATCCTGCGCCTGTGGAGCGCCGCCGGCCTCGAGCTCGGCAACCACACCGCCACCCACCCGTCGCTCACCCGCACCCCGCTGGCCGAGTACGAGGCCGACGTGATCGCCGGTGAACCCACGATCCGCGCCCTCCAGGCCGAACGCGGCCAGCCGCTGCGCTGGTTCCGGCACCCCTTCCTGCACACCGGTCCGGACCTCGCCACCCGCAGCGCCTTCGAATCGTTCCTCGCCCGGCGCGGCTACACCGTCGCCCCGGTCACGCTCGACAACTCCGACTGGATGTTCAACTTCGTCTACACCGACGCCCTCACCCGCGGCGACAAGCAGCTCGCCGATCGGGTCGCCACCGCCTTCCTGGCCTACATCGAGGCCAGCGTCGTGTTCTACGAGGGCGTCGAGCAGACCATGTTCGGCCGGCCGATCCACCACGTCCTGCTGCTCCACGCCAACCAGCTCAACGCCGATCACTTCACCGCCGTCGCCGCGATGTTCCGCCGCCGCGGCTACGCCTTCGTCACCCTCGAGCAGGCGCTCGCCGACCCGGCCTATCGCGAGCCCGACACCTACGCCGGCCCCGCGGGGGTCTCGTGGATGTTTCGTTGGGACCATTCGCGCGGCCGCAAGCAGGTCGACTGGCGCACCCAACCCGAGCCGCCCATGTTCGTGAACGAGCTCTACGAGGCCGCCCTCAAGGCCCCACCGCCCTGAGCAGGCGCGACCTCGTCACCCACCACGGCCGCGTCGTGGCTGCTATCGTGGGCGCCCGCGATGGCCACGATCCGCGACAACCGCAAGCCTGAGCGCGGGCTTCGTCCCGTGCAAGACGTCGTCGGACGGATCCGCTTCGACAGCGCCTTCGATCCCTCGCGCTTCACGATCGGCTACGAGGAGCGCTTCGCTGGCGTGCGCGAGGCCCCGCTCTCCGACTTCATCGGCGAAGGTGAGATCCCCTGGCACCGCATCTGGTTCATCAAGGCCGGCGCCTTGATCGTGTGGGACCGCCGCGAGCGCATCGACCTCGTGTTCGGCTCCGGCACCTCGCAGTCCGCGGATCTCGCGGCGATCCAGCGCGCCTGCGCCCCGTTGCCCGCGCCCGCGCCCGCGCCCGCCGCCCCGCGCCGCGGCGCCGCCGAGTTCGCCGCGATCCCCTGCCTCCGCTTCGACCCGACAACCGGCGCCTGGCGCCCCGTCACCGCCCCGCTGCCAGACCTCGTCGTCGAGTCGTTCTCCGTCCTCACTTACAACGTCCTCTATGACCTCTACGAGGCCGAGCACATCTACAGCCACGAGCGTCGCGTCGCCTGTCGCGCGCTCGTCCAGGCCAACGACGCCGACATCGTCGCGCTGCAGGAGGTCACCCCCGAGTTCTGGGCCGAGTTGCTCGCCGAGCCCTGGGTCCGCGAGCGCTACCACGTCTCCGCCGGACCCGAGGCCCTCGGCCTGCAGCCCTACGGCCAGGTCCTGCTGTCACGCTGGCCGCTCACGCTCGAGCTGCACCACTTCTCGCTGCAAAAGAAGCTCCTGCTCGGCCAGCTGCTCCTCGCCGGTCGCCCACTCACGATCGCCGCCGTGCACCTGACGAGCAATCAGAAGGACGGCGCCAGCGACAAGCGGGCCGAGCAGCTCGCCGTGCTCGCCGCCCGTCTCGCCCAGCGCCCCGGCGACGCGCTCGTCCTCGGCGACCTCAATTTTGGCGACGGCGACGAGAACCATCAGCTCACCGCCGCCGGCCTCGCCGACGTCTGGCAGCAGCTCCACCCGCATCACCCCGGCTTCACCTTCGACCCCGTCGCCAACCCGCTCGCCGCCCTCATGAGCCGCAGCGGCCACGCCGCCCGCTTCGACCGCGTCCTCCTGCGCGCAGCGACGGCCGCCCTCACCCCGATCGACGTCGTCCGCCTCGGCGACCGCCCCTTCGCCGAGCGCCTCGGTCACAGCATGTTCGCCTCCGATCACTTCGGCCTGTGCGCCCTGCTGCAGGTCGCCGCCCCGCCGAGCGCCACGGTCGACGCCGCCCCGGTGCACCGCAGCGCCCTCGTCGTCGTCCCGCCCGAGCGCGTCTGGGCCGCGATCCAGGCCATCCGCGCCGTGCACGACCCCGCGTACGCCCGCTGGATGCCGCACATCAACCTCGTCTACGGCTTCGTCCCCGAGGGCCTGTTCGCCCAGGCCGCCGCCCTCATCGAGCCGATCCTGCGCGCCCACCCGCCGATCCGCCTCCGCTTCGCCGAGCTGCGCCGCTTCGATCACCGCGGCAGCACCACCGTCTGGCTCGCCCCGGACGGCGATCCACCGGGCGAGCTCATCGCCCTCCAACGCACCCTCGCCGCCCTGTTCCCCGCCTGCGTCGAGCAGTCCGCCCGCGGCGACTGGACCCCCCACCTCACCGTCGCCAAGCTCAGCGGGACTGAGCCCGAGATCGCCGCGCAGGTCGCCCAGTGGCAGGCGAAGTGGCGCCCGATCGAGTGCACGATCGACGCCCTCCACCTGATCAGCCGCCGCGACGACGACCCCTTCGCGATCCGTCACACCCTGTCTTTTGGGACAGCCCACGCACCCGCCCGCCCCGCGCCCGCAACCCCCGCGCCCGCATCGACCCTGGCGATCCCCGGCGTCGTGCCCCCGCCGGCGTGGCTGGCCTTGCCCTCCCCGCGCCACCACGAGGCCACCCAGGCCATCGCCGCCGCCTGCAGCGACTTCCTCGGCGTCGACCCCTGCCTGCACATCGTCGGCTCGGCCCGCCTCGGCGTCGCCAGCCCCGACTCCGACCTCGACCTCGTGTGCGTCGGTCCGCTCACCGTCGCCCGCGCCGACCTCTTCGCCGCCGTGCACGATCGCCTCGCCGACCGCATCACCGCGATCCGCGAGACCGCGAGCGCCGGCCTGCCGGTCCTGCGCATGCGCCTCGGCGAGCTCGCCGTCGACCTCCAGTTCGCCGCGCTCCCCACAAACCTCTCACCCGCGCGCCTCGCCAGCCTCACACCCGACGAGTTCGCCGCCCTCGACGAACCCAGCCGCCGCGCCGCCCTCACCTGCCTCGACGCCGACGCCGTCATCCACCACCTCGGCGGCCGCGTCGACGCTCCCATCTTTGTCGCCATGCTGCAGCGCGTGCGCAGCTGGGCGCGCGCGCGGGCCCTCGACGTCGGCGCCTGGGGCCTGCTCGGCGGCTACACCTGGGCCCTGCTCGCCGCCCACGCCGCCCGCGACGCCCACCGCCGCGACCAGGGCGATCCGGACGCGCTCCTGCGCCACTTCTTCGCCACCTTCGCCGCCTGGGAGCCCGGCCGCCCCGTCGCTCTCGGTCCGCTCCCCGACACCGCCCCGAGCCGCCGCGCCCCGTGGCCGATCTACACGCCCACCCCGCCGCCCTTCAACTCCGCCCGCGGCCTCACGCGCTCGACCTACGCGCTGATCCGCGGCGAGCTGCGCCGCGCCGACGAGCTCCTCCGCAACAACCCCGACGATCTCAACACCCCGGTCGACCCCAGCGACGATCCTCGTCGCCTCATCCTCAGCCTCAGCGGCGTCGACCCCGACGCGGAGCTTCGCTGCCGCGGCTGGCTCGACGGCCACGTCCTCTCCCTCCTCCTCGCCCTCGAGAATTGCAGCGCCCGCGTCCGTCCGTATCCGCGCCCGACCCCCGGCGCCGACGGCCTCCAGCAGTCTCTCGGCCTCACCGGCGGCCACGCGCGCGAGCTGCTCGCCGCGGCCCACAACTTCACCCTCGACTTCTCGATGTGGCCCGAGCGCCCCGTCGGCGCCACACTGCACGCCGATCTGCTCGCGCCCTGAGGGCCGCTAGCCGGCGTCGACGATCACCTCGATCTTCGCCGCCGCCGCGTTGGCCCGCGCCCGCGCGTCCGCGACCGTCTCGCCGTAGGTCAGCACCACGCCCATGCGCCGGTACCTCCGCGTATCCGGCTTGGCGAACAGCCGCACCCGCGCCCGCGGGTCCTGCAGCGCCGCGCCCACCCCGAGGAAGCGCGGGTTGTGGCCCGCGCGCTCGGCCAGGATCACCGACGAGGCCCCCGGCGCGCGCTGGATGACCTCGACGATCGGCAGCCCGAGGATCGCCCGCACGTGCAACTCGAACTCGCTCTGGTCCTGCGTCGCCATCGTCACCATCCCGGTGTCGTGCGGCCGCGGGCTCACCTCGCTAAACACCACCTCGTCGCCGACGAGAAACAGCTCCACGCCGAACAGCCCGAACCCGCCGAGCGCCCCCGTGACCTGCTCCGCGACCGCCTGCGCGCGTGCGAGCGCCGCCGCCGACATCGCGTGCGGCTGCCACGACTCCATGTAGTCGCCGCGCTCCTGCCGGTGCCCGATCGGCGGACAAAACAGGGTCCCCTCCTCGCGCGTGCGGATCGTCAGCAGCGTGATCTCCGAGTCGAAGCGGACAAAGCCCTCCACGATCACCCGCGTCGACTTGCCGCGCGCCCCGGCCAGCGCGTAGTCCCACGCCGTCGGCAGCTCGCTCGCCTCGCGCACGGTGCTCTGACCCTTGCCCGAGCTCGACATCACCGGCTTGATCACACACGGCAGCCCGATCCTCGCCACCGCCGCCTCGACCTCCGCCAGGCTGTCCGCGAACGCGTAGGGGCTGGTCGGCAGCCCCAGCGTCTCCGCGGCCAGGCGGCGGATGCCCTCGCGGTCCATCGTCAGCCGGGTCGCCCGCGCCGTCGGGATCACCGTCCAGCCCTCCGCCTCGAGCTCGACCAGCGCGTCCGTGGCGATCGCCTCGACCTCCGGCACGATGTAGTGCGGCTGCTCCCGCCCCACCACCGCCCGCACCGCGTCGCGGTCCTGCATATCGAACACGTGGCTGCGGTGCGCCACCTGCATCGCCGGCGCGTCGCGGTAGCGGTCGCACGCGATCACCTCGATGCCGAGCCGCATCGCCTCGATCGCGACCTCGCGGCCGAGCTCACCAGATCCGAGCAGCAAGATCCGCGTCGCCGAAGGAGTGAGGGGGGTTCCAAGTTCGCGGGCCATACGCCGGCGCAGGATAGAGGGTCGAACGCGCGCGCGGCAACCCCCGCGGGGCCGTGATGCAGCGCATGTCGGCGCCGTTCACGCGCGTCGGGGCGCGCCGTTCACGCGCGTCGGCGTCGCGACATGGTACTTCCAACATGTACAAACAAGCATGTCTCAAGGGACATGTCATGACCTCCGTTCAACATGTCTCAAGGGACAGATTTCGGCCCCGTCCGACCCGCATGGGCCTCCGGGGGGCGCGTGAAGTCACAGCCAGAACCGGCTCTAGCAGCGCCCCTGGAGCTGTTTTTGGGGGTCCCCGGTCGCCCCCACGGACGTGTATAGTCTGGCCCGGTCATGTCCACGCGACCTCGAAGCCCCCGCACCGTCGCTCTCTTCGCGCTCCTGGGCGCCTGTCTCGGCGCGTGTGCCAACGCCGTGCCCAAGTCGGAGACCCCCGCCGACGAGCTGCCCGCGCTGATCCTCCCCGCCAGCCTGATCGCCGACGCCGGCCAGTCGCGACCGAGCAGCCAACCCGACCCGATCCCCGACGCGGGCGGCGACGACAGGGTCGCCGACAACAGCGAGCGGCGGCCGCGGAGCAACCCGCCGAACCCGCCGAGCAACAACAGCGGAGGCGACGCCGTCCTCGGCCTCGTCTCCGCCGCCCCGCAGCCCGCCAGCTACGCGCTGATCATCGGCATCGAGAAGTACCGCGACGTCTCCGCCGCCACCGGCGCGCGCGGCGACGCCGAGCGCTTCGCCGAGATGGCCCGCACCACCCTCGGCGTCCCCGACGACAACGTCCGCCTGCTGCTCGACGACCGCGCCAGCAAGACCGACATCGCCAAGCAGATCCGCTGGCTGCAGAGCAACGTGCCCGCCGGCGGCCGCATCTACGTCTACTTCAGCGGCCACGGCGCGCCCGACCCCACCAACGGCACCTCGTACATCGTCCCTTACGACGGCGACCCGCAGTACCTCGGCGAGTCCGCGATCAAGATGACGCAGGTGCTCGGTGACCTCGAGAAGACCAAGGCCAAGGACGTCATCGCCTTCGCCGACTCCTGCTTCTCCGGCGCCGGCGGCCGCTCCGTGCTCGCCCCCGGCACCCGCCCGCTGGTCCGCGTCGAGGAGGTCAAGACCACCGCCCGCGTCGCCCTCCTCTCGGCCTCGTCCGGCGCCGAGATCTCCGGCCCCACCGCCGACGGCAAGGGCGGCCTGTTCTCCAAATACCTCATCGACGCGATCGGCTCCGGTCAGGCCGACATGAACGGCGACGGCCAGATCTCGCTCAAGGAGCTCGAGGATTGGATCAAGCCCCGGGTCAAGCGCGAGGCCAAACGCGCCAACCGCGAGCAGACCCCGAGCGTCCAGGTCGGCAAGAAGCTCGGCTCGTCCGCGGACTTCATCGTCTCGTGGGGGTACGCCAAGTGAGGCCCTCGCGACTCCTCCCGCTGCTCGCCCTCGCCGCCCTCGGGGCCGCCGCCTCGTGCACCAAGCAGGGCTTCTTGAAGGCGCCCGAGGCCGAGCCCGAGGTCAGCGACAAGGTCGGCAGCTTCGCGACCGACACCCACTTCCTGCTCGAGCCCTCCGCCGACGCCGAGGACCTGCTCGGCCGCCGCGTCCACCTGTCGAGCAAGGGCGCCTGGACGATCGCCGACGAGCGCGCCCCCGGCTGCCAGGTCCGCGTCAAGCGCTCCGTCGCCGAGTACCAGAAGTCGTACCGCATCGGCCTCGGCGACATGACCGCGATGTCGGGCGGCTACAGCGAGATCCTCAAGCTCGAGGCCCGCTACGGCCGCTCCGTCGAGGCGGCCATGCAGATCAACAACCAGGAGACCCTCACCGCCGACACCGAGGGCCCCTGCGGCGACGTCATCGTCAACTCCGTGCGGGTCGGCACCGGCGAGCGCCGCCTCCTGCGCAAGGCCGAGGGCAACGCCAGCGGCAGCCTCGGCCGCGGCCCGCTGCAGATCGGCGGCACCCGCGAGGGCGCCACCGACGTCGCCGACGAGATGTCCTGGTCGAGCCCGCAGGCCTACGCCTTCACCTACAAGCGCGCCCCGCAGCACAAGCCACTCGACCTCCAGGTCGTCGCCCCGGAGACCCTCACCGACGGCGAGCAGCTCCAGCTCGAGTTTCGCAGCAACAGCGACGCCTACCTCGTGATCTTCTTCCTCGAGGAGAGCGGCGCCGGAGCCGTGCTCTACCCGAACAGCCTCGTGCCCGCGCCGCAGGTCAAGAAGAGCGAGCCCCTGGCCCTGCCGAGCGCCGCCGAGCAGCGGATCGCCGCCTCCCTGCGCGACCCCAAGACCGGCGCCCGCGAGACCCTGGTCGTCTACGCCTTCAGCAACCTCGCCGAGTTCGACCAGTTCAAACCCTCCGCGATCGGCGACGGCAGCGACGCCGTCACCTACGCCGCCAACCTCACCAAGGCTCTGGCGAACGTCCCGATCAGCCGCTGGGCCCGCGCCACGCTGACCTACGAGATCCGCCCGAAGAGCCCCTAAGAGACCCGCCATGACCCCGCGTACGCTCTCGACCCTCGCGCGCCCCTGCATCGCCCTCACCTGCAGCCTCGCGCTCGCCCTACCCACCGGCGCCCACGCCCGCGAGTCCGAGCCCGAACCCGACGCCGCCGCCGCGGACGCCGAGGTCAGCGACGAGCTGAGCGAGCAAGCCCAGCAGCACGTCCTCAAGGCCTACCAGCAGTACCAAAACCGGTCCTACGCCACCGCCGAGGCCGAGCTGCGCCGCGCCGCCTTCTTCGCCCCGCGCTGGCGCCCGCTGCACTTCAACCTCGCCGTCATGGCCGAGGCCCAGGGCAAGCTCGGCACCGCCGTCAGCGAGTACAAGGCCTTCCAGCCCTTCGCCTCCCCCGACGAGTCGATCGTGGCGGAGCAGCGGATCGTCGAGCTCGACGACCGCCGCCGCAAGATCGCCGGCGCCTACAAGAGGCAGATCGCCGTCGGTGCCTCGACGATGACGCTCGGCGTCGGCATGCTCGGCGGCGGCGGTGCGCTGATCGGCATCTACTACGCGAACAAGACGACGACGAAGACCGGAGCGACCGATACTCCCGCAGAAGACACCTCCAAGTCCTCGGCCTACGCATCCGCTGGCTACCTGGTCGGCCTGGTCGGCCTGCTCGTCCTCGTCTACTCGATCGTCCCGCTCCGCAAGGCCGTCCAGGCCAAGCGCCAGCTCAACGGCCTCGCGCTCGGCCCCACCCGCCTGCGCCTCGCCGGCGGCGGCGTCTCTCTCCGCTTTTGAGCGAGCCAGGCGCGCGCCGCAGCGCGCCTGCGCCCCGTGTGACCACCCCTTGCCAAATCCCCGGTGATCGGCCGACATGGGCGGCATGCGCAATCGCCTGCCGCTCCCGATCGTCCCCCTCCTCCTGCTCGCCACCGCCTGCGGCGACGACGGTCGCGCCACCTCGGCCGGCACCACCACCAGCGTCTCCGGCCTGACCCCCGCCAGCATCACCGACGAGCCGCCCACCAGCGCCGGCACCGACCTCACCACCAGCGTCACCAGCGGCCCCACCGAAGGCAGCGCCAGCGACACCCAGGGCAGCAGCGGCCAGGTCACCGTCACCGCCACCGCGACCGACAGCAGCACCAGCACCCAGGCCTGCGCCTGCACCCCTGGCGAGGTCAACGGCTGCGAAGGCGACCAGCAGCTCGTGTGCAACCCGGACTGCCAGGGCTTCGATCCCACCCCCTGTCCCGGCGGCGTCGCCTGCACCGGCGGCGCCTGTCCAGCCATGTTCTGCAACCCCGGCGAGGTCGTCTGCGACAGCGACACCGCCACCAAGACCTGCAACGCCGGCGGCGACGCCTACGACCCGCCCGTCCCCTGCGGCGCCGACCAGACCTGCCTCAACGGCGCCTGCCTCACCCTGTGCGAGCTCGCCGAGGCCACCCCCAGCTCGGTCGGCTGCTCCTTCTTCGCCCAGCGCATGGACAACTACTCCAACTCCGCCGACGACTCCCTCATCGTCGGCAACGTCTCGAAGATCAAGGCCGCCTCCGTCCAGCTCTACTTCACGCCCGACGGCAGCAACGCCGAGGCCCCCCAGGGCGGCCCCGTCGACATCGCCCCCGGCATGACCCAGACCTTCCCGCTCAGCAACCCGCCCTTCAACAAGGCCTCTGGCCTGCGCAAGGGCGGCAGCTACCGCGTCCAGGCCAGCATCCCCGTGGTCGCCTACCAGCACTCGCCGATCGGCGCCCAGGCGACCAACGACGCCTCGATGCTGCTGCCCGAGCACGCCCTCAAGCAGGACTACGTGGTCGCCTCCTACATCGACAGCCTCGGCTTCCTCCCCAGCTACTTCAACGTCCTGGCGATCGCCGACAACACCACCGTCAAGTGGACCCCCCCGCAGAGCACCCAGGGCGGCGCCGGCGTCCCCGACGTCGCCGGCGGTCAGACCGGCCAGGTGCTCATGAACCGCTTCGACACCATGGAGGTCCGCGCCCCCAACGGCGGCGACGTCTCCGGCACGATCATCAGCGCCGACAAGCCGATCTGGGTCGTCGGCGCCGTCAACTGCGTCAACGTCCCCGCCGGCGTCACCTACTGCGACCACATCGAGGAGCAGATGCTCCCGCTCGATTATTGGGGCAAGAAGTACGTCGGCGCCCACTCGCCGACCCGCGGCGGCGAGCAGCACTACTGGCGCGTCTACGGCGGCGAGGACGGCACCATCGTCACCACCACCCCGCCCCAGCCCGGCACCCCGCTCAACCTCAACAAGGGCAGCTGGGCCGAGCTGGCGATCCCCAACAACACCAGCTTCCTGTTCGAAAGCGACAAGCCCTTCATGCCCGTGCAGTACCTCGCCGGCCAGGACAGCGGCGCCGGCACGGGCGATCCCGCGATGTACCAGATGATCCCCGTCGAGCAGTTCCTCGACAGTTACGCCTTTGTCACCGGCACCGGCTACTCGGTCCATTACGCGCAGATCATCCGCACCAAGGGCGGCCCCGACGTCAAGGTCGACGGCGCCGTCGTCGGCAACTACTACGCCGTCGGCGAGTTCGAGGTCGCCGACCACCCGATCAGCGAGGGCGGCCACCTCGCCGAGAGCGACGCCCCCTTCGGCATCCTCAACATCGGCTACACCGGGGTGACCTCGTACGCATACCCCGGCGGCCTCAAGCTCGCGGTCATCAACCCTCAGTGAACCCTTCGATCGCGGCTCGGCGTCGTCGCCCCCATCAGCGGACGGGCGCGCCCCCCTCTTGCGGGGGCCGCCAAGATCCCGCGATAACGAGGCATGCGCAGTCGTTTGCCCTTGCCTATCATCCCCTTGCTGATCCTCGCCGCGGCCGCCTGTGGTGACGACGGCGGCACCGCCACCGAAGCCAGCAGCACCGGCGGCACCAACCTCACCACCGGCAGCACGCCCGGTACCACCACCGTCGCGCCGACCACCGGTAGCACGCCCGGCACCACCACCGACACCACCGTCGGCACTGGCTCCGACAGCGACAACACCACCGGCCTCACCACCACCACGGACCCGACCGCCACCACGGACCCGACCGCCACCTCGACCGGGACCACCGGCACCGGCACCACCACCACCGACACCGGCAGCACCGGCGTCGTCGAGACCACCTCGAGCAGCGGCGTCGCCTGTCTGTGCACCCCCGGCGAGCTCAACGGCTGCGACAACAAGCAGCAGCTGGTGTGCGCCGACGACTGCCTCAGCTTCCAGCCGGTCCCCTGCGACCCCGGCGAGACCTGCAAGGTCGACATGTGCGTCGCCCTGTTCTGCCAGCCCGGCGAGAAGGTCTGTGAAGGCGCCGGCGCGACCAAGACCTGCAACGTCGACGGCGAGGCCTTCGACCCGCCGGTCAACTGCGCCGACACCGAGGCCTGTGAGGTCGGCGCGTGCACCAGCCTGTGCCTGCTCGCCGAGGCGACCCCGAGCTCGGTCGGCTGCTCGTTCCTCGCCCAGCGCATGGACAACTACAGCAACGGCACCAACGACTCGATGATCGTCGGCAACGTCTCGAAGACCAAGCCCGCCTCGGTGCAGTTCTACTTCACCCCCAACGGCAGCAACGTCGAGGCCCCCCAGGGCGCCCCCGTCATCGTCGCCCCCGGCAAGACCACGACCTTCACCCTCAGCAACGCCCCCTTCAACAAGGTCTCCGGCCTGCGCAAGGGCGGCTCCTACCGCGTCCAGGCCAGCATCCCCGTGGTCGCCTACCAGCACTCGCCGATCGGCGCCCAGGCGACCAACGACGCCTCCATGCTGCTGCCCGAGCACGCCCTCAAGAAGGACCACATCGTCGCCTCCTACAAGGACGGCCTCGGCGCCTATCCCAGCTACTTCTCGGTGATCGCCAGCGCCGACAACACCACCGTCAGCTGGACCCCGACCCAGAACACCCTCGCCGGCGCCGGCGTCCCCGCCGTCAACGCCAACGCCACCGGCCAGGTGGTCATGAACCGCTTCGACACCATGGAGGTCCGCGCCCCCAACGGCGGCGACCTCTCCGGCGCCTTCGTCAGCGGCGACAAGCCGATCTGGGTCGTCGGCGCCGTCAACTGCGTCAACGTCCCCACCGGCGTCACCTACTGCGACCACATCGAGGAGCAGATGCTCCCGCTCGACTATTGGGGCAAGAAGTACGTCGGCGCCCACTCGCCCAAGCGCGGCACCGAGAAGCACTACTGGCGGGTCTACGGCGGCGAGGACGGCACCGTCGTCACCACCAACCCCGTCCAGCCCGGCACCCCGCTAAACCTCAACAAGGGCCAGTGGGTCGAGCTCGCCATCGCCAACAACACCAGCTTCATCTTCGAGAGCGACAAGCCCTTCTTGCCGGTCCAGTACCTCGCCGGCACCAACGGCGGCGCCGGCACCGGCGACCCCGCGATGTACCAGATGATCCCCGTCGAGCAGTTCCTCGACAGCTACGCCTTTGTCACCGGCACCGGCTACACCCAGCACTACGCGCAGATCATCCGCCTCAAGGGCGGCGCCGACGTGAAGATCGACGGCAACGTGGTCGGGGGCTACTACGCCGTCGCCGAGTACGAGGTCTCCGACGTGAAGATCAGCGAGGGCAGCCACTTCGCCGAGAGCGACTCGCCGTTTGGCATCCTCAACATCGGCTACACCGACGTGACCTCGTACGCCTACCCCGGCGGCCTCAAGCTCGCGGTCATCAACCCCCAATGACCTGAAACTGCAGCCCATGCGCTCGCTTGTGCGCATGGGCGCGTAGCCGCCCGCAGCGACCCGATCGCGGGCCATCACTTCTCGCTTGCGCCGCGCCCGCGAATCGCCGCACATGGGCGTGATGCATTGCACCCTGCGTTTCGCCCCCCTCGCAGCCACGCTCCTCACCCTCTCCGCCTGCGCCGATGACGGGAGCAGTAGCACCAGCTCCGGCCTCACCAGCAGCGGCCTCACCACCGGCGGCACGCCCGGCACCACGCCCGGCACGACCACCGACACCCCGACCACCGATGGTCCCGGGACCACCGTCGCCACCTCCGCGTCGAGCAGCGGCACCACCGAGGTCATCTCCAGCAGCGGCGAGACCGTCGGCACGACCAGCAGCGGCACCACCGACCCGTCCGGCACCAGCAGCGGCAGCACCGGCCCCGTCAGCGGCAGCAGCAGCAGCGGCACCACCATGGCCTGCGCCTGCACCCCCGGCGAGCTCGGCGGCTGCGACGCCGACCAGCAGCTGGTCTGCGCCGACGACTGCTCCGGCTTCGAGCCGACCGCCTGTCCCATGGGCCAGGCCTGCAAGAACGACGTCTGCACCGCCCTCTTCTGTCAGCCCGGCGAGAAGGTCTGTGAGGGCGACGCCGCCACCAAGACCTGCAACCCCAAGGGCGAGGCCTTCGACCCGCCGGTCAACTGCGCCGACACCGAGGGCTGCAGCGCCGGCATGTGCACGAGCCTGTGCCTGCTCGCCGAGGCCGAGCCGAGCACGATCGGCTGCTCCTTCATCGCCAGCCGCGTCGACAACATCTTCGGCAACGAGATCGACTCGCTGGTCCTCGGCAACACCTCGAAGACCAAGAACGCGATGGTCCAGCTCTACTTCACGCCCAACGGCACCAACGTCGAGCAGGCCCAGGGCGCCCCGGTGATGGTCCAGCCGGGCAAGACGCAGATCTTCCAGATGACCAACCCGCCCTTCGACAACGTCTCCGGCCTGCGCAAGGGCGGCAACTACCGCGTCCAGAGCACGATCCCCATCATCGCCTACCAGCACTCCCCGATCACCGGCCAGGCCACCAACGACGCCTCGGTCCTGTTCCCCGAGCACGCGCTCAAGCAGGACTACGTCATCTCCTCCTGGCCCGCCTCCGTCGGCGACTACCCGAGCTACTTCAACGTCATCGCCCTCGTCGACGGCACCACCGTCAAGTGGACCCCGCCGCAGAACACCAACGCCGGCGCCGGCGTCGCCGCCGTCGCGGCCAACGCGACCGGCCAGGTCGCGATGAACCGCTTCGACACCCTGCAGGTCCGCACCAGCGCCAGCGGCGACCTGTCTGGCACCTTCGTCAGCGCCGACAAGCCGATCTGGGTCCTCGGCGCCTCGGTGTGCATCAACGTCCCCATGGGCGTCACCTACTGCGACCACATCCAGGAGCAGATGCTCGCCCTCGACTACTGGGGGAAGAAGTACGTCGGCGCCCACTCGCCCAAGCGCGGCAGCGAGAAGCACTACTGGCGCGTGTTCGGCGGTGAGGACGGCACCGTCGTCACCACCAACCCGGCCCAGCCCGGCACCCCGCTCATGGTCAACAAGGGCAAGTGGGCCCAGCTCGTGGTCCCCAACAACACCAGCTTCATCTTCGAGAGCGACAAGCCCTTCCTGCCGGTCCAGTACCTCGAGAGCCAGAGCGGCGGCGGCGGCACCGGCGACCCCGCCATGTACCAGATGATCCCCGTCGAGCAGTTCCTCGACCGCTACGCCTTTGTCACCGGCCAGGGCTACAACGTCCACTACGCGCAGATCATCCGCCTCAAGGGCGCCGCCGACGTCAAGATCGACGGCGTCGTCGTCAACGGCTACTACGCCGTCGGCGAGTACGAGGTCGCCGACTACAAGATCAACGAGGGCGCCCACCTGGCCGAGAGCGACTCGCCCTTCGGCATCATCAACGTCGGCTACACCCAGGCGACCTCCTACGCCTACCCCGGCGGCCTCAAGCTCGCCGTCATCAACCCGCAGTGAAATGGCGCCCGCGGCCGCGTGTGCGGCCGCGGGAGCTCCCGCTCACGGCGTCGGCAGGACCGCGAGGTACACCTCGGCGTCCCCGCCCGGCGCCGGCTGCAGCGGATCGACCGTGATCAGCGGACCCTTCGCGCTGTCGTCGGTCGACTGCCCAAACAGCAGCGCCGCGCTCTGCGAGCCGACCCCGACCGCCCGCGCGAAGCCCGGCCCGCTCGCCGTGAAGGCCGTCCACGCCAGCCGCTGCGAGAAGTCCGACGCGACGATCAGCACAAACGGCTCGTAGGCCGTGTAGCCGCCGACCTTGACCCCGCCGACCGACTGCTTGTCGTGCCCCGCCAGCAGGTACGCCGACGATCCGACGATCACCATCGTCCCGTCCGCCAGCGCCGTCGCCTGCTCGGGCACCGCCGCGTTGGCCTCCGCCGCCGCCGGGTCCTCGTCGCCGGTGGCCTTGCGCGCCAGCACGAATTGCCCGCCCAGGTGGTCCCCCGTGGCCGGGTCGAGGCGCGCGTAGTACCCGAGCGCGTTGGCACCCTTGAACCCGTAGCCGGTGTTGTAGGGATCGAAGGAGACGTTGTCGACCTCGACCTGCAGGTCGCGCGGCTGCTTGCGGTGCACCGTGTTGCCGCCGTCGCTCTTGGCCGCGTAGTACAGCTGGCCGTCGCGACCGATCGCCAGCCCCTTGCCCTCCGAGTCGGCGCAGTCCTCGGTGTCATCCACCTCGGTCCCGTCCCAGTCGTAGTCGGTCCACTTCAGCGTGCCGTCGTACGCGTAGCTGCGGATGAACGTGCTCTTGTACTGCTGGCACGCCCCCTCGTCGCTCTGTCGGTAGCCCGTCGCCAGCACCGACTGGCTCTCGGCGTGCACCGCGAGGTCGGCCACCTGCGTGCCCGCCACCGCAAAATCAGCGAGCGGCGCCCCTTGCGGGTCGAACACCGCGATCTGCTTGCCGTGCAGCGCCGCCACCGTGCCGTCACTACCGACCGACACCCGCGAGCTCCCGGCCAGCGCCGCCGTCCACAGCGGCGCCCCCAGCTCCGCCGGCAGCAACACGACGCTGTCGGCGGTGGCCACCGCGACCTGTCCTCCGGGCCAGGCCACCTCGAGGCTGCGCACCGCGCCGGTGAAGCGCTGAGCACTCGTCACACCGCGCCCGTCCGCCGTCATGCGCAGCACCACCCCCTCGCCGTCGCTCCCGCGCCCGGCAAACGCGTGGCCCGGGAACCCGCCTCCGACCAGCACGGCCCCGTCCGGCGCCACATCGACCCCGCCGGGTGTGTCGCCGCCCGGGCCGCCGAGGTAGGTCGCCGTACACACCGTCAGGTCGTCACCCGGCGTGAACGCCCCGCACTCGAAGGGCAGGGGAGGCGGCCCCGCGCTCGTCTCACCGCTGCTGCCCTCGCTGCCCGTCGTCGCGGCCGCGGTGGTCCCGTCGCTGGTGATACTCGCCGCGCTCGTGCCATCCGTCGTCGGCACCGCGCTGGCCGAACCGGTCGCGCCGCTCGTACCGCTCTCGCTGCCGCCAGTGCTGAGGCCGCTGCTCTCACTGCTGGCGCTGTCGCTGCCACCACAGGCACCGATCAGGGCCAGCCCGATCACGATTTGTCGCACATGCATGGCGCCACCCTAGGGGTGGTGATGGGCCCGGGCAATGGGTCAAGCCTCCCCCTGTCGCGGGGCCGCCTGGCCCCGGTGGTGCCCCCTCCGTGGGCTCACACGCGCCGGCGCCGACGCAAGAACGCCAGCCCGATCGCCCCGAACCACAGCCCGGCGCCGCCCGTACCACCGTCGCTGCGGCACGTGCAGTTGATCGTCTGATTGCCGCCATCGGCACCACCATCGTCGCTGCCGCTCTCGCTGTCCGGTGTCACCGTGTCGCTCCCGCCGGCCTCGGTCGGGACCGGGTTGCCATCACCCGGGACACACGCCGGCATGCCGTCCCCGTTGACGCCGCACACCGGCGTCGCGCCCAGATCCTGGCAGTTGGTCGTCACCAGCCCCGCCGCCGGGTCGCACACCTTGAGCACGTCGCCCTCGCACACGCCCGCGGAAGTCACCTCGCCGCAGGGGTTGCAGTCGAGCAGGTCGCTGCCCTCGGGGCAGCGCTCCGGCACGTCGCACACGCCGTCGTCCTCGTACGGGCACCAGTCCTTCGGCGCCTCGGGCAGCGCGCCCGAGTTGGGCTCGACGCAGCTGTAGCCGGTCTTCTTGTCGACCCAGCCGCACTCGAGGCCGAGGGTGTTGCAAAACACCTCCTGCGTGGTGTCGGTCGAGCCGTCGCAGTAGATCAACACGTCGCCGTCGCACTCGCCGAAGTAGCTGCTGCCGCCCGGCACGTCGTCGCAGGTCGCCTTGGTGTCGACGTTCTCCGCGCAGTACGGATCCTTCAGGCACGCTCGCGTGCCGTCCGACACGCTCGCGCAGCAGTCGAACGCGTCCTTCTCGGTCTGGTTGGCCTGGCACTCCGACTTGGCCTTGCACTCGTGCGAGCAAAAGCCGTCCGGGTCGCCCGCCTGCGAGACGCAGAACGGCACCGTGTCGTCGCACACCTGGTAGCTGTCGGCCGCGCACTTGCCCCCCGCGGCCACGCCCTTGGGGTTGAGGCAGTCGAAGCCGACGATGCTGTCGAACTTGCCGCACACCAGCCCGTCCGCCTTGCAGTCGACCACCGTGATGCTCGGGTCGCCGCCGCCGACATCGCAGTAGGTCAGCGTATCGCCGTCGCAGCGGCCGAAGAACGACTCGTTGCCGCAGGTCCCGGCCACCACCTGGCAGCCGCCCATGCCGTCGTCCTCGAAGTTGTCGTTGCAGCCGCACACGTACACGCCCATCTGCTGCTCGTCGAAGATCGGGTGGGCGTTGGCCGGGCAGTCCGAGTCGACCGCCTCGCACTTGCCGTCGGCCGCGTTCGGCGAGCCCTCGAAGCCCGGGTCGCACTTGCAGGCCTTGGCCGCCGCGTCCCAGCCGCTGTTGAGCGGGCAGCCCTTGTCGACCGCCACGCACTGGCTGCTGTCCGCGTTCGGCTTGAAGCCGTCCTTGCAGAAGCACTGCCCGTTGCCCTCGATCGCGTTCTGCGGGCACATCACGTTGTCGACCGCCACGCACGCGCTGCCGTCCTTGTTCGGCACGTAGCCCGGGTCGCAGTAACACACGCCGCCCTGCTCGCTGGCGTTGGTCGGGCACCCGCCCATCGGCACATCGGCCGCCCCGAGCACGCCGACCTTCACCCACGCCTGCGCCGCCGCCGTGCAGTCGCCGGCCTTCAGCGTCTTGGCCGCGACCAGCTCGTCGCAGGCCGTGAGCGTGCCCTGGGCCATGTCGACGAAGCTAGCCTGGCTGCCGATGTGATCCTTGTACAGCGTGCGGTACCAGATCTTCTCGACGACCTCGCGGCTGGTCGCCTGGGCCAGCAGGTACGCCGCGTGGTTCGGGATGCCGCTGTTGATGTGGACCCCGCCGAAGTCGTCGAGCCCCTTGTACAGCTGGTCCATGTGCGCCGGCTGGTTGCCGCCCTCGGGGTCGATGAAGCTACGCGCGTAGCCCTGCGGGAACACCTGCGGCCCGACGATCTCCTCGCCGATCAGCCAGTCGTCGCGGTCCACCATCACCGCGATCACGTCGGCGAAGCTCTCGTTGAGCGCGCCCGGCTGGCCCTGATACACGAGGTCGACCGTGCCGGTCACGACCGCGTGGGAGAACTCGTGGGCCGACACGTCGAGCGCGCGCGCGAAGCTCTTGAAGACAAACGCGTCGCCGTCGCCGATCGCCATGTGCTTCGACCACGCGTCCCAGAACGCGTTGTTGAAGTCCTGGCCGTAGTGCACCAGCTGCTTCACCTGCGCGCCCTGGCCGTCCCAGGAATTCCGCCCGTGGGTCTTGCTGTAATAGTCGACGACCTTCTGCATGTGCTCGTGCGCGGTCGCCAGCGCCGGCTCCCAGGTGCTCTTGCTGTTCGAGGTCGCCAGGCTCTCGTCGTACTGCGTGTGGTCGGCGTCGAAGGTCTGCAGGGTCGCCGCGGCCAGCCCCTTGCTCTGATCGAACAGCGCGAAGTACCCCTTGTCCTCGTAGTTCGAGATCCGCAGCGTCACCGGCTTGCCGAACAGGTTGGTCGCGCTGCCCGTGGTCGCGCTGACCTTCTCGCTGTGCACCAGCGCGTGCCGGGCCAGCACCGCCCCGGTGTTGCCGTCGACGTAGGTCGCGTAGTGCTGCGGCATGCCGTCGGCGCCGCGCTGCGACTGCACGAGCTTCCACGCCAGCACCCCGCCGTCGTCGCCGCCGCGCCCCGGCCACACCCCGAGCACCGGCTCGCCGAGCTCGCGCACCACCCCGTCGCTCGAGCCCGCGGCGTTCCACCGCCGGGCCCGCTGCTGCGCCGCCGCCGGCCCGTAGCGCAGCGTCATCGCCGGCTTCAGCGTCCCGAGCTTCTGCGCGTTGA
The DNA here is from genome assembly GCA_044228605.1 of Nannocystis sp. Taxonomy (GTDB): domain Bacteria; phylum Myxococcota_A; class Polyangia; order Nannocystales; family Nannocystaceae; genus Nannocystis. The sequence goes on along the minus strand of JBGAUO010000009.1, from coordinate 25,323 downwards.
TCGCGGTCAGCGCCCCGTCCGCGGCGAAGTGCGCCGCCACCTCGGCGCCCCACACGGGCAGTCCGTCGTACTGCAGGTCCAGCACCAGGTGCAGCCCCTCACCTGGCTCTTGAGACATATGCCGCTGGACCAGCGCCACGCGCTCCGGCGCCGCCAGGATCCCGAGCGCGTCGCGGTGCTCGATCAGCAGCCGCACCGCCGCCAGCGCGCCGGCGCCGTGCGGGTTGACCACGCGGCCCTGGAAGCGGCGCAGCGAGCCGCGCTGCGGATCGAGGCGCACGCTCGGCGTCACGGCTGACAGCTTGCCGAGCTCGAGCAGCGCGTCGCGCACGTGAGGCGCCGGCGCGGTCGCCTTGCCGGCGCTGGCCAGCGTCAGCGGCACCGCGCGGTTCATGCTCGCCGGCAGCACCTTCGCCGGCCCCTTGCCCATCCGCTTGCCGGCCTGCGCCGGGGTCAGCTTGCCGCTCGCGAGCGCGGGCTCGGCCGGCACCAGCAGCGCCGCACATGCGAGCGCCGAGATCGATGCGACACGCGCGGCGAACCGCGAGCTCCAGCGACGGCTCGGAACATGATCAGCGAGTGAAGGAGTTGCACAGTTGCGGCGCGTCATCGTGGTGGCCGCGAGAATAGCTTGACGGGGCGCGTGCGAAGGGGAGAAAGTCGCCGCGTGTGGTTCACAGATCGTCGCTCCTCTAGCACAAACACGCCGATGAACGCCCGCGCGAGCACTCCGGATGCGCGCGCCGGATCGCCTCGTCGGCGCCGTTTCGCGGCCGCGTGGATCGCCGCCGTGCTGCTGTCGGCGGGCCCCCAGGTCGCGCGCGCGGCCGACCTCGACGCGCTGGCGAGCACCGCCCTCGCCGCGGACGGCGACACGCCTGCGCCCGCGACTGCGCCCACGATCGCCGCGGTCGCGCCCGCCGAGTTCGCGGCAGGCACGAGCATCACCATCTCCGGCCAGGGCTTCGCCGAAGGCGACACCGTCCTGCTCGACAGCCAGACGCTCGCCGACCTCAAGATCACCGCGACCAGCATCACCGGCACCGTCCCCGCCGCCGCCAAGGCCGGCAAGAAGTTGATCCTCAAGCGCGCCAAGAAGAAGGTCGGCGAGCTCGCGGCCACCAGCGACGGCGCCACGCGCTTCACCTTCGTCCCCGCGCCCCGACTCACCGCCGCCGCGCCCAAGTTCGCGGCCCCCGGCGACGTCGTCACCCTCAAGGGCAAGGGCCTCGCCCGCGTCACCGAGCTCACCCTCGGCGGCAACAAGCTCAAGATCGACGAGCAGAGCGACACCGCGATCAAGTTCACCGCCGTCGACGGCAACAGCAGCGGCCCGCTCGCGGTCACCAGCCTGGGCGGCGCGGCGACCCTCAAGAAGGACTACGAGGTCTTCTACGCGCCGACGCTCGCCAGCGTCGATCCCCCGGCCGCCTTCGAGGGCGACACGATCACGCTCAAGGGCGCCCACCTGGCCGCCGCCAGCAAGTCCGCGACCGTCAAGTTCAAGCTCGGCAGCAAGCCGCTCAAGCCCAGCGAGCAGGCCGAGACCGCCGCCAAGGTCACCGTCCCCAAGGGCGCCAAGACCGGCTCTCTCACCGCGAGCGCCCGCGGCAAGCAGGCCAGCCTCGCCGCCGAGTTCACCGTCCACCCCACGCCGCTGCTCACCAGCGTGCCCAAGGAGGTCGGCGCCCCCGGCGAGCTCAAGGTCAGCGGCAAGCACCTCGACGCCGTGACCACCTGGCGCTTGGGACAGGTGACCCTCACCCCGGTGGCGCCCGCGAGCGCCAGCAAGGTGACCCTGAGCGTCCCCGCCGACGCGCCGATCGACCAGCCGCTGGTCGCCGTCACCCAGGGCCGCGAGTTCGCCAGCAAGAAGCCGGTCGCCACCGTCAAGACGCCGGTCATCGGCGGCCTGGCCTATTGGACAGGTACCGAGGGCGCGGGCGTCGAGGGGGTCATCCGCGGCGCCGACTTCTCCGAGAAGACCAAGTTCACCCTCGCCGGCAAGCCGCTCAAGACCAGCTTCGTCGCCCCCGACCGCGTCGGCTTCACGCTCGCCAAGGCCCCGCCCGCGGGCCCCCAGAAGCTCGCCGCCAAGGCCGGCAAGTACGCCGGCGCGCCGATCGACGTCGACAGCGCCGGCAACGGCTACCGCGTCCCCGCCGATCAGCTCGCGGCCCTGCTCCCCACCGGCTTGCAAAACTACGACCTCCTCGCCGCCCAGCTCGACCTCGAGGCCAGCGAGCACCTGGTCAGCGAGGCCGGCGAGGTCGCCACCCGCAACCCCGAGCCCGCGATCGTCGCCGAGTACGGCCTGTTGCTCGCGCAGGACCTCCAGCGCGTCGCCCTCGCCCAGGCGGCCGTGTGCGCGCCGATGGCCACCGGCAAGGACGGCGCCGCCGTCACCAAGAACGCCGCCGCGGGCGAGGTCCTGCGCCAGAGCAGCAAGCACGGCCAGACCCTGGTCAGCGCGCTCACCAAGCTGTGGGGCACGCTCGGCCCGGACGCGCTCGCGGGCGCTGGCCTGGCCGAGGTCGACGCCGCCGTCGCCGCCGTCACCGTCGCCCACCCGAAGATCCAGGCCGCGTGCAAGGGCCGCTTCGCCGGCAGCGGCAAGCTCATCACCGACGCCTCCACCACCGTCAAGCTCGAGCTCGAGAAGACCTACCCGTCGGCGATCCTCGCGGCCTTCGAGGACGTGCTCGCCCGCGGCAAGAATTGGTCCGCCGTCGAGAAGGACGTCGAGGGCCGCCTCGCCAGCCTCCCCACCGCCCGCAAGAAGCTGTGGCTCGACACGCTCAAGGCCAACAAGACCGGCGTCGCGGCGACCGCCAGCGGCGTCACCGGCAAGGGCGTGAAGGGCGACAAGCACGTCGACAAGGCCGGCAAGCCCACCGGAAAAGGTGGTAAGGCCAAGTGAGCCCATGTCGCTCGCGCGCCAACTCCTTGTCACCCTCCTCCTGAGCGCCTGCAGCGAGCCCGCGGGCGACGACACCGGGAGCGACACCGGCACCAGCACCGGCGCGCCGGCAGATCCCGAGCCGCACGTGCTCGTCACCGCCAAGCTCGACGGCGTCGCCCTGTGCGGCCTCGAGGGCGCCACCGCGGTCCGCTTCATCGCCCGCCGCGTCGGCTGCGAGCAGGCGCCCCCGGCCCCCTGCACCCTCGAGGTCAGCCCCTACCGCGAGTACGACGGCAGCGTCCTCACCTGTCCCAACAGCCAGACCCTGCTCGACGTCCAGGTCCGTGTCCCCGCGAGCGGCCGCTACCAGCTCGACGCCAAGGTCACGACCGGCTCCGGCTTCCAGAGCGAGTGCTTCGGCGCCGAGGGCAGCGTGCCCACGCTGGTGACCGCCGCCGACCTCGAGGCCCGCCGCGAGATCTTCGTCGAGACCACCAACAAGCCCTGTACGGCCCCGTGAGCGCCCGCCGCCGCGGCTGTCCCCCGGGACATGTCGCCCCGACGCGGCGCGCTTGGCTTTTTCCGCGCGAGCGTCTAGCGTTGCCCCGCCCATGACCTACGATTTTCGCGCGATCGAGGCCCGCTGGCAGCGCCTCTGGGACGAGCACCACACCTTCCGTGCCGAGGTCGACCCCGAGCGGCCCAAGTACTACGTCCTCGACATGTTCCCGTACCCGTCGGGCGACGGCCTCCACGTCGGCCACCCCGAGGGTTACACCGCGACCGACATCGTCGCCCGCTACAAGCGGATGCGCGGCTTCAACGTGCTGCACCCGATGGGCTGGGACGCCTTCGGCCTGCCCGCCGAGCGCTACGCCATGCAGACCGGCGTGCACCCGGCCGTGCGCACCGCCGAGTGCATCGTCAACTTCAAGCGCCAGCTCAAGACGCTCGGCTTCTCCTACGACTGGGAGCGCGAGGTCGACACCACCGACCCGCGCTACTACAAGTGGACGCAGTGGATCTTCCTGCAGCTGTGGGGCGCCTTCTACGACCCCACGCAGGCCCGCGCCCGCCCGATCTCCGAGCTCCCGATCCCCGCGGACATCACCGCGAGGGGCCCCGCCGCCGTCCGCCGCTACCGCGACGATCACCGCCTCGCCTACCTGCACGACGCCCCCGTCAACTGGTGCCCCGCCCTGCGCGTCGTCCTGGCCAACGAGGAGGTCGCCGAGCAGGTCGAGAAGGGCCTCGTCGTCGTCCGCCGGCCGATGCGCCAGTGGATGATGCGCATCACCGCCTACGCCGAGCGCCTGCTCGGCGACCTCGAGGGCCTCGACTGGCCGGCCAGCGTGCTCGACATGCAGCGCCACTGGATCGGCCGCAGCGACGGCGCCGAGGTCCGCTTCGCGCTGGACTCCAACGCCGCCGACGACGCCGCGATCGAGGTGTTCACCACCCGCCCCGACACCCTGTTCGGCGCGACCTACATGGTCCTCGCGCCCGAGCACCCGCTGGTCGGCCGCATCACCACCGCGTCGCAGTCCGCCGAGGTCGCCGCCTACGTCGAGAAGGCCGCCCGCCGCAGCGAACGCGACCGCCAGACCGAGGCCGCCGAGGGCCAGAAGACCGGCGTGTTCACCGGCGCCTTCGCCATCAACCCCGCCAACGGCGCCCACGTCCCGGTGTGGATCTCCGACTACGTGCTCATGGGCTACGGCACCGGCGCCATCATGGCCGTGCCCGGCCACGACGAGCGCGACCACGCCTTCGCCCGCGCGATGTCCCTGCCGATCGTCGAGGTCGTCGCCGGCGCCACCCAGCCGATCGCCGACGCCGCCTTCAGCGAGCACGGCACCGCGATCAACTCGGGCTTCCTCGACGGCCTGCCCACCGCCCGGGCCAAGGAGCGGATGATCGAATGGATCGAGGCCCAGGGCCTCGGACGTCGCCGCGTCACCTACAAGCTGCGCGACTGGCTGTTCTCACGGCAGCGCTACTGGGGCGAGCCCTTCCCGCTGATCCACCACACCACGCCGGAGGGCGACGACGAGGTCGTGCCCGTCCCCGAGTCCGAGCTCCCCGTCACCCTCCCCGAGCTCGACGACTTCCAGCCCAGCGAGACCGGCGAGCCCCCGCTCAGCAAGGCCGGCGCGTGGGTCCACGCCGACGGCGGCACCCGCGAGACCAACACCATGCCGCAGTGGGCCGGCAGCTGCTGGTACTACCTGCGCTTCATGGACCCGCAGAACGACGCCGCGCCGTTCTCTCGCGCCGCCGCCGACTACTGGCTGCCCGTCGATCTCTACATCGGCGGGGCCGAACACGCCGTGCTCCACCTGCTCTACGCCCGCTTCTGGCACAAGGTCCTGTTCGACCTCGGCCACGTCGGCACCCGCGAGCCGTTCCAGCGCCTCGTCAACCAGGGCATGGTCCTCGGCGCCACCTACCTCCCGAAGGACCGCCGGCGCAGCGCCGACGGCCAGGCCGTGATCTTCAAGCCCGCCGAGGTCGAGCCGCTCGCGCCCGGCAGCGACGAGTGGAAGGTCAAGGACACCGGCGAGCCCGTCGACGTGCAGTGGGACAAGATGTCCAAGAGCCGCGGCAACGTCGTCAACCCCGACGACGTCGTCACGCAGTACGGCGCCGACACCATGCGCCTCTACGAGATGTTCATGGGCCCGCTCGAGCACAGCGCCCCGTGGCAGACCGACGGCGTCGCCGGCTGCCACCGCTTCCTGCAACGCGCCTACCGCCTCGCCTTCGACACAACCGAAGACGGCGCCCCCGACCGCCTGCGCGAGCTCCCGGCGGGCGAGGGCAGCGACCGCCAGCGTCGCCTGCTCCACCGAACGATCGCCGCCGTCAGCGAGCGCATCGACCGACTCGCCTTCAACACTGCGATCAGCGCGATGATGATCTTCGTCCGCGACATCGTCGAGCCCGGCGAGCCGCTGCACCGCGACACCCTGGCCCAGTTCAGCCTCCTGCTCTCGCCCTTCGCGCCGCACCTCGCCGAGGAGATCTGGCGCGCCCTCGGCAACCCGCGTTCCCTCGCCCACGAGCTGTGGCCCGCGGCGGACGACGCGCTGCTCGTCGACGCGACCTTCCCGCTGGTGGTTCAGATCCAGGGCAAGCGCCGCGCCGAGCTGGCGATCCCCCAGGGCGCCAGCGAGGCCGACATCCACCGCATCGCCCTCGCTCACCCCGACGTCTTGCGCCACCTCGCCGGCCAGACCCCGCGCCGTGTCATCTACGTGGCGGGCAAGCTGCTCAACATCGTCGTCTGAACCCGCCGCCGGAAACGCCAAATTTCCGTCGGGTGATTCACGATTGACAGATCCGGTGTTGTGGGCGCAAACCGAGGCCGAGCCATGCACGCCGCCTTCCTCTGCGCCGCCCTCCTCGCCCCGACCGTCGGCCCCGGCTCGTCCGCGGCCGCGGTGGCGACGTCGACACCTGCCGCGGTCTCGACGTCCGCGGGCGCACCCACAGCCGTCGCACCGGCCGTGTCAACGCCCGCGGTCGCACCGGCACTCGCCGCACCGGCACCTGCACCCGCCGCGTCTGCACTCGCCGCGCCCCTCCCACCCGCCGCGCCCGCGCAACCGGCACCCGTGGTCGCGCCGGAACCCTCGCGTTTCCTCCCACCCGGCGACGCCGCCCGGATCGCCGAGTCGCCGGTCGACGACACCAAGAAGGTCAAGTTCCGCCCCGGCGTCGGGCTCGAGGTCAGCAGCCAGGACAAGCGCTTCACGCTGCAGTTCAACGCCTTCTCGCAGCTGCAGGCGATCGTCCACCACACCCCCGAGCAGCCGGGCATGGACGGCGGCATGCCCACCGCCGCCAAGAACGACCTCAACCTGGTGTTTCGCCGCGCCCGCGTGTGGTTCGCCGGCAACCTGTTCTCCCCGAACATCAAGTACCGGATCGCCCTGACCTTCTCGCCGATCGAGCTCGGCTACAAAAACGGCACGATCACCCGCTCGCCGATCCTCGACTGGTTTTTCACCTTCGATCGCTTCCGCGACGCGACCCTCCAGGTCGGCCAGTACAAGGTCCCCTACAACCACCAGCGGATGATGCGGATCACCGGCCTGCAGTTTGTCGACCGCTCGACCGCCAACAACGAATTCACGATGGACCGCGACATCGGCTTTGACATCCGCTCCAAGGACGTCGGCGGCCTGAATCACCTCCGCTACTACGCCGGCATCTACCTCGGCGACGGCATCGCCCTGTACGGCCCCAGCGACTTCGGCCTCGCCTACCTCGCCCGCGTCGAGGTGCTGCCCTTTGGCAACTACGACGACCTCGAGGAGGCCGACCACGAGCGCACGCAAAAGCCGAAGATGTTGATCGGCGGCGCCTACTCGTTCATCGACCGCGACCCGCACGACACCCACGCCTTCGGCGGGGCGATCCCGGCGGACGGCGGCAAGACCACCACCCACAACGCCACCGCCGACCTCAGCTTCCGCTACGCCGGCTTCTCGCTCGAGAGCGCCTTCTTCTTCCGCAAAGGGAAGCGTTTCGCCGGCACCAACGTCGACGACATGGGCAACCCGATCCCGGTGGTCGCCCCGCGAAACGGCGCCGCCTACTTCGCCCAGGTCGGCTACCTGCTCCCGCGTCTACCGCTGGAGCTCGGCGCCCGCTGGGGCCAGATCTTCGCCAGCGGCGACGCCACCCAGACCAGCCTCAAGAGCCAGAACGACCTCGGCGGCGTCTTCAACTATTACTTCGCCCGCCACTCGCTCAAGCTCCAGCTCGACTACTTCCACTCCTGGAACACGCAGATCCGCCTCGGCAACGACCAGGTCCGCCTCCAGCTGCAGGTCGTGTTCTAAGGCGCCGGCTTGATGGTCATGCAAACAAACCCGTGAGTTGCCTCGCGCGTGACGCGGACCCCTCGTAGGCTCGAGCCCCCATCGCTTCGGCCCACGTAGGGCCGGGCCGCATGCACACGCGGACGGACCTCATTTCTCGCTTTTGTGACGTGTCCCGCTTGTGCGACGATGCGGACAAGCCTGTGCGCGGAGCGTCGACCATGAGCACTACTCCTGTTTATTCCCCCGGAAATTACCTCCCGAGTGCGCTGCTGCTGGCTGGCGCGTTGTTGGCCGCTTGCGGCGACAGCGGCGACGGTGGCAGCGAGAGCACGACCACGGCCGCGTCGGGCATCACGATGACGCAGGTCTCGGCGACCGAGCCGACCACCACCCAGACCTCGATCAACCCGACCAACGAGCCCAAGCTCGACCTCCCGGCGTCGGACACCGAGGTCCCGAGCGGCTGCAACACCACCGACGGCTCCTGCAACCTGCTCGACATCCTGTTCGTGATCGACAACTCGGGCTCGATGGGCGAGGAGCAGACCAACCTCGCGGCCAACTTCCCGTACCTCATCCAGAAGATCCGCGACCTCAAGGACAAGAAGAACGAGCTGGTCAACGCCGACGTCAACATCATGGTGACCACGACCGACTTCGGTCACCCGCTGTGTACGCCGTTCGAGAAGGCCGACTACACGCCGGCCAAGGGCGCGCCGATCAACACCGCCTGCACCGACCGCCTCGAGCGCTTCAACCCGATCGCCGACGGTAACCCGGTCCCCCAGGCCTGCACCAACGGCTGCACCCCGGGCGCCGCGGCCGTCCCGGACGGCCCCTTCATCCACTTCGACGTCGACAGCAACAACATCCTCGGCGGCAACGGCATGGGCGACCCGGTCGCCAACGCGCTCTCCTGCATCGGACCGCAGGGCATCGACGGCTGCGGCATGGAGGCCACCCTCGAGACCATGTTGCAGGCCCTCGACCCCAACAAGGACTGGAACAAGGGCGGCGCGCCCTTCCTCCGCGTCGGCGCGGTGCTGGCGATCGTCATCGTCACTGACGAGGAGGACTGCGCGGTCAAGGACTACAAGTACTTCGACCCGGCCAAGGCCGCCGACCCCAACTACAACCAGTACTGGGAGGACTTCCCCGGCACCCCCGGCATGAAGAAGGACCCGACCAGCGCGGTGTGCTGGAACGCCGGCACCAACTGCACGGACGCCAACGCCGACACGATCTACGAGAGCTGCGAGTCCGCCGACAAGGGCGTGCTCCAGCCGACCGCGCGTTACATCAACTACCTCAAAGACGTGCTGATCAAGGACAAGAAGAAGGAGGTCGTCATGCTCGGCATCCTCGGCGTCCCCCCGGTCACCCAGCGCAACACCGAGGCCCCCTTCGAGCCGCTCGACGGCGGCGTGTTCGACCTCGTCTACCGCGACTGGATCCCGAGCGACATCCTCCCCGGCGACCCCAAGTCGGCCGCCACCAAGCAGTACGAGTTCGGCATCGGGCCGGGCTGCTCCAACGCCGCCACCGGCCAGGCCATCCCGCCGGTCCGCGTCAAGGAGGTCTGCGAGAGCCTCAACATCCCGGACGACCCCAACACCCCGCAAGACGACGCCGAGCTGCGCTGCTGCATCGAGTCGATCTGTGACACCGACTTCTCGAACGCCATCAACTGCCTCGCCGGCATTCTGCAGGACCAGCTGATCGCACCAGGCTGATCGCTCGCGTAAAAGGCCGCACAAGAGGGCGCCCGGGCATCCGCGGCGCCCTTTGTGTTTTGGTCGTGCCCGCACAAAAAGGGCGCCCCATGGGCGCCCCCTTGCAGCTCGCCCCGCGCTCAGACCAGCGAGGCGCCCGGCTCGAACTTGCGAAGATACGCGGTGCCGTGGCGCGTGATCTTGATCCGTCGCTTGATGCCGGCGCCCTCGACGTGGATAAAGCCCTTGGTCCGCAGGTTGCGGAGGATGAGGCGCACCTGGTCCGACGCGAGGCCGGTGGTCTGCAGCAGCTCGTTCTCGCGGCGCCCGGCCTTCTGCTTGTTGAGCACCGACAGCAGGCGCACGTCGCCGTCGGGCACGTCGGCGCGGCGACGGATCACCGCCGGGCCGGCGTCGAGGTCGAGGATCGGGTTGCCCTCTTCATCGAACAGGACCTCACCGCTCGCCGGCTTCTTGGCCAGGGGCACCAGATCCGAGGGCTCGTCGCGCGGACGGTCCTTCACCAGGTCGATGAGCTCCTGCACCGTGAAGTGCTCGAGCACCGGCGCGAGCTGCGGATTGCTCCGCGTCGCGTCGACGAGTTCGCCGAGTGTCACCTTGCTCGGCAGCGTTTTGATCACGTCACGAAGGACTTCGCGGAGGCTACCCGCCCAGGCGTCTTCCACCCGGTCGTCCCGTTCTTCCAGATTGTTCACTGATGCACCTCAAGTGCAGTGGCGTGTGGTGGCCAAATGCTCGGTCAAACAACCAGGACCACCACGTATGCGGCCGAGCATGCAGCGGGCTGTGTGCGCTGTCAAGGCCGCCGCTGGCAGGAGTGTGGAAGGGCAACCCCCTCGCGGTTGACAGGCCCGGGGCCGAGCGGGCAGGAAGGCCGCGTGAGCGCCTCGTCCGTGTCGGTGTCGTCGGTCGTGTCGTCCTCTGCATCCGCCGCCGGCGTCACGCGCCTGGAGATCACGACGAGGCCGGCGCTGACCGACGCGCTCGCCACCGCCACGGCGATCCGCCTCCAGGGCGTCCTCGGTCGCACGCCGGAGCTGCGCACGCGCAAGCTCTATCACCTCGATCTCGGGCTCGACGCCGGACGCGGCGAGCCGGCCCAGGTGCTCGCGGCCCTCGTCGACCCGATCTGCGAGCAGGGGGGCGTCGGGTCCCTGCCGGACCCCGCGGGCGCGTCGCGCCTGTGCGTCGGGCTGCGGCCCGGGGTCAGCGATCCGGTCGGGCGCAGCGTCCAGCGGGCCGCCGAGGACTGTCTCGGCCGCGCGCTGCCGGGGCAGGTGTACACCAGCACGCTCTACGTCTTTGTCGGCCTGACGCCGGCGGAGCTCGTGCTCGTCAGTCGCGAGCTGCATAACCCGCTGATCCAGCGTGTGCGCCTCGAGAGCTCGCCGCCGGGAGACGACGCCCTCGAGGTGCCACGCGCCGGCACCGAGGCGGTGCCCAGGGTCGCCCTCGTGCCGCTGCGATCCGCCGACGACGCCACCCTCGAGCAGATCTCGCGGGCCGGGATGCTCGCGCTGTCGCTGGCCGAGATGGCGGCGATCCGCGACCACTTCGTCGCCGCGGGCCGCGACCCGACCGACGCCGAGCTCGAGTGCCTGGCGCAGACGTGGAGCGAGCACTGCAAGCACAAGATCTTCGCCGCCCCGATCACCTACACCGACCCGCAGGGCCTCACGCGGGAGATCGGCCGCGGCCTGTTTCGTGAGTACATCCGCGGCGCCACCGAGGCCGTCGCCGCCGCCCGCGTGCGCGCGGCCCTGGACCCCGAGGATGCGCCCTACCTGGTGTCGGTGTTCCACGACAACGCGGGCGTGGTCCGCTTCAGCGACGCCGACCACCTCGTCTACAAGGTCGAGACCCACAACTCGCCGTCGGCGCTCGACCCCTACGGCGGGGCGATGACGGGCATCGTGGGCGTCAATCGCGACAGCCTGGCGACCGGCCTCGGCGCCGAGCTGCTGGCCAACGTGTGGGGCTATTGCCTCGGCGCGCCGGACCACAGCGCGGCGCTGCCCGCGGGTCTCATGCACCCGCGGCGGATCCGCGAGGGCGTGCATCAGGGCGTCATCGACGGCGGCAATCAGTCGGGCATCCCCTACGCCCGCGGCTTCGAGCTGTTCGACGCGCGCTACGCCGGCAAGCCGCTGGTCTACTGCGGGACGGTGGCGGTGATGCCGGTGCTGACGGCCGGCCGGCCCACGCACGAGAAGCGGCCCGCGGTCGGCGACCTCGTGGTCATGCTCGGCGGGCGGATCGGCAAGGACGGGATCCACGGGGCGACCTTCTCGAGCGTCGAGCTCGACGAGTCCTCGCCGGTGCAGGCGGTCCAGATCGGCGACCCGATCACGCAGAAGATGATGGCCGACCTGCTGCACGAGGCGCGCGAGCTCGGCCTCTACTCGAGCATCACCGACAACGGCGCCGGCGGCCTGTCGAGCAGCGTCGGCGAGATGGCCGGGGCGACCGGCGGGGCCCGCATCGACCTCGCCCGCGCGCCGCTCAAGTACCCCGGGCTCGCGCCGTGGGAGATCCTCATCTCCGAGGCCCAGGAGCGCATGACCCTGGCTGTCCCGAAGGCCAGCATCGATGCCTTCCTCGCGCTCGCGCAGCGGCGCGAGGTCGAGGCCAGCGTGCTCGGTGAATTCACCGCCTCGGGCCGCCTGGTGGTCACGCACGGCGAGACGATGGTCTGCGACCTGGCGCTGGAATTCCTGCACGACGGCCTGCCGCGCTGGCCGCTGCGGGCCCGCTGGAGCCCGCCGACGCGGCCGCTCTCGCCGGCCGAGCTCGTCGCCGCGGCGCTGTCGGAGGCGAGCCTTGCGAGCACCTTGCCGGCGCTCTTGGCGAGCTGGAACCTGGCCTCCGACGAGGCGATCGCCCGCCACTACGACCACGAGGTCAAGGGCCTGTCGGTGATCAAGCCGTGGGTCGGGGTGCGCCAGGACGTGCCAGCGACCGCGACGGTGATGCGCGCGCGCCACCTGCGGCCCGAGGGCGTGGTCCTGGCCGAGGGTGTGCACCCGTTCTACAGCGACCTCGACACCCACGCGATGGCGACCGCCTGCGTCGACGAGGCGGTGCGCCGCCTGGTCTGCGCCGGGGCCCGCATCGACCGCATCAGCGCGCTCGACAACTTCTGCTGGCCAGACCCGGTGCAGAGCGCGAAGACGCCGGATGGGGAGCACAAGCTGGCCCAGCTGGTCCGCTGCTGCGAGGGCCTGCGGGCCGCCTGCGAGGCGTTTGGCGTGCCGCTGATCAGCGGCAAGGACTCGATGAAAAACGACGCCCACCTGGGCGGCGTGAAGATCTCGATCCCGCCGACCTTGCTGGTCTCGGCGATCGGCCAGATCGACGATGTGCGCCGCGCCCTCGACCTCGTGCCGGTCGCTGCCGGCGACCGCGTGTTCGTGCTTGGGACCTCGCGAATCGAGCTCGGCGGCAGCGAGCTCTCGCGCCTTTATGGCCTCACCCTGGACGGCGTGCCGGTCACCGAGCTCGCGGCGGCGGCGGCGAGGTACCGGGCCCTGGCGGCCGCCATCGCGGCCGGGCTGGTGCGCTCGGCCCACGTGCTCGGGCGCGGCGGCCTGGCGGTGGGGCTCGCCCACATGGCGCTGGCCGGCGAGCTCGGGCTGGACATCGAGCTCGCGCCTGTCCTCGCGGACATGTCCTCACGGCCCGGTGGACCTGGCCCCGGGGACCTGTCCTTGCAGACAGCCGCGGCGCTGTTCGGCGAGTCGACGGGGCGGGTGCTGCTGACCTGCGCGCCGGGCCAGGCGGCGGCGCAGGCGGCGGCGCTCGCGGGCCACGGCCTGGTGGCGATCGGCGAGGTCTCGCCCGCGCGGGCGAGCGGCGAGCCGGCGCCGGCGGTGCGCGGCGGGCTGCCGCCGCCCGGGACCGGCTGGCTGCGGATCTGCCGCGACGGGGCGCGTCTGCTCGAGCACGACACCAAGGCGCTGCGCGCCGCTTTCCAGCGCCGGGGGGACCATGTCTGAGGCACACACCACCATCGACCCGGCTGCGCGCGGCTTGCGGGTGCTCGTGCTGACCGGCTACGGCCTCAACTGCGAGGCCGAGACCGCGGCGGGCTTTCGCATGCTCGGCGCCCAGGTCGACCTGCGGCACCTCGCCGACCTGCAGGACGCCGGCCCGGACGCGCTCGCGCCGTACCGCCTGATCGCCTTCATCGGTGGCTTCTCGTTTGGTGATCACATCGCCAGCGGCCGGGTCTACGCCAACCGCCTGCGCCACCGCCTCGGCGATCGCCTGCAGCGCTTCGTCGGCGACGGCGGCCTGTGCCTCGGCATCTGCAACGGCTTTCAGACCCTGGTGAAGCTCGGCCTGCTGCCCGGCGACGGGCCCGGCCTGCAGCAGCGCGTCAGCCTGACGAACAACGACCGCCTCGGCTACTGGGACGCGTGGGTGCGCCTGGTCGTCGACCCCGCGAGCCCCTGCGTGTTCACCCGCGGGCTCGCCGAGATCGAGCTGCCGAGCCGCCACGGCGAGGGCAAGCTGGTCTACCCCGACGCCGCGACGCGGGCTGTCCTCGAGGACAGGCACCAGGTCCCGCTGCGCTACGCCGACGCGGACGGCCGCGCGACCGAGAGCTGGCCCGACAACCCCGACGGCTCGCCCGGCGGCGCGGCGGCGCTGTGCGACCCGAGCGGCCGCATCTTCGGCCTGATGCCGCACCCGGAGGCGTACCTGTACCCGGAGAACCATCCGCGGTGGATCGCCCAGCGCGAGGCCGGCGTGCTGCCGGCGACCGGCCTCGGCCTGCAGATCCTGGCCAACGGCGTGCGCGCGGCGCTGGTCTAGGGCGCTACAGCTTGGCGAAGGGGACCGCGAAGACCACGCGGCTGCCTGTCCCTTCGGACAGGCTCCAGAGCAGCGCCCCGTCGCGCATGAGGTCCTCGGGGCCGTCGACCCAGGTGCGGGTCTTGCTGGGGCCGCCGCCGGGGCGCTGTACGTCCTGCCCGGCGACGCCCGCGGGTGCGCTCGAGGACAGGTAGAAGTTGCCGTCGCTGGCGAGGCCGCCCTGCACGTGGCTCTGGGCCATGTAGTGGGCCTCGCTCGGCCACAGGTCGGCGCCGGCGAGGCGGTGGCTGCCGGGGTCGAGCGGCCAGCGATAGATGCGGCCGCTGAATTTCTCGTCGCAGGCGCTCGTGCCGTTGCAATACTCCGAGCTGACCAGGCTCGGCGGGTCGCTCGTGCGGTCGAGCGCGACCGACGAGAACAGGGGTTTGCAGGCCGACTGGTCGACGTAGGCGCCGATCTGCGGGAGGATGAATTTGTAGAGGCCGGCGCGGTAGACCTTGGCGACGGCGTCCCAGCCGACGCTGTCGACGTCGGTGGCGACGCGCATCAACGCGGTGGTGTCGAACACGCGGAAGCCCTTGCCGGTGTCGGCGACGTAGAGCAGGTCGCCGAACCACGCGAGGCCGCCGGCGTGGATCGGGATCGGCTGGTAGTCGATCGGGTCGCCGGCGATCGGCTCGACCAGGAGGATGTGGCGGTAGACCGGCTTGGCGGGGTCGGCGATGTCGACCACGCTGAGGCGCACGCCCTTGCTCGCGTGGTACCAGCTGACGAGGATGAGCTTGCGGCCGGCGACCATGCCATCGGGGCTGGCGTCGGCGGTGCCGGTGAGGCCCTGGGGGACCCAGGTGGCGCCGTCGTTGTCGTCGGCGTTCCAGCGGAAGGCCTGGGCGACGTCCTTGACGCCGCCGGGCACGTTGGCGATCGCCACGGCGTCGCGGTTGAACTCGGCGGGCGCGAGCTCGGCGAGCGCGACCGTCGGCAGGACCTGACGCAGCGCGTCGACGCGGGCGGCCTGGACCGCCCAGGTGTCCTGATCGTGCAGCGGGAAGCCGCAGCGATCGATCGCCACCAGACCGCCGCCACCCTGCGCTGGCGGGGCGCCGGGGCAGGTCGGGACCGCGGCGAGGCAGGGGTCCACCGGGGCGCCGGTGGTGGTGGTGGTGGTGTCGCCGGTGGTGTCGGGCTCGCCGGTGGTGGTTGTTGTTGTGGTGGTGGTGTCGCCGTTGGCGTCGGTGGTCGAGCTGGTGTCGCTGTGGGTCGGGTCGACGGGGTTGGTGGTGGTGGTCGTTGTCGGGGCGAGGCCGCTGCTCGTGGGGCTCGTGGTCGTCGTCGGGGCGGTGGTGCCGGTGCCAGTGCCAGTGCCAGTGGTGCTGGTGGCTGGGTCACCAGCGCAGGCCGCGAGCAGGACGGGGAGGAGGAGGCGGCGCACGAGGGCACGCTAACACTGGCCCGCGCGTGGGCGCGAGAACGCGCGAAAATTCGTGTAAGAAATCCGGGGCCCGCGGTAATGCCTGCCAGGAAGCCTCTCGCGCGCCATGAAGCCGGCCCCGCACCTGCAATTGCTCCCGCCGCTGGCGGCCCCCGCCCAGGCGGCGACCGACGAGGAGCTCGGTGTGCGGGCCCAGGCCGGTGACCTGGCGGCCTGGTCCGAGGTCTACGAGCGCCACTACGGGCGCCTGCTGCGGCAGCTACGGCACCTGACGGGTGACCTCGCGGTCGCCGAGGAGCTGGCCCAGGAGACCTTCGCGCAGGCGATGGCGAGCCGGGCCCGCTTCGAGCCGGGGCGCAGCCTCGAGGCGTGGCTGGCAGGGATCGCCCTGAACATGGCGCGCAAGCACTGGCGCAGCCGGCAGAGCGCCGAGAAGGCGCACGCGCGGCTGGGCTGCGTCGCCGAGCTGCACGGGGCCGGGCCGGCGCTCGACCGCCTGCACCTGCAGCGCGAGCGCAGCCGGGTGTTGTACGCCGTGCTCGCGGAGCTGCCGGAGCCGCTGCGCGAGGCGTTCACGGTGCGCGAGCTCGAGGGGATGTCGACCGAGGAGGCCGCGACCTTGCTGGCCATCTCGCCGGGCAACCTCGCGGTGCGGATCAGCCGGGCCCGGGCCCGGATCGGCGCTGCGCTGCGCGCCCTGGGTTGGTTGCCGCGCGAGGGAGGTAGCACGTGAGCCACGAACAAGGGTCGGAGGAGGCGTCGATCGCTGCGCTGGGGGCCGCGGCGCGCGGCGTGGCTGAACGTGAGCTGGGCGCGGCCGGACCGCGGCCCGAGTTCGCCGAGATCGTCGCGCGGGCGCATCGCATCGACCCGCGGGCGGTGCCCTACGGGTGGATCGACGCGGCCCGGCGCGGCCGGCCGGCACCGCCGACGCGGCCCGTTCGCCGCGGACCCGGGGCGGCGCTGGTGCTCGCGCTGGCGGCGGCGCTGGTGCTCGCGCTCGTGTTGCAGCAGGGGCTCGGCCGTCGCGAGCACGCGGCGACGCCGGGCTCGCTCGCCGGGCTGCTCGGCGGCGCCGAGCCGTCGCGGCCGGCGAGCGTGCCGGGGGCGGGGGGCTGCCCGGAGGGACAGGTCGGGTGCGAGAAGGGTGTGGGCTGCCCCGAGGGACAGGTCGGGTGCGAGAAGGCGGGGGGCTGCCCGGAGGGACAGGTCGGGTGCGAGAAGGGTGTGGGCTGCGCCGAGGGACAGGTCGGGTGCGAGCAGGCGGCGGGCTGCCCCGAGGGACAGGTCGGGTGCGAGAAGGCTGTGAGCTGCCCCGCGGGACAGGTCGGGTGCGAGCAGGCGGCGGGCTGCGCCGAGGGACAGGTCGGGTGCGAGCAGGCGGCGGGCTGCCCCGAGGGACAGGTCGGGTGCGAGCAGGCCGTGGCGGCGCCCACGGTGCGCCGGCCGCGTGCGTCGCGGGGCGAGGACCTGACGGCGCGGCTGCAGCGGCTCGACGACGAGGCCGAGGCGCTGCTGCGCGCGGGTGACCTCGCGGGGGCCGACGAGCGCTACGTCGAGATTGTGGCGATCGGCGGCGCCCGTCCGGCGGTCGAGCACGCGTTTGTCGATCGTTTCGGTCTGGCCCGCACGCGCCGCGACCTCGCCTCGCAGCGGCGCCTGTGGCGGGCCTATCTCGAGCGCTTCCCGCGGGGGAGCTTCGCCGACGACGCTCGCGCGGGCCTGTGCCGCAGCGAGGATGCGGCGACGCGGGCCGCCTGCTGGTCGGGTTACCTCGCCGACTTCCCGGCGGGGGCGCACCGCGGCGAGGCGGAGGTGCAGCCGTGACGCTGCGCCCCGCGCTGCTGGCGGCGGTGCTGCTCACGGGCTGCGTCACCGATGAGTTCGTGATCTTCGGCGAGAGCGACAGCTGCTCGAGCAGCGGCGCGCCCGAGGACGAGGCCGAGGAAATCGACGCGGCGCCTGTAAAGAAAGCCGGCCCCGCGGCAATGTCCTCACGACCGGCGCCGCGGGCCCGGTCCACCACCCCCCGTTGATGCCGGCCACCCCGGCGCAGGAGCGACGATGATGACACTTCGACACTGGACGCTGCGCGTGCTCTCCCCCCTCCTGGTCGGCGGCTTCGGTCTGCTGACGGCCACCGGCTGCCCGCTGCCCAAGCAGGACGACAACGACGAGAGCGGCGAGTGCAGCGACGGCGGCTCCGGGGACGAGGGCAACAGCGAGCCCTCGGGCGGCCCCTGCGACCCGGGCGACCCGATGTGCAGCGACGGCGTGTGCGACCCGATGAACCCGGGCGACATCGACTGTCAGCAGTGCGACCCCAACACGCCCAACTGCAGCGACAACGTC
The DNA here is from genome assembly GCA_044228605.1 of Nannocystis sp. Taxonomy (GTDB): domain Bacteria; phylum Myxococcota_A; class Polyangia; order Nannocystales; family Nannocystaceae; genus Nannocystis. Next base: position 7,254 of record JBGAUO010000009.1, on the reverse strand, counting down.
TGCGACCCGATGAACCCGGGCGACCCCGACTGCGCCTGCGATCCGATCGACCCGAATTGTAGCGACGGCATGTGCAACCCGATGCAGCCGGGTGACCCCGACTGTTGCCCCGTGGACGACCCGATGTGCAGCGACGGGCAGTGCAACGGCGACCCGGTCGACCCCGACTGCATGTGCCAGCCGGGCGACCCCAACTGCGCGCCGGCCTGCAACACCGACGCCGACTGCGGCGAGGGTCAGGTCTGCCAAAACGGCGGCTGCACCTGCGCCGACCCCAACGACGTGAACTGCAGCGACGGCGTGTGCAACCCGATGCTGCCGGACGACCCCGACTGCTGCGCGGCCGACGACCCGATGTGCAGCGACGGCTTTTGCAGCGGCGACCCGGTCGACCCGGACTGCGGCTGCCAGCCCGGCGATCCCAATTGTCCGGACATGGTCTGCGACCCGATGAACCCGAACGACCCGGACTGCGTGCTCGCGTGCATGACGGACGCCGACTGTCTCATGGGCCAGGTCTGCGTCAACGGCACGTGCAGCTGCGACCCGAACGACCCCAACTGCGGCGACGGCGTGTGCAACCCGATGGTGCCCGCGGACCCGGACTGCGTGGTCTGCGACGACCCGAACGACCCCAACTGCTTCGACATGGTGTGCGACCCGAACGTGCCGAATGACCCCGACTGCGTGGCGCAGTGCATGCAGGACAGCGACTGCGCGCCGGGCGAGCTGTGCATCAACGGGGCCTGCAGCGCGGTGGCCTGCGTGGTCGACGCGGACTGCGGCGACGGCGAGGTGTGCAACCAGGGCATCTGCCAGTGCGACCCGAACACGCCCAACTGCCCGGACATGGTGTGCGACCCGATGCTGCCGAACGACCCGGACTGCGTGTGCAACGACCCGAACGACCCGAATTGCCCGTGAGCCCGCTGGCCGCGCTGGCGCGGTTGTGAAAGGCTCGCGCGCTTGCTCGGGCCAGGTCTCCTCGTGTTGTTGCTCGCGGCGCCGGCCGAAACGTCGGCGTCGCCCGAGCTCGCGCCCGCGTCGACCCCGGCGCGGGCGATCGCGCGGGTGTGGCTGCGCGGGGTGGGGCTCGATGAGGCCGCGCTCGTCGAGGCGGTCGCGGCCCGGCTGACGGACAAGCAGATCCTCGCGGCCGGGCAGGCGATGCGCGCGAGCGAGGGGCTGGTCGCGCTGTGCCACGTGACGGCGCAGGACGGGCAGCTGGTGCTCGAGGTGGTCCTCGGCGACGGTCGGGTGTATCAGCGCCAGATCGCCGCGAAGGCCGACGGCCGCGAGCGCGCGGCGGCGCGGCTGATCGCGTCGACCCTGGCGTCGATCGAGGACGAGACGGCCAGGCCGGACCGACGCGACGGCGTGCTCGTCCTGCCGGCGCGCGCGCCCGAGGGGCCGACGGCGATCGCGGCGCCGGATGTGAACGAGGCCGCCGCGGCGAGCGTGGTGCCTGACGCCGCGGAGACGGCGATGCCACCGGTCGTGCCTGCGCTGGAGCCCGCGCAGACGCTGATGCCGGTCGTGCCGGCGACGGAGCCCGCCGAGGTTGCGAACATGCCGTCGGTCACGGAGGCGCCGCGGCGGACGCTCGAGCTCGGCGTGGCGCTCGCGCCCGGCGCCTTGTTCGGGCTCGGGGCGCCACCTGCCGGTGCCGGGCTCGCGGGCGGCGGCGGCGGGCTGCGCCTGGACCTCAAGCTGGGCCGCGGTGTGCTGCTCGGGGCGGGCTTTCGCGGGCTGGTGCGCGTGCACGACGGGCTCACGCTCGCGCGCCTGCGCGGCGCGCTGGCGGTCGGTTACTTGCTGCGGCGCGGGGCCTTCGAGCTGGCGGCGCAGGCTGGTCCGACGCTCGAGACCTGGCAGGTGCGTGAGAGCGGGGCGGCGGTGACGTACACGACGACGAGCTCGAGTGGCGCCGCGCTGCTGCTCGGCGGCCTCGCGCGTGCCGCTCTCGGCGGGCGGGTCGTGCGGCCGCGGGTGTCGGCGCGGCTCGGCGGTTACGTCGAGCTGGCCGGCAGCGCCCGGGCCAGCGGGAGGATCCCCCAGATCGCCCGCGAACCCGGGCTGGCGCCGGTGTTTGTGCTCGGCGGCGCGGAGCTCTCGCTCGGGCTGGAGGTCGAGCTGTGGTTTGTCCTGCGTCCGGCCCGGGATCGCCGCGTGGCCCACGGCGGCGCCCCGGCGCGTTACATTGCCGCGCGGAGGGGCGCGTCGTGACGGATCGGCTCGAGCACTTTGGCTGGATGGTGTCGCCGTACACCGCGAAGACGCGGTCGTTCCTGCGCTACGCGGGGGTCGACTTCGCCGACGTGGCGCCGACGGTGTGGGACCTGTGGTTTCGCATCCGTCGCGCGGTGGGGGCGATGGTGATGCCGACGGTGCGCCTGCCCGACGGGCGCTTCATCAAGGACTCGAGCGTGATCATCGATCACTTCGAGCGCCTGCACCCGCTGCGATCGATCACCCCGGCGACGCCGCGGCAGCGGATCGCCAGCGCCGTGCTCGAGGTCTACGCGGATGAGTGGCTGCCGCTCGCGGCGCTGTACTACCGGTGGACGCGCCCGGACAGCGCGGCGTTTGCTATCGCGGAGTTTGGCCGCAACGGCGCGCCGTGGCTGCCGCGGCCGCTGCAGCGGGTGGTCGGCCGCAAGCTCGCGGCGCAGATGCAGTCGTACTTGCCGATCCTCGGCATCCACAAGGAGACCGCCCCGGGCATCGAGCGGATGACCGAGCGGCTGATCGCGGGGCTCGACCTCGTGCTGGCGAGGACCCCGTACATCCTCGGCCAGCGACCGTGCCTCGGGGACTTCGCGCTCTACGGGCCCCTGTTCGCGCACCTGCTGCGCGACCCGGGCTCGCGCGGGCTGTTCGCGCAGGCGGCCCACGTGCGCGCGTGGATCGAGCGCATGGAGGCGCCGACGCCGGAGGGCGAGTTCCTGGCGGACGACGAGGTGCCGGCGCCGATCGAGGCGATCCTGGCGAGCGCGTTTGCCGAGCAGTGGGTGTACCTCGCGGCGCTGGTGCGGGCGATCGATCGTTACGTCGCGGCCAACCCCGCGGCGGTGCGGGTGCCGCGGGCGCTCGGCGAGGTGGAGGTCGAGGTCGGCGGGGTCAGGACCCGGCGCAAGCTGATCACGTTTGCGCAGTGGAAGCTGCAGCGCGCGCACGCGGCCTACACGAGCGTGGCGCCGACGGAGCGCGCGGCGGTCGACACCTGGCTGGACGGCCTCGGGGGCGGGCAGCTGCGGGCTCCGATCGCGCACCCGATGGTGTTTGTCGGCTCGCAGCTGCGCCTCGTGTGAGGCGTCGTCACAGCGCGTGGATGTCGACGGTGTCGCGGTAGTCGGGGACGCTGACGGGCCAGCGCAGCTGCTCGGCGATCGCGCGGCGCAGCGCGTCGGCGGCGGCTGGTTCGCCGTGCACGAGGAAGGTGTGGCGCGGGGCGTCGTCGTGCTCGAGCCAGCCGAGCAGCTCGTGCTGGTCGGCGTGGGCGGTGAGCATGTCGAAGTGGGCGACCTCGGCGTTGATCGAGACGTTGCGGCCGTGGATCTTGAGGCTGTCGGCGCCGGCGGCCAGCGAGGCGCCGCGGGTGCCGGCGGCCTGGATGCCGGCGAGGACGATCGCGCTGCGGGGGTCGGGGCCGGTGCGCTTGAGGTGGTGGAGGACGCGGCCGCCGGTGGCGAGGCCCGCGGCGGCGAGCACGATCGCCGGCTCGCTGCTCTCGCTGCAGGCGCGCGACTCGTCGCTGCTGCGCAGGTAGTGGACGCCGCCGAAGGCGGCCGCGCACAGCTCGTGGGGCAGGCGGTGGTCGTGCGCGTGGGCGGCGTAGAGCTCGCTGGGGTCGCAGGCGAAGGGGCTGTCGACAAACACCGGCAGCTCGGGGATCTTGCGGGCGCGGCGGAGCTGGTGCAGGAGCACGAGCAGGGCCTGGGCGCGGCCGAATGCGAAGGCGGGGATCAGGACCCGACCGCCGCGGCCGGCGGTGCGGCGGATGAGCTCGGCGAGCGCCTCGGCCGGATCCTCGCCGTCGTGCGCGCGGCCGCCGTAGGTCGACTCGAGCACGACGACGTCGGCGTGTGGGCGCGGCTCGGGCGGCGCCATCATGATGTCCTGCTCGCGGCCGAGGTCGCCGGAGAAGAGCACGCGGCGCACGCCGTCGTCGACGCGCAGGCTGGCCGCGCCGAGCATGTGGCCGGCGCGGGTGAAGCAGGCGTGGAGCTCACCGGGGAGTGTGAAGCGCTCGCCGAAGTCGATGGGGACCAGCTGGCGCAGGGCCTGGGCGGCGTCCTCGAGGTCGTAGAGCGGCGTCGCCGGGTGGACCTTGCTGTAGCCCTTCTTGTTGGCGAAGGCGGCGTCGTGCAGCTGCAAGGCGGCGCTGTCGGGGAGCAGGAGGCGGCACAGGGCGGCGGTGCCGGGGGTGCAGTAGACGGGGCCGCGAAAGCCGGCGCGGCACAGGCGGGGCAGGTAGCCGCTGTGGTCGAGGTGGGCGTGTTGCAGGACGACGGCGTCGAGCGGGGGGACGGCGGGGTCCTGGGCGGAGAAGGGCACGCGGTTGCGCAGGCGCAGCTGCTTGAAGCCCTGGTAGAGGCCGCAGTCGACCAGCACCCGCGCGTGGCCGGTATCGAGGAGATAGCGGGCGCCGGTGATCGTGCCGGTGGCGCCGAGGAAGGTCAGCGCGAGGGAGCGTGCGGCCATGCGGCGGGAGCGATACCACGGAGCGCCCTGCGCGGGTGGCTCACTCGCGGGCCGGGCCGGCGGCGCGGGCGGCCCGCGTGAGGTGTCCACGGACCTCCTTGTAGCGAGGCCAGTCGAACTCGCGGAGAAATTTGCCGGCCGCGACGGCGCCGCGGGTGAACAGGGCCCGCTTGCGTTCGGGGCTCATGTCGAAGTCGAGCCAGTTGAAGCCGGCGGTGTCGATGACGGCGACCAGCTGTTTGATCTCTGGATTGTGGAGGATGACGTCGTCGTCGCGGGCGTGGGCGGCGGCCCGGAAGCAGGCGGCGAGCAGCTCGTGGACGGCGGTGATCGGCGGGTTGGCGCCGCGGAAGGGGGCCAGCTTGACGCCGAAGGTGGGGTGCCGCGGTTCGGTTTGCTGGCGGTGAAATACGTCGATCGGGAAGTTGGAGATGAGGCCGCCGTCGACGAGCACGCAGGTCTCGGGCACCTGTCCGGTGTAGCCGGTGAGCTCCTCCCAGAGGAGTCTGGCGGCCTCACCTTGCGGGACCTTGTGGATGCGCACGGGGGCGTAGAAGAGGGGGACGGACATCGAGGCGCGCACGAACCAGGCGGGGTCGATCTCGTCGGGGTGGGTCCACAGGAGGCCGGCCATGCGCGGCAGCTCGAGGCGGGTCTCGGTGCTGAGGTCGACGGCGATGACGGCGAGGCGGAACAGGTCGGCGGCGGTGTGTGTGAGCGGCTCGCCGTCGCGGGTGCGCAGGCCCGGGGGGCAGGTGGTCATGCGGCGCTGGAGGTCGCCGCTGCTGATGATGCCCATGCGGGTGAGCTCGGTGGAGAGCCAGCGGTAGACGGCCTCGCCGGGGTTGAGGCCGAGGTCGACAAACTCGTCGAGGACCTGGCTGATGCGCCAGACCATGCGGGCCGCGCCGGCGCCCTCGGCGAAGGCGCTGACGAGGGCGCGCGCGTCGGCGGGTCCGTCGACCCAGGCGCGGGTGTCGGTGGTGGTGAGGAGCTTGATGATCGTCTCGGCGCGGGCGGCGACGGGGGGCCCGCTGGCGGCCAGGAGCAGGGCCGTGACCGAGCCGGCCGAGGTGCCGCCGATGCCCGCGAAGCGCAGGCCGGCTTGCTCGAGCACGTGGGCGTAGCCGCTGAGCGCGAGGCCCAGCATGCCGCCGCCCTCGAGCACGAGGTCGACGTATTGGTGGCCGTCGTCGTCGATGATGTCGGAGTAGTGGGCCTCGCGGGCCTGGACCTCGCGCACGACGGCGAGGACCTCGGGTGCACCGGTGAATTCCTCGACCTGCACGCGGCGATCGTGGCGATGCGGGGCGGCGACTGCAAGCGCAAGATCGGTCGCGCGAATGGGGTCTGCTCGCGGTATTGCTCGCAGGCCATGGGCCGCGCGCACGCTCGGCTCACGCGAGCGAGCGGACGTAGTCGGCGAGGCGGGTGCCGACCTCGCGGGGGCGGTCCATGTAGGGGCAATGGCCGAAGTCCTCCGGCTCCTCGAAGACCGTGTGTGTCGGCAGGGCGCGGCGGAAGAACTCGAGCGAGGCGGGCGGCAGGACCCGCTCGGAGCGGCCCCACTGCAGGAGGATCGGGACGCGCAGCTCGCTGAGTTGTTCGGCGGTGAACATGTGCGCGGGCTGGAAGGACTCGAGCACGGCGCGCAGCGGGCCGCGACCGAAGCGCCACAGGAGGTCGGGGGCGAGCAGGGTGTTGTACCAGGCGGGCAGGTGGGTGAGGCTGTCGACGAGGCGGCGGGCCTGGCCGAGGGAGCCGACGCGGAAGACGCCGCGGAGGGTGGCGAAGTCCTGGGCGTCGAGGGCGGCGCCGGCGGGCGAGGAGAGGAACAGGCCGCGGACGCGCTCGGGGTGCTCGAGGGCGAAGCGGACCGCGAAGGCGCCGCCGAGCGAGTTGCCGTAGAGGATCGCCGGCTCGTCGAGGCGGCGCAGGAGCAGCTCGGCGACGCCGGCGTAGGCGAGGTCGACGGTGAGTTTGGGGTCGCGGGCGCTGCTAAAGCCGTGGGCCGGGGCGTCGGGGGCGAGGATCGGCCCGACGCGGGTGTGCAGGTAGGCGAGCACGCGGGCGAAGGAGGTCGCGCTGGCGCCGAAGCCGTGGAGGATCACCAGCGGCGGCAGGGGCTGTTGGCCGCGGGTCTGATAGTAGTGGAGGTCGCCGACGGAGGTGGTCTGCTGGCCGCTGGTGATGCCGAGGCCGTTGAGGCGGCGGCGGGTCAGGTGTTCGGCGAGGGTCAGGAGCATCGACGTCTCAATAGGTCGCGCAGGTCCAGGCCTTCGGCGGGCAGTCGGTGCAGCGGCCGCCCATGCAGGCGCCGCCGCAGGTCGAGACGGTCTTCAGGTCGGCGCGCTGGACATAGTAGTAGGGGCCGTCGACCGCCGCGCCGCAGTCGACGCCGAGCAGGTCGCAGCCCAGCGCAAGAAGGAAGCCGCCAAGAAGACCGCCGACGCGGTTGGTAAGCAGCCGCCTGCGCTGACCAAGGCTGGCCTCAACAGCGACGCACTGGGTGGCGGGCTCAACGCCAAGGACGTGATCCGCCTGTCTCAG
>JBGAUO010000099.1:0-17874 GCA_044228605.1 Nannocystis sp. | reverse complement strand
CCAGGGCAGCTTCACCGCGAACAGCATGACGAGCAGGATGCCGAACCAGAAGCTCGGCACGGCGATGCCCAGCTGGCTCAGCGCCATCACGCCGAGATCGCCGGCGCGGTCGAGGTCCCATCTGCGGCCAGGCCGCCGCGCTCGTCGGCGGCGGCCCACCCGAGCGCCTGCTGCCAGCGCGCCGCCGCGGTGTTGGGGGCCTGAAGGCGCTGCGACTCGACCCACAGCATTGGGTCGAGGCGAGTGACGGGGACCAGGCTCTCGAAGCGGACCTGGGAGGGGCCGGTGCGCAGGCTGTGGATGCCCCCGGCGTCCTGGGCGACGGCGATGGTCTCACCGGGGTGCAGCTCGCGGTTGCCTTGCAGGAGTTGATACGCGAGGGCGTGCACGAGCCCGGGGATCTCGGGCGGGTCGTCCTCGCTGCCGGACTCGACCGCGAGGATCACCGCGGCCACTGGCAGGCTCATGTCGCGGGCCGTGAGCACGCGCAGGCCGCACGGCAGCACCGCGTCGATCACCACCTCGGCTGCGACCGCCGGGCTCGCCACCACGGGTTCTGCGGCGGGCGTCGCCGCGGCCGGGGCTGCGGCGGTGGCGGCGAGGAGCGAGAGGAGGGCGGCGAGCATGGGGATGGCACGGTCGTAGCCGCTAGCGCGAGCGGCGGCAAGCGGGGTGCGGGCGGCGAGCGCCCGTGGTGTTCACTTGAACAGCGTGAGACCGGCGAAGCGCGCCGAGTCGCCGAGCATCTCCTCGATGCGCAGGAGCTGGTTGTATTTCTCGACGCGGTCCGAGCGCGATGCCGAGCCGGTCTTGATCTGCCCTGCGGCGGTGGCGACGGCGAGGTCGGCGATGAACGTGTCCGCCGTCTCGCCGCTGCGGTGCGAGATGACCGCGCGATAGCGGTTGTGCTGGGCGAGCTGGACCGCCTCGAGGGTCTCGCTGAGCGAGCCGATCTGGTTGACCTTGACGAGGATCGCGTTGGCGATGCCGCGGTCGATGCCAGTGCGCAGGCGCGTCGGGTTGGTGACAAACAGGTCGTCGCCGACCAGCTGATGGTTCGCGCCGAGGCGCTCCGTGAGGGCCTTCCAGCCGTCCCAGTCGTCCTGGTCCATGCCGTCCTCGATCGAGACCAGCGGGAACTTGCCGGCCAGCTCGGCGTACAGCTCGACCAGCCCGGCCGCGTCGAGCGAGCGCCCGCCCTCGCCGGCCAGCACGTAGCGTCGGGTCTTCTTGTCGTAGAACTCCGAGGCGGCGACATCGAGGGCCAGGCTGACCTGCTTGCCCGGCTTGTAGCCGGCGGCCTCGATCGCCTGCAGCAGGGTCGCCAGCGCCTCGGCGTTGCTGGCCATGTCCGGCGCGAAGCCACCCTCGTCGCCGACCGCGGTGACCTTGCCCTGTTTGCGCAGGATGCCCTTGAGCGTATGGAAGATCTCCACGCCCGCGCGCAGCGCCTCGCTGAACGAACCGAAGCCGTGCGGCACCAGCATCGTCTCCTGGAAGTCGAGGTTGTTGTCCGCGTGGGCTCCGCCGTTGATCACGTTCATCAGCGGCACCGGCAGCGTGTTGGCCTGCGGTCCGCCGAGGTAGCGAAACAGCGGCAGGTCGACGTCCAGCGCCGCCGTGCGGGCGACCGCCAGCGACACCCCGAGGATCGCGTTGGCCCCGAGCTTGCCCTTGTTGGCGCTGCCGTCGGCCGCCAGCAGGGCGTGGTCGATCGCCAGCTGCTCGCGCGTGTCGAAGCCGAGCACGACCTCGGACAGCGTCTCGTTGACGTGCTCGACCGCCTTGCGCACGCCCTTGCCGAGGTAGCGGTGCTTGTCGCCGTCGCGCAGCTCGACGGCCTCATGCTCGCCGGTGCTGGCCCCCGAGGGGACGGCGGCGCGGCCAGTGTGGCCGAGTTCGCTGGTGACTTCGACCTCGACGGTGGGGTTGCCCCGCGAGTCGAGGATCTCCCGCGCTTGCACGTGAACGATGGTGCTCATGGGCCGGGATGGTAACGCGGCGACACCTCGCGCTGCCCCGAGTCACCTCCGCTATCTCGCCTGGCACTTCCGCTAGAGCGCCCCGCCGGCTTCCGCTGCAGAGAAACCGATATATCCTCGATACAATAGTTATCTATATGAAATTGCGCACTTTTACAAAATTCATGGGTACGACTAGAGCTTGTGGAGCGCGTTTTTGCTTCCGCTATTTCTGCCCGATGTTGCCGCTATTTGCCGATCCGGTTTGGGCGGCCACGGCCCGTGGAAGCAAGCGCGAGCGCCAGGTGTCGCTGAGGAGGTACGCGTGGACACGCTGTGCGTCGGGCCGGGCGGGACGTAGGTAGCCGTCCGCTTGCCACTGCTTGAACCACTCGCGTGCCGTCCGGTCCGACACCGCGAGCCACTCGACGACCTTGGCCACGGAGATCGGCTCGTCGAGATTGGCCAGACGACTGAGGACGCGCCGCAGGTTGGCAGGCATCTCGGCGAGCGGATCGGCCAGCGCCTCGGGCTCGTGCTCGCGGAAGTAACGGGCGATCTCGGTCTGGGTGGTGTGCGCCGCCTCGGCCACGGCCGTGCAGAAGAAGTCGAGCCACGGCGTGAGCTCCGGGTCCGAGCGACTGCCGCGCTCGTTGGCCTCGTAGTAGACGGGATGCATGCCCATCTGCAGCGCATCGTAGTAACCCTCGAGGTTGCGCGCGTAGAACTCCTCGACGTTGAGCAAGCCGCGGGGATCGTAGCCGCTGCGACGCAGCGCCCAGGTCGCCAGGGCCCGGCTGGCCCGGCCGTTCCCGTCGGGGAATGGATGGATCGTGACGAATTGATACGCGAAGATCCCGGCGAACAGGTAGCCGGGCAGCTCGCGTCCGGGGCCGCAGGCCCAGGCGACGAGCTCACGCATCAGCTTTGGGACGTCCTCCCACATCGGTGCGAGGTAGACCCCGACGCGCACGGAGGCGCGGCGATACGGCGAGGCCTCGGGGGGACGACCACGCTTGAGCAAGCCGCTCATGATCGTGGCGTGGAGGTGGCAGATCAATCGCTCGCTCGGCGGCTGGTCGAGGGTCTGGTCGATCAGCTCGAGCGCCTGAAAATAGTTACGGACCTCCTGGGCGGCCTGCTCCTTGGCGCGCGACGGATCGGCGAACGATCGCTCGGCGATCGCGGCCTCGGCCTCGGCCAGCGCCAGCGTACGATTCTCGATCCACGTGCTGTTGTGGGCCACCTCGACGCGGATGCGATGTCGGAGGTCGCGCTCGACCAACAAGGACAACGGGCGCAGCTCGAAGCTCGCCCGTGCGGCGCCCAGGGCCTCGGCGCAGCGAAGCGTCGCCGTGGTCAGCGAGTATCGCGGCTTGTAGCCCTCCACGGCCGGCGAAACTAGCATGGACGCGGCGGCTTGACGACCACACCTGGGCCGGCTACTCGGACGCAAGCTCGCGATGATCAAGTACCTCGGCTCGAAGCGCACTCTGATCCCGCGGCTGGTCGGATTGATCGGCGGGCTCGGGCCGCGCTCGGTGCTCGATCTGTTCTCCGGGACATCTCGCGTCGGGCACGCGCTCAAGCGGGCCGGCATGCAGGTGCTGGCCAACGATCACAACGCCTACGCGGCGACGCTGGCGCGCTGCTACGTGCAGGCCGACCGCGAGGCGCTGCTCGCCGACGCCGAGCGCCTGATCGCCGAGTTCAACGCGCTCCCGCCGGCGCCCGGCTACTTCACCGAGACCTTCTGCGAGCGCAGCCGCTTCTTCCAGCCGAAGAACGGCGCGCGCGTCGACGCGATCCGCGAGGCGATCGCCGCCAAGGGCCTGGCGCCCGAGCTCGAGGCGGTGCTGCTGGTCGCGTTGATGGAGGCCGCCGACCGCGTCGACTCGACCACCGGCGTGCAGATGGCCTACCTCAAGCAATGGGCCGCGCGCGCCCACAACGAGCTCGAGCTGCGCCTGCCCGACGTGCTGCCGCAGGCCGCCGCGGGCAAGGGATCGGCCCACCAGCTCGACGCGCTCGCGGCCGTCGCGGCGCTGGAGGCCGACCTCGCGTACCTCGACCCGCCCTACAATCAGCACAAGTACCTCGGCAACTATCACATCTGGGAGTCGCTGGTATTGTGGGACAAGCCTGCGACCTACGGCCTCGCGTGCAAGCGGGTCGACTGCCGCGAGCGCAGCAGCGCGTTCAACTCGAAGGTCGGCGCGGCCGCGGCGATGCGGGCGTTGATCGCCGGCGTGCGGGCGCGGCACCTGGTGGTCTCGTTCAGCGACGAGGGCCACATCGGCCGCGACGAGATGGAGGCCATGCTCGGCGCGCGCGGCGAGGTGCTGGTGCTCGCCCACGACTTCAAGCGCTACGTCGGCGCCCAGATCGGCATCTTCAACCCGCGCGGCGAGAAGGTCGGCAGCGTCGGCCACCTGCGCAACACCGAGTATATCTATATCGTCTCCGACCCCGATTCTCTGGCCCGCCTGCGCCCGGTGCTCGAGCTGGCATCATAACCGAGTCCCCCATGCTGACCGTCGCCCCGCACCCGCTCCTCGACCTCGCGGCCTTCATCACCACGTTCCCGCGCCCGCTCGGCGAGTGCCCGTCGCCGCCCGAGCTGCTCGCTGGCTTGCGCCTCGATCATCCGGCGCCGCTGCACAGCGACGATACCGTGCGAGCCGCGGTGCGCGACCTCCTGCGCCATGGCGGCCTATTTAAACCGACGGGGCGCAGCAAGCCGGCCTCGGAGTATTTGATTAAAGCGGCGACGGACGGCATGGAGACGATCAACGCGGCGGTCGACGCCTGCAACGTCGCCTCGCTGCACAGCGGGCTGCCGATCAGCGTCGTCGACCTCGACCTGGTGACGGCCCCGCTGCGGGTCGAGCTGGCGCCCGCTGGTTATTCGTATGTGTTCAATCGTTCGGGCCAGGAGATCGCGGTCGGCGGCTTGGTCTCGCTGGCCGACGCGGCCGGGCCGTGCGCTGGACCGGTGAAAGATTCGCAGCGCAGCAAGACCCACGCGGGCACGGTCCGCACGCTCTCGCTGGTGTGGGGCAGCAGCGCGCTGCCTGGCCGCGCGGCGGCGACGGCCGCGTGGTATCGCCAGCTGCTGCACAGCGGCGGGGCGAGCACCGCGGAGCTGTGAGCGGTCAATCCGCGAGCGGGCGGGCGTCGCGGTGCATCTGCTGCCAGGGGTCGCCGTGGCGACCCAGGCGCTCGCGCACGTTTCGCAGCGTGAAGCTGCGGGCGTGCAGCCTGGGGTCCTCGAGCTCCTCCCAGCGCAGCGGCGTCGCCACCGGCGCGCCCGGCAGACCGCGCACGGTGTAGGGCGCGGCGACGGTCTGGGCCGTGCCGTTGCGCAGGTAGTCGACGAACACGCGGGTGCCGCGGCGCTTCTTGCTGGTCTCCACGGTGAACAGGTCGGGCTCGAGGCGACACAGGCGCTCGGCGAGGTTGCGGGCGAAGTGGCGGACGGCGTCGTGGTCGTCGCCGGGGACGATCGGCGCGACCACGTGCAGGCCGCGCGAGCCCGAGGTCTTGAGATAGGGCACCAGGCCGGCCTCGGTGAGCATCGGTCGCAGCGCCTGGGCGCCGATGCGGATCTTCTCGAAGTCGTCATCGGACGGATCGAGGTCGAGGATCAGCAGGTCCGGGCGGTCGAGCCGCGGCAGCTTCGCCGAGCACACGTGGAAGGTGATGCAGTTCTGGTTGGCGAGGTACACCAGGGTCGCCGCCTCGTCGGCGATCGCGTAGGTCGTCTCGCCCTCGTCCTTGCTCGTCATCGTCGTGCGCGCCATCCACTCCGGGAAGTGCTCGCCGAGGTTCTTTTGATAGAACTTGTGGCCGCCGATCCCCGCCGGATAACACTGCAAGGTCAGCGGCCGCCCCGTCACGTGCGGCAGCATCCACGGCGCGACCTCGAGGTAGTAGTCGACCAGCTCCCCCTTGGTGATGCCGTCCTCGGGGAACATCTTCTTGCTCTGGCTGGTGAGCGCGATGTGCCTCTCGCCGACCTCGATCGTCGTCGTCGCTGCGGCCAAATTGCGGAGCCTCCGCGGCGAGCGTCGCCCGGAAGCGCCGGCCCGGCAACCGCTCACTTGTGCGCCCGATAACGCGCAGGGCGTTCATGCGCCGGCTAGGGCTCGATCTGCCGGAGAGCGACGCGCAGGTCGCCGCCCTGATACGGCACATGGTCGGGCGGACGCGCGGCCAGCAGCGCTGCGGCCGAGCTCGGCGCGCCGACCAGGGTGTCGGCGAGCGTCCACGAGGCATCGCCGCGGAGCTCGGCGACCATCGCCACGCCCTCGCTCGGCGGTCCATGGATAAGAACGACACGCACGTCGTTGGGCGCGGTGCGCAGCTGCGCCGGATCGAGGGTTTTTCCGCCGATCTGCAGCGAGGCGAGCCCGCCCGCCGGGATCATGACGTACAAGCCCCGCGCGCCGGGGCGAGCCCGCAGCGTACCGGACACGCGCCGCAGCTCGCCGCGCAGCTCGCTGCTGTGTCGCGTGTAGCTCGGGCCCTCGGCGGGCTCGGGCGGGGCCGGGGCGACCGGCAGGTCGCGGAAGGTCCACGGCAGCGCGCCTGGGCCTGTCACCCAGGCTGTCCCAGAGGACAGCTCCGGCGGGACGCCGTCGGGCGCGTCGAGGACAAAGCGGGCGGCGCCGGTGTCGAGGTCCTGGACGTGGAGGAGGTTGAGCTTGGCGGGGGCGTCGACGTCAAAGCGCGGGGCCCGGACCGCGAGCAGGCCGGCGACCGCGGCGACCAGCGCGACGCCGGCGACCATCGGCGAGCCGGCGCGCGGGAGGCACGGCGACGCGGCGCCCCAGGTCCAGCCGACCAGCGCGCCGACCAGCCAGGGGGTGAACCCGAGCGCCTCGACCAGCGCGGGGATCAGGGGCACCCACAGGGCGAAGGCCAGGGCCCCGCCGAGGCCGGTCGCGAGCAGGCCGCCGCGGGCTGCGGCGAGGCCGAGCCCGGCGAGCAGCGCCGGCGCGATGAACAGGATGCTCGCGCCCGGCATCACCCACGCGACCACGACCGCGAGCAGCGACCACACCAGCCATGCGCCGACGGCCTGCGCCCGCGCGCCCACGCGGCTCGCGACCCAGCCGAGCCCCGCCACCGCCACCGCGCTCGCGCCCGCGGCCGCGGCCAGCAGCGCGACGCCGGGCGAGGCCGGCCACAGCGGGACCGGCTGGCTGGCGACGCCGATCAACCACAGCGCCAGGACTGCGCCCCCCGTGCCGAGCAGCGGCCCGAGCAGCAGCGCCGCCGCGGACCCCGCGAGCAGCGAACGCGGTCGCAACCTGTCTGAAGGGTCAGGAATCGATGACCTGTCCGTCTGGACATGTTGCGGAGAAATCGGCCGACCGGCGCGGAGCCCTCGCCACGCGGCGAACAGGACCAGCAGCAGCGCCATCCCGGCCAGCGCGAGGTCGAGGCTGGCCGGCCAGCGCAGCAGGAACCCGGCGAACAGGTCGATGTAGCTGCTGTTGCCGGCCGCGGGCGTGATGCCGGCGGCCAGCAGGGCCCGCGTCGTGCCGAGCGCCGCATCGCCTTGCTGTTGCAGCGACCCGAGGTCGAGGTGCGCGAGGTCATCGAGCGGCGTGTGGTAGCGACGGACACCGCCGATGAACGCGAAGCCGAGGCCCTGGGCGCCGGCCCGCTTGAACACCGAGAGGTCGGTGTCGTTTGGCAGGCGGCGGTAGACCTCGTAGGACAGCGACTGGGCGCTCGGTCGCGCGGCTCCGGCCGCGTAGGCGGCGACCAGAGCGGCGTTGCCGTCGCTGGTCTCGAACATCCGCGCGGCGCCCCCGGTGCCGCGTGCCTCGAGGTTGATGACGGCGCCGACCTCGGCAAACGCCGGGTGCTCGACGAAGGCCCGCGCGCCGAGCAGACCGGCCTCCTCACCGTCGGTGAACACGGCCAGCAACGGGCGCCGCGGCGGGCCGTCGGCCTTCAGCGCGCGCAAGAGCTCGAGCACCACCGCGACGCCGTGTCCGTCGTCGGCGGCGCCGGGGCCCGCCGGCACCGAGTCGTAGTGCGTCGCCAGCAGCAGCGCCGGCCCCGGCGCATCACCCGGCACACGCACGAGCACATTGACCACCGGCGCGCAGCTGCCGAGCTCCGCGCAGGCGAAACCTGGCAGCTCCTCGGGCGTGAGACCCAGCTCGCGCAGCTGCGCGACCAGGCGCGCGCGCAGGGCCGTCGCGGCGGCGCTGCCGACCGGGTGCGGAGCCTCGTCGGCGAGCAGCGCGGCGAGGCGCTCCCGGGCCCGCAGCGCCGAGAACTCGCGCGCGGGCGCGTCGACGGGCGCGGGCGCGGGCGGCCCGGAGCGCAGCTGGGCGACGGCCCCGGCGCCGAGGCAGGCGAGCAACGCGAGGAGGCGGACGCGGGGCGACGCGGAGGACCAGGGCACGATGAGTCAGCCTATCGCTACGGACTTGCGCCTGTCACTTCACGAACACATAGACCGTGTCGAGGCCCCAGGCCTCGTTGTTGGCGTCCTCGCTTAGCTCGGCGTGAAAACGCAGGAGCGCGGTGTCGGTCGCGTGGTCGCGGTCGCCGGCGATCGTGGTGTTGCCGTCCTGCCAAGCTCCGCCGCCGCACTGCTGCTTGGTCTGCCCGCAGGTGTTGGCGTCGTAGTACTTGCACGCCTTCTCGGCGACCTTCTGGCCGTCGACCTCGGCGAAGATGTGCTCGTCGTCCCACGAGTCGATGATCGCCAGCTCGGCGATCAGGCGCAGCTGGGTGTGTGGCACGTGGAGCAGCTCGACCTGCTTCTCGGTCGCCTTGTCGAAGCCGAACTGGCCCGCGCCGCCGAGCACCTTGCCGAGCTCACCGCAGTCGGTGACCTCGCCCGCGCTCCAGCCGCTCTTCTCGTTGAACTCGTCGTAGTACACCTGCGTCCAGCCGCCGCCCTGCATGTCGCAGTAGACCGTGATCGTGGTCCCGTCGCCCTCGGGGTCGATCGCGTAGGACTCGTTCGGCGTGTCCGCGGCCAGCATGAGCAGCTCGAGGCAGCTCTGCGGGGCGCGGCAGAGGGTGGTGCAGCCGTCCGCTTGATCCGCGTTGCCGTCGTCGCACAGCTCGCCAAACTCGGGCTCCCCGTTGCCACACACCGCCCCGGCGCCGCTCGTATCGCCGCTGTCAGCGGTCGATGTCCCGGTCGATGTGCTCGTGCCAGACGAGTCGCTGGTGGTGCTCGTCGGCGTCATCGTCGTCGCGCTCGTCGGCGTCATCGTCGTCGCGCTCGTCGACGTCATCGTCGTCGCGCTCGTCGACGACTCGCCGCTCGAACTGTCAGCGCCGCTGCCGGAGTCGCCGCTGCTGCCGGCCCCGGTGCCCTCGACCACCGTGCCGGCGCAGCCAGAGATGACGCAGGCGAGCAGGACGGAGGGCAGGAGCAGCGGACGATGAGGCATGATGGTTGGCTCAGGCGTGCTCGTATTCGTGGATGTAGCGGTGCGCGTCGACATCGGTGTTCACCCAGCGGATCGTCCCGGTGGTGCTGCGCAGCGCGAGGCTCTGGAGGTGCAGGCGATTGCCGATTCGCCGCACCCCTTTGAGCAGCGGACCCGTGGTCACGCCGGTGGCCACAAACAACACGTCGCCGCGTACGAGGTCGGAGACACCGAGCACCTGATCTGGATCTCGCATCCCCATCATCACGGCCCGCTCGCGCTCCTCCGGGTTACGAAACTGCAGCTTGCCCTGGAACTCGCCGCCCATGCAATGGACGGCGGCAGCCCCCAGCACCCCCTCCGGCGCGCCGCCGATCCCATAGACCATGTCGATGCCGCTCTTCGGGATGCAGGTCGCTACCACCGGCGCGACGTCGCCGTCGGTGACCAGCAAGATCCTCGCGCCCGCGGCCCGCAGCTCCTGGATCAGCCGCTCGTGGCGCGGACGATCGAGCACCACCACCGTGAGCTCATCGGGCCGCAGACCCTTGGCCGCGGCCAGGGCCCACAAGTTATCGCGCGGCGACTTGTCGAGCGAGACCTTGCCCTTGCCCTCCGGCCCGCACGCGATCTTGGACATGTAGGTGTCGGGCGCGTTCAGCAGGTGACCCTTGTGCGCCACCGCCAACACCGCGAGCGCGCCCGGGAGCCCGTTCGCGCACAGATTGGTGCCCTCGAGCGGGTCGACCGCGATGTCGACCTCGAGCAGCTTGGGGTCGTTTGGCCCGACCTTCTCGCCGATGAAGAGCATCGGCGCCTCGTCGCGCTCGCCCTCGCCGATGACGATCGTGCCGCGGGCCGGGACCCGCTCGAACGCGGCGCGCATCGCCTTGACCGCGGCCGCGTCGGCCGACATCCCGTCGCCGCGGCCGATCTGCGCCGCGGCAGAGATCGCCGCCGCCTCCGTCACACGCGTGTACTCGAGAACCAGGGTGCGATCCATGCTCGTTGTCTCCTGCTCAAAGCCTACTCGGGGTCACCGGGCGCGAGCGCCAACAAGGTCGCTCGCAGTTCGTCGGGAAATCGCGTCGGTCGGCCGTCGGCCAGGCGGATGCAACAGTGACAAGTCTCGGCGTACACGACCGTCAGCGGCGCCAGCAGGCCGACGCGGTCGCCGGGCTCGACGGTGACGTGATAACCGAGGCGCAGCCGCGCGAAGCTCATCTCGGCGACGCCGACCTGCACCGAGAGCAGGTCGTCATAACGCGCCGGCGCGATGTAGCTGATCGCCAGGTCGGTCAGCGGCATGCCAAAGCCCGCCGCCTCCGTCTCCGCGTAGGTGTGCCCGAGGGCCCGCATGAACTCGACCCGCGCCGCCTCGAGGAAGCGAGGATAGGTCCCGTGGTACACGAAGCCCATCTGGTCGGTGTCCGCGTAGATGACCCGCTGACGCAGCGCGTGCCGCAGCTCCGCGGCGGGCGGGCGGTTCATCCGAGGTGTGCGAGCCATCGCGTCTGCGAGGCTACCGGAGCGCGAGCCCCGGCGCGCGCTCGTCGATGCACGCGCAAGTGAGTTAGACCGCGGCCATCACACCAGCGAGGCCGGGAGCAGGCGAATGCGGGTCGCTGGCGCCGCCAGGTCGGGCGACCGTGTGAGCTCGACCAGCGCCGCCTGCATGGCCCGCTCACTGACCGCCTCGGTCAGGATGATCATCGGCACCGGGCCGCGACCCGGCCGATCCTGGACCATCCGCGAGATGCTGACGCCGTGGCGCCCGAGGCAGGTCGCGACCCGGCCGAGCACACCTGGCAGGTTCGGCACCTGCACGCAGAGGTAGTTCTCGTGCTCGAGCGCGTCGAACGGACTCACCGCGCTCTCGGGCAGCTCACGCACCGCGCTGGCGACCGGCGGGGCGACGCCCGCCACGAGGTCGCGCGCCAGCTCGAGGATGTCGGAGACCACCGCGACCGCGGTCGGCATCATGCCGGCGCCGCGCCCGTAGTACAGGCTGCGGCCCAGCGCGCGCGACTCGACGAGCACCGCGTTGTACGCCCCGGTCACGCCCGCGAGCACATGCGTGCGCGGGACGAGGGTCGGGTGCACACGCAGGCACGGGCCCGCCGGCGTGTCGTGGGCGATCGCCAGGCTCTTGATGAGGTAACCGAGCTCGCCAGCGGCGCGGATGTCGAAGGCCGACACGCGGGTGATGCCCTCGACGGCGATCGCGGCCGGCTGCACCCGGACGCCCCACGCCACCAGCGTCAGCAGGGCCAGCTTGTGAGCCGCGTCGCCGCCGTTGACGTCGAGGGAGGGGTCCGCCTCGGCGTAGCCGGCGGCCTGCGCCCCGCGCAGCGCCTCGGCGAAGTCGGCCCCGCTGCGGGTCATGGCGTCGAGGATGAAGTTCGAGGTGCCGTTGACGATCCCGGCCACCGCGTCGATGCGGTCGCTGGCGAGACCCTCGCGCAGGCTGCGGAGGATCGGGATCCCTCCCGCGACGGAGCCCTCGAAGTACACCGCCCGCCTGTGCTCGGCCGCGGTCGCGAAGATCTCCGCGCCGCGCTCGGCGAGCACCGCCTTGTTGGCGGTGACCACGTGCTTGCCCGCCCGCAGCGCGGCGAGGATGTACGTGCAAGCCGGCTCGACGCCGCCGATGAGCTCGACGACCACGTCGAGCAGGGGATCGTCGATCAGCTCCTGGGGATCGGTCGTGACGAGCTCGGGCGGGACATCGACGGCCCGCCGCCGGCCCCGCTCGCGCACGCAGATCCGCCGGACATCGATCACCGCGCCGAGCCGCGCCTCGATCGCCGCGCGCCGCTCCTGCAGCAGCCGCACGGTGCCCGCGCCGACGTTGCCGAGCCCGAGGATACCCACCGTGACGCTGCGCATGTGGGCGCGACGGTAGCGGGCCGACGCTCGTGCGGTCAACCACCGCGCTCCCCGGGTTAGAGTGCGCGCCCCATGCCGGACCGCGCCCCGCCGCCACAGATCCCCCAGGGCAAGACCCTCGTCACCGGCGCGGCCGGCCACGTCGGCGCCAACCTCGTGCGCCACCTGCTGGCCGCCGGCGTCGACGTGCGCGTGCTGGTCCACCCGCAGCACAACAACCGCGGCGTCGAGGGCCTGCCGGTCGAGCGTGTCGACGGCGACCTGCGCGACGCCGACGCGGTCCGCCGCGCCGTCAGCGGCTGCGTCCGCGTCTATCACACCGGCGCCAAGGTGTCGGTCACGAGCCCGACGCCCAGGCAGACGCGAGAGCTCTGGGAGATCAACGTCATGGGCACCCAGCACGTGATGCAGGCGGCCCTGCGCGCCGGGGTGGCGCGTGTGTGCCTGACCTCGTCGTTCTCCACCGTCGGCTTCCACGCCGACGACCCGTCGCGCCCCTGCGCCGAGGACCTGCCCTTCTTCCCCTTCATCGACTGGATGCCCTACTCGCGCACCAAGGTGCTGGCCGAGATCGAGACCTTCAAGGCGATCGCCGACGGCCTCGACGCCGTGATCGCGATCAGCACCGGCGTGTGCGGGCCGCACGACTACCTGCCCTCGCGCACCGGCAACGCGCTCCTCAGCTACGCGCGCGGCAAGTTCCGGGCGTACATCCCCGGCGGCTACGAGGCGGTCGGCGTCGACGACCTCGCCCGCGGCCACGTGCTGGCGATGGAGCGCGGACGCACCGGCCAGCGCTACACGATCTCCAGCCGTTACGTGACGATGGACGAGATGCTGGACCTGTTCGCCGAGGTCACCGGCAAGCCCCGCAAGGCCCGCGCCCTGCCGCCGAAGGTGATGGCCGGGGTCGCCCGCGCGGTGTCTGGGGCGATGACCGCGTTCTTCCCCGACGTGCCGCAACACCTCACGCCGGGCGCCGTGCTGGTGCTGTCGATGCAGCGCCGCGCCGACATCAGCAAGGCCCGCACCCAGCTCGGCTACGAGCCGGGGCCGATCGAGCCGGTCGTGCGCGCGTGGCACGAGTTCTTCGTGCGCGAGCAGATGGTCTAGCGCCGAGCCAGCGCCCCCCCTACCCTCCCGCCATGCGCCTGCACTGCCTGCTCGCGGCCCTCCTCATCACGAGTTGCGCCCATTCGCCACCGCCGCCTCCGGGGCCACGACCGCTCGGCCATGACGTGAACCTCGTCCGCAACGCGGCGACGCTGGGGCTGCGCTTTCACTACGAGGTCGCGGCCGACCGCGCGCTGACGCTGCACGTCGAGGTGCAGGGCGGCGGGACCGGCAGCGTGGGGACGGTCGAGCTGGCCGTGAAAGCGGACGGATTCGTGGTCGACGGCGCGGCGAGCTGGCGCGGCGAGCTGGCCGCGGGCGGCCACGAGGAGCCCCGCTTCATCCTGCGCCCGATCTCCAACGGCGTCGCCACCGTCACCGTCGACCACACGATCGTCGGCGCGATCCAGGGCGAGCCGGTGGTGCTCCGCTTCAAGATCGACGGCGAGAAGGTCGGGCCCTGCGCCACCAGCGGCTGCGCCGAGCCCGAGTAGCGCTCAGCGCCAGTTGACGCCCCACACCTGCCGCAGCTCGGTGGGGATGTTGAAGGGCAAGCGAGCGCCGCCGCGGTTGGCGACCAGCAGGCCGTCGATCGTCAGGCTGCTCAGGTGGCGGGCGAGGTGGCGGACCATCAGCGAGCGATCGGTGACCTCGTCGCTGAGGCGACCGATCACCCGCCAAGCGCCCACCAGCGGGCCATCGCCGCGGTCGGGCACGCGCAGCACATCCGCGATCGAGTCGCCCACGAAGTGGCGGACAAACTGCGCAGGCACCCCGTCGAACGCGGTGCCGGGGACCATCTCGGCCATCATGTCGAGCAGGGCGCGGGTCATCATCTGTCCCTCGGGACAGGCCTCGAAGTTGCGCTCACCGATGCGGTCGGCCAGCGCGCGGCCCTCGGCGAAGTTCGCGGGCAGGAGCTCGTCGCGCAGGCCCATCACGTGGCCGACGACGTTCCAGGTGTGCACATACGCGTCGATCTCATCGCGGCGCAGCTCGACGTCGAGGCGAGCGAGGCCGTCGAGGCCGGCGATCGCGAACGCACACAGCGTCCCGGCCAGGTCCTCCTGGTTGATCGGCAGGCCGAACTCGGGGTCCCAGGTCGGGTCCTTGCCGATCAGGTGGCGGATCGTCGCGTGCATCAGGCGCACCTTCTGCGCCGACCGCAGCCCGGCCCCGCGCGAGTTGGGGTCGAGGCCGCCGGGCTTCATGACATCGATGATCATCTGGGCGGTCTCGATGATCCGCCGCCGCGGGTTGCTGTGCAGACGCTCGCTGCGAGCCAGCACCTGCACGCCGCGTCGCGCCGCGTAGCACGTCGGCAGCGAATAGACGAAGAGCAGCAATATCACCAGCGGGCCGAAGCGCTGGAACAGCTCGCCGCCCGCGGCCACGCGCGCCGGGTCGGCCCAGGGCGGCAGCAAGTCGGCCTGGAAGTAGTCGCGCACGTGCTGCGGCAGCGCCCGCGACGGCAGGTCGTCGTTCTCGACCAGGTCGCGCATCAGATAATTGACCGCCTGCACCACCGTCGCGCCGCCAGCGAACAGCTCGGCGACGACGACATCCGCCGGCGGGTCGCCGACTTGGCGCATGGAGTCGAGGAAGGGGTCGGTCCAGGTACTTTGGGACATCAGTGGCAGTTCTCGAAGGTGATGTCGGCCTTGAGCGCGAGCTCGGCGTCGTCGCAGGTGACGCGCACATGGCCGCGAACGTTCGTCACATCGTTGATGCTCGAGCTCTGGCGCTCGACGTGCACGTCGAACTGCGTGCAGCCGGGGCCGGGCTTGAGGATGACGGCCCGCTCGCTGCCCGGGATGTTGACCTTGAGGATCGGCCCATCCTTCGGATCGAGGATCGCCCGCACCAGGGCGTCGTTCGCGGTGCCAGCCCGCATGTCGACGCCGAAGAACCCCTCGCGCTGGCCTGACGCACACTGACTCGGCGTCGTCGACCACTGCTTGCCGCCGTCGCCCCGCAGCGTCGCCTCCAGCGAGCCATGCAGCTCGTTGCTACACCCGACCACCGCTGCAGCCAGCAGCGCCACGACCCCCACGACAAGGCCCATCCGCATGGCCCCAGGCTATCACGCGGGCTGCACGACGAAACGGGGCGCCTCCGCCCTTGTACCGCGCGCGCCACTGGCCTATGAATCCGCCCGTGACCGCCACAACCGCGTTCCTGTTCTGCGTGTGCCAGGCCGGCGCCGAGGCGGCGGTCGCCGAGGAGCTGGCCAGCTCGCACCCCGGGCTGCGCCGCGCCTTCGCCCGCCCCGGCCTCATCACCTTCAAGGACCCGGGCGGCGAGGTCCGGGCTGAGGTCGAGATCACGGCCGTGCTGGTGCGGGCCTTCGGCGCGGCGATCGGCCCCGTCGCCGACGTGGATGCGCTGCTCGCCGCGGTCGACCGCCACTGTCCCAAAGGACAGGCAGTGCGCCTGCACGTGTTCGAGCGCGACATCGCCAAGCCCGGCGACGAGCCACCAGGCCACGCGTATGGTCCGCTCGCCGCCGCCGCCCAGGCACAGATCGAGGCGCAGTGGCCTGCGCCCGGGCCATCAGCCAGGCCGTTGCTGGCGGGCAGCCGCGCCGAGGCGGGTGACTGGGTGCTCGACGTGATCGTCGCCGCGGACGAGCCGTGGTGGCTGGGCTTCCACCGCCACGGACCCGGGCACGCGCCGACGCCGGGCGGGCGCATCGCCGTCGACATGCCGCCCGAGGCCCCGTCGCGCGCCTATCGCAAGCTCGAGGAGGCGCTGATCTGGTCGCAAGCGCCGCTGCGGCCCGGCGACACCGCGGTCGAGATCGGCAGCTCGCCGGGCGGGGCCAGCTACGCGCTGCTGCGCCGCGGCGTCGAGGTGATCGGCATCGACCCGGCGAAGATGGCCCCGGTCGTCCTCGACTACAACAAGGACCTCCCCGGCAACCACTTCGTGCACCTGCAGCGACCGATGAGCCTGGTCCAGCGCAGCGACCTGCCCACCACCCTGCACTGGGTCCTGCTCGACGTGAACCTCGCCCCGCAAGTCGCGCTCATCACGGCCCGCCGCCTCGCCGCCCACCCGCGTCCCGCGCTGATGGGCGTGCTCCTCACCCTCAAGCTCGACGACTGGAAGGCGCTGCGCCACGTCCCCCGCCTGCTCAAGAGCGTCGAGTCGATGGGCATGCTGTCCGTCAAGGCGACCCAGCTACCGAGCAACCGCATGGAGCTGTTCGTCTGCGGGCTGACCAAGCAGGGCCTCGCCCGCCTCGCGGAGCGTGAACAGGTCGCCGAGCGCGAACAGGTCGCCGGGCGTGAAGCGGTCGCCGCCGTCAATCCGGCAGGCGCAGCTGCCACACGCCCGAGCGCTCGCCGTCGACACGCGAGTAGGTGACGATGCCCGCGTCGGGGTCGGCCTGCAGCGAGGGCGCGAACACCCGGTCGTCGAGGAGCTGCTCGGCGCCGTTGCCGAGGTCGACGCGGAGCAGGGTGCCGAGAGAATCGGCGTCGATATCGACGACGGTGACGAGCTGGTCGTCAACACGGCGCAGATAACGGCTGGCCCGCACAGCCGCCCGCAGCGGCGCGCCGCCGTCCAGCGGGACGCGCCACACCGGGCCCTCCTCGTCGAAGCGGCTCGCCTTGCAGCAGTGCCGCAGCTCCAGCAGCCACGCCTCGGACCCCGCCCCCTCGCGGACCCCCGACGAGTCACGGGCGATCAGCTGGGCGGCGGCGGGGAACAGCGAGCGGACCTCCCCGGTCGCGAGATCGAGGATCTGCGTCTCGTCGCTCCAGTCGCCGTGGAGCAGCCAGCGACGCTCGTCGATCGGCCCCTGTGGATCAACGACGAGGCCCTCCGGGAGATCGATGACCGCCAGCTCCGGCAAACGATAGACCTGCTGGTAGGTGTCGAGGGTCAGGACCAGGAGGCCGCGCCCGGCGAACGCGAGGCTGCTCGAGCTGTAGGCCAGGCTGGTCGCGCCGAGCGCGACGCTGATGCCGAGCTCGCGGTCGTTGAGCACCACCGGGCCCTTCGCCGGCACGCTGTCGTCGACCTCGTGGCTCTGCCACAGCAGGTAGCGCGCGTCGGCCGAGACCTGAAAGGCGCGCACGCCGGTCTGCTCCTCGCGCACGGCGCCGTCACGCAGGTCGACCGAGACGACGCTCTCGTCCGGCGTGCGCACGAAGACCAGGTGCTCGAGTGCCGCGAAGGTCGGCCCGTCGAGGCCCGAGGTCGCCACCGGGCTGAGCAGCTCGATCGCCTCGGCCGGGCCGCTGCTCAGGTCAGGCGGGTCGGGGTAGAGGTAGAGACCCGGGCCCAGCTCGCCGTCATCGCGGCGCCCGATCAACCCGTGCCCGCTCCACCCGAGGCCGCAGTCGGCGTACAGCGGCCACGTCTGAGGGTGGGCCAACGAGTGCACCGCCACGATCTGCGCGTGCGAGTCGCAGGCCAGCCCGAGCCCGGGCCAGCGCGCACGCACGCCGAGCGACCGGACCTGGTCGATGAATTGCGGGGCCTCGCCG
>JBGAUO010000098.1:0-17883 GCA_044228605.1 Nannocystis sp. | reverse complement strand
ACGACGTCGACGTCGACGATCGTGCCGTTTTTGATCGCCTCGCAGGCGGTGCCGTGGAAGGTGACGGTGTTGGTGTCGGGGTCGTAGGTCCAGCCGTTGTCGGGGTCCTTGGGGACGCCGGCGGGGTCGTCGTCGAAGAACACGTAGATCTTGTTGGGGTCGCCGGGGACGCCGTCGAGCTTGAACTGGCACGATGCGACGGCGCCGGCGATCGCGTTGAGGGCGGCCTCGAGGCTGGCGGGGTTGTTGGCGTTGAAGGGGACCTCGGTGCCGCCGGCCTCGGCGATGCCGGCGAGTGAGCCGATGACGGCGTCGGAGAAGCCGACGACGTAGGTCTTGACGGGGATCGTCTGCGACAGGAGCTTGGCGGCCGCGTCGGCGCCGTTGGTGACGGTCTTGCACTCGTCGTTTTCACCGCCGTCGGTGATGAGGAGGACGGCGTTGCTGCGCTCCGGGTCTTGCAGCGAGTCCTCGCCGATGAGGGCGTAGAGGGTGTTGCCGGTGCTGGTCTCGGGCTTGCCGGAGTTGCACAGGTAGAGGAGGCCCTTGGGTCCGAGGAAGCCGTTGATCGGGCCGGCGTTTTGATTGCCGACGGGGACGACGATCTGGCCGGCGCTGCACTCCTGGCCGGGGACGCAGCCGGAGTAGGTGACGAGGCCGAAGCGGATGTCCTGGCCGAACTTGGTGACGAGCTGGTCGATCGCGTCCTTGGCGACCTCCCAGCGGTTCTTGCTCGAGTCCTGGACGTCGCCGTCCATGCTGCCGCTGCGGTCGAGCGTGATCATGACGTTGGGCGGGACGGCGGTGAGGTTGAAGGACGAGGCCCCGCAGCCGCCGATCTCGCAGGCACCGCCGACGCACTTGAAGCCGGGGTCGCAGTCCTCGTCGAGCAGGCAGCCGTTGCTGCTGACACACACGCCGGTCCACGGGGTGCAGTGCTCGCCGGGGGGGCAGTCGCGGTCGGTGATGCACTCGCTGCCGCTGCCGGTGCCGGTGTCCTCGCCGCCGGGGCCGGCGCTGGTTGGGCTGGAGCTGGTTGGGCTGGAGCCGCTGCCCTCGCTGGTGCCGGTCTCGGTGGCGCCGGTGAGGGTGGTGGGATCGGTGGTGGCGGTGATGCTGGCGCCGGTGATGCTGGCGCCGGTGATGTTGGTGGCGGAGGCCGTGGCTGCGTCGCCGGAGCGGGTGTCGTCGCCGCAGGCGCTCGTGCTCAGGAGACCCGCGAGGGTCAGGGTGCGCAGCAGGGGCGTCGTCGGCCGAAAACGGTCCATGCGCGCATATAACCGAGACCGACGCTGGATGGGAAGGCTGGCGCGATTTGGTGAACTAAACCACGTGATGCACAGACACAGAATGTGGCTTTGTTAGAAATTGATAGAACATCGGGCATGGAGCTGCGCGAGACGATCGACGCCGAGGTGGAGCGGCTGGGGCTGCCGGCGCTGCGGACCGAGCTGGCGGCGCTGCAGCAGGAGCTGTGGGCGCTGGGTCGCCAGGGGACGGAGCTGCAGGCCTCGATCACGCTGTGGGACCGATGGATGTTCTTGCATGACACGCCGGCGGAGCTGCAGGTGAAGGGCGTGCGCAAGCGGAAGGCGCAGGTGCAGCGCTCGCTCGCGTTTGTCCGCAAGCAGCTGGACGCCGCGCAGGCGCAGCTCGGCGAGCTGTGCCCGCCCTTCGCGGTGGCGGTGGGCCTGGCGGAGTGCCTGCCGCTGGCGTACACGGGGGTCGCGGTCGAGGGCTGGCTGGTGAAGCGGGTGGCCGGCGGCGGCGATCTGCGGGCGGCGCTGACGGAGCTGGCGGGGCTGCTGCGGCGGACCTACTTTCCGCAGCTGGACTTCGCGGCGTTGCGGGCCCGGCTGGCCGATGCGAGCGCGTGCCAGGCGTTGTCAGGGCTGGCCGAGCGGCCGTTGCCGGGGTCGCCGCGGCTGGGGCACGCGCCGCTGGACGGGGACGCGCCGCTGGGCAAGGTGGCCGAGCAGCTGCTCGACAACGGGTTTTTTGCGGCCCGCGCTCGCGAGGACGAGCTGCTCGCGCGCTGCGCTGCGCTGGTGACGGAGGTCGCGGAGGCGGACGCGGCGATCTCGTTGTGGGACCGCGTCAATGTGTTCTCGAAGTCGCCGGACGAGCTGCGCTTCGCAGCGGCGAGCGAGGCGCGGAAGGCCGCCGAGGACCAGCTGCGCAAGGTCGTGGAGCGCCAGCAGCGGCTGCTGCACGCGGCGATGCGGGCCTATCCGCCGCTCGATTTCTATCACGGGGTGGTCGAGGCGCTGGGGATCGTGGGGTTGTTGGAGAAGACCCAGGAGCCGGTGATCGTGCGCAGCGGCGCGGTGGAGCAGCGGTCGGTGGTGGCTCCGCGGGCGCTGCTGCTGGCGGCGGTGCGGCGGTTGCAGTCGGTGTTCGCGGCGACCTTCCCGGGGGTGCCGGCGCCGCAAGAGCTCGGGGTGGGTGCGAGCGCGGCGCAGCCGGGGTTGCACGGCGACCGGCGGGTGGCGGGTTTTGTGGCGCGGGCGGCCGGGTCGGCGCGGCTCTCGGCGCTGCGCGAGGAGGCGCTGGTGCACGCGGGGATGGTCGGGCAGCTGGGGCGCGAGCTGGAGGAGGTGCAGGGGCGGATCTCGGTGATCGATCGCCTGGTGTTCTGGTCGGACACGGAGGCGGAGAAGGCGGCGCGGAGCCTGGCGGGTCGCAGCGAGGCGAACGCGGCGTGGACGCGTCGGTTGTGGCTGGCGATCGTGCAGGAGGCGCGGCAGATCGGGGCGGAGATCGGGCCGCTGGCGGCCCGCGACGCGGCGGTGCGGGTCGGGCCTGCGATCGCGGCGATCCACACGGACGGGGGCTCCTCCTCGGTGCCGATGAGCTGCGAGGTGTACGGGCGAGAAGCGGCGCTGACGGCTGTGGCTGGCGTGCGGACGGTGTTCGAGCGGATCTACGGGCTGCGCGGGACGCCGGGTGAGCTGATGGCGGCGACGGTCGCGGCCGCGCCGGTGGCTCATCCGGTGTACGAGGATCCGGTGCACGGCTGCACGCCGCTCGGGCCGCTGGCGCTGCCGCAGCTGCTGGCGGCGCGGGCCCAGGGCACCGCGTTGGTGGCGGTGTATCGCGAGCTGGCGGCGCAGCAGCGGGCGCTCGCGCAGACCGACCAGGCGCGCGAGGCGGTGAAGGGGAAGATCTCGCTGTGGGACACGATCAACGTGTTCAAGACCACGGACGAGGAGGCTCGCTACAAGGAGCTCAAGGCCCAGGTCGGCGGGCTGGCGCGGCGGGAGCAGATGCTGCGGGAGCGGCTGTGGGAGCTGTTCGGGGCGGCGCTGGCCGGGTATCCGCCGGCGCTGCTGTGGTCGGATCTGGCGCGGGTGGTCGAGGCGATCGAGGACATCCGCGCGGTGTGTGAGTCGTACACGGTGGAGGTCGGGAGCGGCGACGACAAGCGGACCGAGACTCGCTATCGCTGCTCGCTCGTCGGCAAGGGCGAGGCGCAGCGGGTGATGACGTGGTGGTGCGGGCGGATGGTGGCGCTGTTCGGCGAGCAGCCCGGGTACTACGAGCTGCTCGAGGCGCTGGAGCTGGAGCCGACGTGGGGGGGCGATGAAGCCCAGCATGAAGCCCAGCGGTAGGCAGGGCGCAGTAATCGGTGTATTGCCGGAATGTTCGCGCGGCTCGCCGCGTACGCCGGCCCGGAGACTCGCACATGGAATCCCTCAAAGCTCCCCCCGACCTGCGCCCGATCGGCGCGATCAGCCTCGCCGTTGCGATCGTGGCGGCGACCTTCGTGGCGAGCAGCACCTGGGAGCGGGTGCGGGTGCGGCCCGAGGCGCGCAGCATCGAGATCACGGGCTCGGCGAAGAAGCGGATCGTGTCGGACCTGATCGAGTGGTCGGCGACGATCGAGGCGAGCGCGCCGGACCGGCTGGTGGCGTACAAGCAGCTGCGTGAGCACTCGGCGCGGGCCCAGGAGTTCCTGACCGGGCGCGGGGTGCCGGCGGCGGAGATCTTCGCGTCGTCGGCCTCGGTCGAGGCGGTGTTTGATACCGAGTACGTGGGGAGCGGCGAGGACCGGGTCTCGCGGCAGATCCTCAAGGGTTACCTGGCGCGCCAGTCGGTGGTGGTGCGCTCGCACGATGTGACGCTGATCGAGAAGATGTCGCGCGAGATCACCGAGCTGCTGGAGCAGGGGATCATCATCACGTCGTCGGCGCCGCTCTATCACTACACAAAGCTCGGCGAGATGAAGATCGAGATGCTGGCGGAGGCCAGCAAGGACGCGCGCACGCGCGCCGAGAATATGGTCGGATCGGCCGGCGGGGCGACCCTGGGCAAGCTGCGCAGCGCCGATATGGGGGTCATCAACATCAACGCCGCCAACGTGACGCAGGGCTCGTGGGACGGCAACAACGACACGACCTCGCTGGAGAAGGACATCATCACGATCATCCACGCGACGTATGAGCTCGACTGAGTTTGCGGGTATGCTGCCCAAATGAACTGGGCGGTCTCTGCGATTGTCTCGAGCGCGCTGCTGCTGGCCTGCGGACCCGACAAGGGCGGCGGCGGCGATGATTCTGGGACCGGCACCGGCGGCGCGAGCAGCAGCACGGGCGCTCCGAGCACCGGCGAGAGCGCGGGCAGCAGCACGGGTGGGCCGGCGACGACCGGAGGGCCGCCGTGTCAGTGCAACAACGATTGCGGGAACGGGTGCACGCCGGAGCCCGTATGCGGCGGCGGCGAGGTGATCTGCGACTGCGCTAACTGCAACGAGAGCATGTCGGAGACGGCGGGCACGACGAGCACGACGAGCACCACGATCCCCCCCGAGCCGACGACGGTGGAGCCGGACACCACGACGGGCGGCGCGGTCGACTGCAGCAGCGAGCCGCCGAGCTTCCCGGAGTTCGATCGGGGCTGCGTGGTCGACGGCGACTGCGCGGTGGTGCTGCATCAGATCGACTGCTGCGGGACCTTCGTCGCGTGGGGCCTGCGCGCCGACGTGGCCAAGACCTTCGCCGAGGCCGAGGCGCTGTGCGAGTCCCAGTACCCGCTGTGTGGCTGCGCGGCCCAGCCGACGGTCGCGGACGACGGCATGGCGAGCAACAACAACGACTTCGCGGTGACCTGCAAGGGCGGGAGCTGCTTCAGCTTCGTGCCGTGAGGTGTCAGTAGCCGAGGCGCTCGAGCAGGCGCTGGGTGACGGTCGGGATGCCGCCGACGGGGCGCTCGCCGGGGAGGATCCAGGCGGTGTCGTCGGCGGTGGTGCCGGTGAGGGTGCCGGCGTCGTCGGCGAGGTCGAGGTCGGCGCGCAGGGGCCACAACATCCAGATGCGGTGGGTGAAGACGTGTTTGATCGGCTCGTGCGGGGGCTCGATCTTGACGGTGCGCAGGCCGAGGGCCTTGCGCAGGGCGGCCGGGGTCAGCTTGCTGCGATCGAAGAGGCCGCCGTGGGGGGCCTCGGGCGGGGCGGGCGGGCGATCGATGAGCGGGAGGCACCACATGCCGGCGAGCAGGCCCTCGCGGGGGCGGCGGGTCAGCAGCAGGCGGCCGGCCTTGCGCAGGCCGACGGCCCACAGGTCGTGCTGCGGTGACGGGGCGCGCTGCTTGGGCGCGGGGATCTGGTCGACGAGGCCGCGCGCGTGGGCGAGGCAGTGCGGGCGCACGGGGCAGGTTTCACAGCGTGGTTGTTGCGGGGTGCAGACGGTGGCGCCGAGCTCCATCAGGGCCTGGGCGAGCACCCGCGGGGAGCCGGCCTCGACGATCTGCTGGGTGAGGGCCCAGTGGCCGGGGGCGTCGGCGGTCTGCTGTTTGGGCTCGACGATCGCCTGCAGCCGCGAGAGCACGCGGGCGACGTTGCCGTCGACGAGGGCGGCGGGTTGGTCGTGGGCGATCGAGGCGATGGCGCCGGCGGTGTAGCGGCCGATGCCGGGGATCTCGCGCAGCTCGTCGGGGGTGCTGGGCATGCGGCCGGCGAGGGTGGTGTGCACGTGGCGGGCGCCGGCGTGGAGGAGGCGGGCGCGGCGGTAGTAGCCGAGGCCGCTCCAGGCGGCGAGGACCTGCTGCTCGTCGGCGGCGGCGAGGGTGGCGAGGTCCGGGAAGCGCTGCATGAAGGGGGCCCAGTAGGACTTCACGGTGTCGACGCGGGTCTGCTGCAGCATCACCTCGGAGACCCAGATCGCGTAGGGGTCGCGGGTGTGTCGCCACTCGAGGTCACGCTGGTGGGCGAGGAACCAGGGGGCGAGCGCCCGCGCGAGGTGCTCGGCGCGCTCGCGTGGGAGGGGCTCGGACTGCGGGGCGGCGGTGGGGCGTTGCTTGTCTGCGGCCGGGGTCGCGGCGGCGCCGGGGGACTTCCGCGGTTTGCCCGCCAGGCCCGCAGGGGTCCGCGCGGAGGGGGCTCTGGGCCGTGGAGCGATTTCGGACACGAGGCGGCTGTAGCACGTTTTCGCGGCCGGGCGGCGGGGGTATAAGCTCGCGGCCCCGCATGTTCCGCAAGAGCGACACTCACATTCACTTCGTCGGTATCGGCGGCATCGGTATGAGCGGCATCGCCGAGGTGTTGTTGACGCTCGGGTATCAGGTGACGGGCACGGACCTGGCGGAGTCGGAGGTCACGCGGCGACTGACGACGCTGGGCGCGACGGTGCATCGCGGGCACGCGGCGGAGTTTCTCGGGGACGCCGACGTGGTGGTGGTGTCGTCGGCGGTGCGGGCCGACAACCCGGAGGTGCAGGCGGCGCGCTCGCGGCACATCCCGGTGATCCCGCGGGCGGAGATGTTGGCGGAGCTGATGCGGCTCAAGCAGGGGATCGTGATCGCGGGGTCGCACGGGAAGACGACGACGACCAGCCTGATCGCGTCGGTGCTGCAGCGGGCGGGGCTCGACCCGACGGTGGTGATCGGCGGCAAGCTCAACTCGATGGGCTCGAGCGCGCGGCTCGGCAGCTCGGACCTGCTGGTCGCGGAGGCGGACGAGAGCGACGGGAGCTTCCTGGTGCTGACGCCGACCTTCGCGGTGATCACCAACATCGACGACGAGCACATGGACCACTACGGGACGATGGCGCGGCTGACGGACGCGTTTGTCGGCTTCGCCAACCGGGTGCCGTTTTACGGGCTGGCGGCGGTGTGCAGCGACGACCCGCACGTGGCGGCCCTGCTGCCGCGCGTGACCAAGCGGGTGGTGACCTACGGGTTCAAGGAGGGGGCGGATTACACGGCCCACGATCTGCGCCACGACGGGCCGCACACCTACTTTCGCGTGCGCGCGCGCGGCGAGGAGGCCGGTGAGTTTGTGCTGCACATGCCGGGTGTGCACAACGTGCTGAACGCGCTGGCGACGATCGCGATCGCGGACGCGGAGGGGGTCGACCGGGCGGTGACCCGGGCTGCGCTGGCGGAGTTCACGGGGGTGCAGCGGCGCTTCACGGTCCGCGGGACGGCGCGGGACGTGCTGGTGGTCGACGACTACGGGCACCACCCGACGGAGATCCGGGCGACGCTGGCCGGGGCGCGGACCAGCTACCCGCAGCGGCGCCTGGTGGCGGTGTTTCAGCCGCACCGCTACTCGCGGGTGCGCGACCACCTCGAGGGCTTCGCGGCCTGCCTCGACCTGGCCGACGTGGTGGTGCTGACGGACATCTATGCGGCCGGGGAGGCGCCGATCGACGGGGTGTCGATCGAGCGGCTGTGCGAGCGGACGCGGGCACGTCGGCCGGAGCGCGAGGTGCGGCTCGACAAGTCGGTGGTCGGGCTGGCCGATCGCCTGGCTCTCGGGACATGTCCTGGCGACCTGGTGATCACGCTCGGGGCGGGCAGCGTCACGCGGGTGTCGCACGAGCTGGCCGCGCGACTGGCGGCCCAGGGATGAGCCGCGGCGCGGCGCTGCTGGCCGGATTGGCGCTGCCCGAGCTGCCGCCCGAGGCGCTGGAGCTGCGGGTCGACGAGCCGATGCGCCGACACACGACGCTGCGACTCGGCGGCCCGGCGGACCTGTGGGCGCGGCCGGCCGATGAGGAGACGCTGGCGGTGTTGCTGGCCGCGTGCACGCGGGCGGGCGCGCCGCTGCTGTTCGTCGGCGGCGGTTCGAACCTGCTGGTGCGCGACGGGGGGATCCGCGGGGTGGTGGTCAACCTCGGGCGGATGACCCGGGTGTGGCGACCCGACCCGGAGGCGGCGCCCGAGCGAGTCGAGGTCCTGGCGGGGGCGACCACGGGGAAGCTGCTGCTGGCGGCGACGCAGTGGGAGCTCGGGGGGCTCGAGTTCCTCGGCGGGGTGCCGGGCTCGGTCGGCGGCGGGCTGATCATGAACGCGGGGACCTACCTCGGTGAGTTCACGAGCGTGGTCACCGAGGTGCGCAGCCGTCGACGCGATGGGACGCCGGTGCGCCGCGATCACGCCGCGTGCGGGTTTCGCTACCGCGCCTCGGACCTGCCGGCGGACGAGGTGGCGTGCGCGGCGAGCCTGCGGCTGTGGCCGCGGCCGCGGGCAGAGATCGAGGCGGACGTGGCCGGGCTGCGTCAGCGTCGCAAGGAGCGCGAGCCGGCGGGGGTGGCCAACAACGGGAGCACCTTCAAAAATCCGCCGGGGGAGTTCGCGGGGCGGCTGATCGAGCAGGCGGGGCTCAAGGGGCTGCGGATCGGGGCGGCCGAGGTGAGCCCGGTGCACGCGAACTGGCTGGTGATCCGGCGCGACGCGGAGGAGGCCGCGTGCGCGGCCGACCTGCTGGCGCTGATCGGCCGCGTGCGCGAGGCGGTGCAGGCGGCCCACGGGGTCAGCCTCGAGCTCGAGGTGAAGGTGGTCGGCGAGCCGGGGCAGTGATAAGAAGCGGGTCTTATGAGCCACCATCCGACCGACTTCCAGGGCTCCGTGATCGATGCGATCCGTGCGTCGATCGTCGCGGCGATCGCCGACGCTGACGTGCTCGTGTCCGGCGGCGGCGGGCACTACAGCATCGAGGTGACCTCGAAGGTGTTCGCTGGCAAGAATCGGGTCGAGAGTCAGCGCCTCGTGTACGCGGCGATCACACACCTGATGCGTGGCGACATGGCGCCCGTGCACGCGGTGGACAGTCTGCGTACGCACGCCG
This sequence comes from Nannocystis sp., assembly GCA_044228605.1. Lineage (GTDB taxonomy): Bacteria > Myxococcota_A > Polyangia > Nannocystales > Nannocystaceae > Nannocystis. The sequence goes on along the minus strand of JBGAUO010000098.1, from coordinate 8,816 downwards.
CGTGAGCGCCGGGCACGAGGGCATCAGGGGCGGATCGGCGCTCGCGGGTCCGGGTGCGGCGGCGCGGCCAGGTTGGTACGATGCCGCATGGGCGTTCGGGGTGCGCTGGCATTGACGTTGTTGTTGGGCTGTGCCAGCGGGCAGGGCGGGTCCGAGGTCTCGGTCACGACGGGTACGGAGGGGAGCAGCGGGGGGAGCAGCAGCACCGGTAGCACGGGTCCGCAGCCCGGGAGCACGAGCAGCTCGAGCGGCGAGGTGCCGCAGCCGACGAGCAGCACGACGGGAATGACGACCGGGGACACCAGCAGCAGCGGGACGGGGAGCAGCAGCGGGACGGGGAGCAGCTCGAGTGGGGCCGTGTCAGGGAGCTCGAGCGGCGAGGGGTCGAGCTCGAGCGGCGCGCCGGCGCCGTATTGTGGCGACGGCCTGGTGGATGCGCCTGAGCTGTGTGACGACGGCAACGACGTCGACGGCGACGGCTGCAACGTCGACTGCGTGCTGTCGGGGCAGCTGCTGTGGTCGACGAGCTACGGGGGGGCGCTGGGGCTCGTCGACGAGGGGCTCGGCTGTGACGTCGACGGTACGGGGTCGATCTACGTGGCCGGGCTGACGGCGCTGAGCGCCGCGGACGAGGAGCTGTGGGTGCGCAAGTACGCGGCCGCGGGCGAGCCGCTGTGGACGCAGAGCTACGCGGGCTCGGCCAAGCTCAAGGACCAGGCCCGGGCGGTGGTGGTCGACGCGGCGGAGCTGGTGTACTCGGCCGGGCTCGCCAATGTGTTGATGCAGGGCAACAACGTGGTCGTGCGCAAGTACGCGGCCGACGGGATGCCGGTGTGGACCAAGTCGTACGACGGCGGGGTGATGCTCGGGGACGTCGCCAGCGCGGCGGTGCTGACGAAGGCCGGCGACCTGCTGGTCGGGGGGGCGACGGGGGTCGTCAACGCGGGCAACGACACCTGGCTGCGCAAGTTCTCGCCCGCGGGGGCGACGCTGTGGACACGCAGCCACGCGGGTGCGGGCAAGGGCAACGACGAGACCAACGCGCTGGCGGTGACCGACGACGGGGCGGCGTTCTACGCCGCGGGGACCGAGACGGTGGCCGGCGAGGGGCGCAACCTGTGGCTCGGCAAGTACGACATCGATGGCAACCTGTTGTGGTCGCGGCTGTACAACGGGGCGGCGAGCAAGGACGACTTTCTGCACGCGGCGGTGGCGATGACCGACGGCGGGGTGGTGGTGTGCGGCTACGAGACCGCGGTGGGCATCCCGTGGTCGAGCTTCCTGCGCCGCTACGACGCCGACGGGTTGATCGTGTGGACGGAGGTCGATCCGGGGCCGGACGAGCTCGGGGCGCTGTGTTACGGGCTCGACTTGGCGAGCAACGGCGACCTGCTGCTGGCGGGGGCGACGATCGCGGGGACGACCCGCGAGCCGCGGCTGCGCCGGGTGGCGCCGGACGGCACGCCGCTGTGGTCGACGGTGGTGGTCGGGGCGGGCGCGGGCGCCAGTCAGGCCCGCTGCGTGCGTCAGGCGCCGGACGGCACGGTGGTCGCGGTCGGGGGGCAGGACGAGGGCACGGACGGGCGCGACGTGTGGGTGGCCCGCTTCGCGCCGTGAGCGATGAGCTGTCCGCAGGGACAGGTCGATCAGGCGCCGGTGGGGGCCATGCGCTGGTCGATCCAGGCCAGCAACATCTCCTTGATCGGCTGGCGTAGCAGCTCGGGCTCGTTGTGCAGCTCGTGGTAGTAGCCGTCGAAGCTGCGCAGGCCCTGGTGGTTGGCGGCGGGGTCGACCAGGCGGTCGAAGACGGCGCGGGTGGCGTGGGGGTCGCACACGAGGTCGCCGGTGCCGACGTACCAGAGCATCGGGAGGTCGAGCTGCGCGGTCTCGCTGGTGACGCGGGCGACGGCGTCGTTCATGGCGGCGAACCAGCGGGCGGAGACCTTGTCGACGCGGCGGCGGTCGTGTTTGTAGGTCTCGACCTCGACGGGGTCGCGGGAGATGGAGGAGGGTGGGAGGCCGCTCGGGAGGGTGAGCTTGGGGAGGAAGCGGGCGGCGAGCTGACCGACCTTGAGCTTGAGCGGAGGGACCTTGAGGGTGAGGCCGAGCAGCGGGGCCGAGATGATCGCGCCGGCGAAGGGGTGGCGCTTGCGCTGGTCGAGCAGGTAGGTGAGGGCGATGAGGCCGCCCATGCTGTGGCCGAACAGGAACCACGGGATCTGGTCGGGGCGGGCCTCCGCGGGGACCCGATCGATCTGCGAGCGGACGACGTTGCCGAGGTCGTCGCCGTAGACGTGGAACGACTCGACGTGGCCGGCGGGGCCGCCGGACTTGCCCTGGCCGCGGTGGTCGGCGCCGAAGGTCATGCCGCCGCGTTCGCCGAACCATCCGGCGACGCGGGCGTAACGCGACATGTGCTCGGCCGCGCCGTGCGACACACAGACGGCGAACCTGGGCGGGCCCTCGGGCAGCCACTGCTCGACGTGCAAACGGACATCACTGCTCTGGAGCTGCCTCGTCGTGTGTTCCACGGCGGGCAGTAGACCATATTTTCGCGCGTCGGGTCAGGCCGGGCCTAAGCGCGGGCGAGCATCATCTCGGTGAGGTCCTTGGTGAGGTTCTTTTGGTGGGCCTCGAGGGTGCCGCCGCCGATCTCCAGCAGCTTGGCGTCGCGCCACAGGCGTTCGACCGGGTACTCCTTGCAGTAGCCGGCGCCGCCGAGGACCTGCATGGCGTAGTCGGCGACGGTCTTGCCGACGGGGGCGGCGAACAGCTTGGCGGCGTCGGAGCCGACGCGGTTGCGGATGCCGGGGCCGATGTCGCGGGCGACGTTGTAGACCAGGCAGCGGGCGGCCTCGGTCATGGCGAAGCCCTCGCCGATGTAGCGCTGGATCTGGCCGAAGCGGTTGAGGGAGGTGCGGAAGGCCTGTCGCTCGTGGGCGTGGCGGACCATGATGTCGACGCAGCGCTCGGCGATGCCGACGCTCATGGCGGCGAGGGTGAGGCGCTCGATCTCGAGGTTGCGCATCATGTGGGTGAGGCCGCTGCCGAGCTCGCCGAGCAGGTTGGCAGCGGGGACGCGGCAGTCCTCGAAGATGAGCTCGGACATGGTCGAGCCGCGCATGCCGAGCTTGTCGATGTGATTGCTGGTGGTGAAGCCGGGGCAGTCGCGGTCGACGATGAAGGCGGTGAGGCGGCCCTCGACCTTGGCGTAGACGAGGAAGCAGTGGCCCTCGCAGCCGTTGGTGATGTAGGTCTTGCTGCCGTTGACGACGAATTCGTCGCCGCTGCGCACGGCGGTGGTGGTCATGGCGAGCACGTCGGTGCCGGCGCCGGGCTCGGTCATGCCCATGCCGGCGACCCACTCGCCGCTCAGGACCTTGGGGAGGTAGCGGGCCTTCTGCTCGGCGTTGGAGCAGTGGTAGAAGTTGTTGACGAAGAGCATCGCGTGGGCGAGGTACGCGAGCGTGAAGCCGGGGTCGTACTTGGCGAGCTCGTGGTGCACGAGCACCGCGGCGCAGGCGTCGAGGCCGGCGCCGCCGTCGGCCTCGGGGATGGTGATGCCGAGCAGGCCGAGATCGCCGAGGCGGCGAAACAGGGGCACGTTGAGGACGCCGCGGGCGTCGAATTCGGCGGCCTGAGGGTCGACTTCGCGGCGGGCGAAGTCGGCGACCATCTGGCGGAGCATGCGGTGCTCTTCCGTGGGGTTGAACAGGTCCGGGGCGGCGTGGCTCATGAGCCAGGCAAGGGTGGCACTGGTTGGCCAGACTCGAGGGGTGTTACGCAGGGGGGGTGGGGTGGCCGGGGCGTGTGAAGCCTCAAATGCCCGGGTGACGGCTCAGCCTGCAGGTTCGGTGATCGGGCCAGGGGCGTCGCCGCAGCCGAAGCGGACGTTGTCGACGAGGACGAAGCTGTCCCAGTTGACGTCGTCGAGGTCGAAGATCGCCAGGATGAGGTCGATCGACTCGCCGGGGACGACGTCGGCGGTGGAGGTCAGCCAGCGGGTGCCGGCGCTGTAGCGCATGCAGGTGCCGGCGAACTCGGGGAGGTCGCCCTGGTCGTCGTAGAGCTCGAGGAAGGCGGCGTTGAGGGAGAGCGGGTTGCCTTGCATGTCGAAGGCGATGTTGCCGGTCCAGTGCTCGGACTCCAGCCAGGCGACGAACATGTCGTTGTAGGGGCGGTCCTTCCAGATCGGGTACTCCTTGGTGAGGAAGGCGAAGTCGAGCGAGAGGGACTCGGCGCCGGCCGGGACGGTCAGCTGCAGGCGCAGCTCCTGGTAGTCGTACTTGAAGCCGCTTTGGTTGAACTGGTCCTGGATCGACTTGGAGCAGTCACCGGTGCCGAGCAGGGATGGGTCTTGCAGGCAGTCGCCCTGGACCGCCTTGGTGGTGAGCGGCGGCGGGAGCTTGGTGGTGTCCATGCCGTCGCCGCCCGCAAACCAGCTGTTGCAGTGGTAGGCGACGTCGGCCTCGTCCTTGGGGACGTCGCCGCGCTGGGCGAGGTCGCCGGTGCTGAGGACGAGGAAGCTCTGGCCCTCGCGCGGGGTGAAGGTGGCGGCCTGGCCCCACTGATCGATCACGCGCAGGCCCTCGGCGTGGCCGTTGAAGCCGCCGCTGACGAGCGCCTCGCCAGGGCAGCCGAGGCCGATCGCGGTGATGGGGTCGCCGTCGACCGCGTCGCAGGGGGTGTGTTGTTCGGCGGCGCACTGCGCGGGGCCGCCGGCGTCGGGGATCGGGAGGTCGAGGCGCGGGCCGTCGGCGGTGGTGCCGGCAGAGTCGTCGGTGCCGGTGCCGGCGGTGGTCGGGATCACGCCGCCGCTGGTGGTCTCACCGCTGCTGCTGCCCGGCTGGCTGGCGCTGGTGATCGCGGTGTCGCCCGTGCTGTGGGTGCCGGTGTCGTCGCCGCAGGCGCTGGCGACGGTGGTGAGCAGGAGGAGGGCGAGGGGCCGGCGCATGTCGCCTGATATCACGGGTTTACAGGCCCGGGGGAGGCGCGCACGATCGGCCGATATGCGCATCGTCGCGGTCGCTGACACGCACCTGTATCACCGCGAGCTCGAGCTCCCGGACGGCGACGTGTTTGTGCACGCGGGGGACATGTGTCGCGGGGGCTCGCTGGAGGAGTTCGGTCGGGCGGCGCGGTGGATCTGCGGGCTGCCGCACGCGCACAAGTTTGTGATCGCCGGGAACCATGACTGGTGTTTTGTGCGCCAGGCGGCGGAGGCGAGGGCGATGCTGGTGGGCGAGGGGGTGCACTACCTCGAGGACAGCGGCGTGGAGGCGGGTGGACTGCGGGTGTGGGGCAGCCCGTGGCAGCCGGAGTTTGGCGGCTGGGCGTTTAATCTGCCGCGCGGGGAGCAGCTGGCGGCGAAGTGGGCGGCGATCCCCGAGGGGATCGATCTGCTGATCACCCACGGGCCGCCGCAGGGGTTTGGCGACCGCTCGTGGTCGGCGGCGCGGACCGGGTGTGTGGATCTGCGGGCGCGGGTCGATGTGGTGCGGCCGAAGCTGCACCTGTTTGGCCACATCCACGAGGATGGTGGGGCGTGGACGCACGCAGGTACGACCTTCGTGAACTGCACGACCTGGGAGTGCGAGCGGGCGGCGACGGTGATCGATCTCGATCTCGCGGGGCGGCGAATGACGGTGGAGGCACCACCAACGCGGCCGCCCCGGCGCTGATCAGAACATGTCGCGCATCCAGCCGACGAAGCGCTTGCCGATGCCGGGGCGGTGGCTGCCGGACTGCTGGCGGTGCGAGGGCTCGTGCAGCACGGTCATGGGCTCGTGCGCGGCGCCGTAGAGGACCAGGCCGACGCCGGTGGCGAACTTGGGGTCGTGGATGACGCCGGCGAAGCCACCCTCGGTGAGCCCGGGGGCGTGGCGGCCGAAGCTGGCGCCGTGCACGGGCACGCCGCGGCGGACCGGCAGGTTGAAGATATCCTCGACGATCTCGGCCATGCCTTCCATCTGGCTCTGGCCGCCGGTGATGACGATGCCGCTGCCAGCGAGCTCCATGTAGCCGGACTGCTGCAGCTCTTCCTGGGCGAGCAGGAGGATCTCCTCGACGCGGGGCTCGATGACCTCGGAGAGGAAGCGGCGGGGGAAGCTGCGGGGCGGACGTGGGCCGACGCCTGCGACCTCGATGGAGCTGTCGCCGTCGACCATGGAGACGAGGGCGCAGCCGTGCTTGCGCTTGATGGCCTCGGCCTCGGCGACGCTGGTGTGGAGGCCGTGGGCGACGTCCTGGGTGATGCGGTGGCCGCCCATGACGATGACCGAGGTGAAGACGTTCTGACCCTCGGCGTAGATCGCCAGGTCGGTGGTGCCGCCGCCGATGTCGATCAGGATCACGCCGAGCTCGCGCTCGTCGTCGTGGAGGACGGAGGTCGCGCTGGCGAGCGGCTCGAGCACGACGTCGATGACGTCGAGGCCGGCGCGGTTGCAGCACTTGATGATGTTCTGGACGCTGGTGGTGGCCGCGGTGATGACGTGGGCGCGGACCTCCATGCGGACGCCGCTCATGCCGATCGGGTCCTTGATCTGGCCCTGGCCGTCGATCATGTACTCGAGCGGGAGGGTGTGGATGATCTGGCGGTCGAGCGGGATGTTGACGGCCTTGGCCTGCTCGATCACGCGGGCGACGTCCTGGTCGGTGACCTCGCGGTTGCGCATGCTGACCTGGCCGAGGCTGCTAAAGCCGCGGATGTGGCCGCCCGCGATCCCGCAAAACACCGACTGGACCTCGACGGCGGCCATCTGCTCGGCCTCCTGGATGGCCTGGGCGATGCTGTTGGTGGTCGCCTCAATGTTGACGACGACGCCCTGGCGCAGCCCCTCGGAGGGGCAGGTGCCGACGCCGATGATATCGACGCCGTTCTCGGTGACTTCACCGATGATGGCGGCCACCTTGGTGGTGCCGATGTCGAGGCCGACGATGACTTCTCCGACTTCTGCCATGACGAGCTCCGTCTAGTCGTACTTGGGGATCCCGGAGGGGAACTTGTGAGCCCCCTGCTTGCCCTTGCCGGGCTTGATCTTCTTCTTGGGGGCCGGCTTGTCAGCGGGCTTTTGTGCGGGGCTCGGGGCTGGCTTTTGGGCCATGTCCTCGAGGTCTAATTGTGGCTTGTGCGGGTGCCGGGGGCCGGCCTGCGCGAGCAGGGTCTCGGCCTCGGCGGCGTCCGTGAAGCTGGCGACGACGCGGGCCGGGCGGTCGCCGTGCGAGGCGGCGTCGAGGTGGACGACGGAGAGCTTGTCGGCGCGCTCGCCGAGAGCGGCGCGCAGGGCGTCGAAGCGGGCGAGGCGCTCCTCGACGGGGCCGCGGCCGAGGCGGAGGAGGGTGCCGGTCTTCTCGGTATAGAGGAGGGCCTCGCCGCCGTCGCCGATGTGGATCTCGCCGAGGCGGGGGCGGGCCTTGGCGTCGTAGGCGGTGAGCACGTCGAGGGCGCGGCGGATGATCTGGGTCGCGGCGGGGTCGCCCTTGACGAGCAGGTCGCGCTCGACGCCGGTGATGACAGGGAGGGTCCCGCGCTCGCCGGGGGCGATGCGCTTGAAGGGCACGCCGGCGTCGTCGAGCAGGTAGAAGTGGCCGGAGTGGAGGACCGCGGCGGGTGTGTGCTCCTGGACGGCGACGTGCAGGGTGTCGGGGAGCTCGCGCGAGACGGTGGCGCTGGCGACCCACGCGTCGGCCTCGATGTTGCGGCGCACGGCGTCGACGTCGACGGCGAGGATGTTGGTGCCGGGGGCGAGGGCCATGAGCTCCGCGAGGCGCTCGGCGGAGAGGTGTGTGGTCGGCTCGAAGGCGATCGTCTTGGCCTCGAAGCGGGCCGAGGTGGTGACGTACTGGTAACCCTGCTGGAGGCCGATCAGCAGGCCCCAGGCGAGCGCGACGGCGATGCCGAGGCGCATGCTGGCGCTGAGGAAGCGGCGCGTGCGTGGGCCGAGTTGCGGGCGAGCGAGCGCGCGCAGGAGCGGGCGCAGGCGTGAGGGGCGGGGCGCGGCCGGGGCGGCGCTGCGCGGGGCGCCATTGCGGCGGAGGTTGGGGCGGACTTCGTTGCGAGCGCTACGAGCGGCTGGCTTGCGCGCCGGCGCGGGGGTCGGCTGGACACGCGGCTTCACCTGCTGCACCCGCCGATTCTTGGGCGGAGCAGCCTGGCGAGCGTCACGGAGCTTGGACGGACCCATCATGGAACGCGACGACCTTGGCCATTAACAGGCCCGGATCTCGCTGGCAAGTAACCGGCTGTGACCGGGGTTGCACGGCCTGCGCAGGTGCGCAGTGCCGAGCCCGGGCCCGATCACTTCACCGTGTAGCAGGTGCCGCGGCCCATGCCGTGGCGGCGCAGGCGACCGTGTTTGACCAGCTGGCCGATGTGAAAGCGGAGCTTGCGGCGGCCCATCTTGGTCTGCTCCTCGAGGTCTTGCATGGTCGCCTCACGGAGCTTGCGGACCAGGGGAACCAGCAGCTTGGCGGCCTGGTCGAGGCTCATGGCGTCGGTGTCGTCGTCCTCGTCGTCGACGTCGAAGGGGGCACGACCGGCCTTGACGGCCTTCACGGGGGCGACCTTGGCGGCGGGCTTGGCCTTGGCCTTGGCCTTGGCTGGAGGGGCTGCCTTGACCGCTTTCTTGACCATCTTGGCCGGCCTGGCGGCTACCTTGGTCCCTGCCTTGCTCTTTTTGCCGGCGGATTTGGCGGCCGCTTTGGCTTTTTCCTTGGCCATGTCGTTCCTCAGTAAGCGCGGTATGCGGGGAAAACCGAAAATTATATCAAAATATCAGGCTGGAGTCGCTGGTTTAACTGTCTGTTTCTGCGCCAAT
>JBGAUO010000097.1:0-17928 GCA_044228605.1 Nannocystis sp. | reverse complement strand
CGTTGGCCTCGACCAGCGGCGAGCGCTGCGGCGCGATGCGCTTGCGCAGGTCTTCGAGGGCGATCGTCAACGCCGGCGCCGCGTCGATGCGCTGGCGGTCGCGCTGCAGCGCCGCGCGCGCCGTGTCCATGAGCTTGGCGTTCAGCGTCGATTCGACGTCGGCGATGAGCTGGCGCACGGCCTGTTCGGGCTGGCCCTTGAGGGCGAAGGCGAGGGTGCTGGCGACGCCGCCGGCGAGCAGGATGCCGCCGGTGCTCATGACGACGGCGCCGGCGCGGCGGGTGTCGCGGGTGGGCGCGGGGGCGGGCTCGCAGCGCTCCAGTGGGGGCGCGCTGGCGGGGGTGATCGCGGGCTTTTGTGCGGCGACGGGGGTCTGTTTCGGGGCGCTCAGGGCGGCGAGGGTGGCGTCGAGCTGGGCGATGAGGCGAGGGACGTTGTCGGCCTGCTGCAGGGTCGGGTCCTTGGCGAGCTCCTGGGCGTAGTTGGTGAGCACGGCGCGGGCGCGGCGGAGATCCTCGGGGTCCTGGGTGAGCTCGTAGCGGCGCATGGTCGCGAGGCCGACGTTGTAGAGGAGCGCGGGCAGGCCGGAGCTGGCGTAGGCGGCCTCGAAGAGGTCGACGGCGCGGCGGAAGTCGCCGAGCCAGTAGGCCTGCTCGCCGGCGTTGTAGAGGGCCTCGGCGCTGGCTTCGGGGTCGGGCGCGGTGGTGACGGCGACGGGTCCGGAGGCTTCGCGCTCGGCGGGCGCCGGGAGGGTCGACGGCGGTGCCGGGACGGTCGCGGGCGCAGCCACGGCCCGAGCCGGCCAGGCGAGGATCATGCTGAGGAGGGGCGCCACGGCGCTTCGCAGGGCCATGGGACGACAGTATCACAGCGCCCGCGGGGCTGCGTTACACTGCCGCGAGCGCGCATGGAACCGGAGCGATCGGACGACGACGGCAGCACCGGGCGCTTCGCTGCTGGCGACGCGGAGGCGGGCGAGTACACGCCGCCCGAGCCGGAGGACCTGTCGGGGCGGGTGCTGTCGGCCCGCTATCGCCTGCTGCGCAAGCTCGGGGTCGGCGGGATGGCGACGGTGTACCGCGCGGAGCAGGTCACGATCGGCAAGCAGTTCGCGGTGAAGGTGCTGCACGCGGCGCAGGTGCAGCAGCCGGAGGCGGCGGAGCGGTTCTTGCGTGAGGCCCGGGCGCTGTCGAAGATCCGGCACGAGCATGTGATCGAGGTGGTGGACTTCGGGCAGGTCGCCGAGGGGCCGTACATGGTGATGGAGCTGCTCGAGGGCGAAGACCTGTGCACGCGCCTCGCCCGGGAGCCGCGGGTCGGGTGGCCGCGGGCGCGCAAGATCGGGCTGCAGATCGCGGGGGCGCTCGCGGTGGCGCACGCGGCGGGGGTGGTGCATCGCGATCTGAAGCCGGAGAACTGCTTCCTGATCGAGCGAGGGGGCGACCCCGACTTCGTGAAGGTCCTCGACTTTGGCATCGCCAAGGTGCGCAGCGCGACGGTCGGGGGGCGGGCGTTGACCGAGCTCGGGATGGTGTTCGGGACGCCAGCGTACATGTCACCGGAGCAGGCGGACGGGCTCGAGGTCGACGCGCGCAGCGACGTGTACGCGCTGGGGGTGGTGCTGTTCGAGATGCTGGCGGGGCGGCTGCCCTTCGTGGCCGACTCGCCGATGGGCTTCTTGAAGCAGCACATGTTCAGCGCCCCGCCGTCGCCGCGGCGGCTGGCGCCGGAGGCCGAGATCCCGATCGAGGCGGAGGCGGTGGTGCTGAAGGCGCTGCAGAAGGACCCGGCGCTGCGCTTCCCGACGATGGCCGCGATGGCGGAGGCGATCGCGGCGGTGGGATCGGGGGCGGGGCCGGTGACGGTGGTCGCGGAGGGGCTGGAGCTGCCGTCGTTTGTCGGGCGGCGGATGGAGTTCGCAGAGGGGGCCACGGGGCCGCGCAGGCGTATGGGGGTGTGGATCGGCGCGGGGATGGCGGCGGCCCTGATGGTGGTGATCGGGCTCCTGGCCCTGCGGGGCGAGGACGTGGTGGCGCCGCCGATCGAGGTCGTCACGCCCGTGCGTGAGGTCGTCCAGGTGCCTGCGCCCGCGCCGGCGAAGCTGTCGCCGACGGTGACGATCGGGTTCGTGGTGACCCCGGAGGCGCGGGTGATCGATCGCCGCGATGGTCAGGCGATCGGGCGCACGAGCGACCCGGGCGGGCTGGTGCTGCCGCGCTCGGAGGTCCCGCGGGAGCTGGTGCTGGTGGCGGAGGGCTTCGAGGACGAGCCGCTGGTGCTCACGCCCAGCAGCGATCAGAAGGTCGAGCGGACGCTGCGACGCAAGAAGAAGCGGCCGGCGGGGAAGCAGCAGCCGGGGAAGACCGACGGGGTGTCGCTGGAGCCGGTCAATCCGTTCAAGAAGGGGAAAAACTAGGGGCGCGAGCGAGCGTCGACGGTGGGGGCACCCTGGCGCTATCGTCGTGGGCTCCATGCGCTGCCTGCTCGCCGTTGTTGGGTTCGCCCTCGTCGCTCCCGCGTGTTTTGCCGAGCTGCCCGACGTGCCGGATGACGGCAGCGAGAGCGGGGCGACACAAGCGACGGGCAGCACGACGGGGGAGACGACCGGTGGGACGAGCGGAGCGACGGCGACGACATCTGCGAGCACCGACGAGGACGTGCCGACGAGCGTGGGGACCACCGAGGCGCCGCCGGAGGCTGAAGGGATCTTCGCCTGCGATGTGCCGCAGCCGTGCGAGGTGTGGACGCTGCCCGACTGCGCGGGGGCCTGCGCGCTCGATGACGCCGGAGCCTGCGTGCTCGAGCAGCTGCGCCTGCGCGAGACCGCCGGGCTACGGGTGCGCAGCTGTGACGGGCCGTGCACCCTCGACGCGCTGTTCGTGCGGGGCGGCGGGGCGGCGGAGCTGCGGCGTCAGCGGGCGAGCGTCGGGGCGGACGATGTGTTGCAGAACTATCAGGCGCCGACGGAGTGCGCGCTGCAGGCCGAGGCGTTTTTTGCGGCGTGCCTCGAGGCGTTCACGCCGGCGTGCGCTGACCCGGAGAATTGGGTGCAGGACTGTGGACCGGTGGGGGCGCCGGTGTGCGGCTGAGCGGTCACTCGAGATCGAGGTCGGCGCCGAGCGAGGGGTCGGCGAGGAGCCAGGCGCGCAGGCTGGCCTCGCGGACGCGCAGGGCCTGGGCTGCGCCGGCAACATCGCCGTGGGCGGCGAGCACGGCCCGCAGCTGACCGCGAAAGCCGGCGAGGTCGACGTCGCGGAGTGCGAGCAGGAGGCGCTCGCGATCTTCGGAGGGCAGGGTCACGGCGCGAGGATAACCGGCGCCGCGCTTGCCGGCGGGGGCGAGTGGGCGTAACACGGATCGCAATGCACGAACGGTCGCAATGGTGGCTTGTGCTGGCCCTGGGGGGCGTACTGATGGGCTGCGCGGGACGTCGCTGGGCGCCCTTCGAGGTGCCGGAGGCGGTGCAGCGGATCGAGATCGTGGCGGACCGCGGATCGCTGACGCTGGTCGGCGGACCGGCGGGGAGCCGGGTGCGAGTGGCCCGCAGCGTGCGGGCCTTCCCCGAGGCGCGCGAGATGCACGACGAGGTGAGCGGCGGCACCTTGCGCATCGAGGTGCACTGCGGCGGGGCGCCGGGTTGCCGGGTCGACCAGGAGCTGCGCGTGCCGCCGGGCGTGGCGGTGGCGGTGACGCTCGGCGACGGCGATGTCGAGCTGGAAGACGTCACGGGTTCGCTCGACATCGCGGTCGCGCTCGGCAAGGTGCGCGGCTCGGGTCTGGCTGGCGAGGTCGTGGACGTGCAGACGGAGGGCGGGTCGATCGATCTCGCGTTCGTGACGGCGCCGCAGCGCTTGCTCGCCAACGCGGCGGCGGGCGACGTGGCCCTGCGCGTGCCGGCGGGGCGCTATCGCTGCGACGTCGATCCGGCGCAGCTCGCTGCGGTGGAGGTCACCTGCGATCCGGCGGCGAGCGCCAGCATCGCGGCGTCGACGGGGGTGGGCCGGCTGCGGGTGCGCAGCGCGGGCCGCTGACGGGGATCATGGCTCGCCGAGGCGGAAGGTGTCGCAGCGGCACGACGGCACCGCTGTGTCGCGCGAGGCCCTGGCTGTGGATGAGCTCACTCCGCGGCGGCCTGCTCCTCGGGGAGCGGGAGGAGGACGAGGGCGAGGACCTCGCGGATGTGGCGGACGAAGTGGAGGCGCATGTCGGCGCGGGCGGCGATCGGGATCTCTGGCTCGTCCTTGCGGTTGCGGTCGGGGAGGACGACGTCGCGGATGCCGGCGCGGTGGGCCGCGAGGACCTTCTCGCGGATGCCGCCGACCGGGAGGATCTGGCCGCGCAGCGTGATCTCGCCGGTCATGGCGATGTCGGCGCGGGCGGGCCTGCCGGTGAACAGCGAGACGAGGGCGGTGGTCACGGCGACACCGGCGCTGGGGCCGTCCTTGGGGACGGCGCCGGCGGGGAAGTGGAGGTGGAGGTCGTGGTCCTTGAGGAGCCGGCCGAGGGTCGCGGGGTCGATGCCAAACTCGGCGCAGCGGCTGCGCACCAGGCTGAGGGCGGTGTGGGCGGACTCCTTCATGACGTCGCCGAGCTTGCCGGTGAGGCGAGTCTGGCCGGTGCCGGGTCCGAGCGTGCCCTCGACGAACAGCAAGGTGCCGCCGACGGGGGTCCAGCCGAGGCCGGTGACGACACCAGGGGTGGGGAGCTTGGCGGCCATCTCGTCGTGGAAGCGCGGCGGCCCGAGGATCCGCAGGACCTGCTCGAGGTCGATGCGACGGTTGCTGACCTTGCCCTCGACCAGGTGCATGGCGATGTCGCGCAGGAGCGCGGCGAGCTCGCGCTCGAGGTTACGGACGCCGGACTCGCGGGTGTACTGGGTGGCGAGCGCGAGCAGGACCTCGTCGGCGATCTCGACCTGCTCGGGTCGCAGGCCGTTCTCGGAGCGCTGGCGCGGGAGCAGGTGCTCGCGGGCGATCGCCAGCTTCTCCTCGACGGTGTAGCCGCTCAGCGGGATGACCTCGAGGCGATCGCGGAGGACGTCGGGGATGGCGCCGAGCTCGTTGGCGGTGCACAGGAAGATGACCTTGGAGAGGTCGTAGTCGAGGTCGAGGTAGTGGTCGCGGAAGGCGGCGTTCTGCTCGGGGTCGAGGGCCTCGAGCAGGGCCGCGGCCGGGTCACCGCGCAGGCTGGCGCCGGTGAGCTTGTCGACCTCGTCGAGCACGATCACCGGGTTGGTGGTGCCGGCGCGTTTCATGGCCTGGATGAAGCGGCCGGGCAGGGCGCCGATGTACGTGCGTCGGTGGCCGCGGATCTCGGCGTCGTCGCGCACGCCGCCGAGGGAGATCCGGACGTACTTGCGACCGAGGGCGTCGGCGATGCTGCGGCCGAGGGAGGTCTTGCCGACGCCCGGCGGGCCGACGAGGCAGAGGATCGGGCCGCGTTTGCCAGGGGCCAGCTTGCGCACGCTGAGGTACTCGAGGACGCGCTTTTTGACCTTCTCGAGGCCGTAGTGGTGGAGCTCTAGCAGGGCGCGCGCGCGTGGGAGGTCGAGGATGTCGGGCGAGGCGGCGCCTGGGCCCCAGGGGAGGTCGGCGATCCACTCGAGGTAGGTGCGGGCGATCGCCGCCTCGCCGCTCTGCGGGTGCATGCGACGCAGGCGGCCGAGCTCGCGGTTGGCGGCGGCGCGGGCCTCGTCGGGCAGGTCGAGGGTGGTCAGGCGCTGCTCGAGCTCATGCAGGCCGCGCTCGTCGGAGTCGCCCTCGCTCTCGCCGAGCTCGGACTGGATCGCGCGCAGCTTGTGGCGCAGCACGGCGTCGTGCTCGTGCTTGGAGAGGTGCTCGCGGACGTGGCGATCGAGGTCGCGTTTGACCTGAAGGACGTTGGTGCGGTGCGAGGCGAGCTCGATGACCTTGCGCAGGCGATCGCTGACCTCGGTCTCGAGCAAGATCGGGAGCTTGTCGTCGTCGCCGAGGTCGAGGTGGGCGGCGCACAGGTCGGCGATCATGCCGGGGCTGCGCTCGGCCAGGATCGCGGCGAGGCCCTGGGCGCGCTGTTTGGTCTTGGCGGCGGTCGGCAGGAGGGTGTCGTGCTGCTTGACGAGGTCCTGGAGGGCGCCCGCGTAGGCGTAGGCGAGGGTGGAGGCGCGCATGGTGTCGACCGCGGTCTCGATGCGGACGAGCTGGTGGTCGCGTTCACTCTGGAGATCGAGGAGGCGGACGCGGCCGATGCCACGCAGGACCACGGACATGCGGCCGGGGGTGCCAGGGAGCACCTGCACGACCTCGCAGACGACGCCGACCGGGTAGAGCTGATCGAGGTCGGGGGTCGCCGTGTTCTCGCGGAGGATGCCGACGACGAGGCGACCGCGGGGCTCCCCGCTGGCGCCGCGGCCCGCCGGGCTGCGGCGCTCGCCGGCGCGGCGGACGGCCTGCATCGCCGAGGACTGGCGGCTGAGGTCGACCGGCGCGGTGACGCCGGGGAGGATCGAGACGCCGCGCAGAGGCAGCAGCGGCAGCGGTCCGCTCGCAGAGGTCGTGGCCATGCGGGCGAGAGACTAACCGATTTTCCTCTGATAGAAGGTGAGCCGTGCTCGCGCCTGCACCGACCTCGCCGATCGTGGCCACGCTCGTGGGGGGGCTTGCGGCGGGGCTCGGGCTCGTGCTCTTGACCGGGCCAGCGCTCCCGCTGGATTGGGGCGTGGCGCCGGCGCTGGCCGTGCTGCTGGTGGCGCTCGGGCTCGGTCGTTGGCGCGCCGCGGGGCTCGGAGCCGGGCCGACGATCACGGCGACGCTCGCTGATCTGGCGCCGTGGCGGCGTCGCGTGCTGGTTGCGCTCGTGGTGCTGCCGGCGATCATCGTCGTCGCCAGCGCGGTGCGGATGATCGCAGGGCTGTGTGTCGCCTACCCGTCGGCGATCGCTGCGTTGTTGGTGTTGGCGGTGCTGGGGCCGCTGGTGCGGGGGCGGGGGGCGTCGGCGGGGATCCTGGCGGTGGGGGTCGGCGGGTTGGCGCTCGCGGCGGCGATCGTGAGCGGGCGGATCGAGGCCGGATCGCCGGGTGGCCGCGGCTTCGCCCACACCGGGCCGATCCTCGGCATCCATCCGTTTCAGGCGACGGCGATCGTGATCGACGGGTACGGGCCCTTTGATCTGCCGATCAACGACTTTGTCGAGCCGGACGGGTCGCGCGGGTACGGGCCGGAGGCGCTGGCCGAGGCGCTGCAGCGGGACCTGGCGCAGATCGCCGAGCAGCAGTTCGCCGACGGGCCGGCGCGGGCGTACCAGGCGTTTGCGGGGGCGCGTGTCGAGGCGGTGGTGTTGCCGTCGCAGCAGGAGCGCCTCGATCGTCCGGTCGAGGCGCCGACGGAGCCGCGGCTGGTGGTGTGGTCGGGGACGACGGGCTGGCGCTCGCGGGTCGAATTTGTCTGCCCGGGCCAGCGCAATGATCCGCGGCCGCGTGGCGCGGATGCGGTGCTCGATCGCATGTGCCCGGACAAGTACAGCTCGGAGGCCAGCGCGGGCCTCGGCGTGACGGGGCGCTGGACCGGGTACACCGAGGGCCGAGGTGTGGCCTGGCCGAGCCTCGGGCGGGTGTTTGGCGCGCGCAACGATCCGGAGCAGGCGACGCAGGTGCTGCGCTGGGAGGGACGCGCGTGGGGGTGGATCACGCTGCTGTTGCTGGTGCCGGCGCTGCTGTGGCCGGCGGCCGCGCGCGGGGTGACGCGGGCGGGCGCGGTGCTCGGCGCGGCTGCGCTGGCTGTCCTTACGGTCATGCTCGTTTGGACATGGCCTTCGGTGCAGGTGCCAGCGCTGGCGTCGGCGAGCCCGTGGACCTCGTGGGGGGTCGGGATGTGGGCACCCGCGCTGGCGCTGACGCTGATGGCCAGCCTCGGCCGACGCGCGGCGGTCGGGCCCACGGCGCTGGTCGGGCTGACGACCTGGGCGATCGCCGGGAGCCTGGCGGCGGTGTGGCTGCGGCCGACGCTGACCGGGATCGCCGGCGAGGCGATGGTCGGCGGGATCGCTGGGACGCTGCGCGGTGCGCTGACGATCGAGCTCGGCGCGGCGGAGGCGATCGCGGCGAGTGTCGTCGTGGCGACGCTGCTGGGGCTGCTGGCGGCCGTGCTCGGGCCGGGGATGCGCTTCGCGGCGACGCTGCTGCGGGCGGAGCGGACCGTCGTGACGGGGCGCTGGCTCGGGCTCGGCGTGTTGATCGGCGCGGGCTTGTTGGTGGTGTCGCGCAAGACGGTCGGCGGGGCGGCGCTGCTGACCCCGGCGCTGGCGCTGGGCCTGGTGGCGATCACGGGGTTGGCGCTGACTGCCGTCGTGGACCAAGCGCGACACTTTTGGATGCGGGCGCTGGACCACGGCGTCGCGGTGCTGCTGGTGGGGATGGCCGCAGGCGAGGTCTGGGCCGAGCAGCGTAACCTCTACAGTGCGGTCCTGCTGGGTGTCGGAGTGATCGCCGCGCTGCTCAGCCTCGGTCTCATGGTGGCTCCGAAGCGGGGCCGATAGGGGCCCAGGAGCCCTCGTGGCGTGCCTCGTGGCTGTTCCTCGGGGAGCGCCGGGGATTTGCAGCGGGGGCAGGAGCACCGGACCACGATCCGAAATCCGCGCGAGCGGGCTTTCACTGCCTGGGCGAGGCCGGTATCATCCGCCGCGAGCACCTTGTGTTCGCCGCTCCTGTGAAGGTTCACCGTCCGCACATGTCTGCCGCCACGCCCCGCGTCCTCCCCCGGTTGTCGCCCCTCCGTTGCGCCCTGGCCAGCGTGCTCTGCGGCTCGATCGTCCTCTCGCCGCTGCCGGTGTTGGCCGCCGATGGTTCGCTGCTGAGGCTGCGACCGGAGGCGCTGCAGATGCCGCCGGCAGGTGCGCTGCTGCTCGCGCCTGCGGCTGCTCCTGCGCCCGCGCCCGCGCCGACTGGCAACGTCGTCGGCCTGATGCGCTTCGGTGGCGATCCGGACGCGGCCAACAGCCTGCGTGGGCAGGTCCAGGCCGACCTCGAGGCGGCCGGCTACACGGTGAAGGGTGTCGCCCTCGACGTCGAGACCGCGGCCGGCAAGGTGAAGTGCAAGGGCACGCCTGACGAGTGCATCGGCAAGATCGCGGACTGGCTGATCAAGGGCGCCAAGGGAGGCACGACCTACAACTTCCTGGTCTACGGGACCTGGTCGGTCGATCCGAGCAAGCCGGGCTCCCTGGTGATCTATGACGTGGCCCAGAAGAAGAAGGTCCGCGAGATCGCGGCCGCGGGCACCATCGACGACCTGATCTTGCCGCTGGCCCTGCCGCGTGAGCTCGCGGCCAGCATCAAGGAGTATCAGACGCCGCCGCCGGCGATGACCGAGGCCGAGGCGAAGGTGATCGCCGAGCTCGACGAGCCGTCGAAGACACCCGAGGAGCTGCGCGCCGAGGCCGACGCGATCAAGAAGGCCCAGGACTCCGTCGACTCGGGCATGACCGACTCGATCGATACCAGCGGCGTGACCGTCGATCTCAACAAGGACTTCAAGGCGTTTTGCCGCAACGGTCCCCGCAAGCCGCGCGTCAACAAGGACGACCCGAAGGACCTGCGCCCGGCCTGCAAGCTCGGGCCGAAGTTCGGCTACTTCCAGACCCGCGGCTGGGTCGCGCTCGGCCTGACTGGCGGCGCGCTGCTGGCCAGCGGCCTGTTCTACGCGCTCGGGCTGGCGGCTCGCGGTCCCTACAAGGACGCTGTGAAGAAGCTCGAGGACTCGAACTTCGACCGCACCAATCCGCTCGAGTAGGTGCAGTACACCAACCTGGCGTCGGAGGCGGTCGCTCGCGGTAGCGACATGCGGCGGCGCTTCATCGGCGGGGACGTCGCGCTGCTCAGCACGCTGCTGCTCGGCGCCGTGCTCGGTGTGATCATCTATCAGGATCGCACGGACGCGAAGGAGTTCATCAAGCAGGAGAAGTCGTTGAAGGCCATCTCGCGCCTCAAGCCGCAGAACTTCCGCGGCGGACCGCTGCTCGGCGGGCGCATGCAGGGTGTGTCCTTCGGCTTCGACTTCTGATCGTTCCGTGGGCGCTCGCTCGAACAGCGAGCACCCGGCGCGAGCCACGGACTTGTGGGTCGGTCCGCGACCGAACCACACGTGCGCAGGAGGCGCTACTTCTTGGGTGCAGCGGGCGCAGCCGGTGGGGTGGTCACTGGCGGCGTGGCAGCGGGCGGCGTGGCGGCAGGTGGCGTGCCCGCGGGCGGCTGCGGCACCGGGACCATGCCGGGCGGAGGCGGGACCGGGACGGCGGAGATTTCGGCGGCGTCCGAGCAGGTCAGGAGGCAGGTCGAGCGGTTGGTCTCGTTGAGCTTCTTGTCCTCCCAGCAGCCCGTGATGCACCCGCGTAGGGTCTTCCAGGTGGTGTCGTAGGTCGTCTTGGAGGCGTCGTCCTTGAGACTATCCTTGCCGGTCTCGGCCAGGCCGTCGCAGTCGAGCTTGCAGGTCTCACGGTTGGTCGCGTTGGCGTGGACCGTGAAACAGTCGCTGTAGCACTTGTTGTACGCGCCGATCGCCTCGGCCGGCGACTTGAACCTGGCGATCGAGGGCGCCTGGGTCTTGCCGTCCGGCGGGGCCTTTGCGTCCGGAGATTTGCCGTCTGGCGTGCCCGGAGCGCCGTCTTTGCGCTGTTCACCGGAGTCGTCGCAAGCAGGAAGGGACGAGAAGGCGAGGGCGACAATGAGGCCGCCTGCGAGGCGGGAGGCGATGGAGAGGTTCCTGCGGATCATGGTGGGGAGGATAGGCGAGAAGGTCCGGGAGGCGAAGCATTTGACAGGTCGGGACGGCGGAGCGAAGGTTTGTCTCGCCTTTGTCGGTCGATCCTCCCGCGCGCCCCACCATCCCGGCCGAGGCCACGGACCTGACCTGGGCGCTCAGCGCCCAGGGGGCCCGGCTGATCGTCCGCGATGGCGACGCGGCGCCAGTGCAGGTGCCGCTCGAGCGGCGCCCGCTGTCGCTCGGGCGCACGGTCGACAACGACATCGTGGTGTCGGCGAGCTTCGTCGCGGCCCACCACGCGCGCATCGAGCCGTTTGGCGGCGAGTACCGGATCGTCGACCTCGGCGGCGCCTGCGGGCTGATGTTCGGGGGCCAGCGGATCGGCACCCACACGCTCAAGCACAACGATGTGATCCGCATCGGCGACCCGCTGACGGGCAGCTTCGTGACGCTGCTGTACCAGCGCAGCAGCGCCCACTCGACGATGGTCCCGGCGGCCACGCCGATCACCCGGATCGCGCTCGATCCGAAGGTCACGACGATCGGCCGCGAGGGCACGACGATCACGCTGGCGAGCCCGCTGGTGTCGCGGGCGCACGCCGAGGTCGCGACCCTGCCAGGCGGCGGCCACGTGCTGCGCGACCTCGGCAGCACCAACGGCACCTTTGTTGGCGGCCAGCGGGTGACGACGTCCCGGCTGCTGCAGCCGGGGACGCTGATCCAGATCGGGCCGTTCAAGCTGGCCTACGACGGCAGCTCGCTGCTGCCCTTCGACCAGCGCGGGGCGATGACCCTCGAGGCCCGCAACCTCGTGCGCACGGTCGGAGCGGGCCGCACGATCCTCGGCGATGTCTCTCTCATCATCCGGCCCCGCGAGTTCGTGGCGATCGTCGGCGGCTCGGGGTCGGGCAAGAGCACGCTGCTGAAGGCGCTGTCGGGCTTCGCGCGCGCGAGCTCCGGGTCGGTGTACGTCAACGGTGACGACTACTACGGCAACTTCGACGCCTACCGCGGCGTGCTCGGCTACGTGCCGCAGCACGACATCTTGCACGGGCGTCTGCGCGTCGACGAGGCCCTGCGCTACACCGCCCAGCTGCGCCTGCCGGCCGACACGGAGGAGGGGGAGATCGAGGCCCGCGTGGCCCGCGTGCTCGACGACGTCGACATGACGGCGCACCGCGACACCCGCATCGACAGCCTCTCGGGTGGCCAGCGCAAGCGGGTGTCGATCGCGGCGGAGCTGCTGGCCGATCCGAGCCTGTTCTTCCTCGATGAGCCGACCAGCGGGCTCGACCCGGGGCTCGAGAAGAAGATGATGTACACGCTGCGCCGCCTGGCCGACGCCGGACGCACGGTGGTGCTGGTGACCCACGCGACCGCTAACATCCAGCAGTGCGACCACGTGCTGTTCATGGCCGAGGGGCGCATGGTGTTCTTCGGGCCGCCGCGCTTGGCGCTCAACATGTTCCACGTCGGCTCGGGCGACTTCGCCGACATCTACACCAAGCTCGAGGGCCAGGCCGATCCGAGCAGCGCCCTGGTCGAGCGCGAGCTGCGGCGCGAGCACGAGGAGCTGGCGCGCGAGCGTCCGCCGGGGGCGCCGGTGAGCCTGGCCGAGCTGTGGGCGCTCAAGTTTCGCCGCTCCGAGACCTTCAATCGCTTCGTGCACGACCGCCTGCAGCGGGCGCCGCCGCGGGTGCGCGACAGCGACGACGAGCGACCCGCGACGCAGGACGCGGCGAACGCCTCGGTGACCTCGACGGCGATGCGGATGCTCGGCGCGGCCGAGCTGCGCGGCCGGGACGTGCGCCCCGCGATCGCCCAGGTGTCGGGTTGGCGGCAGTTTGGCATCCTCGTGCGTCGCTATCTGCGGCTCCTGCTGTCGGATCGGCGCAACCTGGCGATCTTGCTGCTGCAGGCGCCGATCATCGGCGGGATCTTGCTGCTGGTCGCCAAGCAGGACGCGCTGCAGAACCTCGAGTCGTCGCACGGACGCCTGGTGCTGTTCCTGCTGGCGCTGGTGGCGGTGTGGTTTGGCATCCTCAACTCGGCCCGCGAGATCAGCAAGGAGGAGGAGATCTATCGCCGCGAGCGCCTGGCCAACCTGAAGGTCGGCCCGTATGTGGCCTCGAAGATGTTCGTGCTGTCGGGGCTGTGCCTCCTGCAGAGCGCGATGCTGCTGTTGGTGCTGGCGATCAAGGTGGACTTCGCGGCCGAGGTGGTCGAGTTCACGGGGGCTGGGCCCCTGTATCACCTGCGCGGCGAATTCCTGGCGCCGCTCGGCTTCCTGTCGGCGCTCGGAGGGACGCTCTTCCTGACCTCGCTGACGGGGCTCGGCCTCGGGCTCTTGATCTCCAGCGCGGCGAACTCGTCGGATCGGGCGATGAGCGTGATCCCGATCGCTCTCGTCCCGCAGATCGTGTTCGCCATGGCCCTGATGCCGCTGCCTGCGACGGTGGCGTGGGTGTCGTACGCGACCAGCAGCCGCTTCGCGATGGAGGCCCTCGGCGCGATCAGTCGCCTGCCTCTGCCGCGCGACTATTCGAACTGCATGATCCCCGGCAACCCGCGCAGCTGCGCGATCTATCCGTCGGTCGACTACGATCCGGGCGTGACCCACGTGCTGCAGCTGTGGGGCACGCTGGCGGGCTATACGGTGATCTGCCTGCTGCTGACGACGGCGATCCTGGTGGCCCGCGACCGGCGAAATCACTAGGCGATCGATGGCACGCCGCGAGCCCCGTTCCGTCGTCGTGGAGGTCGCCGCGGGGCAGCCGCGCTTGGCCTGGCAGAGCGGGGCTGCGAGCGAGGCGAGCGGGCGGGCGCGCGCGAGCGTGGTGATCGAGCGGGTCGGCGAGGGCGCCATCGCCGGGCGGCTGATCGCGGCGGAGGACAACCTCGAGGCGCTGCAGGCGTTGGCGGCGGAGGGCCTCGCAGGGGCGGTGGATCTGGTCTACATCGACCCGCCCTTCATGGCCGGGAGCGATCGCGGCTCGGGCGGGATGGCGTATCGGGACACCTGGCCCGGCGGGCTCGACGGTTACCTCGACATGTTGCGCGCGCGGCTCCTGGCCCTGCGCCCGCTGTTGGCGGCGACCGGCAACCTGTTTGTCCACCTCGACTGGCACGCGGTGCACTACGCGAAGGTGCTGCTCGACGAGATCTTCGGGGCGGCGAACTTCCGCAACGAGGTCGTGTGGCGCCGCGCCAACGCGCACAACGATCCGAGCCGCTTCGGGGTGATCACGGACGCGATCTTGTTCTACGGGGCGTCGCCGCGGGCGTACTGGGCCGACGTGCACGTGCCCTACGCGCCCGAGTACATCGCCAGTCACTGGCGCCGGCGCGACGCAGGCGGCCGCTATCGTCTGGTCCCGCTCGACGCGCCGCGCCACGGCGACGGCGGGCAACTGGTGTATCCGTGGCGCGGCAAGCTGCCGGCGGCCACGCGGACGTGGGCGATCGGTCCGGCGGCGATGGCGGAGCTCGAGGCCGCGGGGCGCATCGTGTACACCCGCGGCGGGACACCGAACCGTAAGTGTTATCTCGAGGAGTCGCCCGGGCTGCGGGCGCAGAACCTGTGGGACGACATCCCGCCCGTCAACCCGATGGCGAGCGAGCGCCTCGGCTACCCGACGCAGAAGCCAGTGGCGCTGCTCGAGCGGATCATCGCCGCGGCGTGCCCGAGCGACGGGCTGGTGCTCGACGCGTTCCTCGGGTCCGGCACCACGGCGGAGGCCGCGGAGCGCACAGGCCGGCGCTTCATCGGCATCGACAGCAACCCGGCGGCGATCGAGCTGGCGCGGCGTCGGCTGCTGGCGCTCGCGGGTCAGCCGGCGCGTGGGCAGCCGCGCACGAGCTACCGAGAGTGTCCGCGTTGCCGACAGATCTCGCGTCACGCCCGCAGCTGCAGCGCCGCAGCGATCACGCTGCGGGCCTTCACCGTCGAGACGGTCGGCGCGGCGACGCTCAGGTCCGCCGATGCGCCGACGCTCGCGCTCGAGCGAGACGGCGACGCGGTGCAGCTGCGCCTGCTCGGCGCGCGCGAGCAGGTCGCGGCGTGGTGCGTCGACTGGGAGTACAAGCCGCCGGTGCTGGCGGCGCAGTCGCACCACCTGCGCCCGCGTCGCGGGCTGGTCGAGGGGCTCGCGCGTCACAGTTATGCGACACCGGGGCCGCATCGGATCGCCGTGCACACGATCGACGACGCGGGCGTACGCGCGGTCGCGCTGCTGGACCTCGACTGAGCGCGGGCTTGCGCGCAGCCGCGGCGCTGACTTCGTTTACGATGCTCCTCAGCGAGGAGGCCGCTTGGGCCAGGACATCG
The DNA here is from genome assembly GCA_044228605.1 of Nannocystis sp. Taxonomy (GTDB): domain Bacteria; phylum Myxococcota_A; class Polyangia; order Nannocystales; family Nannocystaceae; genus Nannocystis. The sequence continues at coordinate 2,868 of JBGAUO010000097.1, read as the reverse complement.
CCGAACGGGTGCAGCAGATCGTGGCGGAGCAGCTGGGGATCCCGCGGGGGGAGGTTCGCGCGAGCGCGTCGTTTGCCGAGCTGGGGGCCGACTCGCTGGCGGTGGCCGAGCTGCTCCTAGCGGTGGAGGAGACCTTCGACCTGGAGATCGCGGAGGCGGAGGCGTCGCAGCTGCGGACGGTCGGCGAGGCGATCGGCCACATCGTGGCGGTCCGCCGACGGCAGGCCCAATAGGACATCAGCGGTGCGGCGAGAAAAATCTCGCCAGGGCGTGTCACCAAGGCCAAGCTCGGCCGTAGTGGTCCACACGCGATGTCGCTCCTCGATCCCCTGCGTGACGAGATCAACGCCCGCCGGGTGAGCCGCGCCTGCGCCGGGGACACGGCCGCGTTCCGGGCCCTCTACCGCGAGCTGCATCCGGCGGTGGCCGGCTTCGTCGGCCGCCGCGTGCGGGCCCGGGCCGACGCCGAGGATCTGGTGGCGCGGGTGTTCATGGCCTTCCTCAAGCACCTCGGGGACTACCGCCGCGACCGTGGGAGCGTGCACGCGTGGATCTTGCGGATCGCCCGCAACGCGATCATCGACGAGGTACGCGCGCGCCGGCCGGCGTTGCCGATCGAGGCGGTCAGCGAGGTGCTGCCCGGCGCGGGCGACCTGCTGGGCGAGCTCTTGGCCCGGGAGCGGCGTGACCTCCTGGTCGACGAGATCGCGGCGCTGCCCGCCGAGACCCGCGAGCTGCTGGCGCTGCGCTACGCCGACGGCCTGTCGCACGCGGAGATCGCCGCGGTGCTCGGCCTGCGCGCCGACGCGGTCAAGCAGCGGGTGTCGCGGACGCTGCGCGAGCTGAGGGCCCGTCTGCAGGGCGCCGCCGAGAAGGGAGCCGCCGAGTATGTGGTTTGATCGCCTGAGCGCACGCCTGCGCCGGACCTATCGTGACGCAGTGCCTGTCCCGCAGGACATGTCCGTCGGGACACAGGACGCGCTGGAGCGGCGGCTGCTCGCCGAGCACGCGGCCGCGTATCCGCGAGGGGGCGCGCGCGGGTTCTTTGCGGCGCATCGCTTCGCGCTCGCCAGCGTCGGCTTCGGCCTCGCGGCGGCGGCGGCGTGCCAGGTGCCGCTGGACTACGAGCGCGAGTTCGGGGCCAGCGTGACCTGCGAGCTGGCGCGCGAGGTCTGGCCCGAGGGACAGGTCGACGCGATCGCCCAGGATCTGGCCAAGCAGCTGGGGGCCGACCAGTTGGCCCTGCGGGTGCACGATGATGGCGGGCCGACGCGGTCGTTTCGCGTCGAGCTGTGGGGCAGCTCGGCCGACGAGGCCCGGGTGATCGCGGCGCTGCGCGAGCGGGCGCCGCAGATCCCGGCGAGCGCCTGTGTTCGCACGCCGCTGGCTGGGACGGTGCATGGCACGCTCGGCGGGCGCCTCGGCTACGGGCTCCTCGCCATCGACCTCGATCACAGCGACGCGGAGTCGACGCGGCGGGAGATCCTCGAGGAGCTGGCGCGGCAGGGCATGTCCGGGGCCGCCGATGTGCAGATCCGGGAGGTCGACGGCAAGCGAGAGGTGCAGATCCGGATCGAGGCCCACGGACCCGGCCCGGCCCAGCTTTGACCGGTTCGGCCCGTTGTGCTGCCCACGCGGCCCACGCGCGAGGTGACAGCGGCCCGAGCGATGTGTCAGGTTCGCCGCCCCCTCGACCATGACGACGATCGCCGCGCCGACCCTCCCGACCTTCGACCCCGTGCCCGTGCTGGCCCGCGAGCTCTCGCTGCCCGAGCGCGGCGTCGCGGCCGTGGTCCGCCTGCTGGCCGAGGGCGCGACGGTGCCGTTCATCGCCCGTTACCGCAAGGAGCTGACGGGCGGGCTGGACGAGGTGCAGATCCGGGCGATCGAGGAGCGGCGGATCTACGTGCTCGAGCTCGAGGAGCGGCGCGCCGCGATCTTGTCGTCGATCGGCGAGCAGGGCCAGCTGACCGAGGCGCTGCGGGTCAAGATCATGGCCTGCGAGACCAAGGCTGCGCTCGAGGATCTGTATCTTCCCTTCAAGCCGAAGCGACGGACGCGGGCGATGATCGCCCGGGAGCGTGGGTTGGCGCCGCTGGCGGAGCGGATCGTGGCCCAGCCGAAGCAGGGCGATCCGAGCGCCGAGGCGGCGGCCTTTGTGGACGCGGCGAAGGAGGTCGCGGACGTCAAGGCCGCGCTGGCGGGCGCGCGGGACATCGTCGCGGAGAAGATCGCGGAGGACGCCGAGCTGCGGACGCTAGTGCGCGAGGCGTGCCTCGCCGAGGGCACGGTGCACAGCAGCGTGCTGGCCGACAAGGTCGGGGTGCCGACCAAGTTCGAGCTGTACTACGAGTTCGAAGAGTCGCTGGCGGCGATCCCTTCGCACCGCTTCCTGGCGGTGCGGCGCGGCGAGCAGGAGGGGGTCTTGCGGGTCAAGATCGGGCTGCCCGCGGAGGCCATGACGCCGCGGCTGGAGGCGAAGGTCGGGCTCGATCCGGCGTCGCCCTTCGCGGGCGAGCTGGCGGCGGCGGTGCGCGACAGCTACGTGCGGCTGCTGGCGCCGGGCATCGAGACGGACCTGCGCATCGAGCTGAAGATGAAGGCCGACCGCGACGCGGTCGAGGTGTTCGCCCAGAATCTGCGCACGCTGCTGCTGGCGGCCCCGCTCGGCGGGAAGTCGGTGATCGGCGTCGATCCGGGGCTGCGCAGCGGGTGCAAGTGCGTGGCGATCGACGCGACCGGGGCGTACCACGAGGCGATCACGATCTATCCGGGGCAAGGGGCGGGGGCCGACGCGCGGGCGCGTCAGGAGCTGCTGAGCTTTGTCCGCAAGCACGGGCCGAGCGCGATCGCGGTGGGCAATGGGAC
>JBGAUO010000096.1:0-18342 GCA_044228605.1 Nannocystis sp. | reverse complement strand
GTCCCGGCCGTCGCCGTTGAAGTCCCCCGCATAGACCCGGGCTTCCGGAGTCGCCCAGTCGAACCCGGCGTAGCCATCGTCCCAGCTCTGATCGGGCAGCGGGGCCGTGAACTGCCCGTCGGCATCGGCGAGCACGACGGCGTTCAGGCCCGCGAGCAGCGCCTCGCCGGCCTGCTCCTGGACCGGGCGCAAGCCGATCCAGCCCAGGCGAGCGACGATCGCCTCCTGCAAACGCAGGGGAGAAACGGGCGAAGATGCTCATGCTTTCACCTTCGAGGGACTGATGCAGGCCACCGATACGCCCTCGATGAGCAGGCGGACCTGATCGATGAGGGACTGTAGCGCAACCGGCCACCACGGCAGCGAGCGGCCTCATCTGAGTGGTCTCTTTGATCAACACGACCACCGGCTCAGCACCGCCACCCTAAAACTGGTGACGAGCGGTATGCATCCATCAACTCGCGCGCGCGGTACGTCTTGCCTGTGCCGGGGGGCCCATAGAAGATCGTGTTGGGGTTTGGGATGGGCGTGGGCATGGGTGCTCTGCTTGCTACGCGCTCGAATGAGTAGTCTGACTCGAAGTAGTCGCGAAAGATTGCGTGGATGACTTGGGGCTGCGTGCACGGGACCAAGGCGTCGAACCATTTAGGTCCCGGAGGGGCCGTATCGCGGAAGAGGCTCGGACTCTTGAGCGGTTCGAGTTCAAGGCGGGCGTTGTCTTCATCCTTGGCGCTGACTCTGCCGACGTACCAGATTCGGAGTTTGTTCGTTCCGCCGTAACCTTTGATTGCAAACCAGTCGCCGACCTTGATCTGTCGGAAACGTTCCCACGTCGTTCGGGATGGAGCGTCCTCGGCGTCTTCATCGTATCATGTTCCCAGAAATTGCCTGCGATAAACTCCTCCTTGCGCGAGGTCTGGCCCCATTGGTGCCCTCCCGCCCAGAAGTTAGGTACCAACTGCTGAGGTTTTCTCGACGGTGTCGCGGCCATCAGATGCCCTCGTAGTAGGGCGCCGGCACCGGCTCGCCTTCGAGGTCCAGCCGGTAGGGCGTCAGCACTGCGACCCGCTCACCGTTGTCTAATCCTGAAAAAAAAACGGCGATGTCGCCGGAAAAACTGTCGGCCTGGCCCGGCGTCAGCTCGATCACGTCGCCCGTTTCGAGCTGCATTCGGACCCCGTCGGCGTGGAGCGTCGACACCTCGATCTTGATCAGGCCGTTGTCTTCGATGAGATCGGGCTCCACGTCGAAGTCGACGATCGACGGCGGCTCTTCAGGCTCGGCCGCAGTCGTGCTGCTTCCGGGTTCGTCGCCGGTGCCGGTCGAGTCGATGCCCGTCGAGTCGATGCCGGTGTCCTGCGTCGATGTCGTCGGCGTGTGGTCGCCGGTGCTCGTCGGGTCGACGCTGGCCGACGTCGACGACATACTGCACCCGTCGTCGCAGATCATGCCCCCAGGAGGATCCCAGTCGGGGATACATGCGGCGATGCAGGCGAGGACGATGGCGGCGACGAGTGCGAGGCGAGACGGCATGGCGCTCCTCCGATCTACGCTCAAAATTTGAGGGTGAACACCAGGCCGGTGCGAACGGGCATCAGGATCGGCTCGCTGTCGGCGGCCCGCGCCTTGCGGCGAGCGCCCACGCAGAGCATGACGATAGCTGCCACGACGGCTGCACCCCCGGCGACGCCGGTGACGATGGCGACCGGACCAAGCCGGCGGTACTCGTCCTCGAGACTCATGTTGCGCGTCAAGTTCTCGGGGGTTGCCTCGAGCTGCATGCTCTCATGGCCCGTGCGGCGTGCACCGAGCGCCTGTGCGCCGGTGTACGCGGCGACGCCTGTCAAGGCGAGGCCGGCCGCCAGCGAAACGCCGCCCGCGATCAGCAGGCGGCGACCAGGTGGGCGACCAGGTGGCGAGTCCCAGACCCCGCGCCATCGACATCGCGATGTACGGCATGCGCGTCTGATCGGCCGTCCGGCACTCGTACACGCGCGGGATCGCGGCATCATGCAGGGCCCACAGGACCCGCGCCTCACGGGCGAAGCGTGCACGCTCGTCGGGCGACTCCCTGGCCGTCGCGGACAGCACCTTGAGCGCCATGTACTGCCCAGCGTCGCGATGGTACGCGCGGTACACCTCGGCCTTCGCGCCCACGCCCAACACTTCGAGCAGCTCGAAGCACCCCGCGAACAACGAGGAGCCTCCCTCCCGGGACTCCGTAGAGATCGCCTCGAGCCGGACCCGCAGGGCCTCGATCGTGGCGATCCGATCGTCCGGCAGGACGGTGATCGCCGCCATCACCACCGCGTCGAGTTCGGGCGGGACCTCGCAGTCCGGCCGGACCAGGCGCATCGGTCGGGGGTTCACGAGGTCCGGCAACTCGCCGGTGCACAGCTGGTAGATCGTCACGCCGACCCCGAAGACGTCGAAGCGCGGACCGGCCGGCACATGACCGCCCTCGGGTGGGTAGAAGCCGGGCGTGCCGAGGACCTTGCCGACGTCGGTCTGGTGGCGCGGCGGCGCCGTGAAGCCCGCGGCCTGCACGCGCTGCCAGTCGTGGACCTTGGCGATTCCGAGGTCCAGCAGCTTGACGACGGGTTGTCCCGTGGCGCTGTCGAGCTGCATGATGTTGCTCGGCTTGACGTCCCGGTGGATGACGCCCAGGCGGTGCAGCACTTCGAGCGCGCGCGCGACCTGAGTGGCGACCTGGACAACCTCCCGCCAGGGGACTGGTCCGTCGTCCCGCAGTCGCTCGTCGAGGCTGCGGCCGGGCAGGTACTCGAGGACCATGTACGGCGCGCCGTCCTCGGTCTTGCCGGTCATCAGCACGCCGACCAGGTGCGGGTGGTGGACGTTGGCGAGCAGCAGGGCCTCCTCGGCGAAGCGCCGCCGGGTGTCGGGGTTGTTGCCCTTGCACATCTTCAGCGCGGCCACACTGCCGAGTACCAGGTCCTTGCAGGCGTAGACCCGGGCCATCCCGCCGTCGCCGATCCGCGCCAGGATCTCGAAGCGCTGATCCACGACGACGCCGACCTCGTCCTGCCCGTTCTCCTCGAACATCGTCCATCCCTTCGCAGGAGGCACCGCGGTGACACGGGTGACGGGGGCAGGCAGGTCGGTGCTCGGCGGCTCGGTCATGGGGTCCCCGTCTATAGGGAGGGACCTGCACGAAATGTCCAGCGGGGATTTCGAGGTTGGCGACCTGAGCGTCCTTCCAGATGCAGCGTCACCTGCTGCGCAGCGGGCCAAGAACCTCGTACGGCAGGGCTTGCTCGAGGGTCGATCAACTCGGCCGCGGCCCCGCGTGTCTCAGTCGACCTCGATCACTGCCTCGGCGTTTCGAATCCGTGTGGCCGTCGTTGGGCCTTGGGTCTTCGGGGCATCCGCGGCCTTGGCGTCCGCGTTGCTGGCGGGCTTCCTGGCTTCGCCTCCGCAGGCGAAGGTCAGCACGAGGGGGATCAGGGCCAGCAGCTTCATCATGGGTGACCGAAGATCGGCGCCGACACAGCGCGCGTCAAGCGGCAAGCTGCTCGGCGCGCATCGAGCCGTTTGGCGGCGAGGTAGCAGCCACCAGTGGTGGTGGGCCGACCGCGGTGGCTCCGAATCACCTCTATTCGTCACCCTCAAAGAGACGCGCAATCTCGTCATCCTCGCTCATAGCATATGTCGGACGACTGTCGTCGTCCCGCCAGTCAGGCTCGTCGTCATAGTGCTTGGCCACCGCAACTACCGCACAACCCAGCGCTACGTGCGAAAACCGGTCCATCGTGAACGCCTGGATCGGTCCATCGGAACAGCTAGCGACGGTGGACCGCGAACATCTGGCTGACGTGAACGAGGCGTTGGGTTGCCCAGAATCGTGAGCCGGAGCACGAGAAACGCAGCCGACCGCCCGTGGGTCCGGCGAAGGGCGTGCGGGGCCGAGCGCGACGCACTGGGCGCGCGGTCAGCAGGGGAACAGCAGGCCTTGACCCGGAGGATGGGGCCGAGGTGGCCGCCGCTCCCCGGGCCGCTTCGTACTTCACCCTCGCCCCCAAATTCCCACTTCAAAACTCTTAAGCGCACCGGAGTTCAAGTCCGCAAAGCTCGCCGCGTGGGCGGTCTGAAGCCCACGGCAGAATTGAGAAGAGGCCGACTTCCTCGCGGGAGCCGCCTCTTCTCGTCTTCAACTACGGACCACGAACGTAGTTACCGTTGACGTTGATCTCGTTCCCAACATGGACTTTGATCCACACTGCGCAAGACACGCCAGCCATGGCGATCACGATGATCAGAACCATGATGGCGCGCGACATCATGGGGTTAGTGATGGGAGGATGAGCAGCATGCAGAATGCTGACTCGGGTGGATGTCATCATGAATTTAATCATGATATGCCCCGCACGTCGTCCCGGAGGGCACAGGTCTGCTTGCCCTGTACTGTTCTCCTGCTTCTAGGGTAGTGGTGCTGTCACCGCCGTTGGCGACCCCGAGAAGCGACGTTATCCGTGAGAGGACTCTAATGAAAACAAATCCTTGGCACGACCGATTCGGCCGGCTGTGCCCTCGCCTCCATATTACTTGGTCGGTCCCGGCTCAAGATTACTTGGTCGGTCCCGGCTCAAGTGTGGGCGGAACATAGTTCAGAGCTATCTGGCTGACAAGAGCTCTTGCGAACCCTTTTATCTGCGCACTCGCGCGCTACCTCACGATTTACGTGGCCGAGGAGAGGCGTCGAGCGACGCGACGACTTCGAGGCGAGTCGAAACGAATCGAGACGCACCGTCTTCACGCATGGCAGACCTGGGCGCTGCGAGGCTAAACGACGCTGCGATCCGTGCGGGTCCACACGACTGGAAATGCGCTTTTTTTTATCAGCGCCTTGATCTCTGCACACCGCGATGGCCGTTGGGCGATCAAGTGCTCTCGGAGGTTGGCGCCGAAGAGGCCACGTCGCTGCCATCCCTCCGCCACGCTCAGACAGAGCTGCGTCGGTGAGCATGTCTCAGGCAGGAAGCCGGCCATCGCTTCCCCCTCCGGCCCCATGCGGACCACGTAGCGCAGCTCGACGGAGTCGAACGCGTCTGCGAGCCAGCGGGTAAGCGCGGGAAGGTCCACGGCAAGGGTGACATTAGCCTTCTCCGGGTCGGCGGACAATCGCCTGGACGACCTGGAGCCAGGTCGTCCGGTCGCCCTCTTGGATCGGCAGAGGCCCACGTAGGACTACTACCCACGAGGCTGTCAGTCCGGAATTCCGGACAGGTCGACAAGCCGAAGCCCGCGCCGCCGCCTCCGAAGGAGAAGATCGCCAAGACCCGCCCGGTTTCGCGCGGTTCCGAGCGCCTGGCAGTGCCAGCGGCGTGACAGTCAGAACCGCAGCCCGAACCTGATCGAGCGGCAGCCGCACCCGCCCCGCGCTCGGCCCGCCACGGGTGTGACGACACGACGCGCGGAACCGCGCGGGAAATTTGACCTCCGTTTGAGACCGGCTCGGGTCAGCGACCTGGGTTTGGCGACGCGTTCGAGGATGACGGCAGACCGCTTGACCCCGTGGTCGTCGCTGCTGTGGTAAGCAGGCCGCGAGGTTCGAGCAGGAGACGCACGATGAGCGATGATTCAGGCAGGATGGTCGTCGCAACCTCTCCGACGGCGACCGAGCACGACGACCTAGTGAGCCGATTGACGCGGCTCGCGGACAACCCGGATCTGGACGCGGCGCAGCGCGAACTGGCCGAGGCTTGGCGGGAGCGGCTTGAGGGGCTCCGGGAGCGCGTGATGGCTACGCTGTCGGCGGCGTTCATCGCGCAGGTCGGGCGTGGCAAGAGCACGCTGGTCGCGGCGGTCACGGGTCTTCGACTCGATGAAGGCGCGGACTATCCCGAGAAGTGGTCGGTGTTGCCCGTCGGCCCCGGTCGAACGACGCTCGGGGAGACGCGGATAGAATTCGGGGCGCGAGACGACCTCCGGCTCACGGTCGAACCGGTGACGGAGGATGAGCTGCGCACGGAGATCCGGATCTTGGCGCGGGACCACTGGAGTGCGAGTCGGGGGCTTGCAAAGGCATCGATGTCGGCCGGCGAGGAGATGCAACGACTGCTTCGTCAGTGGTTGGTGCCCGACGCAACCAATCCGCGCGATGCCCTCACGCAAGCGGCGAAAGGCAGCCCGGACGCAGAATCGTTCGAGAAGGATCTCCTGTCGCGGATTGAGCTCGACGGTCGCGTTCGGCCGTATGAGGCCGTCTTCGCGGGTGATGAGGCGGGACGAAAGGGGCTGCAACAAACGCTCAAGGCTCTGATGGCGGGCAAGCTGGCCGAGGCACCTGCGCCGAGGGTCGTGCACATCCATGTGCCATCGAACGACCTCGGAGGGCACATCCAGGCCGTCATCGACACGCGGGGGATCGATCCGGTCGCTCCCGACGCGGTCCTGCAAGGGCGCAAGGACTTGCACGAGTTGCTCGCGGATCCCGACGTGCTCCTCGTCTTGTGCTCCGAATTCGAAGCGGCGCCGGACATCGTGAGCGTGGGGGTCTTGACGCTCCTTCAACAGCTCGTGGGGTCCGCCGCGGCCCGCGAGCGTTCGGTTCGACTCGTCGTGGTCGACAGGCGAGCACTCGCCGACGACGATCCGGAGCGGGCAGAGCAGCAGCGGCAGGATAGCGACGAACGCGTCGCACAGTGCGAGGAAAGACTGTGCGACCCGCAGGGTGTCCTGAGCCAGGGAGCGATCACGGTTATCGACGCTCGTCGAAGGTCCGACGAACTGCGACGCGTGCTGGTCAACATGGCCGTCGACGCACGACGGCGGCGTGAGCAGACCTGGGCTCAGGGGCTCGTCGACGCCGGGCAGATGCTCGCGACGCTGCGCGATGTCGAGTTCGCGGTTGAGGCACGTAAGATGGATCTGCGGCTGTGGTGGGTGTGGGACGCCGCGCTGGCCGAGGGCGAGGTGAGCGCGAAGGACGGCCTCGCCGCGCTCGCGGACGTCATCGCGGCGCGCGACCCGCAGGACATCAAGCACTGGTCGCATATCCATGCGGCCGTTCGTCGGCGCGGACGGTATTACCAGCTCGATCTGGCCACGATCGGCGCCCGCCATGCGGCGACTCTCGCGGCGTCCCCATACCTTGCGGGGCTCGCAGCCGTGCGGGAGCTCGTCGCGGACGCCGTAGCTCCGATCGACACGCACAGGAATCACCTGAACCTTCGCCTCGAACAATTCGAACGGATCGTCCGATCGCACGTGGCGCAGCTGACGGCGGCGTGGCACGAACGTCTGTCCGCGTACTTCACGGCTGAGAACTCCGACGACCTGTGGGGTTCGTGCGAGGCGCGTTGGGGAGGGGGCAGCGGGTACGTGGCGGACATCGCACGTCGTTTCCGGGAGGAGGCGGCGAAGGCGAGTCTGAAGCTCACGGGGAAGTGGGACCACACGGCGGTCGAGGATCGGCTCCCGACCCGCCCGGAGCTGTTCGCGCTGCGCAGGATACGCCTTCAAAACTTTCGTTGTGTGGAGGAGCGCACGATCGATCTTCCGGAGAAGACGATGGTTCTTGTTGGCGACAATGGACTCGGGAAGACGAGCTGTCTCGAGGCGATCGTCGTCGCGGTCGGGGCACTCCTCCCCGGTATGGATGCGGGGGCGGCACCCATTCTCGTCCCGAGAGATGTGCGTCAAGTGATCCGCGAGCGTGGCGGGGTGGCGGACAAGCAGCCGCAGCTGCCGCTGGAGATCTACGCGGAGGCCACGTTGCAGGGGCAGCCCCTGAAGTGGACGCGGAGCGTCGTGGCACTAATGGAGGAGCATTCAGTCGCGGACGATGACGCCTTGCAGGAGGTTGCCAGGGAGATCGGAGCGAAGATCCGCGAGCACAGCGCGCAGCAGCTCCCGGTGCTGGCGTACTATGGGACGCAGCGCCTGTGGCCGGTCGACCTCGAACCTGTCCCCGAGGGTCGGGAGGTCGGAAGTCGATTCGACGGATATCGCGACAGTCTCACGGCTGCGTCGACGCATCGGCACATGCTGGAGTGGGTGCGGCAGTACACACTGGTCGAGTGGCAGCGTAAACGGCCGCAGCCGCAGCTGCGGGCGATCGAGCGTGCTGTGGTTGCCTGCGTCGAGGGGGCCAGGCACTTCCGCTACGACGCGGCACTCAAGGACTTGATCCTGGTCATGGAGAATGGGGAGGTCGTGCCATTCTGGATGCTGTCCGACGGCTATCGGAACGTCGTGGCCATGGTCGCGGATATCGCGTGGCGAGCCTCCGTGCTCAACCCGCAGCTCGGTGAGCGAGCTCCTGGGCTCGCCGAGGGGATCGTGCTGATCGACGAGATCGATCTCCACCTGCATCCGAAGTGGCAGCGTCGCGTTCTGTCCGACCTGCAGCGGGCGTTCCCGCGGATGCAATTCATCGTCACCAGCCACTCGCCGTTCATCATCCAGTCGTTGCGGCCGGGGCAGCTGGTCAACCTCGATCCGGACGCCGAGGACGTCCCCTACGCCGACGAGAGCCCGGAAGACATCGCGGAGCACATCATGGGGGTGGAGGTTCCACAGCGCAGCGAGCGGCGCCGGCGGGAGTTCGAGGCGGCGAAGAGGTACTACGAGCTTCTGGACAAGGTCCCGCACGTCGACGCGGACGCGCTCGAACTGGTCAAGGCCGAGCTCGACGCGATCGTCGCTCCGTATGCCGACAATCAGGCATTCGTGGCGTTCCTGGCACGCAAGCGGATGCTCGCGGAGGGGGCGAGGCGATGAGGCCGGTCCAGCGCGGCAGCTGGCCCGAGGACGGGGACGGGCAAAAAGTCGCATTCGATGAGTACGGTCATGCCCGTCCGCACCTCATCGGTCGAATGGGCGATTACTGCTCGTTCTGTGAATTGCCGCTGGCGGCGGCCCTCGCGGTCGAGCATATCCGCTGCAAGAGCAAGAATCCGGCGCTCGAACGCGACTGGGACAACTTCCTCCTGGCCTGTCCAAGCTGCAACAGCAGCAAGGGCGTCAAGGTGGACACGGCCGCGGACGTGGGGCGGCACATGTGGCCGCATCAGGACCGGTGCGCCGACGCCTTCATATACTCGGTCGGAGGGGTCGTTCGGGTCGCCGACGAGCTCCCGCTTGCGGACCGAACCCGTGCAGTGGCGACCGAGGTGCTGGTGGGTCTGACCCGGCGACCGGGCGCCGGTCTCAAGCGAGACCAAATCCTGCGTGGGAGCGACCGTCGTTACGAGAAGCGACGCGAGGTCTGGGACCAAGCCGTCGAGGCCCGGGAGGATCTACGGCGATGCGATGGGGCCGAGATGCGCAAGTGGATCCTGGCCAACGCCCGCGCGCTGGGGTTCTGGTCAGTCTGGATGACGGTGTTCGCCGACGACGAGGCGATGCAGGCGGCACTGTGTGGCCTGTTCAGCGGTACGGCCCGCGATCGCCTCTATCCGTTGCCCCGACACTTGCGCAAGGATCCATCCGCGGCTGCGGCTTCATCCGATGAGGCCGTACCGGACTGAGCGCGGGGGCTGACGGCACTGTGCGTCGAGCTACTCGCGGGGAGTGCGGACTGTAGATCGTAAGTGTTCAGTAGACCGGTGGTGACCGGAGCCCGGGCTCGGGCTACATGTTGGCGTGATGCTCAGCGAGCGTGACGGGGCGGAAGACGTTGGCGGCCAGGCGCTGCTGGGTGTCCTCCTGCTCGAGAGTCTGCTTCCAGTAGGCTGCCCCACCCCGCAGCGCTCGTCGCACCAGGGATAGAATAGGATCTAACGCCGCCCCTTCTCGCCTAGGTCGCGCGGCTCTCGGCTTGGGCCCGGACGACAGGCCGAGTGGCCGCCGCAGCGTCCGTCAGCGGGCGGCGACGCGGCGCGAACGGGTTATTGGCGCCGAGGCGGGCCACACGGCGCCGAGACCGACGAGCGCGGCGACTTGGCGCTAACCACGCTGGGGCCGATCACGATCGAGGGCGCCGGGGTCGTGGAGCGGCGGGCGATGCTCCGCGGGGTTCGACGGCGGGGCGGGCGGCGCCGGCAGCGGGGCAGACGGGTCGGGCGGCGGTGCGTCGATCCGCCATGTCGGCACGGTGCCTGGCGGCAACGTGGCCGTATCCTTCGCTGGCACCTGCCACGGCGGGGTCTCGTCGGCGCGCTCCGACGGCACGCGCTGACCCGCGGCCGAGGAGTTGGTCGCGGGTCCGGACAGATTGTGCGTGCGGGACGGCGATGTGCTCGCCGCCCGCTCCTTGGCGTCCGTGGACTCGGGCTGCGGGCGCTCACGCAGCCACTGCACCGTGAATCCGAGGAGCAGGACGCCCGTGAGCAGCAAGGCGCCCCGGGCCCATCGTGCGGCGGTTCGCATTGGTTGAGGAGTCATCCGACGTCGAATTTGGGCAGCCAAGGCACACCTTCATAGTCAGGGTTGAAGAGTTGCCCAACCAACACCTTGTCCGCCAACTTGATTGTATCAATGAACCCATTCGCCACGGTCTTAGCAGCGCCGCCCATCGCCGCAGGGACCGATCCGCCATTATTGCGCACTTGGTTGTAGCCGCCGCGGGCGTCCCACGCAGCCATCCCGGCGGTCCCCCAACCCGACGCCCTCCCCAAGAATCGCAGCCCGGTTCCCCCTGCCTTCAAAACCGGCCCCCATCGGCTCGGCTTACCCGCGCCTTCCGGCGGGTTTGTCCCGCCTCCGGCGGCCGGCTTCCCCGGATCGGGTTCGGTTGGCGGCTTGGGTCTACTGGGCAGCTTTTCAAGCTCGATTTTCTCCATCGGGGGCGACGGGGCGTGTGCTTCTTGGGCTACCGATGTCTGCGACATCAGCAGCTCAGGCAACGTGGCAGGCTGCGCCGCGGGGCCCGCGGGGGTGACCGAGGTGAGCGCCCAGGTAATCGAGACGATCGCGTCTGCCTTGACAGCGAATTTCTTGAGGGCCGCCACTCCTCTGCCGAGCTTCGAACATTTTCCGTCCTCGCACTGCCCGCCGACGTCGGTGTGGTTGACAGGGTCGTTGCCGACGTACGCGTACCGGTTGAGGCCGATCGTGTCGTCGCCGTCGATGATCGAATCCGGCGAGATGAAGCGCGCGAGCGCCGGGTCGTAGTAGCGGGCGTGGAGGTACACCAAATTCGAGGCGTCGCGGCGCTGGCCGGTGTAGCCGCGCGGCTCGAATGCGAGGGGGCCGGCGGACGCCAGGAGCTCACCGTACGGGCGGTACTTCTTGCGATGCACCTCAGCGCCCTTGGTGTCCGTGGCGGCCTGGATCGAGCCGAGGTGGTCGGTATGCACCCAGGTCCGCGTGTCCCCCTGCTTGCGCGCTACGATCGAGCCCGCGAGCGTGACGTACTTGATGATCCCGCCGCCGACCTCGATCTCGTAGCCGTCGCCGAGGTGGCGGCGGATGATCTTACCCTCGACCTGCTGGATCCGGGCCCCGTTCGCGTCGTAGGTGAATTGGAGCGCCGCGGTGTCGCCAGGATCGGCGTCGTCGGGTATCTCGTCGGTTCCGGGGGCGTCGTCGTCGCCGTCGCCGTCGGATGTCCCGCTGACGGAATCTCCGGAGCACGCGAACGCCAGCGCGAGCACGACGACGCCGGAGGCGAACCGGGGGCGCATCGCCAGGGACGGGCCCGCGTTCGCGGCGCGACGACGGCGTACGCACAGCAGCGGCACGAGCGCGAGCAACCCCCACCACGGGAGTCCGCGGCCGCCGGCCGACCCGTATCCGCCGACCACGCCGACCACGTCCGCGGCGGCCTCGTCGTCGTCGCCGTCGGCGTGTCGCGGTGCACCGGTGATCGAGGCCAGCCGGTTGTCACCGTCCCAGGTCAGGGTTCGGCCCGCGCGGGAGGTCATCAGGCCCGCCGCGTCGTAGGCGTAGGTGTTCGCGCCGGCGGCGGTGACGGCGTGCGGCTGCTTGGATTCGTAGCGGTACGCGCCGAGGCGCGAATTGTAGGTGATGTTGCCGATCACGTCGTACTCGAGCGTCTGGTCGTACTCCGGGTTCGCGTCGTTGGTCGCCGCGATCAACCGATCGAGCTCGTCGTACTCGTACGTCCAGGCCTCGTCATCGTGGAGGCTGGCGACCTGGGTGATCTTGCCCTTCGCGTCGCGGGTGTACGTGAGGTCCTGGATTTTGCTCGCGCCCGACTTCGTCGAGATCGCCGTCAGCCAGCCCCGCTCCGGCGAGTGCTCCCGGGTGGTCACCGTGCCGTTGGCGTTGTCGAGCCGGATCAGGGCGCCCGCGGCGTCGTAGCACGCGGCCTCGACGAAGTCCGGGATTGACGCGAGGCGACCCGCGCCGTCGTAGGTGAGCGGCGCGCTCGCCGTGCCGAGGGTGTCGCCGTCGGGGTAGGTCGTCCACAGCTTGCGGCCACCCGCGTCGTAGCCGTGCTCGAAGGCGTAGCGCTCGCCGTCGATGGTGCGAACGGTCTTGACGAGGTTGCCGGCGACGTCGTGGTCGAAGGTCTCGCTGCCCGCCTCGTCGGTCATAGTGGTGAGCCTGCCGACGTTTAATTGGCCGGCGCGGACCTCGTCGTGGGTCCATGACACGGTCACCGCAGCGTCGGTGCCGGCAAGGCTGGTCTTGCCGGTCTTGCGGCCGAGCGCGTCGTACCGGAGCTCGGTGCGCTGGCCTTTGGCGTCGGTCTGCGCCGTGAGCCGGTCGGCGCCGTCGTACTCGTAGGTCGACGCTCCCAGGTCCGGGTCGTCGATCCGCGTCTGGCGACCGAGCGAGTCCTTCTCGTAGGTGATGACGTTGCCGAGCGGATCGGTCGATCGGACGAGGTTGCCGCGCGCGTCGTACGCGTACGTGGTGGTCCGGACCTTGTCGCCAACGAGCTCGTCGTGCTCGACGCGACGGCCGTCGGCGTCGAAGCGGTCGGTCCTGACGCGCCCGAGCTCGTCGGTGTGCGTCTCGGACCAGAGGCCGTGGGTCGTGGCCGAGAAGGCGCCGTCGGGGTGGGTCACGCGGGTGACCCGATCGAGCGCGTCGTAGCTGGACGTCGTCGCGTAGATGGCCGCAGGTGCCTCGCCGGACGTCGCGTAGTACGCGGCCGTCACCGACGCCTCCTGCCCGCGCGCGTTGTAGGTGGTGTCGACGTGGATGTCGCCCATGGCGGCTTCGGGTCCCTTCCTGACGGTCCGCCACGTGCGCCGAAAGCCGTCGAAGTAGGTCCGCGTCCACGACGGCTGGGCGGTGCCGTCGGCCGCCGGCGTCTCGACGAGCTCGTGCTGGTCGGCGGTATCGCCGAGGTTCACCCAGGTGTGGCGTTCGAACCTGCCGCCGGGCTCGACCCTCTCGATCATCCGACACAGCGGGTCGTGGGTCATCGTGGTTGCCTGGCCGTTGAGATCCGTCGTCTGCGTCGGCGCGCCGCACACGACGTCCCAGGCGGTGGTCGTCGCCTGGCCGAGGGCGTTGGTCGCCCCGGTCTGGAACAGGTGGTAGGTCGGGTCGAACGTGTAGCTCGTGCGCGCCCCGACGGCGTCGAGCTCGGCGATGACGTTGCCCCAGGCGTCGTACTCCTTGCGGGTCTCGACGAACGAGCTCGGGCTCGACAGCCAGCGGACTGTCGCGGTCGGGAGGCCCGCGGTCGGGGCCTGATCCCAGCCCTTCGCGTCGTCGTAGTAGGAGAGCGTCTCGTTGAGCAGAGCGCCGCCGGTACCGATGCCCGCGAACGTCTTGGCCTCGGCCGGACGGTTCACGATGTACGCCTCCGTGTTCGGCACGAAGGTGGTCGTCAGCGTCCGCTCGTCGCCGCTCGCGTCATAGTCGCCGTGGTCGACCTCGACGGCGAGGTCGCCGTACTCGTCGAACGTGCGGGCGGTGTACGTGCGCTTGCAATCGGCGCCCGGGCACCCGGTGCCGCCGTCGACGTAGGTATACGCCCACTCGCCGGTCGGCAGGGATGTCCATGGCACCGTCGCGCCGTTGGTCGTGTACTCGTAGACCTCCGAGCGTAGGAGCTGGCCGCTGCCGACCCGATGGTCGATCCGCTCTGGCTTGGACGCGGCGCCGTGGTCCTGACGGAACCACGTCTCGACGAAGGGACAGCTCGACTCTCCCCCAATGCAGGGCAGCGTCTCCACCTGGTAGCGGTAGCCCAGGAACCGCTTCTCGAGCCGGTCGTGCAGACCGCCCGCGTACTCGTAGTGGGTCGTCGCCGAGCCGCCGCGGCCGTCCGTCGCGGTCACCGCCGTCGCGGTCTGCATGAGCGGCGGGTTGTTGGTGTTGTCCCACGCCGACGACGGCGTGTAGCTGACCGAGGTCGTTCCGCCGAGGCTGTTCGTGAGCGACGCGAGGAGATCGGGGTACGTCCCCCCGGTCAACAACCACACGCGGCGGCTCTTCACGAGGCCGAACGGGTACAGCTCGATCATCTCGGACAGCCCGTCACCGTCGACATCCGCCGCCAACAGCTTTGTCGAGCTGTCGTATCCCATGTCGGTGTCTTCCGGGCCCTCGACGAACCGGCCGCCCTCCGACCGCCAGATCCTCCGCCTGTACAGGCCGGCCCCGAATTGGTCCACCTCGACGAGATCCGACCTGCCGTCGCCGTTGACGTCGATCGCCAGGTACCAGTTCTCCGAGCTGAAGAGAGCCCCGGGGTCGTCCGAACCCAGGGTGAACGAGCTGCCCGTCGACAGCCAGGCTCGACGGTGGCTGACGGACAGGAACGGATGGATGTGGAGCAGGTCCGTCTTGCCGTCGCCGTTAATGTCCATCGGGATAAAGTCGTCTTCCTCGCTGCGATCGATGGAGTCGGCGGCGCCCTCCGAGAATCCGGCGCCGTGCGACAGCCAGATGCGGCGGTTCCAGCTGGCGAAGCCGGGGGAGAGCTCGAGCAGGTCCGACTTGCCGTCGCCGTTGACGTCCATCGCGAAGAACCGCGCGTCCTCGCTGTAGGTGATGCCGGGCTCGTCCGACCCCTCGGTGAAGCCGGTGCCGGTCGAGATCCAGCTGACGCGCCGGTAGGACAGGAAGTCCGGGCGCAGCTCGAGCAGGTCCGACTTGCCGTCGCCGTTGATGTCCATGGCGATGAAGTGCGAGTTTTCGCTGAAGCTGCTCGCCGCCTCGTCGTTGCTCGCCTCGTCGAAGCCGCTGCCGTTGGAGATCCATGTGCGCAGGCCCCACCACAGCAGGCTGGGGTAGACCTCGACGAGGTCGGTACTTCCGTCGCCATCGACGTCCATCGGCAGAAAGCGCGCGTCCTTGCTGGTCGACATGCCGGGCTCGTCGGAGGTCTCGTCGAATCCGACGCCGTTCGAGATCCAAGTCCGGCGCCGCATCGAGGTCAGGAGCGGGTACAGCTCCAGCATGTCGGTCTTGCCGTCGCCGTCGATGTCGATCGCTAACGCCTTCGAGCTCTCCGAGTCGTTGTTGAGGCTCAGGTCCTGGTCGCCCCCCGCGAACGCCGGGGTAGCGGACTGGTATTCGATCGAGATCGCGGGCAGGCGGGTCCCGCTGGTGACGGTCCCGGAGCCGTCGAGCTCGGCGTCGGTGCCGAACTGTTGCACGCTCGACAGGAGCGACCGCGACGTGGCGTCGCTGGTCGTGTAGCCGAGCTTGTACACGCGCAGGCGGCTGCCGCCCACCGTCACGTCGATCGTCTTGAGCCGGCCGTGGACAGTGCGCATCGCGCCGTCGCCGATCGCCCCGAGCTCGTGATCCGGCCGCGCCTCGTAGTGGAACGCGATGGTCGTGCCGCTGTAGGTGATCGAATCGAGGTGCTCCCAGCAGCAGCCGAGCTGGTCGGTGCCCCAGTGGTAGGTCACGACGTTGTCTTTGGTGTCGATGACCTCGTGGAGGCCCCAGCGAAAAACGTCGGCACCGCCACTCAGCGAGAAGACGGGCGCGAAGACCTGTCGGACGCCGTCCTTGGTCGTGATCATCCAGCGGCTGGCGGAGCCGACGCCCGACAGGGCGATCCGTTTGTAGCTCTCGATCTTGGTCGAGTGCGTCCCGCCCGTCGTGCAGCTTGGGCTCACGCTGTCCGGGGCGCAGGCGATCAGCTCCTGACCGTCGAGGAGAAAGATGTCGGACTCGTCGTATTTGGGCGCGCCCTTGCCCGGGCTGGCCCGCTCGATGATGCCCACCCCGCCCAGGCTCCAACCTACCCCCAGCTCGCTATTGCCGTCCGTCGAGCCGTAGGCCAGCGCTAGCTCGGGGGTGATCCCGCGGAACGAGGGGACCTCGATCGAGATCGAGTCGCTGTAGGTCCCGTGGGACGCGTCCACGGCCCAGGTCTTTTTAGTGGTCTCCTTCTTGTCGGCGTCCGCGTTCGCCGTCGATGCGCTCCCGGCGAGTAGGCCCACAACCACAATTGAACTGCGCGTTGTGCGAAAAATTACGGACAGCATCGTAGTGCCCAGTAACAAGGGCGCGCTTTTCGATCACCACTGGCGCCACTAGCGAGCAACCGTGGACAAGAATCCCGGCAGCTCAAATTCGCGCTTAAGAGTTTTGAAGTGGGAGTCCGTGTGACCCCCTCAGACCGCCCCCCTTCCGCCGTCCGGCTGGATTCTCGCAAATAGGGGCGATTTGAGGGGGTCGCTGTGCCGCCTCGTGCCGCGTGGTGCCGCAAGTTTGGCAACGGGTTGGCAACAGGGTGTGCTCGGCTTTGGGCATGCGCAGGCACGTTACCTGTTTGCGTTCAACCTCTGCACGAGTTCGACCTCCGCCGCGCGTGCCGGACGTTCGGTGCGCAGCCGGGTGAAAGCCGCAGCGAGCAGGCCCTCGCGCTCGAGCAGGAGCGCGGTTTCCAGGACGAGTGCGGCGAAGGAGGTCCCTTGCCCGGGAAGGCGCGAGGCCAGGTCGTTGTGGCCGGCGAGGAAGGTGACGAAGCGTCGCAGCTCGGACTCGTTGAAGAACGACTGCAGCAGGCCGCACAACGCTTCGCGGGGCGTCACTGCTGATGTGCTGATGGCAGCCACTGGGGGCGCGGGCGTAAAGCTCGTCCCCGGAGCCACCGGCGACATGGTAGACGCGGAAGCAGTAGCGCCTGGCTGCGACGCGGCGAGGTCTTTGATGATTCGGAGCAGCTCCGCATGCGAGCCATCGGGGTTCGGGTATGTGAGCAGTTCGATACCAGCGTCGGCGAGCCGATGGCGCTCGTAGTTGCCGACCTTGCCCTCGGGCATCAGCGCGAAGTGCTGTGGGGCCTGGCCGCGGCCGAAGACCCGGAGTTGCCCACACACGCGGTCGAAGTCGGGGTCTCGCAGGCCATAGCCGACGAAAAGCAGGGTGTGGAAGCGAAATAGCCCCTCGACGAAGCGCTGCAGTTCTGGGCGGCCATGCAGCAGGTCCTCGTACTCGCGCTCACTGAGCACCCATGAGTCGCGGGCGATGCGATTGCCGTGGAGTTGGAGGATGTAGTGCTTCTGCTGGCCGAGGTCGAGGCGAGGCAGGGTGAAGCTCGGCCAGTTGCCTGAGAACGCACGCTCGAGGAAGCGGTCAAGGTTGGTGGTGACGACGGCGTGCAGGGTCGGTGCGAGACTGGCGATTGCTTGAGCCAGCGTGGGCACCACGGGATGCCGGCTGTCGTCGAGGGCACGGGACACGGCGCGGTTGAATATGGTGCTCGTCGTGGAGGCCTGGACCTCACCGAGGGCGCGGATCAGGTCGCCGCGGGTCAGGGTCGCTTCGGCCTCGTCGAGCGCAGGGAACTCGGCGGCGGTTGCGGCTGCGCGTGCGTCTGCAAGGACATGTTGGATGAGTCCTGTCCATGAGGGCAGGCCACCCGCGGCAGAGACACCAGCCCCGACGAAGGCAACGAGGCGGTTATCCAGGTAACGGGCGCGGAGGTCATCGAAGGGCATGGCGGTCACTTCTGGGGTTTGCGGGGCGGGAGCTTGGCAAGTGCACCTTGGACCACTATCCGGAACTGCTCGCGCTGGGTGAAGCCAGCGACTTGGCCGCGGCGGTCCATTTCCGTGAGCAAGATGTTCGCTACCTCAAGGTGTTCTCGCAAGGACTCCATCTCGCCCAACATGCGACTCAAGGCGGCAAACTGGACGCGAGAGAACACGACATCGAAGGATGCCTGGGCGTTTGTCGGGTCGGCCTTCGCCAGGCCTTCAAGGCTCTGAAGGGAGCGGTCGAAGTGGGCCCGGGCGGCGGCAAGGTTGCTCACCTGCATCTCCAAGCGCCCCAGCCTGCCGAGGGAGAAGGAGAGGTCGCGCTGGGCCTGGGCGCTGGTCGGGTCGGCATTCGCCAGCGCTTCGGCGACCTGAAGGGAGCGGTCGAAGTGGGCCCGGGCGGCGGCGAGGTTGCCCGCCTGCATCTCCACGCCCCCCAGCTTGTTGAGGGAGACGGAGAGGTCGCGCTGGGCCTGGGCGCTGGTCGGGTTGGCTTTCGCCAGCGCTTCCG
>JBGAUO010000095.1:0-18431 GCA_044228605.1 Nannocystis sp. | reverse complement strand
GCCGGGCGCTTTTTTATATCTATCCCCCTCGGGGGGGGGGATGATTGACGTTTGGTGGGGGGGGGCGCCGGGCGGCCCGGGGCCCCCCGCGGCGCTGTTTTGTCCGGGGCCGGGCCGAATGCACGCACGACGGGGATGCGCAGATCAATCGCGCGCGGCAGTTCGACGTGGCGGGCCGCCGGGCTTTTGTGTGATGATTCGCCGGGATGTGGAGGGCGGTGATGGTCGCTGGGCTGGTCGGCGCGTGCGCCGGACGCGGCAAACCGTGTCAGCCGGGCGAGGTGCCGCCGGAGCTCGTTGTGGTGGTATCGGCGTCGGAGCGGCTCAATGTCGACGCCCGCGAGCGATCATTGCCGACCTGGCTGCGGCTGTACCAGCTGCGTGGCACCGCGACGCTCGAGCAGGCCGAGCTCGAGGCGACCTGGGCCGACGCGGAGGCGACGCTGGGCGACGCGCTCACGGGGGTCGAGGAGCGCGCGGTGCACCCGGGCGAGGAGCTCCGGTGGACGCTGGAGCGCAAGGCGGAGGCGAAGTTTCTCGCGGTGGTGGCTTATTACCGCGAGCCCGCGGGGACCGCGTGGCGGGCCGCGATGCGGCTGCCGGGCCCGCCGCGCTGCCAGGACCCGAAGGCAGCCGCGCCGACGCGGCTGTACGTGACACTCGATGGGAGCGCGGTGCGGATCGCTGCGGTCGATCCGCGTCCGCGCCGGAAGCAGAGAGGTACAAGTTGAAGCTCCACAGGCGCGTCGTGTGGTCCGAGGGCATGTTCATGGCGCCGCAGCACATGCAGCTGCTGGACGCCTTTCATGAGGGGCAGCTGGAGGCGCGGCTGGCCGCGCTGCCGGGCGACGCGTGGGGGGTCGCGGCGCTGGAGCTCGACGCGAGCGCGCTGAGCCTGGGGGAGCTGCGGGTGCTGCGTTTCGCGGGCGTGCTGCCGGACGGGCTGGTGGCGCAGTTCGAGGCCGAGGACGCGCCGCCGGCTCGCGCCATCAAGGGCCACCTGACGCCGACGACGACCAGCCTCGACGTGTATCTGGCGGCGCCGCGCGAGCGCGAGGGTGTGCCGGCCTACGAGGGTCCGGGGGTCGGCGCGGCCCGTCGCCCGCGCTGGTCCCGGGTCACGCGGACGGTGCAGGACCGGGTCGCGGGCGCCTCGGAGGTCGAGCTCGAGGTGGCCCACCCGCGCCTCGAGCTGCTGTTTGGCGACGAGGGGCGCGGCGAGCACGAGGTCATCAAGATCGCGGAGATCGAGCGCAACGCCGCGGGCGGGCTGGTGCTGTCGCCGAGCTACATCCCGCCGGTGCTGCGGATCGACGCGAGCGTGTGGTTGACGGCCGAGCTCGGCAAGTTGCTGACCCTGATGATCGCCCGCCAGCGCCGGCTCGCCGAGGCCTGCCGCCAGCGCGACGGCGCCAGCGTCGAGTTCATGGGCTCGGACGTGACCCGCTTCCTGCTGCTGAGCGCGGTGAACGCGAAGGTGCCGCTGCTGCGCTACGCGGTGGAGACGGGCGAGCTGTCGCCGCGAGCGCTGTATCTGCAGCTCATCGAGCTGGCCGGCGCGCTCGGGACCTTCAGTCCGGACGGGGCGCTCTCGGGGGTCGCCAAGTTCGCCTACCTCGACCTGCGCGGGACCTTCGGCGAGCTGCTGCGGCAGCTGACGGCGCTGCTCGGGGCGGCGGCGTTCGAGAGCGATCTGCGGGTCGCGCTCGAGCGGCGCGCGGACGGGACCTTCGTCGGCAAGCTGCTGGACGAGCGGGTGCTGGCGAGCAAGCGCTACTTCCTGGCGGTCCGCGCCGAGCTGCCCGAGGCGCAGCTGGCCGAGCAGCTGCCGCGTCTGGCGAAGATCGCCACGGTGGCCGACATCCATCAGTTCGTGCAGGCGGCGCTGCCAGGCGTGCCGGTGCAGGTGACCTACCGGCCGCCCGCGCAGATCGCCGTGCGCTCCGGGGTCGTGTACTTCGCGCTCGACACCTCGCACGCGAGCTGGCGCAGCGTGGTCTACGAGCGGTCGATCGCGATCTACCTGCCGCCGATGCTCGGCGGGCGTCAGGTCGAGGTCGAGCTGCTCGTGATCCCTGAGGGCTGACCGTGCTCACGATCCGGGACATCACGGCCGAGTGTTTCAACGCCGTGGTCGCGCTGCGGCACGTGGGCGACGACTCGCTGCTGGCGCCGGCGCTGCTGCACGCGCAGTTCATCGCGGTGCTCGAGGCGATGGCGACGCGGGCACGCACGGCCCGCTACCTCGATGAGGAGATCGACGAGATCCGCTACGCGATCGTCGCCTTGATCGACGAGGTGGCGCTGCGCAAGGGCGGCCCGATCGTGATGCACTGGATGACCGACCTGCTGCAGATGCGGCTGTTCCGGGAGAACGTCGCGGGCGACGGCTTCTTCGTGCACCTCGAGCGCCTGCTGACCGCGCCGGGCCGCAGCGAGCGCTGGCGCGACGTGCTGTTTGTCTACTACGCGTGCCTGGGCCTCGGGTTCCAGGGGCGTTACGCGATGCAGGGCGGCGAGAGCCAGCTGGTCGCGCTGACCCAGCAGGTCGGGCAGGCGCTGGGGATCGGCGGTGAGGCGACGCCGCTGTCTCCGCGGGCGAAGCGGCCAGCGCAGGCGCGGAGGTTGTCGCGCCAGGCGGTGTCGGTGGTGAGCGTCGCGCTGGTGGCCCTGGGCTGCGCCGCGGCGCTGTACCTGGGGCTGCGCGTCCACCTGGCGGGGGAGGGGACGCGGGGGGTGACGCGGGCCCGCGTGGCCGAGGACGCGCTCGCGGCGAGGGCCCGGGTCGCAGCGAGCGGCGAGGGGTCGGCGGCGCCCGGGCAAGGGGGCGACTGAAGATGCTGCGCGTGGCCCTGTTGCTGCTCGTGCTGGTGGCGCTGTGGGCGGTGGTGCTGGTGCTCGCGCTGCCGCTGTGGATCGCGGGCGGTGTCACGCTGATCGTTGCGGTCGCTGTGTTTGGCCTGTGGCTGCTGCGTCGCCGTCGCTCGCGGCGCGCGGCGCGGGAGATCGAGCGGGCGCTGCAGAGCCAGGCGGCCGAGCAGGTGGCGGTGGCGCGGCCGGATCAGCGGGCGGAGATCGAGGCGATGCAGCGCGAGTTTCGCCGCGCGGTCGAGTCGCTGCGCGCGTCGAAGCTCGGCAAGCGCGGCTACGACGCCCTCTACGCGCTGCCGTGGTACGTGATCGTCGGTCCGCCGGGGGCGGGCAAGACGACGGCGCTGCGCAGCTCGGGGCTCGGGTTCCCGCACCTGTCGCGCGAGCAGGCGGGCCTGCGCGGGGCCGGCGGGACGCGCAACTGCGACTGGTGGCTCAGCAACGAGGCGGTGCTGATCGACACCGCCGGGCGCTACACCGCGGAGGAGGCCGATCGCGAGGAGTGGTTCGCCTTCCTCGACATGCTGCGCGAGCAGCGGAGCCGGCGGCCGATCAACGGGGTGTTGCTAGCGATCGGCGCCGACTGGGTGGGCGGCCTCGACAGCGCCGGGCTGGACGCGCTGGGACGGACCTTGCGCGACCGCATCGACGAGCTGATGACGCGCCTCGAGATCACGGCGCCGGTCTATCTGCTGGTGACCAAGTGCGACCTCCTGCCGGGCTTCGCCGAGACCTTCGGGGCGCTCAGCAAGGCCGAGCGGCGGCAGATCTGGGGCTTCACCTATCCGCTCATGGAGGAGGCGGCGGCGGGCGTCGAGGCCCGCTTCTGCGAGCACTTCGACGAGCTCACGGAGGCGCTCGCCCAGGTCGCGTTGCGGCGGATCGGTGCGGTGCGGCGGGTGGAGCACCGCGAGAAGATCCTCGGCTTCCCGCAGCAGCTGCAGGCGCTGCGCGAGCCGCTGCGCGAGCTGGTCGGCAACGTCTTTAGCGAGAACAGCTACCGCGAGACGCCGCCGCTGCGCGGGGTGTATCTGACCAGCGGGACGCAGGAGGGCCGGCCGATCGATCGTGTGCTCGCGGCGATGGGCAACGCCTTCGGGATCGCCGCGCAGACGATCGCGCAGGAGCCGGCGCGCGACCCCAAGAGCTACTTCCTCGGCGACCTGTTCGCCGAGGTGGTGTTCCCCGATCAGGAGCTCGCGGTCCGCAGCGTGGTCGAGCGACGGCGCCAGCGGCGGGCGCAGTGGCTGGCGGCGGCGGGCATCTTGACGGTGGCGGCGCTGGTGTCGACGCTGCCGAGCTACGCGTACCTCGGCAACGCGGGGCTGGTCGAGGCGGCCGACCTGGTGCTCGCGGACATCGAGGCCTACCACGCCGAGCGGCGCCTCCGCGCCGAGCTGCCGCTGGGGAAGATCGAGGCGCTGCGCGAGCTGGCCGACACGCTGGCGAGCTATCACGAGGACCGGCCGCTGGCGCTGCGCTTCGGGATGTTCGTCGGCGAGGCGCTGCGCGGACCGATCGACGGGCTGTACGCGGCGGTGCTGCGCTCCGATCTGCTGCTGCCGGCGCTGGAGGCCGACGCGCCGCGCCTGCGTGCGCTGGTCGCCCGCCACGCCGATCCATCGAGCCAGCCGACACGCGAGGAGTTCGTGCGGGCGCACGCGCAGCTCAAGCTGCACCTGCTACTGACGGCGCCCGCGAGCGGGGCCCAGCCGGCGCTCGATCAGCCGGCCGTGCGGGTGTTCCTGCAGATGCGCCTGGCGGAGCACTGGGGCGGGGCTGGCGGCGCGGGGATGCGGGCCGAGGCGGCGGACAAGCTGGAGCGGCACCTGCGGACCTTCGTCGCGCTGGCGAGCGAGGACCCCGGGCAGCTGCTGCGGCGCGACGAGACGCTGGTCGCCGAGGTGCGGGCGGTGCTCGGGCGCAAGCCGCTGGTCGAGCTGACGCTCGAGCGCATGATCGCCGACGGGACCCGCGCTGGTTACGACCTGAGCGCGCGGGAGATCATGGGCAGCGTGGCGCCGTGGGTGACGGCGAGCCGCACCATCCGCGGCGCGTTCACCCGCGCCGGGTGGGAGCAGATCGTGCGCGACGAGCTGGCCGCGCCGGCGGCTGGCGAGGCCGAGCCGTGGGTGCTCGGCCTGTCGCAGGCCGAGCTCGACGCCCGCGATCAGGCGCTGCGTGACACGCTCGAGTCGCAGTACTTCGAGCGCTACATCGACGAGTGGCGGCGCTTCGTCGACGACATCGCGGTCACTCCGCCGGTGTCGCGGCTGGACGCGCTGCTCATGTTGCAGGACCTGAGCCGCGGGGCGCCGCCGCCCTACGCCCGGCTGCTGCGCGCGGTGGCCTACCACACCCGGCTGGAGTACCCGGAGCCGGAGCCGGAGCCGGCGGCCGCCGACCCGCTGGGTCAGCTCGGCGAGGCCGCGCTGGCGCAGGGTGAGAAGAAGCTGGCTCAAAAGACAGGTAAGGTCGGGGCGGCGGCGCTGGGGGCGGTGCGTCGGCGCGAGGGTCGCGACGCGGGCGCGCCGGACGATCCGCGGGTGCTCGCTGACGACGTGCGGCAGAGCTTCGCGGGGCTCGCTCGTTTTGGTGCGCCGCCCCGGACGCCGCCCGCGGCGGAGGGCGGTGAGGCGCCGCCGCCGGTGATCCTGGACCTCGATATCTACCAGGAGCAGCTGATCTTCCTGCGCGACGCGCTGCAGGCGTACGTCGACGACCCGGCAAAGTCGGAGGAGCTGATGAATCGCCTGCAGGCGGCGCGGGTGCGGGTGCGCGGGTTGATCGAGGCGCAGCAGGTCGGCTGGCGCCCGCGCTTCGAGGCGCTGCTGTGGCCGCCGCTGGCCGGGCTCGGCGAGGCGGTGCAGGGCGATGTCGCTGGCGGGGTCGCGCGCAGGTGGTGCAGCGAGGTCGTGGTGCCGCACGACCGCAGCCTGCGCGGGCGCTACCCGTTTGTCGCGGGCGCCAGTCAGGACGCGACGCTCGCCGACTTCGCGGCCTTCTACAAGCCCGGGGAGGGGACCCTGTGGGGCTTCTACGACAAGGTGCTGCAGCGGCCGGTGCCGCGGGAGGGCGACCAGTTTGCGTTCTCGAAGCAGCTCGGGCGCGACCTGTCGCAGGTGTTTGTGGCCGCGCTGCCGGACTTCCTCACGGCGGCGCGCGACGTCTCGAGCGTGTTGTTCGCGCCGGGCGAGGCGGCGCCGCTGGTGCTGTTCGACGTCCAGATCTTGCCGACGCCGGGGATCGAGGCGACCACCTTGACGCTCGGCAAGCAGCTGGCGGTGCACCATAACGGCCCCGAGAAGTGGCAGCGGATGCGCTGGCCGGCCGAGGGCGACGACCAGGCGGCGACGCTGGTGGTCGAGGGGCGGGGCTTCAAGGAGGTGGTGCGGCAAGAGGGCGACTGGGGGCTGTTTCGTCTGCTCGAGCGCGGCAAGGTGACCGGCTCGGCGGAGTCAGGGCTGCTGACGACCACCTGGGTGTTCGCCGATCAGGGCGGCCTCGAGGTGGCGGTCAAGATCCGCCCGGCCCGCGCCGAGTCGCCGTTCTTCGGGGTGCCCGGGCGCGCCGGTGGCGGGCTGCTGGCGCCGCTGCGGACGGAGGCGCTGGCCCTGCCGCGCGCGCTGGCGATGTCGGCCCCGCCGTGTCCGCTGGCGGAGGTGAAGCGCCCGGCGGCGCGCGGCAAGACGGGCAAGAAGGACATGTCTGGAAAGCCAGGTGTACGGTGAGCGCTGCGCGGGTGGTGGTGCTGCTGGTGTCGCTGGTGCTGGCCGGCTGCTACAAGCGGGTCACGCTGACGCCGCCCGAGTACGCGCGGCTGTCGGCGATCGACGGCGAGGCGCTGCGGGTGTACGTCAGCCGCAAGCTGATCGTCGTGCACACGGACATCGACGAGCCGGACGCCATCGAGGTGGCGCGCCGCAAGGTCACGCAGGAGACGCGGCGACCGACGGTCAAGGTGGTGATCGGCCGCGACACCGCCGGCAAGATCGTCGCCGCGGATCGGCTGCACGGTCAGCAGCGGTTCTGGGTCACCTTCGACCCGGCCTGCAGCGCGCCGGCGTGCGCCTTCGCGTTTGTGCAGAACACCCTCGAACCGCGCAGCTACGACCTCACGCGCCCGCCCGCGCTCGCGGGCCACGACGGCCGGGCCAGCTACTACGGGTCGGTCGCGGGGCGGCATCGTCTGGTCGGGGCTCGCCTGCGCTCGCTGGCCGAGCCCAACGAGGTGATGGCGCGCAAGCGCAAGCTGCTGAAGACGGTGCGCGTGCAGCTGGTGGTCAAGAAGCGGACGATCAAGCGGCGCGACGAGCGGGTCCGCCGGCTGCGCGGCGTCGACTGAGCGCACCGGGCCGCGGGCCGTCGCTTGTCAGCCTCGCGGGCATGTGCGTTGATCGCCGCGTGGGTGGTGGGTATCGGCTGGCGACCTGGGCGGTGCTCGCCGTGGGCTGTCGTGATCCAAACCCGTACTTCGTCGAGCCGCCGCTGCCGACCAGCAGCGGCGGGGCGAGCGAGGGGATGACCGGCACGACGACGGAGGCGACTGGCTCCGGCGGTCCGACGACGACGACGACGACGGGCAGCTCGGGGCCGGGGACGGGTTCGGCGACCGAGACTGACACCGGCACGGTGAACACGACGACGGGCACGACCAGCGGCGGCGTGTGCAGCGACGGCGAGATCGTGTGCGAGGGGGCGACCGCGAAGGTGTGCGACGGCGCGGGCGGCTACAAGAGCTCGCAGCTGTGCCCGTCGCAGTGCGTGCCGGCGCTCGGCTGCGTGCTGTGCGTGCCGAAGGCGACGCAGTGTGTCGGCGAGCTGCTGCAGGCCTGCGCCGACGACGGCAGCGCGTGGGTCGACCAGCAGACCTGCGACGCGCTGCAGGGGCTCTCGTGCGACGCGGTGGAGGGCAGCTGCGCGGGGGCCTGCGCCGCGGATGCGCTGGGGCTGCGTCAGCTCGGCTGCGACTTCTACAGCAGCTCGCTCGCCAACCTGCATCAGGGCTGGGTGGGCACCTACGGGGTGATCGCGGTCAACACCGGCGACGCGGACGCCGAGCTCACGATCACGCGCGGGGCGCAGGTCGTCAGCAAGGTGAGCGTCGCGTCGCTCGCCGCCGAGTCGATCGTGCTGAGCTACGTGGCCGAGGTCTCGCAGTCGGGTGTCAACGACGGGACGGCGAGCGTGCTGGTGGCCGAGGGGGCGTATCGCCTGCGCTCGACGCAGCCGCTGGCGGTGTACCAGTTCGAGCCGCTCGCGCCGAACGGGAGCGGCGACGCCAGCCTGCTGCTGCCCGTGCACACCTGGGGCGACGAGCACGTGATCGCGTCGTGGCAGTTCTGGACCGGCGCCATGAATGAGCCGCTCGCTGGCTTCTATGCGGTGATCGCCAGCGAGGACAACACGCAGGTCACGGTCACGCCGGCGGCCGGCGGCGGGCCGGTGGCGGCGGGCGGCGGGGTCGTCGATGGGGTCGGCAAGGGCGTGGTGGTGATGGACGCGGGCTCGGTGATGGAGGTGTTCTCGGCGCTGGGCGGGGACCTGAGCGGCACGCGGATCGTGGCCGATCGACCCGTGGGCGTGTTTGGCGGGCACCGCTGCACGCAGGTGCCGATCGGCACGCCGTTTTGTGATCACCTCGAGGAGTCGATCCCGCCGATCACCGCGCTCGCAAAGCAGTACGTGGTCGTGCCGCCGCGCGGGCCGGACAAGCTGGAGCGGCCGCAGATGATCCGCATCTTCGCGACCGAGGCCGACACGCAGATCACGTACTCGCCGGACATGGACGTGCAGAACTACCTGACCACGGCCGACGACTGGCTGCAGATCGGGCCGACGACCGAGAGCTTCTCGATCACCACGGACAAGAAGGTCCTGGTCGCGCAGTACATGACCGGGGGCGACCAGAACACCGACCCGTCGCTGACGCTGGCGATCCCCACGCCGCAGTATCGCGATGCCTATCGCGTGGCGGCCGCGAGCCAGTACAGCTCGCGCTGGGTCACGGTCGTCGCGCCGAACAACGCGTCGGTGCTGGTCGACGGGGTCAACCTCGGCGAGCTCGCGCCGATCGGCGCGAGCGGCTTCAGCTCGGGCAGCATCGCGCTCCCCAACACGGCCTCCGGGGCCAACCTGCTCACCGGCGACGCGCCGTTTGGCGCGATGATCTACGGCCACGGCGCCACGACCAGCTACTGGTACCCGGCTGGTCTCGAGCTGCAGCCGTTGCCGTGAGCCGCGGCGAATGTTGGTGCGGATGCGACCGCGTGCCGCGGGCACCCGCGCGCGCGGCGGTCCGCTCGTGACCTGCGCTGCGCGCGTGAGGTGAGGAGAGTTGCGCTGCCTCGTGGTGACTGCGACGCTGCGAAGGCTGACATGCGCGCAGGACCACCCGAGGAAGCGCAGCCCGCTGCGGACGGCCGCGACGCGGGGGCGACCATGGTGCGGACGCCGTCGTTTCGCTTGTCGAGCGTCGATCCCCAGGCGACCACGGGGGCAGGGGGCAAGGAGGTTGCTGCGACCGCCGAGCCGGTGTCGCTCGAGGCCCTGATCTTCGCGCAACCCGGCAAGCCGGGGCAGATCAACCGCTTCGCGGTGCTGCGCCTGCTCGGCGCGGGCGGCATGGGCGTGGTGTATGCGGCGTACGACGAGGAGCTCGATCGCCGGGTCGCGATCAAGGTGCTGCGGGACGATCGCGGATCGGGCAGCGAGGGCCGCTCGCGGATGCTGCGCGAGGCGCAGGCGATGGCCAAGCTCTCGCATCCCAACGTCGTGCAGGTCTACGAGGTCGGCGAGTTCGCCGGTCAGATCTTCGTGGCGATGGAGTTCGTCAAGGGCAAGACCTTGCACGAGTGGTTGGCGGAGGAGCACAGCTGGGAGGAGATCCTCGCGGTGTTTGTGCAGGCCGGGCACGGGCTGGCGGCGGCGCACCGCCAGGGCATCGTGCACCGCGACTTCAAACCCGAGAACGTGCTGATCGACGGCGACGGCACGGCGCGGGTCCTCGACTTCGGGCTGGCCCGCGCCGCGGGGGAGGCCGCGAGCGAGGCGGGCGCGGGGGTCCCGGACTCGCTGCTGACGCGGGTGTCCGGGCGGACCAGCGCGCTGAAGACCGACCTGACGATCGCCGGGACGGTGATGGGCACGCCGGCTTATATGTCGCCGGAGCAGTTCGCCGGCGGATCGATCGACTGGCGCAGCGATCAGTTCAGCCTGTGCGTGGCGATCTACGCCGGGGTGTATCGGCAAGCCCCGTTTGGCGAGCGCGACGCGGGCTTCGCGGAGCTGCAGGCGGCGGTCAGCGGCGGGGCTCTGCGCCCGCCGCCGGCCGACACGAAGGCGCCAGCCTGGCTGTTCTCGACGCTGAAGACGGGGCTGGCGACCGATCCGAACCAGCGGCACCCGTCGATGGACACGCTGCTCGCCGCGCTCGCGCCCGAGCGGGTGGCGCGGCGTCCGGGCTGGTGGTGGCCGGCGCTGACGCTCGGCGTGGCGGCGGCGGCGGTGCTCGTCACGCTGCAGGTGGTGCGGCCGGAGGATCCGACGGCGGCCGATCTGGCGGCGATCGAGCGCTACACGCAGGAGGCCCACGTGGCGGCGGAGAAGCTGCAGTGGGTGTACCCGCCGCCCGCGGACCTCAAGGACACCGCGTACAACCGGGTGGTGCTGCTCGAGGCGCTGGACGGCGCCGCCGAGGACCGGGCCGTGGAGGCGGCGATCGGCCTGCGCAGCGAATTCTCGCGGGCTCTGGTGGCGCTCGGGGACCGCTACTTCGATGACCCGGAGACGCGGGCCTTCGCGCGCGACTACTACGTGCAGGCGCTGCTGTTCATGCCGCTCGACCTGCGGGCGAGCGAGCGGGCCGGGGTCACGCTCGGGCAGCTCGCGGAGCTCGGGCGCCGCGCCGGCAGCGGGGAGTTTTTTGCCGACGAGGTCATCGCGGCCGAGCCGCTGCGGATCCTCGCGGATGGGGATCGCGGGGCGGCGCGCGAGCGGGCCCTGGCGTTTGCCCGGGACTCGGGGCGGAGCGGGGTGATCGAGCAGGCGCACCTGAACTCGCTGCTGCGCCAGGAGGGGCTGCTGGCCGCGGCGGCGCCCGTGCCGACACCCGCGCCGGTGGAGCCACCACCCGGGCCCGTGGAGGTCGCGCCGCCGATTGTGACAGCGCCGGTGTCCGAGCCGCCGCAGGTCCGTCCGGAGCGTGGCAAGCCGGTGAGCAAGCCGGTCGTGGTCGCGACGCCGCCGGTGACGCCGGAGCCTGCGGAGCCGGAGGCGGCCCGCGGCGATCCCGAGGGGTCGCGGGCGCTTTGTGCGGAGGGGGACGCGGCGATGCAGCGCGGCGACGTGGCGACGGCGACGCAGCGCTACAACCAGGCGCTCGACCTGTGGAACCAGAACGCGGCGGCGATGATGGGCCTCAGCGACGTCGCCTTCGACGGCGGGAAGTTCGAGCGCGCCGCCAAGTACGCCGAGAAGGCGGTGCGGGTCGAGCCCAACAACGGCGATTATCACCTGCGGCTCGGCGACGCGTACTTCAAGGCGTTTCGTTACAGCGAGGCCGAGGCGCGCTACCAGCGGGCCGCGGCGCTCAAGCACCCCAAGGCGAGCGAACGCCTGGCCCGCGTGCGGGCCGAGCTCGGAGGCTGACACGTGCGACGACCCCGGCCCACCCTTGGTTGCACGCTGGCGCTGGCCCTCGGCCTCGCGCCGGTGACACCGTCGCGGGCGAGCGCGGGGCCGCCGGGCGACCCGTCGCTGCCGATGCCGCCGTCGTCGGCGCCCGCGCCCGAGGCGGACGCGGAGGAGCCCGCCGAGGACGCGGAGGAGCCTGCGCCGGCAGCGGAGCCGGCCGAGGAGGCGCCAGCGGAGGCCGCAGCGACGCCGCCCGCGGGGGCTTCACGGCTCGCGGTGTTGCCGGTCGTGCTGGTGGGTGCGGCGGACGAGTCGCTGGCGGCGCGGATCGACGGGTCGCTGCAACGCGGGCTGGCGCGCGGGGCCTTCGCGCTGGTCGCCGCCGCCGAGGTCGCGCGCCTGGCGGGCGCCGCGTGTGACAGCCCCGCGTGCCTGGCGGCGCTGGGCAAGGCGAGCGGGGCGACCTTCGCCCTGCGCGCGCGGGTCACCGTCAACGACCGCGACTACGTGATCCGCCTCGAGCTGGTGGCGATCCGCGACGGCCAGGTGGTCGCGACCAGCGAGGAGCGCTGCGACCTGTGCGGGCGCGGCGAGGTCGGCACGCTGGTCGAGACCCAGGCGGCGCTGCTGCGGCGCAAGCTCGAGGACCTGATCCAGGGCCCGCCGGTGCTGGTGATCACGAGCCAGCCGTCTGGCGCGCTGGTCTACATCGATGAGGAGTTGGTCGGGCAGACGCCGCTCGAGCGGACCTCGATCCCCGGGCAGCACATCGTCCGGGTGGTGCGCGAGGGGCATATCGCCGAGCAGCGGCAGGTCGAGCTGTCGACGGGTGTGCGCGAGTCGATCTCGCTGCCGCTGCGGCGCTCGCCGCGGGCGATCCGCGGGCGTGGGCTGGGCTTTGTGGGCCTCGGCCTCGGGCTCCCGGCGGTCGCGGCGGGGGCCGTGCTGCTGGTCCTCGACGGCCGAGAGATCCGCTCGGACTGCTCGGCCGACGAGCGCAACCAGGACCTGGACGGTCGCTGCCGCTTCATTCACAACACCGACTGGAGCGGGGCCGTGGCGCTGGCCGCTGGCGCGGCCCTCATTGCGATCGGGGCGACGCTGCTGCGGGTGCATCGGCCGGTGAAGCCGGAGCAGCGGGTCAAGATCGAGGCGGCGGGGCTCGGCCTGCGCGGCCGCTTCTGACGGCCCGGTGTACTCCAGCCTGCGGGGCGGCTGACGGCGCGCTCAGCAACAACGACTGGAGATTCAGGACCGTGCGCGCTCCGTTTACATACGCCCGGGGAGGTTGAGGGGGTCGAACTTAACCATCGTTGCCTTGGCGTACTGGAGCGGTTGTTTGTACTCAATCTTCAGTTTACCCGATGTCCCGTCCCCCACCACGACCTCCTTCTTGAGGTATCCGCCGTACCCCTCAAACTGGCTCCTGAGCTTTCCGTTCTTTGTGTACGCTTGAATGACGGTCTCATCGTTCTTGTTGACGATGCCGTTGTTGACGCCGCAGATCGTCCCGTCGCCGTTGCTGATCACCCAATGCCCGTTCCAGCCCCCTTCGCCCGAGTCTTCCATCCACATATGAACGACAAACCCGGCCTCGACATGCGGTATGACACTGTTGTTCGTGAAGTTGACGTTGGGCGCCCAGACCACCACACCAGGGCCGAACAGATCGTTCAGGGCCTGGCTCCCAGAAGGCGCCGAGTTCTTCATGAACCACCGGAACGAGATCACTCCGGCTTTCAGGAGCCATGCGAGCACGCCGCGGTAGCATGTCTCCGAGGGGCCAGTCAGGGGGAAGTTGTTCCGTGAGACGGTCAGGTTTCCGGCGATCTTCGGCGCCATGCCTGAGGGCCGATCTGTCCTCGCCGCGAGCGCGACATCCGCCGCCGTGGCACCCGGGACGACCGTGAACATGGCGATCGCGGAGCGGATGCTCGCCTCGCTCTGCATTCCCCAAGTCTTCAGGCTCAGCTGCTTCCAATTGAGATCGAGCAGGCTACTGTCTCGATAGGTGTCACCGCCCACGAAGGTGGTCGATGCCCAGAGGTCGGAGAAATAGACGCGTTGGCACAGTAACAGCCCGCGCAGCGCCTTCCGGGCGTTCTTGTTGGCGTTGTTGGCCTTGTGAACACCGCTCATGCTGCCCAGGGACAATTGCGCGCTGATCTGGTCCCGCAGCCCGCCGGTGACAATGGTGTTGATGTGATCGCCGAGCTTCGGTATGGCGTTTGGGAACGCGGTGTTCAGATAGTGGATCGTCTCGTTCCACCGCGCCGTTGAGGATTTTGTAGGCATGTCATGAAGTCCCTTCTCGACCACGATGAAACGGACACCGAAGAGTCACGGCAGATGTGACGCCGCGGGCGCAGACCGCCGCCACTGTTCCTGGGCCCGATCTAGCCCAGGTTGCCGTAGCCGGTGGACCAGTCGTCTTCGGCTTGGATGCCGCCGTCCACGTAGGTGATGATGATCTTCTCGTAGCTCAGCTCGACGGACTCGGTGCGCGACTCACCCGTGAAGGAGCGGTGCAGCGATCGGATGTTGGCGTTGATGAGCTCGACGGTGAAGAAGACCTTCTCGCCCACCGTGCCGCCGAGCGTCCCGACCGGGCGCACGAACTCGAACTTGACCTTCGAGAGGTTCTCGTTGGTGAACGCCGCGTTTGCGAGCAATGGCGAGGTCTTGTCGATATTCTTGGTGATGTTGATTGGACTGTGCGTGCGGCGACCGGTGGGGAGACCTGTGTCGCTGCTGAACGGGATCGTGAGGCCGTCGCTGTAGGCCTGGACCTCGATCTTGCCTTCAAAGCCCTTGCGGGTGATATCCGACTTAAACTCGCCCTGCGTAATCCCCGTGATGGTAACCCAGATCATCTGCGCCATGGTTTGAACCCCTCCGTCGCTATCACTGCCACGTCCGCGCCCATCGCGCCTCGGCTCGGAGGCCGGGGGCGCCGCTGCGCAGGCTTTTGGGCGCCGTCGGGCGGTACTATCGATATTCCGCGGCGCAGCATTGCGGCGCGGATCGATGTCAGGGTGTTGTGGTGCGTGGACCCCCGTCCACGCGGGCTTCGATGGCGAGCACACGTGGCCAGAGGGCCGGGCGGTCGCCGACGAGGCGACCCTTGGCGAGGCCGATCTTGCGGGTGTGGGCGACGCGGCGAAACTCGCGGTCCGGAGCCTCGGGGCGCGCCGGGTCGCGGTCCACGACGACCACCTGCTCGTCGATATAAATATGTCCGGATTCGAAGCGGAGGGCCGCGCTCAGGGTGAAGCGACGCTGCATGCTGGCGCTCGCGGTCGAGGCGACGCGGGCCCGGTCGAACTCGGCCGGGCCGTCGCAGCGGCCGGCCTCGCCGAGTACGGACATTGGCGTGAAGCGCCCGGCGAGCAGGGGGACCAGCACGGTGATGGGCCGACAGGCTCCGTCGGCGCAGCGCTCGGCGTCGACGACCAGCGCCTGGTGCTTGCCGAGCGGCTCGAGGCGAAGCTGGGCGCTGGCGACGGGGGCGCGCAGCGGTCCGACGGCGCGGACGACGAAGCCGCGGGGGCTCCACTCGATCAGCGCGGCCGGGCCGAGGCCGTCACCATCCATGAATCGTTGCGTGACGATCCATACCAGGGTGGTTGTATCGTCGATCGGTTGCAGCACGAGGTCGTCGGGGCCGAGCGGGCGCTCGGGGGCGGGCGCGGCGTCGGGGCTCGCGGGGCAGCTGCGATCGGTCGGCCATCCGATCGGGGCGCCCGTGCAATCGCGGGCCGGCTGCGCGACGCGGCGGGTGTCGCGGGTGTAGTCGGGGAGCAGGCTGCTAAACCACAGCTCGGGGGGCAGCTCGCGCTGTGCGCCGGGCTCGAGGGTCTCGGCCAGGCACAGGGGCAGGGGACCCTGACGCTTGCTGCACGCGAGGGTCGCGGCGCAGGCGGCGATGAGGGTGGCGGATCGCAGCGCGCTGGCGGCGAGGGCCGGGAGGCCTTCACGGGCGCGGGATGTGGATGCTGCCAGCATTGTCGGGTGTGCTGATTGCTCGCATGGCGGTATATGGGCTGGGTCGCGGTGTGCCTCGGAGATGATCAGGACAGGTCTTTGGTGAGCGGCAGGGCGAACTGGATCTCGAGGCGGGCGCCGGCGAGGGCGGGGTGGACAAAGGCGCTGATCACCACGTGGTTGCGGGCGCGGTCGCAGCTCACGCGCAGGGCGGCGGCCTCGGGCGCGAGGCCGGGGAACAGGAATACGCGGGCGGCCTCGGCGAACAGCGCCTCGAGCTCGGCGGCGGTCGAGCCGGCGGGGACCTGGTCGCGGGCCCAGAAGGCGAAGCGGACGATGCGTCCGGTGAAGATCTGCGCGGGCAGGGAGACGGCGTCGGCGCCGGCGTGCACGGTCGGGCAGGCGGCGACCACCAGCGAGTCGCCGCCGCGTGGGCTGCCGAGAGTGACGAGGCCGTGGGCGGCGAGCCGGGCCTGGGTGCGCAGGGCGGCGAAACGTTCGGTGGGGATCGAGGTGCCGAGCTCGGGGCCGGTGGTCGGCTCCCAGTTGGCGGGGGCCCGGACGACGCCGGGGCGGGCGAGGCTGGCGAGGCCGCCGGTGTCACGATGGCTGGCGGAGAGCAGGGCGGCGAGCCCGAGGGCGGGGGCGCCGAAGACGACGCGGCGGGTCGCGCCGGCGGCCTCGCTGGTGAGCGCGACCGGGTTGGCGGCGGCGGCGAGCCAGCGGCTGTCGTCGTCGGCGCGCAGCTCGGTCCAGGCGGCGGGCAGGACCGCGGCCTCGTCGGCGAGCGCGAGCAGGTCCGGGTGCGCGAGGGTCGTGGGCGCGAGGCTGACGACGAGCGGGACCAGGATCGCGGCGGCCTGGCTGACGAGCGCGGGCAGGTCGGCGAGCTCGGTGATCGGCGCGGCGAGGAAGATGGCGTCGGGGCGCTCCATCGGCTCGTCGTCGGCGAGGGCGTCGAGGACGGCGCCGAGGCCCGTGAGGTCGCTGTCGAGGAGGCTGACCTTTGGGTCAGGTTTGCCGGGGTTCTGGGCGTGCAGCAGCTTGAGGCCGCGCCACAGGGCCTCGCGGGCGTAGACGGCGGGGTCGTCGAGGCCGGCGCGGGCGGCCGCGGCGAGGGCGAGGTCGATGCGGTCGCGGGCGGCTCGCAGGGCGCTGGCGCGGGTGGGTGCGGGGCTTTGGGGTCGACCGGCGCGGACGAAGGCCTCGACGATCGCGGCGGGGCGCGGCGTGGCGGCGGGCGGGGCGAGGGTCGGTCCGGCGAGCAGCTCGGCGACGAGGTCGGCGCTGTTGTTGTTGGTGCTGTTGTTGTTGGGTGCGGGCGCTGCGGGCTCGGCGAACAGGGCGGCGAGCTCGGCGTGCAGGCGGCCCTCGCCGGCGATCGTGGCGACCGCGGCGAGCAGCTCGGGCGGGCTCGGGCACTTGCTGGGCGGGCCGGCGAGGCGCTGTGACAGGGCGGCCAGGGCGGCCAGGGGGGCCGCTGTGAGCACACCGGAGAGGTTGAAGGCGCTGAGGCGCGGGAAGGCGAGGTCGACGGGCAGCGGGCCGGCGGCGCCGAGGGCGGGGCCGAGGTCGACGCGGGTGACGAGGCCGAGCTGGTCGAGGGCGTCGGCGAGGGGGAGGGTGCGGCCGCTCGGTGGTTGCGAGAGGGGGGCGACGACGAGCCAGCGGAGGCCGGGGGCGGAGCTTTTGTGCATGGCGCTGCGGTCCTTGTCTAGAAGAAGACGACGGTCTGACTGGGGGCGAGGTGGACACCGACGGCGTTGGCGTTGCTGCCGTTGTGGCCGGTGGCGGCGAGGTGGACGACGGCGTTGTTGCCCTCGAGCTTGATGTTGGGGAGGCTGGCCTTGAAGCAGGCCTCCTGCATGTTGCCGCCGGAGACGACGCCGCCAGCGACGCCGGCCTCGTCGCCGCTGGTCATGGGGATCTTGCTGCCGATGTGCAGCACCGGCTGGTTCAAGATCTTGACCTTGCGCGTGCAGGTGCCGGGGTTGGCCATCGCGCACTGGGCGATGTTGGGGAAGGGGGTGGGGATCGGCGGGGCCGGCGGGGCCGGGACCTTGCAGACATCGGGGAAGGCGAGGCACTGGCCGCCGCCGCGGGTCACTGCTGGGAACATGGGGGTCCTGCTATCCGAGGTGGATCTTGCCGGCCTTGAGCTTCATGTCCTCGAGGGCCTTGAAGAGGTTGCGGCGGGCGAGCAAGTGGAAGGTGTCGTCGACGACGGTGCGCACGCGTCCGGCGTGGGTCTGGCAGAGGTCGCGGACCTCGGCGTAGCGGTCCTGGAGGCGCTCGACGAGGCGGGTGGCGGTGGTCTCGATGAGCTCGGCGCGGACGCGGAAGTGGCCGAGCACGGCGTCGAGCAGGCTGGCCTCGAGGTCGATGCGGTCGCGGGCGCTGATGCGGACGCTGCCGTGGTCGGCGCGCAGCTCGAGGTCGCCGTCGGCGACGCGGACGACGGTGCGGCCGTCCTCGTGGCTGACCGAAAGGACAGGTGATTGGGCGGGCCGGAGGCCGCGCAGCACGGCGATGGCGTAGGCCTGGCCGGCGTCGTCGACGATGACGAGGAGCTCGTCGCCGACGCGCGGCTGGTAGTCGCCGGCGACGGCGAGCAGGGCGTCGTGCTCGCCGGCGGGGCCGCGGACGCGGAGCTGGCGCTCGCCGAGCACGGCGACGACGCTGCGCGGACCGACACGCGCGGCGGGGAGGGCGAAGCTGGGGGCGGCGTGGGTCATGGGCTGGCCTTGGGTGCGGGGCTGAAGTCCTCGGCGGCGGCGAGGGCCGCGTCGGTGCGGGTGACGTGGCGCAGGTCGGCGCCGGAGAAGTTGGCACCTGTCTCGAAGGACCTGTGCATACGGACCTGCTGGAGGGCGGCGCCGGTGGGGGCGGCGCGCTCGAGGTGGGCGCGCGAGAGGTCGGCGCCGGCGACGCGCAGGCCGGGG
>JBGAUO010000094.1:0-18696 GCA_044228605.1 Nannocystis sp. | reverse complement strand
GGGATTGAAGGCGCGGATCTTGCGCGCCAGGACGGCGGCCGGCTGGGTCCAGTCGAGCCGTGCCTCGGCCTTGTCGATCTTGTTGGCATAGGTCACGCCGGCCTCGGGTTGCACCACGGGGACCAGCGCGTCGAAACGCGCCAACAACGGCGCCGCCCGCCCCGGCGACGCCGCGAACACCGCCTCGCCGAGCCGGTCCAGCTGTCCCTCCCACCATGTCCGATCCGACATGTCCGGAAGGCCCGGTTGCACTTTGGCGAGCCCGCGCTCCGGCATCAGGGTCGCCAGGCTCGGGTGCCGCCCGACGACCGGCTCTCTGCTCATGACGCCCGCGCGCGCCCGCGATGACGCCGGACCTGGGCCACAAATTGGCTCAGCAGATCGCTGGCGTCGTGTGGCCCCGGCGACGCCTCCGGGTGGTACTGCACGCTGGCGATCGGCCGGTCGCGCAGGCGCAGCCCCGCCGTCGTGCCGTCAAACAGGTTGCGGTGGGTCAGCGCCGCCCCCTCCCCCAGCGATCCGATGTCGACCGCAAACCCATGGTTCTGGCTCGTGATCGCCACCCGCCCGCTGTCCTCGTGGCGCACCGGATGGTTCCCGCCGTGGTGGCCAAACTTCATCTTGTAGGTCCGCCCGCCGAGCGCCAGCGCCAGCAGCTGATGCCCGAGGCACACCCCGAACACCGGCACGTCGATGCTCGCCAGCAAGCGCCGCAGCTGCGTGATCACCCCGGTCGCCGCCGCCGGATCGCCGGGCCCGTTGCTCAGCAGCACCCCATCCGGCCGCAGCGCCACGATCTCCGCCGCGCTCGTCCCCGTCGGCACCACCGTCACGCGCGCCCCCTCGTCGCGCAGCCGTCGCAACAGGTTGAGCTTCACTCCGAAGTCCCAGCACACCACGTGCACGTCGGCCGCCGGCGGCGTCACGCCCCAGCTCGGGCTGTCCCAGCTGCTGCGCTGCGTCCCGCTCACCCGCAGCGTCAGATCCTGCCCCTCCATCGCCGGCGCCTCGCGGGCCAGCCGCAGCAGCGCCTCCACGCCCTGCCCATCCGTGCAAAGCGCCGCCATCACCGCGCCCGCGTCCCGCAGGTGCCGCGTCAGCGCCCGCGTGTCGAGCTCGCAGATCCCGGGCACGCCGCGCGCCGCCAGGTAACCCGGCAGGTCCTGCGTCGACCGCCAGTTCGACGGCCGCGCCGCCAGGCTGCGCACCACCAGCCCCGCGCAGCCGTGCCCGCGCGACTCCTCGTCGTCCGGGTTGACGCCGACGTTGCCGACCTCGGTCACTGTCAAGCACACCAGCTGCCCGGTGTACGACGGGTCCGTGACGATCTCCTGGTAGCCCGACATCGCCGTGTTGAACACCAGCTCGCCGACCGCGGTGGTCCGGGCGCCAAAGCCGATCCCGCGAAACACCCGGCCGTCGGCCAGGACCAGCAGCGCCTCGTGATCTTCGCTCATACCACCTGCTCCTTGAGACATGTCTCTGCGGACACCCCACACGCGCGGGCCAGGACCGCCATGCGCACCGCCACGCCCAGCGTCACCTGGCGGAGGATGCGACTGCGCGGCCCGTCGGCCACCGCGTCCGCGATCTCCACCCCGCGATTCATCGGCCCCGGATGCAGCACCACTCCGTCCGGGGCCAACCGCGCCAGCCGAGCCGGCGTCAGCCCCCAGGCCGCGTGATAGCTGGCGTCGTCGGGCAGCTGCAGATCCGGCGGCAGCCGCTCACGCTGGATCCGCAGCATCATCGCCACGTGCACGCCGGCCAGCGCCGCGTCGAGGTCCGGCGCCAGCGCGGCCCCGAACTCCGCCGCGAGGGCCGCCGGCGCCAGCGAGCCCGGCCCCGCGATCACCAGCTCCGCCCCCAAGGTCCGCAGCAAGCGCAGGTTCGAACGCCCGACCCGCCCGTGCCGCAGATCGCCGCAGATCGCCACCCGCAGCCCGTCCAGCGCCCCTGGCACCGGCTCGCGCCCAAACGCCTCGAGGATCGTCAGCGCGTCGAGCAGCGCCTGCGTCGGATGCTCGTGCACCCCGTCGCCCGCGTTCACCACCCGCGCCCGCAGCTGCGAGCACAACCACCGCGGATACCCATCGCGCCCGTCGCGGACCACCACCGCGTCGAAGCCCATCGCGTCGAGGTTGCGCAGCGCGTCGAGCTCGGTCTCACCCTTGGCCGCCGAGCTCGCGCCGTCGTGGCGAAAGTCGACCACCTGCGCCCCGAGCCGCCGCGCCGCGACCTCGAAGCTCAGGCGGGTGCGCGTGCTCGGCTCGTTGAACAGGCTGAGGATCAGCGCCCCGCGCAGCGCCACCCGCCCACGCGGCCCGTCGCCGGCCGCCAGCGGCACCAGGGCCCGCGCCGCCGCCAGCAGCTCGCAGGTCGCCCCCACATCGAGATCCGCGATCTCACACAGATCCTCGCCGGGGCGTCTCGCCCCCAACAGACCCGGGGCCTCCTCCGAGGAAAACGCCGCCGAGCGTAACGCCGGGTTCGTGTCGGATGCCGCGCGCATGTCCATGCCTCCCCCGTTGCCGACGCCGAACTACCCCTCGCCCGCCGCCGACGTCAAGCGCGCGCCCCCGTCGATCGCTCACAGGATGCTGGTACCCTGGCGCCAAGGATCCGCATGTCCGCCGACCTTCCCCCCCCGACTGCAGCCGTGCTGCTCATCGGCAACGAGCTCCTCAGCGGCAAGATCCGCGACCAAAACGGCCACAACCTGGCCAAGATGATGCGCCGTCGCGGGATCCGCCTGCTCGAGGTCTGCACCGTCGAGGACGACCTCACCGCGATCGGCGACGCCCTCCTGCGCCTCCTCGCCCGCACCCCGCTGGTCTTCACCTCCGGCGGCGTCGGCCCCACCCACGACGACGTGACCATGGAGGCTCTCGCCCGCGCCCTCGGCCGGCCCCTCGAGCGCGACCCGGCGATGGAGCGCCTGCTGCGGACCCACTTCGGCGCGCGCATCACCCCCGCCGCGCTCAAGATGGCCGATCTGCCCGCCGGCACCGAACTCACCGCCGAGCACGGCTGGCCGGTGATGCGCCTGCGCGTCGAGCAGCGCCGGATCTACGTCCTACCTGGCATCCCCGAGCTGTGCCTGGCCAAGATCGAGGCCCTCGAGGCGATCCCCGGCGAGCTCCCCGACGCCGGCGGCTGGGCCCTCTGGCGCCTCCACACCGAGCTCGACGAGGCCGACCTCGCCGCGCCCCTCAACCAGGTCGTCGCCGCCTTCCCCGGCGTCGACATCGGGTCCTACCCGCGCTGGAGCGCCGACCCGCACGGCCGACTGCGCTGCGTCGTGCGCGTCACCTTCGAGGCCATCGGCGCGCAGCGGCACCTCGCCCGCGAGGCTCACGACGCCCTCGCCCTCGCCCTCGGACCCGCGAATGTCCTCGCCGAGACCGCCGAGGACCCCACCATCACGTGAGCCCCCGCCGTCCGCGCCCGACCCCCCCGGTGCA
This sequence comes from Nannocystis sp., assembly GCA_044228605.1. Taxonomy (GTDB): domain Bacteria; phylum Myxococcota_A; class Polyangia; order Nannocystales; family Nannocystaceae; genus Nannocystis. The sequence continues at coordinate 15,232 of JBGAUO010000094.1, read as the reverse complement.
CGCCCCCGGGCCTAACGTGCTAGGTTCCCCGCCATGCGCCGCGCGCTCCACGTGCTCCAAGCCATGTTCCTGTCCAGCGCCGTCCTGGCGGTCGCCACCGCACAGCTCGGGTGCCAGCAGGAGAAAAAGGACCTGCTCGCGCTGCCCAAGGCCTACGACCCCGTCGGCGCCGACCTCACCTTCAACAAGAAGAACCTCGAGGCCTTCAACCTGATGAGCAAGGAGGCGCGCCGCGAGCACCTCAAGATGCTCAAGGAGACCCCCGGCAGCTTCACCGGCCAGGCCATCTTCCAGAGCGGCAACGGCCTCGCGCCCACCGTCCCGGACTCGCAATACGGCGCCTACGAGCTGTTCGCCCACGTCCCCGATCCCGTCCTCTACGAGATCACCTTCGACTATCAGGTCTTCACCACGCCCGAGCTCGGCAAGCCGATGGCGCCGAACTTCCCGTTCGCCTTCAAGGGCACCCTGGTCGACCTCGACTTCCACGACGAGACCAAGCCCCGCAGGATGACCATCCGCGTGAAGGCCGACACGGTGGCGACCATCACCGACAAGACCCCCGTCGGCGCCGCTGCACCCGCCGCACCCGCTGCACCCGCCCCCGCCGCACCCTGAAGCCGCAGACCGGCCGAAAGCAGCCCCGCCTTGTTCCACACCGTCGGCTCGCCCCTCAGCTGGGGCCTCTTTCTCCTCGGCTTCTTCGTCATTCTGGCCCTCGATCTGGGCGTCTTTAACCGCAAGCTCCACCGCGTGACGATGGGCGCCGCGCTGCGCTGGTCGATCTTCTGGGTCTCGCTGAGCCTCGCCTTCAACGGCTACGTCTACGCCGCCTTCGGCCAGGAGAAGGCGCTCGAGTTCATGAGCGCCTACTTCATCGAGCAGGCCCTCAGCGTCGACAACATCTTCGTGTTTGTCGTCCTGTTCCGCTACATGCGGATCCCCCCCGAGTACCTCCACCGCGTGCTGTTCGCGGGCATCCTCGGCGCGCTGATCCTGCGCGGCGTGTTCATCGGCGCCGGCCTGGCGCTGATCGAGATGTTCAAGTGGAGCCTCTACGTGTTCGGCGCCTTCCTGCTGCTCACCGGCCTGCGCCTGCTGTTCGTCAGCAGCGGCGAGGAGGGCGGCGAACCTGGCGGCCAGAAGGACAATTGGGTCAAGCGCACGGTCGAGAAGTACCTCCGCGTCAGCAAGGAGTTCGACGGCCCGCGCTTCTTCACCCTCAAGGAGGGCCGCCGCTACGCCACCCCGATGTTTGTCACCCTGATCATGGTCGAGACCGCCGACGTGGTGTTCGCGCTCGACTCGATCCCGGCGATCTTCGGCATCACCACCGACCCCTTCATCGTCTTCACCAGCAACATGTGTGCGGTGATGGGCCTGCGCTCGATGTTCTTCCTGCTGGAGAACGTCATCGACCGCTTCCACCTGCTCAAGTACGGCCTCGGCCTGGTCCTCAGCTTCGTCGGCACCAAGATGATCCTCGGCATGGGGCTCGGCAGCCTCCTGCCCGCGTACCACATTCCGGTCACCGTCTCGCTCGCCGTCGTCGCCGGGCTCATCGCCGGCTCGGTCACCCTGAGCCTGGTGTTCCCGCCGCGACCCACCCACGAAAAGCACTGAGCGGGCTCGGCCCCAACTCGCTCGCCACAGACTGGCCCAGCCAGCTTGGCTCAGCTTGGCGGCTTGCCAGCCTCGGCCGGGCGCCGCGAGCCAGCGGGTGCGCGCATGCCCCCGAGCTTGAGCTTCTGACCGCCCGCCGCCGGATCGGCGCGGGTCGGCTCCGGCGACGATGCGCCGTTGCTGTTGGCCACCTGCGTGGCCTTCGGCGTGACTCCCACGGGTGGCTCCCCCTCGTCGATCTGCGTCACGGGATCGTCGCCAGCGATGTCGGCGAGTCGGGCCTCGCGCATCGCCTCCTCCTCGAGGCGGAGCAGCGCGAGCCAGCGCTCGTCGGCGAAGTTCACGGTGCCGTCCGTCGCCACCACGAAGTCCGCCGCGGGCAGGAACGGCCGCACAAACCCTTCCTTCACCGGCGGCATGCGGATGCCGCGAAACACGTACTCGAGGCAGTCGCGGACGTTGTCAGGCAACACGCCGGACTCGATGCGGTTGGCCAGGGTGCGCCCGTCGCGGTCCAGCAGCGACAGCCCCTGCACCTGATAACGCCCCGCCGCGACCCGGTTGGCCAGACAGCCGCGCCCCTTCTCGGCCGCGCTCGCCTGCTGCTTGCGCAGCTCGAGCTGCGACGCCTTCGAGTGATCCTCCGCCTGATAGCCGAGGCTCACCCAGTAGATGACGTCGATGTACTGGACCACCCCGCTCTTGTTGTTGGTCCACTTCACCGCCTTGATCGCCTTGTCGAGGCAGGGGTACATCTCCGCGTCCTGGAAGCCGCTCTCGATCACCTCGGTGCGCAGCACCTCGCCGAAGGGATTGATGCGCGTGCGGATCCGGATCTGGCCCTCAGGCACCCCGACGAAGGTCTCCTCGCCGTCCTGCTGGCCCGCCTTCATCGTAGCGATCGCCCGGTTCACAAAACACAGGGCCGCCGGCACCCGCAGGTTCTGGGCGATCTCGTTGAGCCGCGTGCGGTCAAACAGCGTGTCGGCCTTCTTCGACGGCATGAGGATCACGCCCTCGGTCGAACGCCGCACCGCCTTGTCGACGTAGCGGCGGGCCTGCGAGTACGTGTTTTGCCCGGTCGGCGGCACGATCTGGTCGCGCTTCTTCGGGCCGCCGCAGCCTCCCGCGAACGCACACACGAGGCCGAGCGACACGAGCCACGCCCGGGCCCGCGGGCGGGCCCTCTCCGACGCACAGGAATGGTTTGGCGCCGTCGTGGAGCCACCAACGCCGGCTCGCGCCACTCGCGCCACTCGCGCCACTCGCCCGCAGCCTGCGCTCGCCAGGGTCTTCATCGCGAGGCCATGTGTAGCACGTGCCCTTGCCCGCGGGGGTCGAGATTGGCTATTCGTGGATCCGTCATGGTCCGCGATCCCGGCTCCCTCCAGCACACTCCGCTTCACGACCTGCACGTCGCTCGCGGCGCCAAGATGGTCGACTTCGGGGGCTGGCACATGCCGCTCCAATACGACGGCATCCTCGCCGAGCACAAGGCCGTGCGCGAGGCGGTCGGCATCTTCGACGTCTCGCACATGGGAGAGATCGACTTCACCGGCCCGGGCGCGCTGGCTGCCGTGCAGCGCCTGATCACCAACGACGCCGCCAAGCTCGTCGATGGCCGCGCCATGTACACCTGCGTCTGTTACCCGGACGGCGGCATCGTCGACGACTGCATCGTCTACCGCCGCGGCCCCGAGAATTTCCGCATCGTCGTCAACGCCGCCAACATCGCCAAGGACTTCGCGTTCTTCAAGGAGCACGCGGGCCACCTTTGTGCGATCGACGACCACTCCGACAGCTTCGCCCTGATCGCCGTGCAAGGCCCGAAGGCGCGCGACCTGGCCGCGCAGCTCGGCGGCGAGCACCTCCTGGCGATCCCCAGCTTCGGCTTCGCCGACGCGACGATCGCCGGCGTGGCCATCACCGCCGCGCGCACCGGCTACACCGGCGAGGACGGCTTCGAGCTGTTTGTCCCCGCCGACGGCGCTGGCCCCGTGTGGCAGGCCCTGCTGGCCGGCGGCGCCGCCCCGATCGGCCTCGGCGCCCGCGACACCCTGCGCCTCGAGGCCCGCCTCTCGCTCTACGGCAACGACATCGACCAGACCACCAGCCCGCTCGAGGCCGGGCTCGGCTGGGTCGTCAAGCTCGACAAGCTGACACGCGGCGAGCCCTTTGTCGGCGCCGAGGCGCTCGCCGCCCAGAAGGCCGCCGGCCTCACCCGCACCCTCGTCGGCTTCCGCGTGCAGGACCGCAACATCGCCCGCCACGGCGCCGAGGTCGTCGACGCCGCGGGCACCGTCCTCGGCACCGTCACCAGCGGCGGCCCGGCGCCCACCGTCGGCGGCGCCGTCGGCCTCGCCTACGTCCCGATCGCCCTGTCCGCCCCCGGCACCGTCCTCACCATCTCGCAGCGCGGCCGCAGCTTCCCGGCCGAGGTCGTCAAGGGCCCGTTCTACCGCCGCCCCTGAAGCAGCGCTTCTCCTCCTGTCCTCCGCACCTGTCCTTTAGAACCTGGCCCGAGAGCCAGCCACCCAGACACCAGGCCGTCATGTCCGAGAGCAGCAGCATCCCCAGCAACCTGCGTTACACCAACGATCACGAGTGGGCCCGCGCCGAGGCCGACGGCACGGTCACCGTCGGGATCACGACCCACGCGGTCGACCAGCTCGGAGACATCACCCTGGTCACCCTCCCCGGCGTCGGCGCCACCGTCACCGCCGGCGAGCGCTTCGGCGACGTCGACTCGGTGAAGGCCGTCTCGGAGCTGTTCGCCCCGCTCAGCGGCGTGGTCGTGGCCGTCAACGAGCACCTCAACGATTCGCCCGAGGCCGTCAACGCGGAACCCTACGGCGTCGGCTGGATGCTCCGCATCCGCCCCAGCGACCCCGACGCGCTCGCCGGCCTGCTCAGCGCGCAGCAGTACGCCGGACTCCTCGACGCGGAGAACGGCTAGCCGCTGCGGTGGCGACCGGGCAGGCACGCTGGCTCGCCGTTGGCCTCGCGCTCGCGCTCGCAAGCGCGAGCGCTGGCTCGTCCGCCGCGCCCGCGCCCGAGGGCCCTGCCCCGCCGCCCGCATCACCTGACCCAAAGGCCAGCCCCAACGTCGAGGGCCCCGCCCTGCCGCCCGACCCCGGCGGCGCCCGCATCGAGACGGCTCGCCCCTGGCTTGCGAACGGCGCAACACCCGGCGAGACCGGCGACCCCGAGTCCCAGCGTGGCAGCCTCGGACTCACTCGTCGACGCGACGGCAGCATGATGTACGTCGACCCCGGCAAGCGCTTCACCGCCGCCGTCAATCGCGACGGCACGGTCCGCTTCGGCGACCGCTGGGGCCGCGACCAGCACGGCAAGCGCATGCGCGGCTCGGGCGCCGCGCTGCGCTCCTTCGGGCCGAGCGGCATCGGCGGCATCGGCATGGCCGTCACCGGACCGACCGAGTGGCTCATGGCCCTGTCCGGCATCGAATTCGACGCCGGCGCCAAGACTGCCTTCCTCAACCAAACCCGCGAGCTGCGGATCCAGATCGCCGTCGACTACACCCGCCAGCTGCTCGCTACCCGGCTCGCCGAGCTCGGCCAGGAGCTGCTCGGCCTCACCGCCGACGCCACCCGCAGCCTCGTCGAACGCCGCGCGATCCTCTTCCAGCGCTGGGACGAGTGCGACGAGCGCATGGCCAACGGCCTGCCCGCCACCAGCGACGGCGAGCTCCCGCCCGAGGCCATCTCCGCGATCGACGAGGCCCGCCTGGTCGCCGCCGACAAGGCCCGCCGCGACATCGAGGGCTTCATCCGCCGCCAGCTGCCCCGCGGCAGCGCGCGCGGCTACACGGCCAGCGAGCTCGCCGAGTTCAACCGCCGCCGCGTCAGCGCCGAGACCTTCGCCCCCTACGAGTTTCGCGCGGCCCGCCCCGCGCCGCCCGCATCTGTCGCCCAGGACATGTCCTCCGGAGCAGCCAAGCCATGACCGCGATCCGCCCCGCCCTCCAGCCCGACCTCGCCCGCTACCGCGAGGACTACCCGATCCTCGCCGACAGCATCTACATGAACAGCAACAGCATGGGCGCCATGCCGCGGCAAGCCGCCGCCGCGCTCGCGCAGTACGCCGCCGACTGGGCCCGCGAGGGCGTCGAGGTCTGGCCGCACTGGTTTGACGTGCTCGCGGCGACCGCCGACAGCGCCGCGCGCTTCCTCGGCGCCCCCGCAGGCCAGACGATCCTGAACCAAAACGTCGCCTACTTTCAGGCCGCCGTCGCCAGCGCCCTCGACTTCTCAGGCCACCGCAACAAGGTCGTCGTCGAGGCCCTGCAGTTCCCCAACGTGCTCTACGTGTGGGACCGCTACCGTGAGCTCGGCGCCGACCTCCACCTGGTCCCCTCCGACGACGGCATGACGATCCCCCTGGAGCGCATGCTCGCCGCGATCGACGAGCGCACCGCGATCGTCCCGATCTCCCACGGCATCTACGTCTCCGGCGCGCTGCAAGACGTCAAGGCGATCTGCGCCCGCGCCCACGAGGTCGGCGCGCTGGTCATGGTCGACGTCTACCAGACCGTCGGCGCCATGCCGATCGACGTGCACGAGTGGGACGCCGACATCGTCGTCGGCGGCAGTCACAAGTGGCTGTGTGGCGGCCCGGGCACCGCATTCATGTGGATGAAGCCCGCGCTGCGCGAGCGCCTGCGGCCGCGCCTGACCGGCTGGATGGGCCACGCCGACCCCTTCAGCTTCGAGGCCCCGCCGATCCGCTACGCCAACGACCACCGCCACTTCCTCGCCGGCACGCCCTCGATGCCCGCCTACTACGTCGCCCGCGCCGCCTACGAGAACCTGCACGCGGTCGGCCTCGACCGCATCCGGGCCCACAACCTCGCCCTCGCCCGCATCATCATCGAGCGCGCCCAGGCCACCGACCTCACCGTCCACTCGCCGCTCGCCGACGAGCAGCGCACCGGCTTTGTCGCCGTCGACTTCCCGAGCAGCGAGGCGGCCAGCAAGCAGCTGATCGCCGAGCGTTACAAGCTCGACTGGCGCCCCAACTGCGGCCTGCGCCTCGGACCGCACTTCTACAACACCGAAGCCGAGGTCCATCGCCTGATGGACCGCGTCGTCGCCCTCGCCGGCCGCGCCTGAGCCCATGCGCGACACCGGCCCCGACGCAGCCTACGGCGCCCGCCTCCTCGCCTTCGTGCTCAGCACCTCGGCCCTGATCGGCCTGGTGACGTCGTGGGCCCATCGCCGCGCCATCGCCTCCCTCGCCAGCAGCGAGGGGTTCTCGGAGAAGCTGTTCGCCTACGCCGGCCAGCTCGGCAACGGCGAGGTCGCCTGCGAGCTGCTGCTCACCGGCTTTATCCTCGTCGGCGCCCACCGCTACGGCCGCGGCATGGGCGACCGCCTGACCCACAACCTGTCCCTCGGGGCAGGTATCTTCCTGGTCGTCGACGCCGTGCGCGCGGTCGGCTTCAACCTCGATGTCCTCTGGTTTGCCCCCGATCTGCCGGCCCCCGATCGCCAGGCGCGAATGCAGCTGTGGATGCTCGCCGCCCTGCTCCTGCGCCTCGGCGGCCTCGGCCTCCTGACCGCGGCGCTCGCCCGCGGCCAGCGCCTCCTCGACCGGACGCGCGCCTGGTGGCCGCTCGTGGTCGCATCGCTCCTGGCCCTCTACCCGCTCGCGCTGTGGCTCGGACGTCCCGACGGTCCCCCCAGCGGCAACAACCTCGTCGACTGGCTGCCCCTGATCCTGACGCTCGCCACGCTCACGATCGCCGGCGCCGCGGTCCATCAAGCCGGCCGCATCGACACCGGGCCGCTCGCCGCCGCCTGGGCCCGCGCCGCCGCCGGCCTCGAGCGCTACCGCGACGCCACCGCCCTGCGTGTGCTGGCCGCCGCGAGCGTCGGCGTGTTTGTCGTCCTGGCCCGCGTCGGCGGCTTCACGCCCATGGTCACGCTCGGCGGCCTGTGCGTGCTCGGCCTGGTGGGCCCGGTCATCGGTCTGTTCCAGATCGCCGGCCTCGCCCGCGTCGCCGACGCTCCCGCCGCCCGGATCGGCCTCGGCCTCGCGCTCCCGCTGCTCGGCGTCGGCCTCGCAGCCGAGTGCGCCACGCTGCTCCCGCTCGCCGGCTTCGTGCTCGGCGGCGGGCGTGACACCGGCAGCCTACGCAACCTCGATCTCGCCGGCCTCGGCGCCCAGAGCCAGATGCTCGGCCTGCTCACCGCCGTCATCCTGTTGCTGAGCCTGCGCCGCCTCGCCAGCGCGTGTGCGGCCCGCTCCGCCCTGGCCCGCGTCGACGCCCTGCTGCTCGCCTTCGCCGCCCTCGTGGCCGTGGGCCTCGGCGCCTACTGGATCTCCCCCGACCTGCGCCTCGATCACGATGTCACGCAGCTGCTCGGGCTCGGCCTCGCCTTCAGCCTCCTGTGCGCCGCGATCTGGATGCTGGTCGTGTACATGCGGCTGCTCAAGGAGCTCGCCGAAGCGATGACACAAACCTCGCGGCTCACAGCGGACTCGCCGTGATCCAGCGGTAGCTGCCGAGGCTTTGACCCACCGTCTGCTCCGGGTCGGGCTCGAGGCCGTCGATGCGCGCCAGCTCGCCGTCCTGCGCCAGCACGTAGAGGTTGCGCGGCGGCTTCGGCGGCAACAAGGTCTCGCGATCGAGGCGCCGGTTCTTGCGGCTGTGCAGCAGCAAGTCGCCGCTGTCATCGATCGCCAGCGCCCACATCGGCACGCCCTGGAAGCGCTCCAGGCCCGCCGCCGAGACCCGCAACACGTCGCCCAGCGCCAGCGCGTCGTCGGCAGGCTGCTCGTCCACCGCGTCCGCCATCGGCTGCCCCAGCGTGCACGTCCACGCGACATGGCGCCCGGACGGGCTGATCACCGGCGGCTGCGGATTTGGACACACGCCCTGCTCAAGGCTGAGGACATCGAGGGTCGTCTCGTCCACGCGCAACACCGGGCCGCTGCTCGCACCGAGCACCACCACCCGCCCGTCGCTCGTGACCCGCACAAACGCGTCCGCGCTCGCGCCCGGCAGGCTGCGGATCGCCCGCGCTCCGGTACGCCAGTCGTGGCGCAGCAACGTGAGGCCGTCGCGGAACACATAGTGATCCGCGGAGATCGCCGCGACCAGGTGCTCACCGCGGAGCTCGGGCGGCGCATCAGCAGCGACCACGCAGCTCGACTCACCCGTGCTCGCGTCGAAGCGCAAGAGCCGGCAGTCCCCTCCGGACACCGCGAAGGTCAAACCCTCGCCGTCCGGATCGACCGCCGCCAACGGACACGCGGGCCCCCCAGTGCAGCGCAGGTCCGGCAAACGAGCCGGCACGTACCCGGGCGGCAGATCACCACGCATGACCCGCACCAGCGAGCCCTCGCCCGCCGTCGGCACCGCCAGGCGATCGATCCCAGCCTCCGGCGCGGCGCGCAGCTCGGGCAGCTCCCCGCGCGTGGCGACCAGGAACACCCGCGGCGCGTCACTGGCCGAGACCACGCTGTAGCCTGCGCTCGCCGAGCCGCAGCCCGCCCGCGGCGCCGGCTTGCCCGGTGAGCCCGCGATCACGTGGCGCAGCGGCACGATCGTCCCATCCACCGCGTCGCGCGCGAGCACAACCTCCGCGCCCAGCGGCACCACGGCCAGGGCCGACGCGCACGGCTCGATCCACCACAGCCCGTCCCCCGAGGCGAGGAAGCTGGTCGCCTCGCGCCCCACCGGCAGCGCCAGCGGCAGCGACCGCGGGTGCGCCAGGTCGATGTAGCCACCGCGCACCTGCGTCTCGTCGCCGAGCTCGTGCAACCAACCCTGGTCGACCGCCCGCAGCAACACACCGCGACCGCGTGGCTCGAGCTCGACCAACAACTGCACCTCGCCGACCTCCGCATCCTGCGCGAGCGGCCCGACATGGCTCTCGCCAAACACCCCCGCCGCGTAGGTGAAGAGCGTGCGACCGCCGTCGACATCATGCTCGCTGCCGATCCACACCGCGCGCGCCGCCACCGTCGGAGCGCCGCAGCCGAGCCCGCACAACACAGCGGCGCCCAGTCCTACATACGGGGCCACACGCAGTGGGCGTGACTTGGCTCCCGCCGTCGCCATACTTCGGGGCGGCACGGCGCCCACCGTACCAGATCCCGCGGTTGCGCGTTCGAGCCGGCTTTGGCAGGCTTCGCGCCTATGTCCGGTGACGAGACGAACCCCGACTTTGACAACGCCGAAGCCCTCGAGGATGGCGAGCTCATGATCGACGAGAGCGGCGAAGGTGAAGGCGACGAGGACGATGGTTCGCCCGCGGAGCTGCAACAGGCCGCCCAGGCGATCGACTTCGTGTGCCTGCCGATCGCCTGCACCAACGAAGGCAAGGGCGCTCCCCTGGCCATGGGCATTCAGCGCTGGTGGGCCCAGGAGCTCGCCGAGGGCGGAGGCAAGGCCGCGGCCCCGGTGTTCACCGCCCTGCACGAGCAAGACGGCCGCAAGATCCCCGCGCTCATGATCTTCCGCGAGCCGTGGACCGACCAGCGCGCGCTCGAGGGCATCCAGCGCTTCGCCAACGCCCGCCGCGCCCTCGTCACCGACATGCACGTCCAGGAAGATCAGCTGCAGGTCAGCGCCCGCATGGTCGAGATCGACGGCGGGGCCCTCACCACCCTCGAGAAGTGGGAGTTCGCCGGCACCCCCGAGGAGCTGCCCAGCAAGCTGTTCGAGCTCGAGCAGGGCATCGCCCGCCGCCTCGGCCTTGGCGAGACCTCCAAGACCTGGCAGGAGGCCTTCGGCACCAGCAACATCCAGGCCCTCGTCTCCTTCCTGGTCGGCCTCGGCAACCTCAGCGCCCTGCAGGGCCGCTGCGTCCCGACCACCTCGGAGCAGCTGCTCTCCCCGCTGATGGACGCCCTCGCCCGCGCCCCCGAGATGGACGCCGCGATGCAGGCCCTGCACGCGATGGTCGACATTCTCATCGGCGGCCAGCCCGACCAGGGCGCGATCCCGCTGTCGATCCAGGCCCTCAACATCGCCGCCCAGCGCCGCAAGGGCGACCAGGGCGCGTGGCACCACCTCGCGCTCGCGCTGCGCCGCGTCGGCGACGTCGGCAGCGCCGTCCAGGCCTTCCAGCAGGCCCTGAACCTGAACCCGCAAAACCCCGCCGTCGCGGCCACCTTCATCGACACCCTGCGCAGCGCCGGCGACCTCGAGAACGCCTTCAAGGTCGCCCAGTTCGTGGTCGAGAACGGCAACGAGGGCCCGACGGTGTTCGCTCAGCTCGGCAGCCTGCTCATCGAGAACGATCAGTTCGACCAGGCCGAGCCCTTCCTGCGCCGCGCCGTCGAGGAGGGCAAGATCCCCAGCGCCTACGGCGACCTCGCCAACGTCCTGTGGGACACCGCCGAGACCGAGCCCGCCAAGATCCGCGAGGACAAGGAGGAGGCGCTCGCGCTGCTCGCCCAGGCGATCGAGCAGCCTGCGCTCGCCAAGAGCACCCTCGACATGCTGCTCGACCTCCACGAGGAAGAGAAGCTCGAGGCCGCCACTGGCCTGCTGCTGCGCGCCGCCGAGAAGCACCCGCAAAACGCCACTGTGCTGCGCTACGGCGCCAGCATGTACCTCGACGGTGACAACCCGGTCGCCGCCCGCCCCTACCTCGACAAGATCCTCGCCCTCCCGCGCCGCAGCCTCGACGACGACGCCTTCGCCCGGCGCTCGGTCCTCGCGCTCGACATCGAGGACTTCGAGGACCGCTACGACGCCACCATCGACGCCGTCCGCGGCGACGACAACAAGGCCAAGCTGGGCGCCGCCAAGTTCCTCCGCGAGCTCATCGCCCGCGACCCCCGCTATTGGCAGCCCCACCTGCTGCTCGCGCTCGCGGTCCGCGGCAGCGACGGCGACACCGCGGCGCTCGCCCACCTGATGGACGCCGTCCGCCTGCGCCCGAACGACGGCGAGGTCCGCAACCTGCTCGCCCTCATCCTGCGCAAGCTCGGCCGCCCGCGCGAGGCCGTCGATCACCTGCGTGCCGTGGTCGCCATCAACCCGCGGGATGTCGAACCGGTCATCGCCCTCGCCTCGTGCATGCGCGACGCCAACCTCTTCGAGGAGTCGCGCCAGGTCTGCACCGCCGCGCTGCAGATGATCCCCGACCACCCCGAGTTCAAGCGCATCCTCGACGGCCTGCCGCCGCCGCGCGAGCGCCAGAACTGAGCGCTCGTCGCTGCGAGCCAGCACGCAGAGCACCGCCCTCCTCGGGCGGTGTTCTGCGTTTCAGGCTCAACGCGCCAGCACCTCGTGCTCGAGGTCGCGATCGGCACGGGCGCCCTCCCACACGATCGCGTCGCGCAGGCGCACCCCCCGGTCGACCACCGCGCCCGCGCCGAGCTGCACCCGCGGCCCGACCACCGCGCCGGCTCCGACCCGCACATGCGGCCCGACCCACGCCATCGGGTCGACCCGCGCCGTCGCATCGATCTGCGCCGTCGCATCGACGCCACGCACCGGCCCCGGCGCATAGGCCACGCGAGCCCGGCCCTCGATCACATTGGCGACCCCCTGCAGGTAGCGCTCGCGGGTCGAATGCTCCCACCAGTACGTGTCGGTCACGAATCCGCCAAACGCCCCCCCCTCGGCGTGCAGCGAGCTGTACGCCGTGCGCACCACGCACTGCTGACCGCTCGCCGGGATCCGATCGAGGAAGCGCGGGTCCAGCACCTGCACCCCGGTGAACATCAGGGCCGCGCCGCCGACCTGTCCCCTGGGACCTGGCTTTCCGAGCAGGTGCGTGACGCGGCCCTCGGGGTCGACACGCAGGCTGCCCCAGCGCTCGGCGTCTGGATCCGGGCGCAGCACCATCGTCGCCTCGGCCGCCAGCGAGCGGTGGAGAGCCAGCACCTGCGCCAGCTCGAGGTCGAGGATGACCTTGCCGTTCATGGCCACGATCGGGGTGCCGTGGCCGTCATCGAGCAACGACCGGGCCTGACGCAGCCCGCCGCCGGTGCCGAGGATCTCTCCGTCCTCCCGCGAGTACGCGATCGACAGGCCGAGCTCGCTGCCGTCGCCGAGCTCGGCCTCGATCTGCTCCCCGCGATGATGCAGGTTGACCACCACCTCGCGGATCCCCTGCGCCCGCAGCCACAGCGCCGCCCAGCGCACCAGCGGAGCCCCACACACCGGCAGCATCGGCTTGGGTCGCAGCTCGCTGAGCTCCCCGAGCCGCGTGCCGAAGCCCGCGGCCATGATCATCGCCCTCGGAGTACGGGTCACGCCGCTGCATACCTCGAGGCGCCGTCCGCCTCCATTTTGCCGCTTACGCGCTCCACAGCAGCTTGTCGAGCACCACCACCATCAACACCAGCCCCAGCGCCATGGTCACGACCAGGGCGACCGCCCGGAGCAGCACAGCGCGCTGCGCCTGCGCGATCTCGCGGGCGATCTCAGCCGTCGCCGCGGCGCCGTGGATCTCACCGGTGAGCTTCGCGGCGGCCCGTCGATGGCTGATCACGATGAGCAGCAGGGTCGTCAGCAGGAACAGCCCGCCCCCCCCGAGCAGGAACCATCGCAGCCCTCCGGCCCAGCGCAGCTTGCGGGCGGCCAGGTCGGCCTGCTCCCGCGCGAGGGTGGCGAGCGCCAGGGGCGGCCCCAGCACCTCGATCGGCAGCGTACCGAGCAGCCACGCACGCGCCAGCGGCACCTCGGCCGACGGGATCACGGCCTTCTCGATCGTGTCGAGGTACTTGCGCTCGAGCTCGCGGTCGAAGCCCTTCTCGACCCGGCCGACGGACATCAACGCCCGCTGCTGTTCGAACAGCGGGGCGAGGGCCGCGTCGGTGTCGGGCTCCCCTTCTGTGATCTGCACGCGCGCGAGCGCGGCCGACTCGCCCGGCGAGGTCGTGAACTGATACGCCTCGATCTGCAGGAAGCCCGGCGAGAGCCCGGCCGTCGACCACTCGCGCGGCGGCTCGGGGCCTGTCACGGGCGCGAAGGTCTCGACCCACGCGCCATCGGGCCCGTGCACATCGACAAACACCGGCTTTTTGGCCCGCAGCGCCCGCGCGTGGATCTGCAGCGTCGCCCCGCTGCGCAGCGCCAGCGGCTCGGCGCTCACCCGCACCGCGCCAGCAAAACTGACCAGACGAAATTTCCGCGCGCCCAGCGGTGGCTGCTCGATCACCGCCACTGTCCCCGCCGCCGCCGTCCCCGGCGCCACTGTCCCCGCCGCCGCTGTCCCCGGCGCCACTGTCCCCGCCGCCGCCGTCCCCGCCGCCACTGTCCCCGCCGCAGCTGTCCCCGCCGCCGCTGTTTCCGACGCCCGCAGCTCCGCTTTGCCCGGCTTGCGTCGACCCTGCTTCAGCGCCGCCCTGGCCGCCTCCTCGCACTTCGAGCAGCCCTCGGGCGACGGCGCGGTGACGATCGGTGGCGCCAGCACACGCACCTCGAAGCGCACCACGTCCGTGCTCAGCGGCCCGTCGAAGCGCAGGAGGCCCTGCGCGTCGGTCGTCCCGCGAGCGACGACCTGCGGCCCCGAACCGGACACGGCTCGCTTCTCGCCGAACTCTCCATCGAGCACGATCACCTCGATCGGCCCGACATGCGGCACACCCTCGGCGTCGGTGACCCGCACGAGCAGCGTGTTGTCGAAGCCGGCGGCGAGGCGGCCGAGCGGACGCAGGGCGATCCGGAGCCGCTCGGGCTGCGGCTCGGTGTCGTCCGACCAGTTCTTGACCGAGGTGGAGATTGTGACAGTGCCATGCCGGACCACGCGAGCGCGGTCGATCGTCAGGGGAACGGTCTCACGAAAGCGCTGGTCGCCGGCCGACACGTCGAGCTGCAGCTCGGCGGGGCCCGCGTCCCAGTCGGGCACCCGCAGCGTGGCTTGTGTCGAGCCGCCGCCTGTGACGTCGCGGGCCTCCGCGAGCGCGGCGGTCTGCTCGCCGCGACGCAGGCTCGCCTGGACCACGGCGTCCGGCACGCCCACGCCTGCGCCATCCTGCACGTGCACACGCAGCGCCAGCTGCTCGCCAGGTCGCCACTGCGTGTCCACCTGCACGATCGCGGAGTGCTCCACGTGCCAGCCGGAGATCATCAAGCTGGCGAGGATCGCGAACAGCAGCCCCGCCGGCGCGCCGATCACCGGCAACAACATGGCGACACGCGTGAGCCGCGAGTCCACCAAAGGAAGGTCAGTCCCCGGGGCGTCGGGATTCGCCGGCCCGCCAGGGCCTGGACGACTCGGATCGATGGAAGACGGGCTCACACGCACCTCTGCGGTCGTCCGCGAACCCGATAAAGATCACCCGAGACCGCTGTCCGCATCGTAGCAGACGGTGGAGCAATCCGGTATCCTCGCCGCGCATGAAGATCGGAGTCATCGGTACTGGTTATGTCGGCCTCGTCGCAGCTGCGGTTTTCGCAGAATACGGCAACGATGTCCTCTGCGCGGACATCGACGCCGCCAAGATTGAGTCGATCCGCGCTGGCAAGCTGCCTATTTTTGAGCCTGGCCTCCAGCCGCTCGTCGAGCACAACGTCGGCGCTGGCCGCCTGCGCTTCACCACCAGCAACGCCGACGCCGCGCGCCACGGCGACATCATCTTCCTGGCAGTCGGCACGCCGACGCTCAGCTCCGACGGC
>JBGAUO010000093.1:0-18705 GCA_044228605.1 Nannocystis sp. | reverse complement strand
GTCGCCGGGGACGAGCAGGTCGATGACCTTGCTGATGAGCTGCTCCTTCGAGCCGAACAGCTGCTTGACGTTCTGAAGGGGAGTGGACTTGGACATGGGGTCTACCTCGATGTTCGCCGCCAGCGGGCAGCTACAAGGGAAAAGCAAAAGCGACCCGATCCACCTGGATCGGGCCGCCGTTGTCTACGAGATCCACGGAGACATCGCAAGTCCCCGCAGACCCGTCGGGCTCACGGAGCCGCGGGAGCGGCCGGGGCCGCAGCCGGATCCGCCGGGGCGGCCGGGGGCGCAGCGGGCTGCTCAACAGGCATCGGCGGGGAGTCCATCCCACCACCGCCGCCCATGCCACCCAGGAAGGCGCCAGCCTTGTCCTTGACCGACTTGATCTCGTCGTTGGTGATCGAGGCCTCGACGGTGAGCTGGTTGTCCTTGGTGTCGACCTTGAGGGTCTCGACAGCCTTGGCCAGACCGAACATCGCCGCGCCGATCTTGGCACCCGGCATCGCCTCGTCCGCCTTCTTCTTGAGCTCCTTGGCCTGGTCGGCCGAGGCAAGGCCCACGGCGACCTTCAGCGCCAGACCGTCGCTCAGGTCGAGCGAGCCCGAGACATCCTTCGGCTCGGCGCCCATGCTCTTGGCACCACCGGCCAGCTCCGCCGGGACGAGGCCAGCGCCCCAGATGTGCTTGCTCTGGTCGGCACGCGCGAACAGGTCCTTGTTCGGACCATCGACGGCGGCCTTGCCCTTGCCGTCCATCAGGTCCTTGACCGCTGCGGCCCACGGGGTGCTGACGATGACGAGGGTCGAGCCATCGACGATGTACCCGGTTCCCTTGTCGCCCTCCATCTTGAGGGACTTCTTGCCAGCGTCGTCGGCGATCGTGAAGGGCACCTTGCCGCCGTTCTTCTCCTTGCCCTTCTCGGCGATGCAGTTGAGGTTCTTCTCGTCGCCGAGGCCCTCACCCTTGAGCACCGCCACAAAGTTGGCCTTGCCGTCGGTGCCGATGAGGACCGAGCTGAGCGCCTTCTCGGGGTCGAGATTGCAACCCTTCGCGGCCTCGGCCATCTCCTTGTACTCCGACTGCTTCTCAAACTCGGCCTTGTTGTCGGTGTAGAGCTTGGTCTTCATCAGACCCGCCACATCGATGCCGACCATGATCGTGGCCTGCTCGGGGACCAACTTGCTGCCGCCGGCCGCACCGCCACCCGGGCACGCGGTGAGCCCAACGAGGCCAATGAGCGCCGTAGCGGCGATGGACACAGAGATCGTTCGCTTCATATCGGGGGCCCTTTTACCCCCCGAATTTGCCCACCGCAACAAAAAAACCGGGGCGCCAGCGCGCCAAAGTCGTGCCTTTTCGCCGGTTGAGCACACCTGATCCGTGGTACTCCCAGGTTCCGCACACGCTGCCTTGTGCAGCCTTCTGCGGCTCGCTTGCGAGGGTCTTCTCCCCGCACCGCACCCGCCCCGGAGCCCTCCGACATGGCTTGGAAGCAGTTCCAGTTCAAGGACCAAACAGTGTTCGTACGCGTGCTGGCCACCGGCAAGCCGATCGTGCACCGCGGTCGCGTGGAGATGCGATACCGCCTCGGCGCCACCAAGTCTTATCGCGCCGCGCCCGACAACCTCATCGAAACCGACGGCGAGATCCTCCCAGACGAGGAATTCGGCGGCGCACCCGTCCCTGCAGTAGCGAGCCAGGCGGTCCGCGAAGACCCGATCAAACCGGCCGGAGCGACCACCATCATCATCCACACCGACGGCGCGTGCAGCGGCAACCCGGGCCCCGCCGGCATCGGCGTATTTTTCGAGCGCCCCGACGGCGAAATCCTCGAGCACTCCGAGTTCATCGGCGAGGGCACCAACAACATCGCCGAGCTCACCGCGATCCTGCGCGCCCTCGAGATGCTTAAGCCCGAAGAGCAGGAGACCCACGTACTCCTTTATACCGACAGCGCGTGGAGCCTCGGCGTCCTGGTCGGCGGCTGGAAGGCCAAGGCCAACCTCGAGCTCATCACCGCGATCAAGGAGCGCATGCTGTCGACGCCCGACGTCGAGCTGCTCAAGGTCCGCGGCCACGCCGGCAACAGCGGCAACGAAGAGGCCGACGCGCTGGCGACCATGGCTGTCCGCCGCGAGAGCACTACGACGCGAACGCGCCGCCGATCGAAGTCCCCGTCCCCCGCGCTGTGAGCAGCCGGCGCAGGCGGTCGAGCCGGAGCTTGAGCGGCACGCGTAGCTCGGGCTGACGCTTGCGCAGCCGCGGGTCGTAGCCGTCGGTCTCGGGGTCCGCGAGGTCGATGCCGTGCAGCTCGAGGTGCAGGTACGGCCGCGTCTCGGCCTCGCGCAGCAGCAACGCCCGCCCGCCGATGACAAAGGTCCCGACCATCGGCAGCCGCAACACCGGCGACACGCTGACCGGCACCTCCCAAAGCCCGCAGTCCGCCATGAAGTGCGGCCGCGTCGGCCCGACAAAGCTCCGCCAGCCCCGCGCCAGCGACCCCGACTTCTCGCCGCGCACCGCCATCCACCCGATCACCGCCAGCTTGCCCGCGAAGTAACTCGGCGACGGCAACAGCGAGGCGTCGTAGCGGTAGCCGAGCGCGGCGACCTGCTGCAACAACAAGCTGTCGTGCGTATAACCCGGCGCGCGAAACCCCACCGGCCGCGCCCCGAGCCCGCGCAGCAGCACGTCGCAGCGCCGCAAGTCGTCGTAGATCGCCGCCGGCGTCCACGTGACCATGTCGTAGGCGTGGGCGAAGCTGTGGTTGCCGAGCTCGTGCCCGGCCGCCAGCGCCTTGCGCAGGAGCGCAGCACCGTGCCCGCCCGCCGCCAGGTCGCGCTGGAGGTCGCGGCCGATCACGAAGAAGGTCGCGCGCACCCCCAACTCCTCGAACAGCTCGAGGAAGCGCGGCAGGCAGCGCTCGAGCACGACACCCGCGCTCGCGGGCGCCGGCGCCGGGAGCCCGTGGATCGCGTGATAACAGGCGAGGTCGTCGAGATCGACGCTGACGATCGTGCTCTGTGCGCTCACCGTGCCTCCCGCTGTCCGACCCCGAGGTGGATCGCCGCCATCAACCGCCCGAGGTTCTTGAGCACCCTCGGCACCCGCTGCAGCAGCCGCACCGAGGGCGCCCGCTTCTCTGCCAGCTCGACGGGGATCTCGCGCACCTGCACGCCGTCGCGCTCGGCCCGGATCACCAGCTCCGACGCGAACACATCGTGCCCGACGATGCAGCGCGCCACCACCGGCAACAGCGCCGCCCGGCGAAACGCCTTGAGCCCGTGGGTGTCGGTGCCGGTGAAACCCAGCGTGACCCGCAGGAGCCCGTTGTAGATCCGCGTCGCCGCCCGCCGCCCGAGCGGGCGCCGATCGTGGGCCCCGCGCATCGCCTTGCTGCCGATCACCAGCTCGACCTCACCCGCGCGCAGCAGGGCCAGCGCCCGCTGGTGGAAGTCGAGGTCGCACAGGTCGATCTCCTCGCACAGCACGTACTCGCCGCGCGCCCCCTCGATCCCCTCGCGCAGCGCCGCCCCGTAGTTGGGCTGTGCGCACGAGAAGGTGCGCACCCGCGGGTGCGCCGCGGCCAGCTCGGCCGCGATCTCCCGCGTCCGATCGCGGCTGCCGTTCTCCGCGATCACGATCTCGTGCGCCGCGAGCCCGGCCGCATCGAGCCCTCGCATCAGCTCGAGCACGCTGGCCGCGAGGATCGCCTCCTCGTTGTAGACCGGGATGACGACCGTGATCTCCGGCGCGATATCGGCCGCGACGACGCTCATGGTGACCTGTCCCTTGCGACCTGTCTCTCCGACCACGCCGCCGCCTCCCGGCCCTGGATCACGCTGTCCTCCATCGAGTTGTAGACCCACGCCCCGTAGCGCCCGCAGCTGTGGATCCCCACCTGCGCCAGCCAGGTGAAGATCGTACGCGTCGCCGCGGCGTGATCGTCATCGAACACCACGTAGGCATACTCGATCTCCCGCTCCGCTGTGAACAGCACGTCGTCGACCGCCGCCAGCGCCCCGACCTCGACCAGCGCCTGCAACACCGCCGGCAGGTCGACCGGCCCCTCGCGCGCGCTGAGCTCGACGTAGAGGCTGCTGCAGCCCGGCGGCGCCATGCTGGCGACCGCGTTCGAGTAGACCCCGACACGAAAGAACGGGTAGCGCAGCTCCGGCACGTAGGCCCAGTGGTAGTCGGCCGGCACCGGGCGCCGGGTGGCCACGTCGAGGTAGCGCCAGCGGACCCAGCGCAGCGCCGCCGCGGCCTCGCGCACCGCGGGCGGCACATCGGCGATCCGCCGGATCAGCTCGGGCAGCGGGATCGTCGAGATGAGCGCCGCATAGCCGCGCCAGTCGGCCTCGGCCGCCAGCTTGACCCGTCGTCGCACCGGGTCGACCGCCTCGACTTCGCGACCCATCACCCGCTGCACGCTGGCGGGCAGCGCCGCCGCCAGCCGCTGCGGCAGCGCGTCGATGCCCCCCGCCGCGGGGTACAAGAAATTCGCGTTGTACCCGAGCCCCTCCTGCGGCAGCCCGATCGCCCCGCCGATGACCTGGGCCGCGTCGGGGATCGGGATGTAGCGCGACACCCACTCGGCCGTGAGCCGATTCGGGTGCATGCCCCACAATTTGGTGTTGTACGGGACGAAGAAGTGGCGGGCGATCCCCCGGCCGAAGCGGGCCTCGGCGAAGGCCTCGAAGCTCGGCGCCGGCACTTCGCCCCGGGCCGCCCGCTCGCGGGCCTCGACAAAGCCCACCAGACACTCCTGCACGACCTCCAGCGGCAGCCCGTGCAAGTTGGCCTGGAACGGGTACGGCAGCAGCGCCCCGTGCGTGTACACCCGCGTGCGCCGCTCGACGCTCACCAGCTCGCCCGGCGCGAACAGCCCCTCGACCAGGGCCCGCGTCTGCGGCTCGCGCAGGTGCAGCCAGTGCCCCGTCACATCGAAGGTGAAGCCGTCCTGGCGGACGCTGCGGGCGTGACCGCCGACCTGGGGGCCACGCTCCACCAGCAGCGCCGGGCGACGCAGATGGTACGCCGCGGACAGCCCGGTGAGGCCAGCGCCGAGGACCACGACCGGGAGCGAGGGGTCGACCATGGGGGCCCGAGTTTTACCAGGCTCCGGACGATAGACAGCCGGATCTCCGACATGCACACTCACGGGGCCCTATGGAGCTGCAGAGTCTCGGCACGTTTCGCTTGGTCCGGCCTCTGGTCACCCGCAGCACGAGCTTCCGCCTGTATCTGGCGCGGCACGAGGACGACCCGGAGAACGGCGCCCCCTCGTACGTCGTCAAGCTGCTGCTGCCCGGCCGCAGCCCCGACCACGCCCACCTCGCCGCCCAGTTCGACCACGAGATCAAGCTCCTCCAGGCCTTCAACCACCCGGGGATCCCTTCGGTCCACGGCGACGGCGAGAAGGACGGCGTGCGCTACCTCGTCATGGACTACATCGACGGCTGCGACCTCGCGGCCCTGCTCGGCCACGACAGCGGCACCCCGCGCGGCCTGTCCCGCGAGGTCGCCGTGTTCATCATGGGCCAGCTCGCCGACGCCCTGCACCACATCCACACCTTCGAGGTCCTCGACGACAGCACCGGCAAGTTCGTCGAGCTCGGCGTGACCCACCGCGACGTGTGCCCGAGCAACATCCTGCTCTCGCGCCAGGGCAGCGTCGTGCTCGCCGACTACAACTCGGCCTCGTCGTCCTGGCTGCCGCGTCCGCACGACATGTCGCAGGCCGGCACCAAGGCGTACATGGGCCCCGAGCGCATCGTCGGCACCGCCCCCGCCTCGATCCAGTCCGACCTGTTTGGCATGGCCGTGGTCCTGTGGGAGATGATCAAGGGCCAGCGCTGCTTCAAGGCCGACGACGACCTCAAGACGATGGACGCGATCGTCAAGTTCGACATCTCGCACACCTCCCGCCGCCTCTCGGGCCTCTCGGCCAAGCTCGGCGACATCGTCCGCAAGAACCTCGACCGCGACCCCGCCCGCCGCTACAGCTCCGCCTACCAGATGCTGCAGCGCCTGGCCCAGACCCCCGAGGCCGCCGCCGCCGAGCGAGCTCAGGCCGAGCTCGCCACCCTGGTCCGCGAGGTCAGCCACGGCCGGAGCAGCGCCTCCACGCCCGCCCCTGCCCCCGACACCGTCCCCGCGGCGAGCCCCCGCGACCACTGAGGCCCGCGTGACGGCCCCACCTGTCCCCGAGGACAGCCCGGGCGGCGCCCCAGGGCCGGGCCCCTTCGCCCGGCTGCGCGCCGAGTCGTCGCTGCTGCTGCCGCTCGCGCTCGCGGTCTTCTGCACCTACGCCTACTTCATCGGCCCCCCGGCGTGGAACCAAAACTCGCGCCTCGCCTTGACGCGGGCGCTGGTCGAGCGCGGTAGCACGATCATCGACCCCGACCACGCGACCACCGGCGACAAGAGCTTCCGCGCCGGCCACTTCTACAGCGACAAGGCCCCTGGCGCGTCCCTGCTGGCCCTCCCGGCCTACGCCCTCTTCTACGCGACCGCCCGCGCCACCGGCGGCGAGCTGCCCGCGGTCCGCGTGGTCCCGCTCGACCCCGCCGCCGAGCTCGCCGGCCAGCAGCCCGACCCCGACAAGCGCCTGCCCGGCGACCGCCTCATCTACAACCAGGCCCACCGCACCGCCCTCTACCTCTGCCGCCTCCTCAGCACCTCCCTGCTCGCCCTCGCCGGCCTCGCCGCCCTCTACCTGCTCGCCCGCCGCCAGCTCGCCACCCACCACGCCGCCCTGCTCACCCTCCTCTACGGCCTCGCCAGCCCCGCCTTCGTCTACAGCACCGCCCTCTACGGCCACCAGCCCTGCGCCGACCTGCTGCTGCTCGCCCTGGCCGGCATCATCCTGTCCCAAGGGACAGCCCGGGCCGGCGTCGCCGTCGGCCTGTGCCTCGGGCTCGCCGTCGCCTGCGAGTACCCGGCGGCCGTGCCCGCGGCGCTGCTCACCGGCTTCGCCCTGCTCCACCGCGGCCCCGGCTTCGCCGGCGCTGTCGTCGTCGGCGGCCTGCCCGGCGCCGCCCTGCTCGCCGGCTACCACCTGGCCGCCTTCGGCCACCCGCTCAAGACCGGCTACGACTTCGTCTACCTCGCCGAGTTCGCCGAGGGCATGCGCGTCAACTACGGCATCCACGCGCCCCAGCCCGCGGTCCTGCAGGAGCTCCTGTTCGGCCGCTTCCGCGGCCTGTTCTACCTCGCCCCGGTGCTGCTGCTCGCCGCCTGGGGCCTGCTCGTCCAGGCCCTTTCACCTGCTTCGAAGGACATGTCCAAAAGCACCTGGCCCACGCGCCAGGTCGCCGTCGTCGCCCTGCTGGTGATCGGCTTCTACCTCGCGCTCAACAGCGGCTACTACATGTGGGACGGCGGCGCCTCGCTCGGCCCGCGCCACTGCGTGCCGATGCTCCCCTTCCTCGCGCTCGGCCTGGTCCCGGCGCTGCAACTGGTCCCCGGCGCCGTGCGGATCCTCGGCGTCGTCTCGGCCGCGCAGATGCTCGCCGCCGCCGCCGCCGCGCCCGAGGCCCCGCAGTTTGGCGACCCGCTGTGGGGCCACGCCTGGCCGCAGCTGCTCGCCTGGCAGACGGGCTACGGCGGCGCGACCAACCTCGGTCGCCTGCTCGGCCTGCCCGGCGCCCTCAGCCTGCTCCCGCTCCTGGCCCTGTGGTGGTGGACCTGGCAGCAGATCCGTCCGCAGCTGCACGACAAAAACCAGAGCAACAACGAGAGCTAGACCAGCAGCGTCCAGACCACCCGCACCACCGCGGTGGTCACGACCAGCGCCAGCGCAGCCCGACCCAAGAGCCCCGCGAAGCTCGGCGCGGCCCGTCCGGCCATGCCCTCGCGATACGCGGCCGCCTGCGCCCGCCGCAGCGAATCCCACGAGCCGCTCGCCGCGCTGGGCCCGAATTCCGGGGCGGTGCGCCGCAGCTGCGAGTTCGAGTTGTGGGCCGCGATCGCGGCCCGCGAGACCTCGGTCTGCGACATCGAGGCCGACTCCTCGGCCGCGCGGCGCTCGGCACCCTGGAGCTGCTCCGCCGGTCCGCCCCAGGTCAGCGGATCTCGCGGCAGCGGCGAGGCCCGCAGCGCGGTCGCCTCGGCCTCCTCCAGCGCCGCGAGCAAGGCCCGCGCGCTCGCGTGCCGCTGCTCCGGGTCCTGCGCCAGCGCCTGAAGCACCACCGCCTCGAACTCCGGCGAGATCTCGAGCGTGGCGATCGCCCGACGCATCGGGAACGGCGCCGAGGGCGTGACCGAGAGGTTGCCGCTGCCCTCGCTGTTGCCGCTCGAGGCGCCGCTGCTGAGGTCGCCGAGCGTGTACAGGCGCGGGGCCGGGTACGGCATCTTGTTGGTGAGCAGGCGGTACATCAGCACGCCGAGCGCGTAGATGTCGACGCGATGATCGTAGCTGCCGCCGCTCAGCAACTCCGCCGCCATGTAGCCGGGCGTGCCGAGGCGCGGGCCCGACTTGCGCCGGCTGCCGGGCCCCTCACCGGCCGTCGCCGGCACTGGATCCGGGGTGCAACGACCCGTTCGCTTGCACGCGAAGCTGGCGACCCCGAAGTCCAGCACCTTGATGAAGTCCGCCGTCTCGCCGCGGACGATGCGAAAACAATTGGCCGGCTTGATGTCACAGTGGACGATGCCCTTATCGTGCGCCGCGATCAGGGCGACGCAGATCTGCTTGGCGATCGCCAGCACCCGGGTCCAGCGCAGCGGGCCGTCCTGCTCGAGCGTGGCGGCCAGGTCCTCGCCCTCGAGCTGCTCCATCACCATGTAGGCGAGCGGCTCGCCAGCGACCGTCTCGCGCCCGTAGTCGGTCACGTCGATGATGTGCTCGTGGCGCAGCTGCGACGCAGCCCGGGCCTCCTGCAGGAAGCGCCGCGCCGTGTCCTCGCAGCTGGCCCCCGTCAACACCTTCACGGCGACCCGCTTGCCGATCTCGACGTGCTCGGCCTCGTAGATGGTAGCCATGCCCCCCTGACCGAGCTGCCGGAGCAGGCGATACCGGGTGCCCAGCACCCGCCCCGTCAGGTCCAGCGCCCTGTCCTCGCCACGGACCCGACGCGCAGCCCGCAGCGCGGGTGCGTCAGCG
Organism: Nannocystis sp.; assembly: GCA_044228605.1. Taxonomy (GTDB): domain Bacteria; phylum Myxococcota_A; class Polyangia; order Nannocystales; family Nannocystaceae; genus Nannocystis. The sequence continues at coordinate 9,596 of JBGAUO010000093.1, read as the reverse complement.
TCTCGAGCGTGGGCCTGGGGGACCGGCATCAGGGGGGACAGAAACCCGGCAAAATTGAAGCACCTGGCCGAAACAGCCAGTCGAAGGCGGGGGGGCGCCTCGGCTCCACAATAACTTCAATGCACCGCGGCAATCAACGCTCAACTGACACGAAGCGGCAGATTCGGACTGATTTTTATGTAGTCGCAATTACCATACGGCCACCGCGGTACACGCTGGATCGCAGGCTCTCCCACCTCCCGAGCCCGAGTTATCCACAGCTTTCTCGTATGGGATCCATCTCCGAGGAGACACCTCCACAGCTGTGGATCCACAGCGGACGATGCGTGTACATCATCCTGGATCCAGGAAATGGACCGGCGACGCAGGCCACGGAGATCGGCCCACGGCAGCTGCCGGGCGAGCGCCCAGGCCGGACAGAAGTCCCCGCCTGGCTCAACCCTTGGGCAGCATCTTGGTCGACTGGCGCCCGAGCACGAAGCTGGCGCCGAAGGTGAACTCGGCGTTGTGGGCGAAGTCCTGCCCGCCGGCCGTGCCCTTGGCGAAGTTCGGCGAGAGGATGTCGCGGCCGTCGATGCGCAAGACCACCTTGGGGGTCACGTAGTACTTGAGCCCGCCGCCGATGTGCAGGGTGCCGTCGATGTTCTTGCCGAGCGCCTTGGCCCCGGAGCTGGCCCCGAGCATGCCGCCGCCGGCGACCACAAACAGCGCCAGCCGGGTCGGTGTCTGGAGGATCACGTGCGCCCTGGCGGTGAAGAGGGTGGTCTTGTAGCCGCCCTGACCGTCGAGCTTGGTCGGCACCACCCCGCCCTCGACCTCCACGCCGACAAAACGCAGCGGCATGTACGCGATGCGAACGCCGACGTCGAAGCCAGTCTTGAGCGGGCGCGGCGTCTTGGTGATGCCGTCGCCGTAGAGCCCGTGGTCGGCCGCCGTGAAGAAGGCGCCCAGGTAGCCACCGACCTCGAGGATGTGCTTCTCCTTGAGCCAGGCCGGCTTCGGCTTGCCCGCGTCGGCAGCGTGCGCCAGCTCTGGCGCGAGGGTCACCGCAGCCAGGACCACGGAGCAGAGCGCGAGGGGCAGGATGGGGAGCAGGCGGCGCGACATGCAGTCTCCGGTCGAGTCAGGCCAAGGAGTACCGCGAACGCGGCGAAAAGACGAGCCCCCGCTCAACGCTCGCGCGACATCGTGATGCTGACATCGCCGGGCTGCACCGGGCCGTGGCTGCGCTCGCGCAACTGCACCGCGCCGTCCCGGTGGATCACCACCACCGTCGACGAGCGGGTGCCATAACCGGGGCTGGCGATGAACAGCGGCGACAGCACGCGCTCCATCGCCACCCCGACGCCCGTGTTTGGCAGCTCGGCGTCCGCCGCGGGTGTGGCGTCCGCCAGCAGCCCCAGCAGGGCGGCCGGCGTCGCCTCGCCGGCGGCCACCAGCCGCGCGAGGCCCTCGCGTCCGCGCTGCACCTTCGGCCAAGGCGTGTCCAGAGCGGCATTGGACACCCCGTACACGCCGGGTGCCAGCGCGCGCGCCGGACCTGACCGATTGGACAGGTACCACAAACACTCGCGGTCGCCGACGACCAGGTTGAAGCCGGCGTAGGTCTCGGGGTGCAGCGCGGCCAGGTACGCCGCCGGGGCGGCGCGTCCGCGCAGGAACTCCGCGACCAGCTCACCGCGCGAGCGAGCCCCGGGAGGGGTCGGCACGAAGGGCTCGCGGACATTGGTGAGCGCGGCGAAGCGGCCCTCGCGGGTCACGCCGAGCCAGGTCCCGCCCGCCTCCAGATCCCGCCCCGCGGCGATCTCTGGCGCCGTGGGCTCCTCGCGTGCCCACGTCACCGCCGCCGCGGTCGGGCGCGCGTAGAACTCGTCGCGATTGGCCGCGACGATCAGCGGCAGCGCCGGATCGACCTGCCAGGCGAACAGCAGCGTGCACATCGTCTAACCATCCGCGACCATCGCCTCGACCGCGCGCCGCGTGTACACCCGCAGCATCTCGCGCCGGTACGCCGCCTCGTAGGGCACGTTGTCCAGCGGCTTGCACTGCGCGTGGGTCGCCTCGCTGACGATGCGCGCCACCGCCGGGTCCGCCAGCGCCTTGCCGATCACCTCGTCCAGGCGAGTCACCACCCGCGGCTTGGCCCCCAACACCCCCGCGACGATCTGCACGCCCGTGACCGCCGCCTGCGGGCTCTCGCCCGCGAGGTCGAAGCGCAGCGCCACCGACAGCAGCGGGAAGTCGATGCTGTGGCGCACCGACCACTTCACGTAGCGAGTTCGGCGCGGCCCCGTCGGCAGCGGCACGCGCAGCTCGACCGTCACCTCGCCGGGCTTCGCCGTGGTGTGGGCGATGCCGTCCGCGTGATAATAGTCGGCCAGCGGGAGCTCGCGGCGGCCCTCTGGGCCGACCAGCACGATGCTCGCGTCGAGGCTGATCAGCACCGGCACGTTGTCGCTGCTCATCGCCGCCACGCAGTTGCGGCCCTTGGGGACCACGTGGCACACGTTGCCCTCCGACTTGAGGCAGCCGCCGCCGATCGCCCCGCGCCAGAATTCGCTCTGGTTGACGTAGCGACAGCGAGTGTCGAGGTTCACGTTGCCGCCGAGGGTCGCCATGTTGCGGATCACCGGGCTCGCCACCACCCCGGCCGCGTAGGCCAGGCTCGGGAACAGCGCCTGGACCTCGGCGTGCTCCGCGAGCTGTGTGAGCGTCACTCCGGCGCCGATCCGCAGCACTCCGGCTGCGTCGTCGCGGGCCACCCCGCGCAGCGCCGTCACCCGCGCCAGGCTGATCAGCATCGGCGGCGTGTCGAGGAAGTGCTTGAGGTTGGGCAGGATGTCGGTGCCGCCGGCGATCACCCGCGCCCCGGCGTTCGCCTGCAGCGCCGCGACCACGCCCTCGACCGTCTCCGGGCTCTCGACCTCGAATTGCGGGAGACGCAGCATCAGGCGCTCCTCCGGGCCGCGTCGGGCCCCGGCTTGTGCGGCGCCAATTCGCCGGCCTGCTCGCGTCGCCGACGCTCGGCCAGCGCCGCCAGCACCCGCGGCGGCGAGAACGGGATGCGGTCGAGGCGGATCCCCACCGCGTCGTAGATCGCGTTGGCGATCGCCGGGATGCTCGAGTGCAGCGGCCCCTCGCCGGACTCCTTGGCCCCGTAGGGCCCGTTGGCGTCCGGTGCCTCGACGATCAACGCCTCCAGCTCCGGCGTGTCGAGGAAGGTCGGCATGCGGTAGTCGAGCAGGCTCGGGCCCGCGTGCGCCCCGCGGTGCTCGGCGTCGACCTCGTGCTGCTCCATCAACGCCTCGCCGAAGCCCATGTACGTCGAGCCCTCGATCTGCCCCTCGACGATGCGCTTGCTGAGCGCCTTGCCGCAGTCGTGGGCGATCCAGATCTTCTTCACCTCGACGATCCCGGTCTCGACGTCGACCTCGACCTCGGCCAGGTGGGCCGTGAAGCTGTAGGCCGGCGACGCGCCGATCGTCCCGCCGCGGTACTCGCCGTGGCGGTCCTTGGGCGTGTTGTAGCTGCCGACCTCGCCGAGCAGCCCGTGGTCCGCCTCGGCCCACTGGAACGCCGTCGCGCTGTCGACGTGGCGGTCTGGATCCTCGCGGTCGATCGCCATGCGCCCGGCCAGCACCACGCGATCCCGCGGCACTTTCCACCGCTTGGCGACGCTCTCACACACCTTGCGCCGCAGCTTGCTGGCCGCGTCGAGGCAGGCGTTGCCCACCATCAGCGTGATGCGCGAGCTGTACGCCCCGAGGTCGACCGGGCACAGATCGGTGTCGGCCGAGAGCACCCGGATGTCCTCGATCGGCAGGCCCAGCTCCTCGCTCGTGATCACCGCCAGCATCGTGTTGCTGCCCTGGCCGATGTCGTTGGCCCCGCTGAACACCCGCGCGCGACCGCTGCGATCGAGGCAGATCTGGACCCCCGCCTGCGGCATGTCGTTGGGGTAGATCGGGTAATTCGTGCCGCTGATGTACGTGCTGCCCGCGATCCCGAGCCCGCGCCCGTGCGGCAGGCTCGGCCGGCGCTCGCGCCAACCCGAGGCCGCCTCGACCCGCGCCAGGCACTCGAGGAAGCCGTTCGAGCCGACGCGAAATTCGTTGATCGTCTGGGTGTCCGCGCCGAGGTCGTTGCGCCGGCGCAGCTCGATCGGGTCGATGCCCAGCGCCACCGCGGCCTTGTCGAGCTGGATCTCCATCGCGAAGCGCGGCTGCACCGAGCCGTGCCCGCGCTTGGGGCCGCAGGCCGGCTTGTTGGTGTACGCGCGTGTGCTGTCGAAGCGGTAGGTGCCGAACGCATACGGCGCGCACAGCAACTGCCCCGAGTAGTAGGTCGTCACCAGGCCGAAGCTCGAGTAGGCGCCGCCGTCGATGATCGTCTTGGCGTCGACCGCCTTGATCTTGCCCTCACGCGTGAAGCCCGTGCGGTACTTCATCTTCATCGGGTGGCGGCCGCGGTGGGCGTAGAACACCTCCTCGCGGGTGTACAGCAGCTTGACCGGCCGACCTGTCTTCATGGCCAGCTTGGCGACGCAGAACTCGAGGTCAAATGGTTCGCTCTTGCCGCCGAAGGCCCCGCCGAGCGGCGGCTGGATCACGCGGATCCGATGCGGCGGGATCTCGAGCACCTTGGCCAGCTCGCGGTGCAGGTAGTGCGACACCTGGGTCGCCGACCACACCGTCAAGATCCCGTTGGGCTCGACCTGGGCGACCGCGCAGTGCGGCTCGATCGCCCCGTGGGTGGTCCCGCCGAAGTGATACTCGCCCTCGATCACCAGGTCCGAGCTCGCCAGCTCCGCGTCGACCTCGCCGAACTCGAGCAGCACATGCTTCGACACGTTGCCCTTGCGCGAGTACGGGTTGATCGTGCCCTCGCGGTCGCGCACCAACAGCGCCTGCTCCGGATCGAAGAAGGCGCGCAGCGGCTCGTAGTCGACCACCACCGCCTTGCACGCCGCGTTGGCCGTATCCTCATCGACCGCCGCGATCGCGACCACCCCGTCGCCGACGTGACACACCTTGTCGACCGCCAGCGCGTTCTCGTCGGGCGTCCACGGGATCACGCCGTAGGGGATCTTGAAGTCCTGCCCCGTGACCGCAGCGAACACCCCCGGCAGCGCCAGCGCCGGCGCGAGGTCGATGCCGCGGATGCGGGCGTGCGCGTGCGGGCTGCGCAGAATCTTGGCGTGCAACATCCCTGGCAGCTTGAGGTCATCGGTGTAGCGGGCGACGCCCCGCATCCGCTCCATCGCGTCCACCTTGCGGTGGACCTTGCCGAGCTGCCAGTCGCGCTCGCGGTCTTCACTCGGCATGCGCCACCTCCCCCGCCGCGGCCGCGGACATCTGTCGGCCGACGTCGAGCACCGCGTCGATGATCTTGGTGTACCCCGTGCACCGGCACAGGTTGCCGGCCAGCGCCTCGCACACCTGCGCCCGCGTCGGCTCGCGCCCGCCGCAGCGGCGCAGCAGCGCCTCGGCGCTCAGCAAGATCCCCGGCGTACAGAAGCCGCACTGCGCCGCGTTCCAGCGGTCGAACGCGTCTTGCAGCGGGTGACAGCCGCCGGCCTGCTGCCCGAGCCCCTCGACCGTCGTCACCGAGCGCCCGACCGCGTGCACCGCCAGCGTCAGGCAGCTCAGCTGCGGCACCCCGTCGATCTGCACCGTGCACGCCCCGCAGTCGCCCTTGTCGCAGCCCTGCTTGGTGCCGATCAGATCGAGCTTGTAGCGCAGCACCTCGAGCAAGGTGTGGTGCGCCGGCGCTGCGACCTGCACGGGCTCGCCGTTGACGGTCATCGACAGCAGCAGGTGAGACATCGTTCACGGAGCATCACCCGAGCCGCTGCGCGGGTGCAAGCGCCCGCCCCGCGACAAATCGTGCGAAAGCTCGCCGCATCCGCCAATTCGCGGCCGTCGCCCTTGGCGAGCCCGCCACCCGCACCCGCCACGTCCTGATCCACCGCCAGCGTGTTAGCCTCCCGTGCCCGCTCATGCGCTCCTCCCGTCGCCCGGCGAACCGACCCGCACTGCACCGCCCAGGGCTCCTCGCACCTGTCCTCGCGGCCATGTCGCTGCTGGCCTGCGCCACCGAGCGCGGCAAGGCCTGGGATCGCCCCGCGCCCGCACCCGCACCCCCCGAGCTCAGCCTGATCCTGATCGGTGAGGCCGGCTTCCCGGGCCGCACCGCCGCGACGACCGCGGCCGAGCTGGGGCGCACCCTCACCGCCCGCCGCCGCGACGGCGTGCCCGTGGTCCTGCTGTGGCTCGGCGATGTCCTCGGCGACGACTGCGACCCGGCCGTCGCGCTCGCCCGCCCCGGCGTCCGCGAGCTCGCCCGCGTCGCCCGCACGCACGAGGCCGCCGGGGGCTCGAGCTTCGCCGTGCTCGGCGCCCACGAGTGGCGCTGTGGCGCCCCGGCGCTGCACCTGCAACCCGGCGCGGGCCCACGACCCTGGCGCATCCCGGCCGCCAACTACGTGGTCCGGATCGGCCACGACGGCGCCAGCAAGGTCGTGTCGAGCTGCAGCGATCACCTGTGCACGGTCGAGCCCGGCGACGCTGAAGCGCTGATCGACCTCGTCCTCCTCGACACCGCCGCCTGGCTCGGCCCCCCGGCCGACGGCGGCCCGCTCCTCACCGCCGCGGACAACAGCCTGGCGCAGCAGCAGGCCCTGCTCGCCGCGCTCGAGCAGACGCCGCAGCCGACCCCGCGCCTGCTCGTCACCCACCACCCGATCGAGACCGCCGGCCCGCACGGCCAGGGCGGCCTCTACCCCGACTCCGCCTTCTCGCTGCACCCCGAGCCGCTGCGCCGCGCGATCGACCTCGGCCTGTTCCACGGCGCCCTCTCGGGCCACGACCGCAGCCTCTCCGCCACCGCCGACATCGCCGACGCCGTCAAGCGATCGAGCCGCTTCTGGCTCAAGCGACCTGTCTTTCAGGTCGTGTCCGGCGGGACAGCCCGCCCCGACGGCGCCCCCTCGGGCGGCCGCCGCAGCTGGGCCTTCTACCAGAGCCAATCGCTCGCCCCGGACCTCCTCAGCAACCGCGCCGGCTTCGCCGAGCTCATCGTCGGCCCCGACGGTTACGCCGCCCAGCTCCACCAGCACAAGCACGGCCGCTGGCGCAGCGCGCAACTCCAGGTCCCGCGCGAGCGGCCACCCCACCCGGCCGAGACCGTTTCGCCGGTCATGGACCCGTGCCTGCGCTGCGACCCCCTCACGCCGCGGCAGTAGCTCACAGCGCGACCACCCACCGCGCCCGCCCGGCCTCGCACGACCGGGCTACAATCCCGCGCGAGTCCAGCCAGGAGCCCCTCAGTGACCCCACCACGTCCGCCGCGTTCATCCAAGCATCACCCGAGCCGCCGCAACTTCCTGCGGGCCACGCTGGTCACCGCATCGGTGGCCTCCGCGAACCTCGCCCTCGGCTGCAAGAGCGACGGCGGCAACGACGACGACGGCGACGACACCCGGCCCCTGCAGGACGGCGCCGCCTACTTCCCCCAGTCGGTCGTCTCCGGCGACCCGCGAGCGGACAGCGTCATCGTGTGGACGCGCCTCGTCGACCCCGACCTCAGCGAGGACGACGCCGAGGTCTCGCTCGAGCTCGCCAGCGACGCCGAGTTCATGACCCTGGTCGAGCTCGACGGCGAGACCCGCACCCTGGTGCCCGCCAAGGCCATGTACGACCGCTGCGTCAAGGCCAAGGTCCGCGGCCTCGAGCCGGCGACCACCTACTACTACCGCTTCATCCACAGCCGCGAGGACGGCCGCTACGTCAGCCCGGTCGGCCGCACCCGCACCGCCCCGGCCGCCGACGCCGACGCCAAGCTGCGCTTCGCCGTCGTGTCGTGCCAGGACTTCAACGGCCGCTACTACAACGGCTACGCCCGCCTGGCCGCCGAGGAGCTCGACTTCTTCATTCACCTCGGCGACTACATCTACGAGACCACCGGCGACCCGAGCTTCCAGAAGACCTCCGGCCGCGTCGCCACCTTCACCGACGAGGCCGGCGCGATCGTCTTCAACGAGGGCACCGACAAGCAGTACTTCGCGGCCCAGAGCCTCGACAACTACCGCGAGCTCTACCGCATCTACCGCTCCGATCCGGCGCTGCGCAAGATCCACGAGACCGTGCCCATGGTCTGCACCTGGGACGACCACGAGTTCACCGACGACTGCCACCAGGACATCGCCACCTACTACGACGGTCGTCAGGACGAGACCAGCACCGACCGGCGCCGACGCGCCAACCAGGCCTGGTTCGAGTACATGCCGGTCGACTTCCAGGAGGAGGACTTCCAGTACGACCCCACCGCGCCCTTCCCCGGCGACATCCAGATCTACCGCGACTTCGTGTTCGGCAAGCACATGCACCTGGTCATGACCGACCTCCGCAGCTACCGCACCGACCACCTGATCCCCGAAGACGCGTTCCCCGGCGCCGTCGTGCTCACCCAGGCCGAGCTGATGGCCGAGCTCGGCGAGCTGCCCGCGAGCGCCAGCGAGTACGTCGACATCGACAGCTACGCCGGCGGCACCTACAAGGACGCCCTCATCGCCGGCGCCAAAGAGGTCGGCTACGACCCGGCCAAGATCACCGGCAAGCTCGACGTCACGTACATCAACAGCACCCTCGCCAAGCTGCCCGGCGCCAACATCGACCCGATCACCGACCTCGCCGGCCTCGAGCGTGGCCTGGCCTTCCGCCACCTCGGCAAGCTCAGCCCCTACGCGTCGATCGGCGCGCGCTACCTGGTCATCAAGGAGACCTTCGACCTGTGGGCCCGCATCAACTACAAGAAGTCCGGCGGCAAGTCGCAGGACGCGATGGGCCCCGACCAGCAGGCATGGTTCCTCGAGACCATGAAGGGCGCCAAGGAGACCTGGAAGATCTGGGGCAACGAATTCTGCCTGGTGCCGCTGGTCATCGACCTCAGCCCCCTGCCGATCGCGCCCTTCAATCAGGTCTTCTACATGAACGTGGACCAGTGGGACGGCATGCGCGACCGCCGGAGCGAGCTCCTCACGGAGCTGGTCAAGCTCGACAACGTCGTCGCCGTCACGGGTGACATCCACGCCTTCTACGCCGGCATCCCTGGCACCAACGAAGATCCCAAACAGCACATCACCGAGCTGGTCACCAGCGGCATGAGCTCGGGCACCTTCCGCACCCAGCTGGTGCTGCAGGTCGCCGCCGACCCGATCCTCAGCGTGACACCGGGCGCCTCCGACCTGGCCAGCGCGATCGACGACCTGTTCCTCGACACCGGCACCAACCGGCACCTCGCCTACGCCGACTCGGCCCGCAACGGCTTCATGATCGTCGAGCTCGACGGCAAGGAGGTGGTGTCGACCTACTACGCGATGGCCGAGAGCGACATCTTCCTCGACCTCGAGAAGAAGCCCGCCGCCGAGCTGGCCGCCAAGTTCAGCAGCGTTCGCTTCAAGGTCGAGGCCGGCAAACGCGACCTCTACAAGGAAGTCGACGGGGCCTGGAAGCGCTGGGACTACGACACCAACCGCTACGTGTAGGCCAGATTAAACGCCTCGCGGGGGCCCGCCGCGGCGGGGCCCCGCGCGGCGG
>JBGAUO010000092.1:0-18876 GCA_044228605.1 Nannocystis sp. | reverse complement strand
GCATCGACGTGCGCGGGGTCGGCGACCGCGACGCCGCTGCGCAGCCGCTGCCTAGCGCTGCCGATCAGGTCCTGCTCGGTTTGCAGCATGGACGGGGTGCTGTAGCGCGGGCCGCTGGTGGGGCTCGGCGTGCAGGTCGAGGCGGAGCGGGTGGCGGGGGTGTCGGACGAGGATGGGAGCTTCGAGGTCCGCGGGCTTGCGGCCGGCAGCTGGCGACCTTTTGTGCGCGATGAGGGCTGGTGCGGCGAGGTGGCGACGAGCGTGGTGCTCGGGCCGGGAGAGACCTCGGAGCGGGTGACGATCGCGGCGCGGCGCTGTCCGGTGGTGCAGGGGGAGGTGGTGGTGATGGGGAGCGGTGCTGGGTGTGGCGCGGCCCAGGTCGAGCTGCTCGACGCGGTGGGAGATGTGACGCGGCGGGTGCTCGCCGATGCGGGCGGGCAGGTGGCGCTGAGTGGTGTGGAGCCGGGGGCGTACGCGGTGCGGGTGCGCTGTCCGGGGCATCTGCAGCGGGCGCCGGCGCCGTTGTGGGTGGGCGACACAGGAGTGCGGGCGCGCTGGGAGGTCGAGGCGGGGAGGACGGTCCGCGGGCGGGTGGTCGACGCAAACGGGGTGGTGGTGCCGCGGGCGCGTGTCGAGGTCGTGGGGCCGCTCGGCGTGGTGGTGGCGGAAGCGGATGACGCCGGCAACTTTGTCGTGAAGGGGGTCTCGCCGGGAGCCAGTCGAGTGCGGCCGTATCACCCGCAGCAGGGCGAGGGAGAGGCGCTCGAGCAGGAGATCGCGGAGGAGCTCGACCCGCCGCCGATGCAGTTAAAGTTCGCGGCCTCGGCGACGATCCGCGGGCAGGTGCGGGCGCTGGGTGGGCCGCTGCCGGCGAACTTGACGGTGGTGGCGCGGGCGCTGACAGGTCGTGGCGGCAAGGCCGTGCGGGTCGGGGAGGATGGACGTTACGCGGTGTCGGGGGTGACGCGGGGTCCCCATCGTGTGGTCGTGCAGCGGGCGCCGGAGCTGGTCGCGGCGAAGGTCGCGGGCGAGCTGGTCGCGGCGGTGGAGGTCGATCTGCGGGCTGGTGATGTCGGGGCGGTCGACTTCGAGGTTGTCGCGGCGCGGCTGGTGGCGTTGACCGGGCGCGTGGAGGACGAGAACGGGGGTGGTGAAGCGGGGGCGGTGGTGACCGTGAGTGACACGAGGATCCGCGAGCGGGCGCAGACGGACGAGTCGGGGCGCTTCGCGGTGCTGGTGGAGGAGGGGGCGACGTACACGGTGACGGCCATGAACCGCGCGGGCGCCGAGCTCGTGGCCGTGGACGTGGCTCCGGGGGCGGAGTTGGTGCTGAAGGCCGCGGGGATCAGCGGCTCGTCGGGGCGGGCCACTCGTCGCGGAGGACCGCGTAAATGATGTCGTCGCACCAGCGGCCCTTGAACCACACAGAGCGGCGGTGGTGGGCCTCGCGGCGGAGCCCGAGGCGCTCGCACAGGGCGATCGACGCGTGGTTGTCGATGTCGATCGAGGCGCTGACGCGGTGCATGCCGAGGACCGCGAAGGCGTGGTCGAGGACGGCGCGTACGGCCTCGGTGGCGTAGCCGTGGCCCTGGTGGGGTCGGCCGAGGGTGTAGCCGATCTCGCCGAGGCGGGGGTCGTCGCAGGTCTTGAGGCCGCAGTCGCCGATGAGCAGGCGGCTGGCGCGGTGCTCGATGCCCCACTGGAACCACTGGCCGGGCGTCCCGGGGTCGACGTCGGCGACCTGGTGGATCAGGGTGATGGCGTCGGCTTCGCTGTAGCGTTCCCACGACTGGTGGAGTGCGACCTCGGGGTCGTCACGCAGGCGGGCGAGGTCGGGGGCGTCGCTGAGGACGAGCGGGCGCAGGTGGAGGCGCTGGGTCTGGAGCGCGCGAGGGTGGTTGGACACGCGTGGAGGGTCGCACGTGCGCGGGTCGGCGGGCGCAGGGATCGCGGGGGCGTTAGCTCGCGCACGGCGTAGCAGGGGGCGAGGCGGCCAGGGGCGGGGTATGAGGCGCGGATGTCCGAGGCGTCCGTGGAGCTGCGCCGGCTCGTCGTGCTGGCGACGCCGATCGTCGCGGCGCAGGTCGGGTCGATGATGCTCGGGGTGGTCGACACGATCATGGTCGGGGGCATCGGCAGCGACGCGCTGGCATCGGTGGCGCTCGGGACGGTGTGGGTGCTCGGGACGCTGGTGTTCGGGCTCGGGGTGACGCTGGGGATCGACCCGCTGCTGACGCAGGCGCACGGGGCGGGTGATGGACCGGCGGTGGGCCTGGCGCTGCAGCGCGGGCTGGTGGTGGCGGCGGTGGCGAGCGTGCCGATCGCGGCGCTGTGGTTGGTGACCGAGGAGATGCTGCTGCTGGCCGGACAGACGCCGGCGCTGGCGCGGATGGCCCACGACTATGTGATCGTGCAAGTGGCGAGCGTGCCGGCCTTCCTCGGTTTCACGGTGCTGCGCTCGTACCTGCAGGGGCGCAGCATCGTGGCGCCGACGCTGTGGGTGACGCTGATCGCCAACCTGCTCAACGTGGCGTTCAACTGGGTGCTCATCCACGGCGAGCTGGGGTTCCCGCGGCTCGGGCTGGTGGGGGCGGGGATCGCCACCGGGCTGACGCGCACGCTGATGTTCGTGTTTCTGGCGCTGGCGATCTGGCACGGGCGGCTGTACGTCGGGGCGTGGCGGCCGTGGAGTCGGGCCGCGTGGGACCTGGCGGGGTTGCGGGAGATCTTCGCGCTCGGGCTGCCGGTCGGGGTGCAGCTCGGGCTCGAGATGTGGGCGTTTCAGCTGGCGACGCTGTTCGCGGGCTGGCTGGGCGAGAAGCAGCTGGCGGCGCACGTGGTGGCGCTCAACCTCGCGTCGATGTCATTCATGGTGCCGCTGGGGATCTCGATGGCGGCGGTGACCCGGGTCGGCAACTTGCTGGGCGCCGGGCGACCCGAGGCGGCTGCGCGCGCGGCGTGGGTGGCGTTGGCGATGGGCAGCGGGGTGATGTGTGTGGCGGCGGCGAGCTTCGTGCTGCTGCGCGGGTGGCTGCCGCGGGTGTACACCGCGGACCTCGAGGTGTTGGCGGTGACGGCGACGCTGCTGCCGATCGCGGGGGCGTTCCAGCTGTTTGACGGGACGCAGGTGGTGGGTGGGGGGATCTTGCGCGGGATGGGCCGCACGCGGCCGGCGGCGGTGTTCAACCTGCTCGGCTACTACGGGCTCGGCCTCCCGGTGGCGTATTACCTGGCCTTTGAGGCAGGTATGGGGGTGACCGGAATTTGGTGGGGGCTGACGCTCGGGCTGATGGTGGTGGCGGTCTCGCTGGTGCTCTGGGTCGGGGTGCGCGGGCCGGCGTCGATGCGGAGCTAGGTGTCCTTGGCTCATGGGCCCGGGAGCGGGCCGCCCTTGGGGCTGATGTCGATGAAGTTGTGGATGAAGCCGCAGCTCGAGCAGGCGAGCGAGTGGACCGGGGCGGCGTGGGTGAAGCCGCCGGCGGGCGAGGTGAAGCGGAGGGTGCTCATGCTGAGCGGGAGCGGCTGGCGGGTGTCGTGGCCGGCGAAGATCGCCACCGGCAGGAGGGTGCCGCCGCACATGACGCAGGCCTTGTGGGCGCTGCGGCGCTGTTCGTGGCGCTCGTCCTGGACGTCGCGGGCGCGGTCCTCGGCGTGGCCGAGGGCCTCGCGCAAGCGGGTGTTGTCCCGCTCGAGCTCGGCGATCTGCATGGCCATGGCGTCGCGGTCGTCGCGATAACCCATCCCCCGAAGATACCAGGAAGTGTTAGTCGTCGCGCCGTGTCCAGCTTCGTCACTCGCCAGTGCGTCCGCGCAGACTGTCGGCTTCGCTTCCCGGTGGCCGCTGACTCGCCGCTCGGCGAGCACTGTCCACACTGCGGCGGCGTGACGGAGATCGATGTGCGCTACGACTCGCTGGACGCCCGGGTGCCGGCGACGGCCGCTGCGGCCCGTGTGGCCGGGCCTGCGGTGGCGGCGCTGCTCGACAACGTGCGCAGCTTGCCCAACGTCGGCTCGATGTTCCGCACGGCCGATGGGGCGGGCGTGACCCACATGCACCTGGCCGGGTTCACGCCCACGCCGGCGCACCCGAAGCTGGTAAAGACTGCGCTGGGTGCGGAGGCGACGGTTCCGTGGACGCTCCATCGTGACGGCGCGGCGGCGGCGATGTGGTTGCGGGACGCGGGTCATCGCCTGTGGGCGCTCGAGGGGGGCCCGGACGCGCAGGATTTTTTTGCGGTCGCCCTGGCCGAAAGGACAGGCCCACCGATCGTGCTGGTGCTCGGCCACGAGGTCTCCGGGGTCGACCCGAAGATCCTCGCGTGCTGCGAGCGTGTGCTGCGGCTGCCGATGCTCGGCCTCAAGGGCTCCCTCAACGTCAGCGTGGCCTTCGGGATCGCCGCGTATGCGCTGCGCTTCGCCGGGGCGTCCGGGGCCTAAAAAAGGCTCTGGCGGCCCACATGGCCAAGACATTGCCGCGGCGGTTGTGGCAAGATCGCGCCCCGCATGAAAGCCGTCCAGTTCGCTCAGTTCGGAGTCCCCCACGAGGTCGTGAGTGTCGTCGATGCGCCAGAGCCGGGCGCTCCGAAGGCTGGTGAGGTCGCGGTCGATATGCTGTGCAGCCCGATCAACCCGGCCGACATGCTGCTGCTGGCGGGAAACTATGGGCATCGTCCGGCCTTGCCGGCCATCGGTGGGCTCGAGGGGGTCGGTCGTGTCACGGCGCTCGGCGCCGGCGTCAGTCACCTGCAGGTCGGGGATCGCGTGCTCCTGCCGGCCGGCAACTGGGCCGAGCGTCTGGTGGTGCGGGCGGGTGGGATGTTCCCGCTGCCCGCCGACGCGCCGAGCGAGCAGCTGGCGATGCTCACCGTCAATCCGCCGACCGCGTGGGGTCTGCTGCACGACTATGTCGAGCTCAAGGCTGGGGACTGGGTGATCCAGAACGTCGGCAACTCGGGGGTCGGCACCAGCGTGGTGGTCCTCGCGCGCGGCCTCGGCGTCAAGACTGTGTGCGTGGTCCGGCGCGAGGCCGCGGTCGCGCCGCTCCTGGCGCTCGGGGCGGACGTGGTCCTGGTCGACGGCCCCGACCTCGCCAAGCGGGTCCGTGAGGCGGTGGCCGGCGGCAAGCTGGCGCTCGGCATCGACGCGATCGGCGGCGAGGCGACGGCCCGTATCGGCGCGGCGCTCGACGACCACGGCACGGTCGTCAACTACGGCCTCATGTCGGGGCAAAACCCGCAGCTCGCGGGCTGGGAAGTGGTGTTTCGCGGCGTCCGTCTGGCGGGTTTTTGGCTGGTGCACTGGTTTGGCCGTCATCCTCCTGGGGAGATCGCGCGGGTCTATGGGCGACTCGCCGGGTTGCTGGCGGATGGCAGCCTCGCGGTGAAGATCGCCGCTCGTTACCCGCTCTCGCAGGTGCGCGAGGCCCTGCAGCATGCCGCTCGCGAGGGCCGTGACGGCAAGATCTTGCTCGTGAACGCGACCTGACCGAGAAGGGGCAGCCAACGTGGAGTCCGACAACCGCCGCAAGCATGAGAGGGTGCCCATCGCCATCGTGGTCCGCTACCTCGATCATGAAGAGCAGGTCGCGGTCATGAGCCGCGACCTCAGCCTCGGGGGTCTGTTTGTCGGCGCTGCCACGCCAGCGCCAGCGGCGGCCGTCCTCGAGCTGCGCCTGCACCTGCCGGCCCCGCACGGGGAAGTGAAGGCGAACGCGCGAGTGCGGCATTGTCTGCTCGGCATCGGCATGGGCGTCGAGTTCACGAGCTTCCACGGTGACGGTGAGCGACGCCTGGGCGCGTACCTGGCGACCCTGAACAACCTCGATACCTCGCACAGCCCATGAGCACCAAGCCGCCTGTTGTCATCGCCCCGTCGCTGCTGAGCGCCGACTTCGCTCGGCTCGGCGAGGAGGTCGCGGCGCTCGCGGCAGGTGCGGCCGACTGGTTGCATGTCGACGTGATGGACGGCCGCTTCGTGCCGAACCTGACGATCGGCCCGCTCGTGGTCGAGGCCTTGCGCCCGCGGACCCGCCTGCCGCTCGACTGCCACTTGATGATCGAGGAGCCCGAGCGCTACGTCGCCGAGTTCGCGCGCGCCGGCGCCGACATCATCACCGTGCACGTCGAGGCCTGCCGCCACTTGCACCGCAACCTGCAGCAGATCCGCGGCCTGACGCACCACGCCGGTGGCCGTGTGTTGGCCGGCGTGAGCCTCAACCCGCACACACCGGTCAGCGCCATCGCCCACGTGCTCGAGCTGTGCGACGTGGTCCTGGTGATGAGCGTGAACCCGGGCTTTGGCGGGCAGCGCTTCATCTCTCAGGTGCGCCCGAAGATCCAGGAGCTGCGGGCCCAGATCGACGCCCAGGGGCTCGGCACCCGCCTTGAGGTCGATGGTGGGATCACGGTGGACAACGTCCACGAGGCCGCGGGTGACGGCGCCGACGCCTTCGTCAGCGGCAGCGGCGTGCTGCGCAGCGAGCGGTACGGTAGCGACTACGGGGCGGCGATCGCCGCGATCCGGGCCCGGGCCGAGGCGGCCCGCCGCCGCTGACAGGAGGGTCCGCCACGAAATCTTGGCGCGGCGGACCCTGACGCTTCGACGGTCCCTTGGCGGGCCGGCCGATCGGTGGCAAAACGGCCGCCATGTTCGATCGCACGAAGCTTCTCCCGTTTTCCCTGGCGAGCCTGTGCGTCGGGGTGACCCCGGCGCTCGCGCAGGACCCTGCGCCTGCGCCCGCGGCTCCGGCCGCGGCGGAGGGACCCAAGGTCGAGGCGCCCAAGGGCACGGTCGGTGGGCAAGCGGCGGCGAGCGCGGGCGCGACCAGCCTCGACGACGGAAAGGTCGCCACCGCGATCGTGCCCGCCGCCGATGTGACCCACGCCACCGAGCTCGAGCTCAGCGCGGGTGGATTGTTCAACTCGGGCAACGCGCGCTCGCTGGCGATGACTGCCGGCGGTCGCTTCCGCATCCGCCGCAAGGCGCACGAGTTCTCCGCGGGCATGGCCGGCAACTACGGCCGCGCCTCGGTGCTCGACGCCGAAGGCACGAGCGTGTCGCGCTCCAACGCGACCAATCTTCAGGGGCGGGTGCGCTACGACTACTTCTTCCACCCGCGGATCTCCTTCTTTACGCAGGCGACCCTGCGCTACGACCCGTTTCTCGGCATCGGCGCCCGCTTGCGCATCGACCCGGGTTTCGCCTTCTATGTGCTGCAGGAGGCCAAGCACCGCCTGTGGGGCGAGGTCGGCTACGACTTCCAGTACGACGTGCGTCGCGTGTACGACTATCGTCAGGACTGTTCGCGCGGCGACCAGACCGTCAGCTGCTACGCGCTCGCGGTGCAGAACGTGCCGCTCGCAAATTCGGCGCTGATCGTCGACCGCACGCTCGCGGTCCACTCGATGCGCCTGTTCGCCGGGTACGTCAACCAGCTCTCTGACGTCGTCGCCTTCACCACCGGCCTCGAGTACATCCAGGCCCTCTCGCCGCTCAAGAGCACGGACGTGGACCCGCCCAAGCCCGGCGACGCGGTGGTGGCTCGCACCAAGTTGTGGGTCAACTGGGACGCGGCCCTGAGCGTGGTCCTGAAGAAGAACCTCTCCTTCGCCACGACCTTCACCCTGCGCTACGACAACGCGCCGCTCCCCGGCGTTCGGCGCCTCGACACGATCACCGCTGTGAATCTGACGTATCGCTTCTTCTGAGCACCGGCGATCGCGGGCACGCGGGCATCACGGCCCGGGCACCTTGCACACTGGCGCGGTCTCGAGTTCAGGCAGGGTGCAGCGGCCGTCGATGCACGTGAGGTCGCCGAGGCAGGCGCCAAATTCCATGCAGGCGTCGCCCTCGGCGGGCAGGTACACGCACGAGCTCACGTTGCCGGTTCCGTCGAATTCGCCGCCCTGGCAGGTCGCGTAGGGCAGGCAGCGGTAGTCGTCGGCGCAGCCCTGGCCTGGCGCGGGCAGCAGGGTGCACAGGCCCGAGGCGTCGTCGCAGTAGGTGTCGACGCGGTTGCAGTTGTCCCCGGGTTCGCAGGGTTCACCGAGCGTCGGCTCGATCTTGCAGCGGGGCGTGTCGCTGTTGTAGTTGCAGAACGACGGCTCTGCGCAGCGGGTGTTGGCCACGTCGCAGCGCTCGCCGACCGCGAGCTCCTTGACCTTGCGGCACACGGAGCCGTCGCAGTTGGCCTCAGCGACGCAGGCCTGGCCGAGCGAGCAGTCGCCGCCCGCCTTGACGAGCGCGGTGCAGACGGTGGGCAGGAAGGTCATCGGGTCGGTGGCGCAGTAGGCCTCGGGCACGCAGCCGACCCCGGAGAAGCTGCACGGCTCGCCGATCTCCACAGGGTCTGCGAACACCCGACAGGCGCCGACGCAGCACTGGTCGGTGCAGGTCGGGTCGAAGCCGCAGACCGCATTGCCGGCGCATTCGGCCGTGCTGAGGCAGGGGGCGTTGCGCCCGACCTTGCCGACGAAGACGCGGTCGCAGACCTCCGGTTCGGGCGAGTTGTTCTCGCAGCTGCGCTCGCGGATCGCGTCGAGGCACTCGGCCGCCGCGTCGCGATCGTAGGCGACGGATCCCGCCGCGGCCGCGCGCACGAGGTAGTCGTACTGCGGATCACGGTCGATCGCCCGCGCGTCGACGCAGTCGCGCACTCGCTCGTAGGCGTGGCACTCGTGCTGCCAGGTGCAGAACGCCTCTTCGAGCTCGCGCGGATAGTCCTCGATGCTCGGCGTGCAGGCCAGGAGCCCGGTGAGGGTCGCGAGTCCGCTGCGCGACGTGAGGGAGGTCCACAGGGAGGTCGGCTCGCGTGTTGTCATGTCGTTCCAGTCTATCTCAACCCGCAGGCGCTGCGTCAGCCGGCACCGGGCAGCTCGCGGTGCCCACCGGCTCGATGCAGACGCCGCTGTCGAATTCGGCGTTGCAGTAGTTGTCGCCCGAGCACGGGATGAACTCGAAGGCCGTCGGCAGGTAGCCGCAGCCCTCGCCCGCGTCCGCCACCGGCGTGCAGCGGTAGCCCTGGGTCTCCGAGCAGAAGAAGTCGCCCGCGCACTGCGACTGTTGGCACGAGTCGCCCTTGCCTGGCCGCAGCTCGCAGGTGTTGCCCGGTGTGCACACGTTGTCGAAGCGCATGCACTGGAGGCCGCCGTCGTCGAACCTGCAAGGGCCGCCCTCGTCGGAGGGCCGGAAGCACTCCGACTCGAAGGTGTTGTTGTCGTAGCGGCACACGCCTGGCTGCTCGCACTCGTGGTTGTCGTAGCAGGGCTTGCCGGGCGCCTTGGGGGCGACGCAGGTCGGCTCGACCCCATCGGTGTAGTCGCACACCGCACCGCCCGAGCACACGCCGCTCTGCGCGCAGGGCTTTCCGAGGCCAGGGGCCTGCTTGCAGGTCGTCGGCAGGCCGGTGTTCGGGTCGAAGTCGCAGTAGCTCCCCTCTTCACAGCCGCCGGAGGGGCACGCCTCGCCGACCTTGACCGGCGACGCGAGCACGCGGCAGGCGCCCACGCAGCAGGCGTCCATGCAGCTGGGATCGAAGCCGCAGATCGACGTCTCGGCGCACTCGCTGGCCGACAGGCAGGGGCCGTTGCGACCCATGCGGCCGACGAAGACCTCGGCGCAGGCGGCTTGTCCTGCGAGCTCCGCCTCGCTGGCCTGGTGCAGCTGCGGGTGCTCGCAGCTGCGGGCGCGTACGTACGCGATGCATTCGGCGGCCTTCTTCTTGTCGTAGCCGATGCGCCCGACCTCGACCGCCTCCCGCATGTAGTCGATCGGCACCGACTCCGCGTTGCCGACCCCGGAGATGCGCTGCATCGACAGGCGCACCTCGATGTGGTTGACCGCGGCGCAGCGCTCCTCGACCCCGTACTCGTGGCAGGCCACCTGCCACTCACAGAAGGCCTCCTCGGCCAGCGCGTAGAAGTCGTCGAGGGGGACCTCGGTCAGCGGCTCGCCGGTCTCGCCCGCGCTCGTCTCGGTGGAGTCGGTATCGATCGCGTCGTTGCTCGGACACCCCGCCAGCGCTAGCCCCGAAAGCAGCGCCCAAGTTAAGCGATTCATCATGGGCCCCACGCTACGCAGACGGGCCGCGGCCGTCAATCTGCCGCGCTGGAGCACGCCAGCTGGAGGCGCGGCGAAGCGGCGCCGGCAGAACGTTGCTCCGCCGGCCCTCACCGCGAAACTGCAGCGGGCATGAGCGCCCCGGTCTTCGCCGACGCAGCTGCGCGCGAGCCGGCGTGACGTCTCGGCGCGAGCGTCGTGGTCGTGGCTCTCGGCGCGCCATGTTTGCGGCGGCGGCACCTCGCGCGTCGAGCGAGCGGTGCGTGTCGCTCCATCGGGGCGCGTCCTCGCCCTGAAACGAGGTCGCAGCCGCGCTTCGGGCTGCGCTGCCGGGGACCGCGCTCTCGACATCCGCCGCGGCATCGGACTACCGTAGGTCGGAATCCTGGTGACCTGGCCCGAGGCCCGCGTGTTGCGGGCCTCGTCCGCCCGTCAGGAATGACGCACCTGTCTCTCGAGTCAGGGACCACGGACCGCCTCGTACGCGCCTAGCTCCCTCCTTTCGCCCTGACACCTCGATCACGGACCTGGATGGCCGTGATTCTTACCACCCAGGTACCGCGATCCCGCGGAGACACACCTGGCGTACCGGCGCTCCGGACAAGCGATGACCATGCAGTTCAAAAAGCCCATGACTTACACCCTCCTCCTTCCCGCCCTCGCCTTGACCCTCGCCGCGTGTGGCGACGACATCCAGGGCACGACCGACGGCAGCACCAGCAGCGGCACCACGGAGACGAGCGACCCGACCAAGCCGCCGACCACCGACCCGACCACCGATCCGACCACCGGGGACCCGCCGACCACCACGGTCGACCCGACCACCGTCGGGCCGACGACCGACCCGACGACATCGACCACCACGGACACCACGGACACCACCGGGCCGGTCACCTCGACCACCACCACAACCACGGACACCGACACGAGCGGGAGCACGAGCGGGAGCACGAGCGGGAGCACGAGCGGCAGCAGCACCACCGGTGACACCGACACCGGCGTGGTCGAGAAGCTGCCCGGCGTGTGGGCGACGCAGAACCCGGCGGGCCTGGCGACCGACGCGCTGGTCCGCTATCCCTTCGACCTCTCGGCCCCCGAGGTCACCCTCACGGTCACCGGCGAGATCGTCAGCATCCAGAGCATCGGCGTCACCAGCGGCGGCGACGCGTTCATCAGCTACGACGCGCCCGGCATGGTCGGCGGCGTCATCTACCGCGACAACCTGGCGATCAACCCGATGAACGGCACGCTCGGGATGGGCGACCGCGTGATCACTGGGCCGACCACGGGCCTGATCGCCCCCAAGGGCGTCGAGGCGGCCGGCCCGAGCGGCACCTTCATCGTCGCCGACACCGGCGCGGCCGACTTCAAGGTCTTCGATGTCGACGACCAGGGCGACGTCGCCCCGCTCTTTGTCATCACCGATCTCGGCAGCTCGGCCGCGGTGTGGGACGTCCACTACGTCGCCAACGCCGACACCCTGTACGCCGCTGGCACCAACGGCGAGGTCCAGGTCTACGAGGACTTCAAGGACGCGATGGGGCAGGCCGGCCCGGACCGCACGATCATCGTGGCCGACGGCGGCATCAAGGCGAGCATCAACCTGCACGGCATCACCGTCGACAGCAACACCCTGTACCTCAGCGACGTCGGCGACGTGATGAACGCGACCGACGGCCAGCTCTTTGTCATCGACACGGCCAACACCGCCGTCGGCCTCAAGCAGGTCAAGCAGCGCATCCAGGGCGGCCAGCTCGGCAATCCGGTGGACATCGAGCTGCGCCCGGGCCTGACCACCAACCTCTACGTCGCGGAGAAGGCCAACGACGCGGTCATCGCGTACACCCGCAACCTGATGACGGGCATGTTCGAGCTGAGCAAGACCCTGGTCGTCAGCAAGCCGGAGTCGGTGGCGGTCGTCGCGGCGAGCAACCTGATCGTCAGCAGCAACCCGACCGGCGTCGACACCGACGCGGCCCTGGCGATCGCGGCCCCGCTGGGCGGCGAGCTCAGCCTGCTTGCGACCTTCGACAAGCTCGGCACCGTCAACTCGATCCAGAGCCTGGTCATCGCGCCCTCGGGCGACGGTGAGGTCAGCTTCGACGGCCCGCTCGCCTCCGGGGGCGGCGGCGCGTTCTCCATCGACGCCCTCACCGCCGTCGCCGCCGACGGCAGCGTCAGCCCGGTCGCCAGCCGGCTGTGGGGCAAGACCACCACGATCGTCGGACCCAAGGCGCTGCACCTCGCCGACGCGCAGGACCGCCTGTTTGTCGTCGACTTCGCCGCCGCCAACATCAAGGTCTTCGACTCCTCGCTCCTGGGCGACACGCCCCCGCTGGCCGTGTTCGCGGAGATCGGCGGCGTGGCAGCGTGGGACGTCGACTACGACGATGCCAACGACCGCCTCTATGTCGCCAGCGTCGACGGCAAGGTCCGCGTGTTCGACGCCGCCCTCGTCAACCTCGGCGTCGGCGGCCCGAACCGCACGATCACCCCGACCGACGCGATGAACGCCCCGATCGGCGTCAACCTGCACGGCATCCACTACGACGCCGGCAGCAACGCGGTGATCGTCTCGGACGTGGGCCTGGTGCCGTCCAACAGCGACGGCGCCATCTATGTGATCGCGGGCGCGGACGCGGCCGACGGGAATGTCCCCGTGCTCTCCGCGATCCGCGGGGCGATGACCAAGCTCGGCAACCCGGTCGACATCGCCTTCGACGGCGCCAACCTCTACGTCGCGGAGAAGGCCAACTCGCTGGTCCAGCGCTTCGACGGCGTGCTCGACCTGATGGGCGAGCAGAACATCGCGGCCTCGGCCGAGATCGCGTCGGCCAACCCCGAATCGGTGCAGATCGTGGCGATGCCCTGAACGGGCCCCGCGGTGAACGCCCGGCTCCGCTCGCGGGGCCGGGCGTCTCGCGACACGCCGTCGCTCAGCAGAACGGGCACTCGCAGGCGATGTCGGGGTCCTCGTCGTGGCACACGGTGTGCGGCGGCGAGCCCTCGCAGATCTGCTTGCCGCAGCCGCAGTCGATGTCGCCGCTGCCCTCGCAGCTGGCGGGGCGGGGCTCGCAGAGGTGGTAGGCGCCCTTCTGCAGCTTGCCGACGCAGACCAGCTCCTCGTCGGCACAGGCCGCGCAGTCCGGGACCCAGTCACACGCCTCGGCGGGCACACAAAACCCGCTCCAGCACTTGCCGTTGTCGTCCTCGAGCACACCCGGGACCTGGTCCACAGGGCACACGGGCGGCAGCGACTTGCAGGTGATGCCGAGCGGGTTGCACGGGACCTTGGCGAAGGTGCAGCGGCCGAAGCGACACTCGACGGCGGCGCCCACGAGGCCGTAGACGCTGCAGACGTCGGTGAGGCACTCGATGACGTCGCAGGCGTGCGGGGCCTCGTTGATGTTCACGGGCTCGCACTCGCAGCAGCTGTCGACCAGCACGCAGTCCTTCTCGGTCTCGCAGGGGATGAACTCCTCGCCACCCGTGGTGGTGCCGCCGGTGCTGCCGGTGCTGCTGGTGCCGGTCTCGGTGGTGCCAGTGCTGGCGCTCGTGCTGCCTGTCGCGCTGGTGCCGGTGGTGGTGCCGCTGTCGGTCTGGCCCGCGCTGCCGCTCGTCGGGCTGGTGGTCGGGCCGGTGCTCGGGTTGGTGGTGGTGCCGGTCGAAGTGCTTGTTTCGGTCGCCGCGGTGGTCGGGCCGGCGCTGGTCTCGGCGCTGCCGGAGTCGCCGCAGGCCGCGAGCGAGAGGATGCTGAGGAATGATAATCGGAGGCTAAATTGCAGGTGTTTGCGCGAATCCATGGCCGTGGTCTACCAGAGTTCGGCGCGGCCGCGCTGCTGCAGTCGCGGGGCAAGGAGATGGCGAAGCCGGCGGCGATCGCCGGGTTGCCCGAGAAGCTCGCCGGCTTCGAGTGAGGGCGGAAGCCTTGCCAGGGCCCGGGCGTGCGGGCGACACTGCCGCGCATGGACAAGACCTACGCCAGCGCCGACGCGGCCGTCGCCGACCTCCAGGACGGCATCACCCTGATGAGCGGCGGCTTCGGCCTGTG
This sequence comes from Nannocystis sp., assembly GCA_044228605.1. Classification (GTDB taxonomy): domain Bacteria; phylum Myxococcota_A; class Polyangia; order Nannocystales; family Nannocystaceae; genus Nannocystis. The sequence goes on along the minus strand of JBGAUO010000092.1, from coordinate 4,769 downwards.
CGGCAACCCGGAGCAGCTGATCGCGGCGATCTTGCGCAAGAACCTGCGCGAGCTCGACATCATCTCCAACAACTGCGGCGTCGACGGGGCCGGGCTCGGCCTGCTGCTGGCCAACGGCCAGGTGCGCAGCATGACCTCGTCGTACGTCGGCGAGAACAAGACCTTCGAGCGGCTGTACCTGTCGGGGCAGCTGAAGGTGACGCTGGTCCCGCAGGGCACCCTGGCCGAGCGCATCCGGGCCGGCGGGGCCGGCATCGGCGGCTTCTACACGCCGACGGGCTTCGGCACGCCGATCGCGGAGGGCAAGGAGGTGCGGGAGATCGACGGGCGCTGGTACGTGCTCGAGCTGCCGCTGCGCGCCGACGTGGCGATCGTCAAGGCGTGGAAGGGCGACACCCACGGCAACCTGGTGTACCGCCGCACCGCGAACAATTTTAATCAGGCGATGGCGACCGCGGCCCGGCTCACGATCGCCGAGGTCGAGGAGCTGGTGCCCGCCGGTCAGCTCGACCCCGACCAGATCCACACGCCGGGGATCTACGTCCAGCGCATCTTGCAGGGCGAGCACTACGTCAAGCCGATCGAGTTTCGCACGACCTCCGCGGCGCGTGCGGCCTCCTGACCGAAAGGACAGGTGATCCGCGTCGACAGCGAGTGGCTGGCCCTGCGCGCCGGCCTCAAGCCGGGGCTGCGCATCACGGCCGAGCCCGGGGAGGGCGCGGCGATCGTGGCCCGCTATCGCGGCTTTGGCTGCGCGGTCGCTGTGGCGAACGGGCCGGTGGGCAATGCGCGGCGAGGCCAGGCGCTGATCTACGTCGCTGCGACCGCGCAGGCGGCCGCGGGCCTGCGCGCCGCCGAGAAGCCGCTGCTCGACCCGCAGGTCACGCCGCGCGACAAGGCGTTTTATACGCGCGAGCTCGGGCTCCGTCTCGGTTATCCGGCCTGCTGCGTCGCCGCGTTCGCGGAGATGGTCCGCGCCGGTGACCCGCGCCACGCGGCGACGAGGCCTCACCCGGACCACGTGCACGCGCGCATGGCCTGGACGGCGCGGCCGGACTGGCGCCTCAACTGTCTGCTGCTGCGCCAGCACGCGCGCCTGGTCAGCTTCGCGGCGTGTCGCTTCGACTGCGCGGCGGCGCTGGGCCAGGCGGAGGCGCTGCGCGGCGAGCTGCTCCGACATGCCGCGGAGCAACTGCCTGTCCTCGAGGCCATGTTGCGGCGGCCGCTGGCGCTGGGCCGCGACGGCGGGCGGGCGTGGGTGGAGATCGCGGGCGGGCGGGTCGCGCGAGCCGAGGCCCCGCGTGAGCCGCCCGACGGTCCGGTGCTCGCGGTCGACACGGCGGCGGCCGGGCGCCTCATGGACGCGGAGGTCGGTGCGGACGGTGGGCTGCTCGGGCGCGGCGAGCCGGCGCCGCTGCTCCTCGATTTTTCCGGACGGTGAGGCGGCAGCGCCGGGTAGACTCGCCGTCACCATGCCCCTGTCTCGCGAGCAGATCGTCCAGCGCGTCGCCAAGGAGCTGCGCGACGGCTACTACGTCAACCTCGGCATCGGCATGCCGACGCTGGTCGCCAACTACATTCCGCCGGGCGTGGACGTGGTGCTGCAGAGCGAGAACGGCATGCTCGGCCTCGGGCCCTTTCCGGACGAGGACGCGGTCGATCCCGACCTCATCAACGCCGGCAAGCAGACGGTGACCTACGTGCCCGGGGCCTCGTTCTTCGGCAGCCACGAGAGCTTCGCCATGATCCGCGGCGGCCACATCGATCTGTGCATCCTCGGGGCGATGGAGGTCAGCGAGCACGGCGACCTCGCCAACTGGATGATCCCCGGCAAGAAGGTCAAGGGCATGGGCGGGGCGATGGACCTCGTCGCCGGCGCGCGGCGTGTCATCGTGTGCATGGAGCACAACAACAAGGACGGCGAGTTCAAGGTGGTGCGCAGCTGCAGCCTGCCGCTGACCGGCAAGGGGGTGGTCCACGAGATCGCCACCGACCTCGGGTACTTTCGTGTCACGCCCGAGGGGCTGCTGCTGGCGGAGATCGCGGGCGATGTCACGGTCGACGAGGTCCGTGCGCGCACGGGCTGCCCGCTGCTGGTGGCCGATCCGCTGCCGGTGATCGGCTGAGCTGTCCGCGCTGCGGACGGGCTGTCCCGGAGGACAGGTGATGGTCTCGCTGGTTTAGCCGGCGATCTCGGCCGTGATCGCGTCCGCGGCGGCGGCGGGGTCGGGGGCGGCGAGGATCGGACGGCCGACGACGAGATAGGAGGAGCCCGCTGCGATCGCCTCGCGGGGGGTCATGACGCGCTTTTGGTCGCCGAGCTCGCCACCTGCCGGGCGGATGCCGGGGACGATGTACGCCAGTCCGGGGGCGGCCTCTCGCACACGCGCGAGCTCCTGGCCGCTGCAGACCAGGCCGGCGCAGCCGGCCGCGCGGGCCGCCGCGGCGCGCAGGGCGACGATCTCGGCGGGGCTGCGGGTGTGGCCGGCCTCGGCGCAGGCGGTGGCGTCCTGGCTGGTGAGCACGGTGACGGCGAGCACGCCGAGGTCGGGGCCGGCCGCGTCGACGCAGGCGCGCAGGTGGGCGACGCCGGAGCCGGCGTGCACCGTGATGAAGCGGGCCCCGAGGGCGCGGGCGCTGCGGATGGCGCCGACCATGGTGTTGGGGATGTCGTGCAGCTTGAGGTCGAGGAAGATCTCGAGCTCCGGGAGGGCGCGACGCAGCTGGCGGATGACCTCGGGGCCCTCGGCGACAAACAGCTCGAGGCCCACCTTGAGCATGCCGACGTGACCCGCGAGGCGATGGGCCGCGGCGAGGGCCGTGGTGGTGTCGGGGACGTCGAGGGCGACGATCAGGCGTCGGCGTGCCGATTCCAGGGAGGTGACCTCGAGCATGGCGGCGGGGCATAGCAAGCTTCGTGGCGCTCGGGCAAGCTCGCCCGCGTGACCTCGCGCGACCCCCAGCAGGGCCTCTTTGTGTTGCTCGAGGCGGCGGTGGCCGCGGGCAGCTTTCCGGGCTGCGTTGCGCTGGTGTGGCGCGACGGGGCGCTGCTCTACCACGAGGCGCACGGGCACTTTGCGACCCACGTCGACGGGCCGGAGCGCTTCCGGGGAGTGACGCGCTCGTCGGTGTACGACCTGGCGTCGCTGAGCAAGGTGCTGTGCACGACGACGCTGGCGGCGATCGCTGTGTCGGAGCGGCGTGTGGGGCTCGAGGATGTTGTGCCAGCGCCGTGGTCGGCGGCCTGCCCGGGGGCGACGCTCGGGCATCTGCTGACCCACAGCGGCGGGTTGTGTGCGCACCGCGAGTACTTCGCCGAGCTCGGGCGGCGCGGGCCGGGGGAGCGCGTGCTCTCTTTGGTGTGTACAACGCCGCCGGCGTATCCGGTCGGGACGCGGGCGATCTACAGCGACCTCGGGTTTATGATCCTCGGCGCGTGGCTCGAGCGCTTGTTCGATGCGCCGCTCGACCGGGTGTTTGCCGATCGGGTGGCGTGGCCGCTGGGGCTCGACGGCGGGGTGGTGCCGCGGCTCGGCTTTCATCGCCTGCAGGGCGCGCGCGGGGCATCGACGGCCGAGCAGGGGCTGGTGGTGCCGACGGAGGTCTACGACCCCGGGCTGCATCCGGACGGGGTGCCGAGCTGGTTTGCCTGCCGTGCGCCGGCGCGTGCGGCCCACTACGAGGTGCACGACGACAACGCGTTTGTGATGAACGGGGTGGCCGGGCATGCGGGTTTGTTCGGCGACGCGGAGGCGGTGTTGGAGGTCGGGCGGGCGTGGCTCCTGGGCGGGCTGCCGGGGCTGAACGAGCGCTGGCGGGCGAGCTTCTTTGAGCACCGCTCGGAGGTGCCGGGCTCGACGCGGCGGTTCGGGTGGGACAGCCCAAACCCGGACGGCAGCGGGAGCACGGGGGTGGTGTTGTCGCAGGAGGCGGCGGGGCACCTCGGTTACACGGGGACGAGCTTGTGGATCGATCCGCACCCGCCGGACGGGCGCGGGCCGTTGATCGTGGTGCTGCTTAGCAACCGCGTGCATCCGACCCGCGACAATCCGGCGATCGTGCAGCTGCGGCCGGCGTTTCACCGCGCGGCCGTGCTGCTGTAGCCCGGGCGCTGGCGGCCCGTGGCTGCGGCCGGCGTTTCACCGCGCGGCCGTGCTGCTGTAGCCCGGGTGGCCCGTGGCGCTGTGGTTTACGCGGCGAGGGCCTCGTCCGCGCTGATGCCGGTGACGCTGAGGTCGGTCATGGCGCGGGCGAGCAGGGCGTCGCGTTCGGGGGCGTGCTGGCCGAGCCACTCGAGGGCGTTGGCGCGGCCCTGGCCGATGCGCTGGTCGCCGAGGGAGAACCAGGAGCCGGCCTTGACGATGACGTTGCGCTCGAGGGCCCAGTCGAGGATCTCGGCGTTGCGATTGATGCCGGTGCCGAAGGCGATCTCGAACTGGGCCTCGGTGAAGGGCGGGGCGCACTTGTTCTTGACGACCTTGACGCGGGCGCGGGTGGCGACGGCGTCCTCGCCGTCCTTCACGGTGGCGATCCTGCGGATGTCGAGGCGGACGCTGGCGAAGTACTTGAGGGCGTTGCCGCCGGTGGTCGTCTCGGGGGAGCCGAAGGTGACGCCGATCTTGTGGCGCAGCTGGTTGATGAAGACCACGAGGGTGTTGGTTTGATGCGCGATGCCGGAGACCTTGCGCATCGCCTGGCTCATCAGGCGGGCCTGCAGGCCGAGGTGTTGGTCGCCCATGTCGCCCTCGAGCTCGGCGCGGGGGATCAGG
>JBGAUO010000091.1:0-18923 GCA_044228605.1 Nannocystis sp. | reverse complement strand
GGCTTGGACATCGCGCGCCGCTCGCTCGAGGCTGTCCCGAAGGACAGGCGCGCTCACAGCTTGAGGTTGGCGTGGAAGGTCATGTACTTGCGACCCTTTTTAAAACGCTTGCGGGCGATCGCCTTCTCGGCGCAGCTGGCGAACTCGGCGTTGCCCTGGGGCGACTCGAGGTTGGCCTTGACCTTGCCGCTGCCCTCGTCGATCTCGAGCAGGAAGCTGACCAGCTGGCGCGGGAGCTTGCTGTTGTTGGCGCAGCGCGACACGTCGGCGAGCAGGCTGTTGATGTAGGCCTGCTTCTCGGCGTCGCTGGCGTCGGTCGGCGGCGCGGCCTTCTTGGGGCGCTCGGTCTTCTCGGCGGCCGTGGTGGTCTCTGCGGGCTCGCCGGTGGGGTTTGGCGGGGGCGGGGTGACCTGCGTTTTGGGGTCGATGGGGATCGTGGGGATCGGGACCTGCGCGCCTGCGGTGTCCCCCGGCGGGGCGAGCTCGCCGACGGGGGCGGTCTCCGGGGTCGGGGCGATGCGCTGCAGGAGGTAGTAGATGGCGCCGCCGAGGCCGAGGACGACGAGCAGCAGGAGCACTGACAGCGCGCGGTAGGGGTTGGTGCGGGGCGCAGCGGCGCCGTCATCGAGGTCGGCGTCGACACCCGCGGCGGCCTCCGGGGGCTGCGCGGGGAGGGCCTTGTGGTTGCCGGTGCTGCCGGTACCACGCAGGGGCGCGAAGCGGCCGCTCTTGGCGACCGAGACGCCGGCGCTGGAGCGGAGCGCCGAGGCGTCGTCGCCGGAGGCTCGGATCTGCGAGCTGCGCAGCTGCGAGGCCTCGCCGGCCGGCCCGGTCACGACGCCTGGGTTGGTGCTGCTGGCGTATTCGCCGGACTCGAAGTGGAGGGCGGGCAGGCCCTGGGAGGTCATGCGCAGGGCCCGGTCGGCGTCGATGAGCGCCTCGGCGAGCTCGTGCACGCTCTGGTAGCGGTCGTTGGGGTCCTTGCGCAGGGCGACGAGGATGACGTTCTCGATCTCCGGCGGGATCGAGGCCTCGGGGCAGCGCACGCTCGGCGGGACGGGCTCGTCGACCATCTGCATGGCCACGGTGGCCATGAAGGTGTGGCCCTTGAAGGGCACGCTCCCGGTCAGCATCTCGTACATGAGGATGCCGAGCGAGTAGACGTCGACGCGGGCGTCGGCCTTTTGATCGCGGGCGATCTCCGGGGCCATGTACTCGGGTGTGCCGAGCAAGGTGCCGGCCTCGGTGGCCATCTTGGGCTTGTCCTCGCGGCCGCCGAACTGACCGTCGGCGAGGACCTTGGCGATGCCGAAGTCGAGGATCTTGATGAAGTCGTGGTTGCCGCCGCGCCGGATGCGAAAGCAGTTGTCCGGCTTCATGTCGCGGTGCACGATGCCCTTCTCGTGCGCGGCGTGGAGCGCCCGGCACACCTGAAGGATCATCCGTCGCAGGCGCGCCCACGGCTGGCGGCCCTCGCGTTCGAGCAGGGTCGCGAGGTCCTCGCCCTCGAGGTACTCCATCGTCAGGAACGCGAGGCCCTGCTTCGTGTAGCCGAAGTCGGTGATGTCGACGATGTGCTCGTGGTGCAGCATCGACGCGGTGCGGGCCTCCTGGAGGAAGCGCGCGACGACCTCGGGGCTGTCGCAGTACTCGGGCGCGAGCACCTTGATGGCGAGTTTGCGGCCGATCGTGATGTGTTCGGCCTGGTAGACCGAGCCCATGCCTCCCTCGCCGATCAGCTTGAGGAGGCGGTAACGATCGGCGAGCACATGACCGACGAGGTTGGCGTGCGAGGTCAGGCTCGGGCGCGGCGGCGCTTCGTCGGGCGAGCGCGGCGGTTCCGCCGGGGCTGGCGGAGCGGTGTTCTCTCGCGGGCCCGCCGTGGAGGCGCCGCCCTGGGAAGGGCCGGCCTCGGGCACAGGCAAGTGGGGGGGCACGATCCGCATGGCCAGGTGGCGCCTCAGCATATCTCATCCACCCGGGGGCGACGGAAGGCCGAATGTTGGTCGCGGCGGTCCGCGAGGCGCAGGGTCGCGCGCGTCCTCAGGGGCGGGCCGCGTGTGGTCCAAAGGGGGACAGGCCCCGAGTTCTTGGCGGGCCGTCAGGGCAGGCCGCGGACCGCAGCGACGAGATCTCCGATGGTCAGAGCCTCGGGGACATTCTTCTCGGCGAGCAGGTTCCACAGCGGCAACAACGGGGCGTCGGGCGGGCTATGGCGCAGCGTCTCGCCGAGGGCTTGCGCGGCGGCGCGGCGGCGGCCGAGAGCGAGGCCGCGGGCGATGGCCTCGGCGACCGGGCCGCTGGGTTTCCTGCTGTTGGCGGCTGCGGCTGCGGCTGCGGCTGCGGGGCGATCGGCGCCGCTGGGGGCGATCAGGCGATTGCCGCCGAGGCGAGCGCGCGGGCGGGTGCTGCGGTCGCTGTCGTCGCTGTCTTCGGGCTCCGGGCCGCGAGACTCGAAGCTGCGGCCCGCGAGGCCTGGGAGGAACAACTCCTGAGGGCGCGAGCTGGTTTCGCTGTCGTCGTCTGGGCGCTCGCTGCCGGGGCCACGGACGCGTTCCACGACCGGACTTGGGACGTCGCGTCGCCAGCGACGACGGCTCTGCTCCCAGGCATCGTCACGTTCGCTGGTGCGGGGCGGGGGGTCGCCGGCGGCGACCCGCTGCTCCAAGGCCTGACCGCGCTGGAGGATCTCCTCCCCGTGGCCACGTGGCAGGACGGTGACGACGGTGTCCTCCTTGATGATGGCGTAGAGGATGTCGCCGAAGCTCTCGAGGGGGATGAGGATCTGCGGCTCGGCGAGCATCACGTCGAGGGTGCGCACGGCCTTGCCGCCGTCCTCGGCGCTGGTGATGGCGGCGTCGAGGCGATCGCGCAGGGCCTCGTCATCTTCCTCGGCGACGGTGGGCACGAGCTCGCGCAAGCGCTGCACGGCACGGTGAGTGATGCTGTAGCGTCGATGACCGGGGAAGGGGCTCCGCAGCATGGTCGGGGGCCGGTGTATCGCAGGCGGGGCGAGATTGCCACCGCGCACTGGGGCCGTTGACGCGGGGGCGGGAGGCGGCGGGCGGGCCCGGGGGCGGGTGGACCCGGGTTTCGCCGTATCCTTGCGCCGCGTCGGTGATGCCTGCCAAGCTGGCGGCGATGCGACGGTTGGCTGCGGCGATCGGGCTGTGCCTGGGGATCCCTTGCCTGGGTTTGGCTGCGGAGGCCCTGGCGGCGCCGTTTGCCGGGACCGGGCACGCGGCGATCGGGGACAAGGTCGACGGGCTCAAGGCGAGGGACCAGGCGCTCGAGCGGGCCCGCAAGGCGGCGCTCGAGGCCGCGGTGGACCAGCTCGGGGCGGGCGATCTCACGGCCCGCAAGCAGGTGTTGGCGGCGCCCGCGGTGTGGACGCGGTCCTACCGGGTGCTGCGGCAGGACGACGACGGCGCGACGGCGACGGCGATGGTGTCGGTGGAGATCGACACGGCCAGGCTGGGGAAGGTGTTGGCGGGGGCCCTGGGGAGTCCGACGCCGACGCCGAGCATGACGCTGCTGCCGGGGCTCGTGGTGAACAACAGCGGCTGTCCGGCGAGCGCAGAGGCGGAGCTGCGGCGGGCCTTGTTGGCGATCGGTGTGATCCGCGACGTGGCGCCGGGGTCGGCGGGGCCGGTGCTGGCGGCCAGCTTGCAGTGCGCCGCGCCGGCGAGCCTGAGCTATCCGAAGGTGACGGCGGTGCGCGGCGAGCTCGGCCTCGAGGGGCGGGGCGTGGCGGCGCCGGCGGTCGCTACGGTGCGGGCGACGGGGCTCGGCGAGGACGCGCAGGCGGCCGCCGCGGACGCGCTGACCGGGCTCATCGGCCAGGTCACGAAGGGCATGTCCGGAGGGGCCGATGGCGCGCTGCGGGTGAAGATCGCGGCGCCGTGGCCGGCGGCGCGGGTGCGGCGGCTCGAGCGGGCGCTGCGTGAGTCGGTGGTCGGGGTGGTCGGCGTGACGGTGGCCGGGGTCGGCAGCGACGGCGCGGTGACGCTGCGGATCGACGGCGGGCTGACGCCACAAGAGCTGCAGGAGCGGCTCGCGGGGGTCCAGGTCCCGGGGGCGACGATTGTGGTAGGAGAGGCGAAGGCCCATGTCGTGCACATCTCGCTGCAAGCCGCTCTGCCGTGATCGACGCTCGCGCCCTGGACTCGGGTTGGTTCTGGGCTGCGTGCTGTTGACGGCGTGCGCGACCCGGGGGGCGGGGCGCGACCAGCCGGCGGCGCCGCTGGTGATCGATGTGCCGGACGTCGACCTCGACGCGGAGGTGTACGTCGACGGGAATTACGTGGGCCAGGTGAAGGCGCTGCGGGTGCCCGAGACGGGGTCGATCTTGCTGGCGCCGGGGGTGCACCGGGTCGAGGTGCGTAAGCCCGGGCGCTTCCCGGTGCAGCGCACGGTGACGGTGGCGAAGACGCAGCGGACGCCGGCGGTGGTGCGCGCCGAGCTGCTCGAAGACCCGACCTGAGCGCCATCGACCGCGGCTGCGCGGTACCCTCGGTCCCGGGGGGCACGATGATCGGGCAGATGATCGTACTGGCGATCGTGATGGTGCTGGGGCTCTCGGCGGTGCTCATGGGCGGGGTCATGGTCGCGGTCGGGCGCGAGGTCGTGACCGGGGCCCTGCTGGCCGGGGTGGCGGCGCCGGTGACGGTGGTGTGTCTGGTGCGGCTGGTGCGGCTGAACCGGAAGTACCAGGACGACGCGCTGGCGGCGGTGCTGGCGGATCCGCGAGAGGTCGTGGCGCGCTGGGCCAGCGCGGAGGGCGAGGTGATCCTGGCGCGGCGCGGGCTGTTTGTCGGGCCGAGCTTTTATCCGTTCGCGGGCGGGTACCAGCGCCTGCAGCGGGCGGCGATCGATGCGGGGCAGCTGACGCTGGAGTTCGCCACCGTGGGGGTCGCCTCGCCGGTGCGGCGCACGGTCGCCGTGCCGGAGGCGGCGCTCGAGGTGGTCCGGGAATTTGTGACGCGGCGCGCGTGAGGTCGCTGGCAACCAATGAAAAGTCCGCGGACGCGCGTGCGCCCGCGGACCTCGGTGCATGAGGCCCTACTGCGGGAGGATGCTGTTGAGCTGGCCGCCGGTCATGTCGGAGTAGACGTAGTGGCTGCCGGGGACCTTGACCTGCTTCATCGCGGGGACGTTGAGCGGGTCGATCTTCCAGGCCCAGCCCTCCTGGTCGACGAGCCACACGAACTTCTCGGCGTCGATGCTGACGCCGATGGCGGTGGAGCAGGGGTTGGTGTTGTGGAACTTGACCAGGGTGTTGGTGGCGCGGTCGATCTGGACCAGGCCGCAGGGGCCGTTGGAGGCGGCCCAGACGAACTTCTCGTCGGCCGCGATGCCGCGGTGGCAGGCGTTGGTGCCGGCGATCGCGGTGTACTGCATCGTGTCGGTGTTGTAGGTGCTGACCGGGCCGCCGCAGCCGGCGAACCAGGGGTTGCCGTCGGGGTCGACCGTGAAGCCGTAGCCCTGGGTGTTGCCGGGCGGGGTGAAGCGGTCGACCGTGATCGGGTTCATGTCCGTGTTGATGCGGATGAACTCACCGCGCAGGCCGGCGAACCAGGGGCGGAACTCGGGGTCGAGGGCGCCGCCGTAGGGCGAGTAGCCCTGGCCGTTCCAGCCGGGGACGACGATGGTCTCCTCGACGGTGCCGTCGACGGCGACGCGGACGAAGTGGCCGGCGCCGCCGGGGGCGAGGTAGCCGATCCACACCTTGGGGTTGACGTACATGCACAGGTCGTAGTCCCAGGTGCCGGGGGTCCAGGTGGTGCCGCGCGGGCCGGCCGCGAAGCCGCCCGCGAACGGCCAGACCTTCTCCCACAGGACACACTCGTCGGTGGTCCAGGCGAGCACGTTGTTGGGACCCTGCGAGGTCTCGATCATGCCGTTGCCGTTCTTGTCCTTGCAGTCCTCGACGTTGGCGGCGAGCATGACGGTGCGTCCGCTCTGGCGGCCGTTGACGATGACAAAGCGGCCGTCGCCGCTGAGCGAGGTGCGCGAGGGGCTGTCGCCGCCGGGGCCGACCTTGTAGCGGGCGACCTCGACGAGGGTCTGGGTGTTGACCTTGGCGACGTCGGTCTGGTCCTGGCTGGGGATCCAGATGAAGCTCTTCTCGACCATGCCGCCGCCCATCATGTCGCCGGGCTCGCAGATCGGCTTGCCGGTGCTCTCGCTGCCGCTGGACGAGCTGATGAGGCCGGTGGTGCCGGTGGTGCCGGTGGTGTCGGTGGTGGTATCGGCGGTGGTGCCAGGGCCGGCGGTGGTGCCGGTGGTGCCGACCGTTGTGTTGCCGGTGGTGCCGGTGCTGCTGTTGGAGTCCGAGCTGCCGCTCATCGTGCCGTCCGAGTCCGTGGCGGTGGCGGTGGCGGTGGTGGCGCTTGTGGTCGGGGGGGTCGAGGTGGTGCTCGAGCCCGTCGGGTCGACGGTGCCGGCGGTCACGCTGGTGGAGCCGGTCGCATCGGTGGTCGCGCCCGAGTCACCACAGCCGGTAAGCAAGAGACCAAGCGGCATCGCCAGCCGAAACATCGTATTGATTCCACGCATGCGGAGAGGATATCCCGAGGGGAATCCCCTGTGCTCGTGAGTGGAAACACTGGTGTGCGCGCGTTGGCGAGCTCGGCTCAGCCGCCGGGGGGCGGGTCGAGGCGGGTGGTCTGGCGGGGGACCATGTACGGGGGGAGGCCGGCGACCATGAACTCGTCGAGGTCGTCGAGCGGGGTGTTACCCGTGGCGCGGTAGCGCAGGTGGACAAAGGGGTTGCCGTCGACGTCGTACTCGACCTCGGCGGTGGCCTCGTGGATGCGGCGGTGGCCGAGCATCGCGGCCTCGATGGTGCGCAGGGAGGCGCGGCGGCCCTCGAGGTTGACGAGGCTGTCGATGCGACCCGGGACCTCGCCGAGAGTGGCGGCGTCGAGGCGGCCGCTGAAGTGCCCGAGGTAGCCGGTGTGGTACCAGCCGGGGCTGCCCTGCACGGGGCCGCCGGGCTGGCCGGCCGGGACCGCGGGGCGGGTGAGCACGGGCATGTTCGGGCGGAACAGGACCTCGTGGCCGCCCTCGTGGGTGGCGCTGTAGTGGGGGTTGCCGGGGCGCAGTTCGATGCCGGGGGTGGGTTCGAAGCGTTCGCCGCGGTGCATGACGCGGACGCCGAGGATCCCGATCTCCTCGAGCAGGAGGAGCTGGCGCGGGTGCTCGCCGAAGACCTGCTTGAGCAGCTTCCCGTGGCTGGTGGCGATGGTGGCCTGGGGGATGACGGCGAGCAGCTCGCGGGTGGCGCCGGCGGCCTTGAGCGCGCGGGCGGCGGTCTGCAAGGAATAGAGGAGGTCGACGACGACGAGGCGCTCGTAGGTGCCGATCGGCGGGAGCACGGACTCGAGGGTGGGGTTGTCGGCCATCACGAGGCGGGCCTCGGAGGCCAGCCAGCCGAGCACGACCGGGTCGAAGAAGCGCGGGCTGGTGAAGGCCTGGGCGCAGGCGAGGTGGGTGCCGGGCCCGAGGTCGAGGAGCTTGGCCGCGGACTCGCCGAGCCAGCGCAGGTGGGCGCCGCTGCGCAGGACGTCGTGGAGGACGCCGTCGGCGCCGGCGGTCTCGCAGATGTATTCGGTGTCGCCGGGGAAGCTGTAGTTGCGGTGCTCCTCGGGGAGCTCGAGGGTGTCGATCTCGAGGAGGGAGCCGCTGAGCTTGCGCCGCGCGAGCAGCTTGTAGCCGTCGGGGTATTGGAGCGGGGAGTTCTCGAGGCCGCGGGGGCGGCGGAGGACGGCGCGGACCGGGAGGCGGGAGGCGACGCCGAGGAGGCTGCGGTCGCCGTTGGCGGGGTCGACGGGCATGGCGATGGCGCCGAGCTTGCTGACCGCGAGGAGGAGGATGACAAACTCGGCGACGTTGCCCATCGACAGGGCGACGACGTCGCCGGCGCCGATCTTGAGGCCGGCGAGTTCACGCGCGCGCTTGTCGGCGCGGATGAGCAGGCCGCGGCGGCTCAGGGTGGTGTCCTGGCTGTCGAGCGAGCGCTGACTGCCGGCCCGGGGCACGGCCTCGTCGAGCCAGCGGTAGAACTGTCCGGCGCCGGGCGTGCTCACGGGCGGCCTTTGGCGGTGCGAGGATGAGTGAGCGTGCCGGCGAGGCCGGTGCGCGGAGCTGTGCGAGTCATGTCAGAACCGGATCGCGTAACCGATGGCGCTGGTCAGCACGAACCTGGCCCGAGGGACATCTTGCAGGACGTAGCCGTGACACGTGGATCCGGTCGATCCAGTCGGTCCAGGGCCATATCCGTGAAAGGCGGGGGTCAGGTGCATGCCGAGCTCGTGGTTGCGGCGGGCTCCCACTAACACAGCGAACCCGACGCGTCCACCGAGCACGGCGCCGGCGCGGGCCGCCACCAGCGTGCCTGTGCTTTGAATCGCGCAGGTGGGCAAGGGTTGGCCGTCGCGTACGCGCAGGGCCTCGCGGGCGGCGCCGACGAGGCCGCCGAGGGAGAGCTCGAAGCGGCGTGTGTGACCGAGCGGGAAGGTGTGACCGAGATCGATGAGGATGCTCTGGTTGGATAGAGCAAGATTGGTCTTCGCGGTCTCGGCCGGGGTGGCGAAGGTCAGCTGGGCGCCGAGATCCATGCGCCTGCGGGCGCCGAGGCGGGCGCCGCCGCGGAGGACCAGGAGGCCCTGAAAGGCGCCGTCGAGGTCGCTGCGGGTCAGGAGTTGCGGCTGGGCGGTGAGGCCGAGCTCGACGCCGAGGTAGCCGCGTGCGAGCGGCGGGGCGGGGGCCGGCGCGACAGGGACAGGGACAGGGGCGGGGCTGGGGATCGGGATGGGGATCGGCGCGAGCGGGCGATCGAGCGGGTCATCGCCTGGGGGCGCGGGCGCGGGTGGCGTGGCGCTCAGGGGGTCGCGCAGTTGTGGCGCGGTCGCGGGGGTGCCGCCGAGGGCGCGGACCATGTCGCCGACGGCGTCGCGATCGTCGGCCGAGGGGGCGGCGCGCAGGTAGGTGTTGAAGGCGTCGATCGCGGCTGCGGCGTGGCTGCGGCTGGCATCGGCGTCGCCGCGGGCCTCGGCGGCGCGGTAGAGGCGGGTGTGGCAGACGCCGAGGTTGTAGTGGATCTTGGGGGCGGGCCGGAGGGCCAGCGCGGCCTCGAAGTGGGTGATCGCGGCGGCGTAGTCGGCCCGGTCGAAGGCCGCGCGGGCCTCGGCGACGGCCTCGCTGGCGCGGGCCCGGGTCGCGGGGTCTGGCGCTGCGGCGTGGGCCGGCAGGGCCGCGGTGAGCAGGGCGAGGGCGAGGGCGGCGGGCCGTGCTCGGGTCGCGCGCGGTGAGCGAGATGTCGTGAAGGACATGTCCTGGGAGACAGGCCTTGCGGTCGCAAGGGACATGTCTGAATGGACAGGTTGGAGTGCCGCGGGCGGCGCGTCCGAAGCGCCGGGTCTCATGAAGATGTCTGAAGGGACAGATTCACGTGGCCCGGGGGACAGGTCCGAAGGGGCAGGTCTGGAGGGCGCGGGGGGCTGGGCTGGTGCGGTCGATCGGCGGCGCTCGGGAGGACGCACGTCGTCCTAGGCCCCGGTGGGCTTGCTGGGCTTGCCGGGCTTCTCGGCGCTCGCGGGCTTCTTGGCGACCGGGCCGGGGATCGGCGGGAGGTCGGACTCTTGCGCGGGCTTGCCGGGTTTGGCGGCGAGGGGCTCTGGTTTGCTGGGCTTGGCCGCGGGCTCGGGCTGCTTCTGTGCGGGCTCGGAGAGCTTGGCCCTGGCGACGCTGGGGGCGTTGGCGGCGCGGCCGGGCAGCTCCAGGCCCTGGGCGCCGAGGCGGACGTCCCTGTGCTCGGCGATGGCGCCGCGGCGCTGGAGGTAGATCTGGACCAGGCGGCGGGCCGCGTAGTGGGCCTTGATCTGCCACTTGGGCTCGTTGGCGACCAGGACGGCGAACGCGATCTCGGGGCGGTCGGCGGGCGCGTAGCCGACGAACCAGTTGTAGTTGAGGCCGGGGGCGCGCTTGCCGGTGAGGCTGCCGGTCTTGCCGGCGACCTCGATGTCGGGGATGTAGTAGACGCCCTGACGGTCGCGGAAGCTGCCGCGGGCGGTGCCCTCGGAGGTGGTGCGGACCATCATCTCGCCGACCTGCTGGGCGACATCCTTGGCCAGGACACGCTCGCTGCGCGGGAGGGCGGGGGTGCGGTCGACGCCGTCGGGGCCGCGGACCTGGGCGAGCACGTGCGGCGGCTGGTAGATGCCGTCGCGGGCGAAGATGCTGGCGAGCAGGGCGCCGTGCAGCGGGCTCATGTCGACGTGCCAGAAGCCGGCGGCGACGCGGGCGCGCTCCTTGGCGTCGGCGGGGATGAGGGCCGGGCTGCGCTCGACGGGGAACTCGAAGGGGATGTCGCTCTCGAACTTGAAGGTCTTGGCGATGTCGAGGAGGCCGTCGGCGCTCATGTGCTTGAGGGCCATCTTGGCGACGACGACGTTGTGGCTGTGGGCGATCGCGCCGCCGAGGTCGTCGCAGCGCTCGTCGCGGCCGGCGTCGTCGGCGAGGAGCTCGTCGGTGATGCCGTGGAGGCCGCCGCTGAAGCAGACCTTCGTCTTGTTGTTGACCGACTTGTTCTTGAGCAGGCCGGCGGCGGTGACGAGCTTGAAGGTGGAGGCGGCGGGGGCCCAGGCGGTGGTGACGATCTCCAGGGGGTCGACCTGGGGGTCCATGGTCGAGTGGCCGGCCATGGCGAGCACCGAGTTGTCCTGCACGTCGAGGATGACGGCGGCGGCGTAGGGGACCTCGCGGTTGCGGAAGATCTGCAGGGCCGCGTCCTGGAGGACCGGGTCGAGGGTGTAGAGGATGCGGTGGCCGTCGCTGAGCTCCTGCACGAGGCGGGAGTCGCCGAGGTTCTGGGCCAGGCCGGCGAAGTCGGGGTCGCTGGACTTGCCGGTGGCCTTGGCGGGTGGCGGGGCGGCGGGGCCGATCGGGACGGCCTTGAGGGCGGCGAGGTCGAGTCGGTCCTGCCAGGGGAGGGCCGCCATGGGGGCGGGCTCGCTGGTGGTCTCGGGGTTGGTGCCGACGGCGGTGCGGATCGCGTCGTGGGTGTCCGGGACGGTCTGTCGCTGGACGTAGAACGCGATGGCACCGAGGGTCGCGATGAAGAACACCGCGCCGAAACCGCCGAGCCGTGTGCGTGGGGCCGACATGCAGCGGCCGTCCTAGCACCGCGGCGGCGCGGCGGTCAAAAACCTGGCTTGTCGGTCCGTCGGGCGGCGGTGGAGGGCTTGTAGGCGCTGGAGATCTCGGCCGCACCCGAGGGGGAGGGGAGGTGACAAGGCATGGGGGCGGCGAGGCACCCGGTCAGCGTGCCAGGAACCCGGCGGGAGCACACGTGGGCTTCGGCGGCCGCGCGATGGAGCGTGGTGGTGACGTCGGGGCATGCATGCGCTGCTTCGAGCCTACATCGTGGGTAGGTCGCGCACCAAGTTGGTCTGGACTGGTGTCGCTGACGTTCGCGGACAGCCGGGGTCTGATACCCTCCGGCGTAGGGAGTCCCTGACACGGGGCTGGGCGCGTGCCTATGCGTGACGAGACGATTGTCACAGTCATCAACAAGTCCGACGAAGCCGGGGGGAACCGTCCAAAGAAGGAAGCGTGCCTGGTCGTGATCTACGGCGCAGAGCTCGGACGGAAGTACCACATCGATGGTCGCGAGATGACGATCGGGCGCGGCACGCTCAACGACATCTGCGTCAGTCAGGACTCGGTGTCGCGCACGCACGCGACGCTGCGGGTCGAGGACGCGGGGGTCAAGATCCGCGACAACGAGTCGACCAACGGCACCTACGTGAACGACCACAAGGTCCACGAGGCATGGTTAAAGGATGGCGATCTCGTCAAGATCGGCCGCGCTATTTTTAAGTTCTTGAGCGGCGACAACATCGAGAGCCTGTATCACGAGGAGATTTATCGCCTCTCTACGGTCGACGGGCTGACCCAGATTTTTAATAAGCGCTACTTCCTCGAGACCCTCGAGCGCGAGCTGAGCCGAGCCCGTCGTTATGATCGGCCGTTAGCGCTGGTGATGTTCGACATCGACTACTTCAAGCAGTGTAACGACACCTATGGCCACCGCGCCGGCGACTTCGTGCTGCGCGAGATCTCGGACGTGGTCCGCGAGCGGGCGCGCAAGGTCGATGTCCTGGCGCGTTACGGCGGTGAGGAGTTCGCGTTGATCCTGCCGGAGATCGAGCTCAAGGGCGCGACGCAGTTCGCGGAGAAGATCCGCGTCATGCTCGCCGACTCGAAGTTCATCTTCGAGGGGCGGCACATCCCGGTGACGATCTCGGTGGGTGTGGCCGAGCTGACCCCGGAGGTAGCGACCTACGACGACCTGATCAAGCGCTCGGACGCGCGGCTGTACAAGGCCAAGCAGACCGGGCGCAACCGGGTCGTGTCGGTCGACTGAGCCGCGGCTTCACGCGCTCGCCGGGCGGAAGCTGGCGATCAACATCCAGGCGCCGAGCACGAGGAAGAGGGTGGCCGCGGCGCGCTGGATCCACAGCGGGTCGATGCGGGTGCGGAGGAACTCGCCGAGCAGCACGGCGAGCAGGCTGGAGAGGACGAGGGCGAGGGCGGCGGCGGCGAACACGGACCAGCGCTGCCCGGTGGTGGCGGCCATGCTCATGGTGGCGAGCTGGGTCTTGTCGCCGAGCTCGGCGAGGAAGACGAGGCCGAAGGTGGTCAGAAAGCCGCGCAGGTCCATGGCTGCGAGGATGGGGCGGCCGTGATGGCGCGGCAAGCGGGGGCTTGCGCTTCCGCGCCTGCTGGGCGTTACTTCGCCGGTGAGCTCGCCTTCGCCCTCGCCCGCGGCGTCCGCCCGGATCGCCCTGCTCAGCCCCCTGGCCATCGATCAGATCGCGGCCGGCGAGGTGGTGGAGCGGCCCGCGTCGGTGGTGAAGGAGCTGGTCGACAACGCGATCGACGCCGGTTCGACGCGGGTGGATGTCGAGCTGGAGGAGGGCGGGCTGACGCTGATCGCGGTGCGGGACAACGGCCGGGGCATCCACCCGGACGACCTGCTGCTGGCGGTCACGCGGCACGCGACCAGCAAGCTGCGAGATCCGAGCGAGCTTGCGGACATCGGCACGCTGGGGTTTCGCGGTGAGGCGCTGGCGAGCATCGCCGCGGTGGCCCGGCTCGATCTCCGCAGCCGGCAGGCGAGCGCGGCGGTCGGGACCCACCTGCATGTGCGCCCGGGCGAGCCGCCGCGGATGAGCCCGGCGGGGCTGCCGGTGGGCACGCAGGTGGAGGTGCACGGGCTGTTCGCCAATCTCCCGGCGCGGCGAAAATTCATGCGGGCGGAGGCGACGGAGGTGGGTCAGTGCAGCGAGGTGTTGCTGCGTTTGGCGGTGGTGCATCCGGAGGTGCACCTGACCTTGCGACACGGCAAGCGCGAGCTGCTGAACCTGCCGCGCGGGACGCAAGAGCAGCGGGTGGCGCAGGTGCTGGGGCGACGGGTGGCGGGGCCGCTGTTCTACTTCGCGGGCGAGGAGGACGGGACGGGGGTGGAGCTGTGGTTGCCGACGCCGGACGCGGCCGGGCGCGGGCGCGGAGGGCCGTATCTGGTGGTGCGCCGGCGGGTGGTCAAGGAGCGGAGTTTGGCGCAGATCGTGGCCCAGGCGTACGGGCTGTCCGGGGAGGCGACGGCGTGTGTGATCGTCGAGCCGCCGCGAGCGAGCGTGGACGTGAACGTGCACCCGCAGAAGTCAGAGGTGCGCTTTAGCGATCCACAGCGGGTGTACGCCGCGGTGCGGCGGGTGCTGGCGGCGGCGATGCAGGCGGCGCCGTGGGGCGGCCTGGCGCCGCCGGCGGAGCTGGGGGCCGTGGCGAGCGCTGGGCGTCCGAGCGAGGCGCCGCAGTCGGTGGCCGGGATGGCGACGCCACGGGATGATCGCGGCGGCGCGGCGGCCGGGACGACGACAGGTGCGGCGGGGCGGGGTGATGTGGCTGAAGGGACAGGTGCGGCGGGGCGGAGTGAGGTGGCTGAAGGGACAGGTGCGGCGGGCGCGAGGGGGCGGGGTGATGTGGCTGAAGGGACAGGTGCGGCGGGCGCGAGGGGTCGGGGTGAGGTGGCTGAAGGGACAGGTGCGGCGCTGCCGGGCGCTCGGGGCGGGTGGGAGCGGCGCGAGGACACGTGGTCGCGCCGCGTGCCGGCGCCGGTGGTGGTCGGCGAAGCGCGGGTTGTGCCGGTGGTGGCGCGCGAGGATGGCGGGCAGGGGTGGGAGGCGCCGGGCGAGTTCGCCGGGCCAGGGAGCCCGCGGAGCCCGCGTGAAGGGATCGGTGGCGGCGCATTGCGGCAGGGCGCGGGGCTGTCTGAAGGGACAGGTGGTGCGGGCGTGGGGCAGGGCGCGGGGCTGTCTGAAGGGACAGGTGGTGCGGGCGCGGGGCGGGGCGCGGGGCTGTCTGAAGGGACAGGTGGTGCGGGCGTGGGGCGGGGCGCGGAGCTGTCTGGAGGGACAGGTCGAGGCGACGCGGTGCGGCCGGTGCTGGCGGATCCAGGTGGGCGGGATCTGCGGGCCGGGTATCGCCTGAGCACGCGGGCGCTCGGGCCGGGTTACGAGCAGCACAAGCGCGGGGTGATGGCCGAGGCGGCGACGCTGCGGCCGGCGAGCGAGCCGTCGGTGTGGCCGCGAGATCCGGAGCCGGTGGCGAGCGCGGTGGAGGCGGGGCTGCCGGGCCTGTTCGCGCCGGAGCAGCTGGCGCCGCGCGGACCTGTCCCAGAGGACATGGACGGGGTGCCGCAGCTGCCGAGCTCGGAGCGCAGCTCGGGGCCGCTGCGGGCCGATTTGCCGCACCTGCTGACCTGCCTGCCGGGGCCGGTGGCGCTGTTCGCCGAGCGCGACACGCTGCTGGCGATCGACCTGCGGCGGCTGCGTTCGCACCTGGTGTATCTGCGATTGCAGCGCGACTTGATCGGGCGGCGCGTGGTCGCGGTGCAGGGGCTGCTGGCGCCCGCGGTGGTCCGCCGGCCGGCCGAGGAGGTCTCGTTGATCGTGGCGGCCCGGGCCGAGCTGCTGACGCTGGGGGTCGACCTCGACGACTTTGGCGGCGACGCGGTGGTCGTGCGCGGGGTGCCGGCGCACCTGCGGCACTGTGTCGACGACGCGGATGTCGCCGATCTGATCGCCCGCATCGTGCCGTGGCTGCGCATGCGGACCCGCGAGGCGGACGCGTCGGCGGTGGAGCGCGGGCTGCTCGGGGCGATCGCGGCGACGCGGGGCGGTGATCCTGCGCCGCGCCTGGCGAGGCGTTGGCTGGCCGAGCTGCTCGACGCGGGCGCGACCCTGGCCGATGTGCCGGGGCTGCGGCGGTGGAGCGCCGCGGCGCTGCTGGGGGAAGGACCGGCGGCGCGGCGGGTGGCGCTGGAGCGCGACGACGGGGCGACGGTGTGAGCGGGCGCTGGTGGTGGCAGGCGAGGCTGTGATAGGGAGCGGGGCGATGGGCCTGGTGAGTCGTGACGCTGGCTGCGAGGGCTTGCCGCGAGCACTGGCGATCGTCGGGCCGACGGCGTCCGGAAAGTCACGGCTCGCGCTGTGGCTCGCGGAGCGGTTGGGGCTGCCGGTGCTGTGTTGCGACTCGGTGCAGGTGTACTGCGGGCTCGACATCGGCAGCGCCAAGCCGGACGCGGCGGTGCGCGAGCGGGTGGCGCATCGCTTGATCGATCTGGTCGCGCCGGACGCGTCGTTCAGCGCGGGGGACTACGCGGCGGCGGCGTTGCGCGAGCTCGGGGCGGGGCCCGGGTTGTTGGCCGGGGGGACGGGCTTCTATCTGCGGGCGGCTGCGTTCACGCACAGCGGCGACGAGGTCGGGGACGCGGACGAGCCCGGACGCGCGGCCTTCACGGCGCAGTGGGAGGCTAGCGAGCGTGAAGTGGCGGGCAGCGTGCACGCGGCGCTGGCGGAGCGCGACCCGGCGACGGCGGCCGAGATCCATCCGCGCAATGTCGTGCGCGCCGTGCGAGCGCTGTGGCTGTGCGAGGCGCATGGGCAGCCGGTGAGTCGCGTGCGGGCGGCGGACCCACCGCGCGCCCGCGTGGCGTTGGCGCTGGTGGTCCTCGATCCGCCGGCGGCGCTCCTGGGCGCGGCGATCGACGCGCGCTGCGAGGCGATGATGCGTGCGGGCTTCCTCGCCGAGGTAGAGATGCTGCGGGAGGCTGGGTATAGTGCGCGCCACAAGTCCATGCGTAGCCTCGGTTATCGCCAGCTCGACGAGTACCTCGAGGGTCGCCACGGCGGCTCCGCAGAGCGTGAGCGCGGGCTCGCGGCGGCGGTCGCCGCGATCAAGGCGGAGACACGCAGCTACGCGCGGCGGCAGCGGACCTACTTTCGCCACCAGTTGGCGGGGGACGCGGTCTTGCAGCGCGTGACCGTGGACGCGCCGCTCTGGGAGCCGTCGGTCGATCTGTCCCGAGAGACAGCTCCCTGGGTCGCGCGCGTCGAGGCGTTTTTGTCGGGGGTGTCCGCATGAGTGGCAAGGTCCTGGAATTTGAGCGGCCGATCGTCGAGCTCGAGAGCAAGATCCGCGAGTTGAAGACGCTCTCGGGGAGCGTCGACATGGCCGGCGAGATCGCCAGGCTCGAGGAGAAGGCGGCGACGCTGCAGAAGGAGCGCTTCGCCGCGCTGACGCCGTGGGAGCAGCTGCAGCTGGCCAAGCACCCGGACCGGCCCTACACGCTGGACTACATCGGCGAGCTGCTGACGGAGTTCGTCGAGCTGCGCGGCGACCGGCTGTTTGGCGACGACCCGGCGATCGTGGCGGGGCTCGGGCGCTTCGCCGGCGAGCCGATCGTGGTGATGGGCCAGCAGAAGGGGCGCAACACCAAGGAGAACCTCCACCGTAATTTCGGGATGGCGCGCCCCGAGGGCTACCGCAAGGCGCAGCGGCTGATGCGGATGGCCGAGCAATTCGGGCTGCCGCTCTTGTGCCTCATCGACACGGCGGGCGCCTACCCGGGCATCGACGCCGAGGAGCGCGGCCAGGCCGAGGCGATCGCTACTTGCCTCGAGCTGATGGCGGGGCTCAAGGTGCCGACGATCTCGGTGGTGATCGGCGAGGGCGGCTCGGGCGGGGCGCTGGCGATCGGGGTCACCGACCGCATCTTGATGCTCGAGCACGCGGTGTACTCGGTGATCTCGCCGCGCGGCTGCGCGTCGATCCTGTGGAAGGACGCGGACGCCGAGCGCACGGCGGCCGAGCAGCTGCGCATGACGGCGCACGACCTGGTGAGCCTGGGGGTGTGCGACGAGATCGTGCAGGAGGCGCCGGGCGGGGCGCACCGCGGCCTCACGGCCACGGCGCAGGCGCTGCAGGTCGTGCTGCTGCGCCACTTCGCGGAGCTCAAGGCGCTGGACGTCGAGGCCCGTCGTGATCAGCGCTACGCGAAGTTTCGCCGGATCGGCCACCTCGAGACGGCGACGCAGGCCAAGGCGTGACGCTCTACGAGAACCTGCTGGTCTTCGCGGCGATCGTCCTGAGCCTGACGCTGCTGCGCCTGGTGCGTCGGCGCGACCCGGGTCAGCGCCTGTACACGCTGGTGGTGGCGGCCGAGCTGGTGCTGACGACGGCGGCGATGTTCGACGGCGATCGCTTCCTCGGGCTGTGTGCGATGGGGCTGTGCGGGTTGACGGTCGCGCTGCCGTGGCTGCTCGAGCGGGCGGCGCGGCAGGCCTTCGGGCTGGGGTTGCCAGGCGTCGGGGTGCGGCTGACGGGGCTGCGGGCGCTGCTGATGCCGGGCGCGGGGCTCGGGCGCCAGCAGCAGATCCTGGCCGGCTTCGGGCTGCTCGACCGTAAGGGGCCGGCGGCGGCGCTGGCCCACTTTCGCGCGCTGTTGGCGGAGGCGGAGGAGCCGGGGGAGCTGGCGATGATCCACGAGCAGATCGTGGCGATGCTGCTGTACGACCTGCGGTGGAGCGAGGCGGCCGCGCACTACGAGTCGCAGTTCCAGCCGGGTTACGCGGCGCTGCGCCCGGCGCTGGCGCTGGGGATGCTGCGGGCCTATGGCGAGCTCGGGCGCATGCGCGACGCGGGGACGCTGCTGCGCGCGCTCGAAGAGGGGCCGCTCGGGCACGAGGCCGGTGCGGGGGAGTTGGTCGGTCAGGCGCGGCTGACCTTCCTGGCGTACGCGGGGGCGGCGGCGACGGTCGACGCGGCGGTGATCGGCGAGCGCGGGAGGCAGCTGGGGCTGCGTCCGGTGAGCGCGGCGCTGCTGCAGGCGACGGCGGCGGCGTGTGCCGGTGACGAGGTGCGGGCGCGGGCGATCTTGCAGGGCTTGCCGCAGCGTCCTGGGCGACGCGACGAGCGGGCGCTGGCCGCCGCGCGGGCGCTGCAGGAGCAGCTGCCGCGGCCGGCGACGCCGCACGACGCCGGGCTCGATGAGCAGGTGCTGCGGGCGGCGCTGGGTCTGCGCGAGCAGGCGGCGCAAGGCGGCCGGGCGGTGCCGCGTTCGGGCGGCGTGCTGATCACCTCGCTGCTGATCACGGTGATGGTGGGGAGCTTCGTGTTCGCGCTGTGGCACGGGCTGTTCGGGGTGGGGCTGCTGCGCATGGGTGCCTTCACGCCGGAGCTGTGGCGCGCGGGCAGCTGGGGGCGGCTGTTTACGGCGCCGTTTGTGCACGCGGACTTGCTCGGTCTGTTGCTCGACGCGTACTCGATCTGGCTCGCGGGACATGTCCTCGAGCGCATCCTCGGGCGGGCGCGGATGGGGCTGGCGGCGATCGGCGGGGCGGCGGCGGGGCTGTGGGCGGCGGGGCAGGGCGAGCTCTCGCCGGCGCTGATCGTCGGTGGTGGCAACGCGATGGCGGTGGCGGTCCTGGTGGCGACGCTGTGGACGCTGCTGCCGGCGCGCACGCCGGGGGTGGCGGCGGCGGTGCGGCGCAGCTTGATGGTGACGCTGTTGCTGT
>JBGAUO010000090.1:0-19572 GCA_044228605.1 Nannocystis sp. | reverse complement strand
GGATCGTCGGCGTCATCGGACAGGGTGGAATGGGGGTCGTCTACGCGGCCGAACATCCCCTGATCGGGCGCCGCGCAGCCATCAAGCTGCTGCTCCCCGAGCTGTCGCAGAACCAGGAGATGGTCACGCGCTTCTTCAACGAGGCGCGCGCAGTCGCCGCCGTCCATCATCGCGGCATCGTCGAGGTCTACGACGTCGGTCACGTCGACGCCGACAGCGCCTACATCGCGATGGAGTTCCTCGACGGCGAGGACATCGGCGGCTCGCTCAAGAAGCGCGGCGCGCTCAACCCTGGTGACGCCGCCGAGGTGATCCGTCAGGCGGCGATCGGCCTGGCCGAGACGCAGCGGGTCGGCGTGGTCCACCGCGACGTCAAGCCTTCGAACCTGGTCGTGACCTCGCAGGGCTTCGTGAAGGTGACGGACTTCGGTCTGGCCAAGGCGCTGCAGGAGGACCTGTCGATCACCGCGACCGGCGTGTTTGTCGGCACGCCGGACTACCTCGCGCCGGAGCAGGCGATGGGCAAGGAGGTCGACGCCCGCGCCGACGTGTACGCGCTCGGCTGCTCGCTCTACCACATGTGCAGCGGCCACCCGCCGTTCCGCAAGGGCGGGCAAGACGACCACTACACGGCGGTCGTGCGGCGTCACCTGAAGTCGGAGCGGCCCGAGCTCAAGCTCGAGATCAAGGGCTTCGACGAGCCGCTGTCGGATCTGTGTCGCCGGATGATGAGCCGTCGACCCGACGTGCGTCCGACCTTCGAGGAGCTCAAGACCAGCCTCTCCGAGATCTCCCGTCGCATGGGCGGCGAGGTGCCGCCGCGTCACGCGAGCGTCGAGCTGCGCTCGCCCGACGAGATCTCCGAGGTGGCGAAGAAGGCCGCGAAGCAGACGGAGCTGACTCCGGGTGGCGAGGCCAGCCCGGCCCGCAACACCCGTACCACGATGATCGCGGTCGGCATCGGCGTGTCCATCGGCATCGGCCTCGGGGTCGTGCTGGCGATCATGTCGATGTGATCCCGCGATGGGATCCGGCGGCCTGTCCGTCGGGCCAGGCAAGGCACGCATGACTCCACACGATCCGTATCGTCACGCCACCGAACTCCTCCGCGAACGCCTGCACGGGCGCCGCATCGACTGGGCCCTGGTGGCGGGCTCGGGCCTGGGGGTCGGCTTCGTCGCGCCGCAGGGCGGCATCGGCCTGGCGATCGAGGGGCAGATGCCGCTGGCGGAGCTCGGGTTGCCGGCGCCCTCGGTGGCGGGGCACGGCAACAGCCTGGTGTGGGGGACGATCGGCACTTCGTTTGTGTGCGTGCAGACCGGGCGCCTGCACCCGTATGAGGGCCATCCGATCGCGGTGTGCACGACGCCGCTGGCGGCGATGCTGGGTTGTGGCGCGCGCACGGCGGCGCTGACCTTCGCGGTCGGCGGGCTCGACCCGGCGCTGCGGACCGGCGAGGTGGTGCTGCTGCGCGACCAGATCGCGCTGTTCGGGCCGACGCCCTTGGTGGGGCCGCAGTTCGTGGATTGCAGCCAGCTGTACCCGGAGGCGCTGCGCCAGCGGGTTCAGCGGGCTCATCCGGGGGTCGGCTCGACGCAGCTGCCCGAGGTGGTGTACGCGCACGCTCGCGGTCCGCAGTACGAGACGCCGGCCGAGACCGAGGCGCTGCGCCGGCTCGGCGGGCAGGTGGTCGGGATGTCGACGACCTACGAGGCGGTGCTGTGCGCGGCGTCCGGGGTGCCGGTGCTGGGCATCGGGGTGGTCACCAACGGGGCCGGGCAGACGGGGCTTAGCCACCACGAGGTGCAGGCCCGCAGCCGCGACGCGCACGCGGAGCTGTCGGCGTTGTTGGCGGCGGTGATGGCGAGCCCCTGAAGCCTGGCCTTTCGGGCAGGTGGTTGCTCGCGGGCGTCGGGGCGTGCTAGCTGGTGCGCGTGCAGAAGTTGCTCGCTGCCGTGCACGCCGAGGCGAGTCCGCGCGACTGGTCACGCGGGGTGGAGCTGTCGCGCGCGCAGGCGGTGGTGCTGATCCGCAGCAGCGCCGAGGAGGTCGTGGTGCAGGTGGCGGTCAAGGGCGCGGCGGTCAGCCCGACGGTGACGCTGTGGCCGAGTGAGGCGGAGTGGAGCTGCGACTGCGACAGCCGGGCCGATCCGTGTTTTCACGTGGCGGCGGCGGTGATCGCCCTGAAGCGAGCCGCCGAGCTCGGGGAGGCCTTGCCCTCGGCGAACGCGCGGGCGGGTCGGGTCGGTTATCGCTTCACGCGCAGCGCGGAGGGGCTGGTGTTCACGCGGGTGCGGGTGGCCGAGGGCGCGGAGGAGCGGCCGCTGACACACAGCCTGGCGCTGCTCAGTTCAGGTCGTGTGGAGGGGCCGGCGACGGTGGCCTCGCAGGCCGACATGGCGGTGGATCTCGCGCTCGCGGCGTTCATCAAGCCCGGGGTGATGCCGCCGCCGCTGGCGCGCAAGGTGTTGCCGCTGCTGGCGGCCTGCGGCGATGTCCGGCTCGACGGGGCGCCGATCGGGATCGACGTGCACACGGTGGGGTACCACGCGCGTGTGCTCGACGAGGGCGAGGGCTTTCGCGTGGTGTTGATGGCGGACCCGGCGATCACGGAGAACCTCGGCGACAAGGTGATCGTGCGCTGCGGCGAGCAGCTGCGGGTGTGGGACAGCGCGCTCGGCAAGGAGTTCGAGGCGCTGAAGAAGCCGGGCATGCTGGTGCCGCGCGAGCGGGCGGTGTGGCTGGTGATGGAGTATCTGCCGGGGCTCGAGCGGCGGATGCCGGTGCACGTCAAGGCCAAGCAGCTGCCGCGCCTGAGCGACGGGCACGCGCCGCGGGTCGTGCTCGAGGTCGAGCAGAGCGGCGAGGCGCTGCGGGTGTTGCCGACGATCGTGTACGGAGATCCAGCGGTGGCGCGCCTCGACGGCGAGCGCATCGTGCCGTTTGGGCGGGTGTTGCCGCGGCGGGACCCGGAGGCGGAGGGGCGCCTGCGGGCGTTGCTGGCCCGGTATGAGCTGGCGCCGGGCGAGCGGGAGGCGGCGGTGGCGAGCGCCGGGGTGGCTCTGGCGGAGCGCTTGCGGGCGGCGCAGAAGGCCGGGCGCGGGGCGGTCGAGCTGCGCGGCGAGGCCCACCGCGGGTTTGTCCGGCTGGCGCCGCTGGTCCCGCGGATCGGCGCGGGCGCGGGCGGGCTGGGATTTGACCTGTCCTTTGAGACCGATGAGAGCGGCGTGGCGCGCAAGGCTGACGTCCGGGCGGTGCTGGCGGCGTGGCAGGCGGGGGCCTCCGAGGTGGGGCTGCTCGGTGGTGGTGTGGCGCCCTTGCCGGCGGACTGGCTGACGCGCTACGGGCCGCAGATCTCGATGTTGTTGGCGGCGCGTGGGTCCGACGGCCAGGTCGCAGCGCACGCGCGTCCGGCCCTCGCCGATCTGTACGCCGCGCTCGAGACCCCGCCGCCGGCGGACCTCGCTGGTTTGTCGGCGCTGCTGCGGGACTTCGTGGGGCTGCCGCGGGCGCGCCTGCCGGAGGATCTGCGGGCCGAGCTGCGGGACTATCAGCGGCGCGGCGTCGACTGGCTGTGCCTGCTGCGCGACGCCGGTCTCGGGGCGATGCTGGCGGACGACATGGGCCTCGGCAAGACGCTGCAGTGTCTGTGCGCGCTGCGGGGTCGCTGTCTGATCGTCGCGCCGACCAGCGTGTTGTTCAACTGGGCCGCCGAGGCGCGGCGCTTCCGTCCGGGGCTGCGTGTGTGCACCTACCACGGTCCGCGCCGCAAGCTCGACGCCGAGGCCGACCTGGTGCTGACGAGCTACGCGATCCTTCGCCTCGACGCGGAGGTGCTGGCGGCCGAGACCTGGGACGCGGTGGTGCTCGACGAGGCGCAGACGATCAAGAACCCCGACTCACAGGTTGCGCGCGCGGCCTACGGTCTGGCGCGCGCGCGCTGGCGGGTGACGCTGAGCGGCACGCCGGTGGAGAACCGCCTCGAGGAGCTGTGGAGTCAGTTCCACTTTGTGATGCCGGGCCTGCTCGGCGGGCGCCAGGACTTCAGCGAGCGGCACGGGCGGCCGATCGCCGAGGGCATTCCTGGCGCGGCGGAGCGCCTGCGCCAGCAGATCCGGCCCTTCATGCTGCGCCGGCGCAAGCAGGAGGTGGCCCGCGAGCTGCCGCCGCGCACCGAGGTGGTGCTGCGCTGCAACCTCGACGAGCGCGAGCGGACGATCTACGAGGCCGTGCGGGCGGCGACCGAGAAGGAGGTGGTCGCGGCGCTCGAGCAGGGCGGGGGCGTGCTGCAGGCGCTCGAGGCGTTGCTGCGGCTGCGCCAGGCGGCGTGCCACGTGGGGCTGGTGCCGGGGCAGCAGGCGGAGCGGTCGTCGAAGCTCGATCTGCTGCAGGAGACGCTCGAGGAGGCGATCGCGGAGGGGCACAAGGCGCTGGTGTTCTCGCAGTGGACGGGGCTGCTCGACCGGGTCGAGCCGTACCTGCGTCGGTCGCAGATCGCGTTTGTGCGCCTCGACGGCAGCACCAAGGATCGTGGGGCGGTGGTCGATCGCTTCCAGGCGAACGACGGACCGCCGGTGATGTTGGTGTCGCTGAAGGCGGGCGGGACGGGGTTGAACCTGACGGCGGCGGACCACGTGTTCATGCTCGACCCGTGGTGGAACCCGGCGGTCGAGGATCAGGCGGCCGACCGGGCGCACCGCATCGGCCAGACGCGGCCGGTGATCGTGCATCGCCTGGTCGCGGAGGACACGGTCGAGGGCCGCATCCTCGAGCTGCAGGGGCGCAAGCGGGCGCTCGCGGACGCGGCGCTGACGGGCGCGGACGCGGCGGCCTCGCTGACGCGCGAGGACTTGCTCGCGCTGCTGCAGTAGCTCGCGCTAGCCAGGGCGGTGGGCGGTGCCACGAAGGCCGTGCCACAGGCCCGGGCGGCGGGGCAGGGTGGGCGAAGTCTCGTCGATCTCCGGGGTGCGAAACCTGAGCAGCAGCAGGCCGCACAGCGTCAGCAGGACCGTCATCACGCCGACGCCGAGCTGGACCGCGGCGGCGCCGGGGACGAGGCCGACGAGGCGCTCGCCGAGCAGCGCGGCGGCGAGGCTGCCGAGCGGCATGGCGCCGAACATCGCCATGTTGACGACCGACAGCACGCGCCCGCGCATGCGGTCGCTGACCAGCAGCTGCAGCGCGGTGATGGTGTTGCTAAAGGCCCAGATCCAGGCCACGCCGGCGGCGACGATCCACAGCCCGCCGAAGGCCAGCTGGTGGGTGAAGCAGAACATCGTCATGCATGCGCCGGTGAGCGTGAGGGCGAGCGGGATGAGGTGGTGCCGCGGATACCAGAGCGGCCAGCGGCCCAGGGTGAGGCCGCCGACGACGGCGCCGACGCCGAACAGGCCGAGCAGGAGGCCGTAGCTGGCCTCACCGGCGTGGAACACGTCGGCGACGAACAGCGGGAGCATGCGCTGCAGCGGGGCCGCGAGGGCGCTGAGCAGGAGGAGCATGGCCAGGAGGGTGCGCGGGCCGGGGTGGTTGAACACGAAGCCGAAGGCCTCGGCGATCTGCTCGCGGGCGGGTGGCTGCGGCCCCGTGGGCGGAGGTGCGGCGGGTGTGCTGGTGACCGCGGCGAGCACGGCGACAAAGCTGACGGTGTTGAGCGCGAACAGCAGCGTCGCGCTGGTGTGGGCGAGCATCAGGCCCGCGAGCGCGGGGCCGACGACGCGGGCCAGGTTGAATTGCAGGCCCTGCAGGGCGATCGCGTTGTGGAGCTCCTCGCGGGGGACCAGGCGCGGCGTGAGCACCTGCCAGGCGGGTGTATTGAAGGCCATCGCCACGCCGTTGAGCAGGCCGAGGGCGAGGAGCACCGGTGGTGTGGCGCGGCCGAGGCCGGTGGCGAGCGCGAGGCCGCCGGCGATCAGCATCATCGCGGCCTGGGTGATGAGGAGCAGCGTGCGGCGATCGAAGCGGTCGGCCGCGAGGCCGCCGAGCAGGCCGAAGACGAGCATCGGTCCCAGCTGGGCGGCAGCGAGTGCGCCGAGCATCACCGTCGAGCCGGTCTGCTGGGCCATGAGCCACTGCACGCCGAGGCCCTCCATCCACGTGCCGATCGACGAGACCATCGCGCCAAACCACACCCTGCGAAACGCCGGGTGGCGCAGGACGCCGCGCCAAAATCCCCCGGCTGCGAGCTCGGGGGGCCGTGGTGCGACCGCCGAGGCGGCCGGGTCGACCTGCAGGTGCTGCGGGATGGCCGAGTATAGACGACCTGCCCGGCCGTGCCCGCGCTTCGCTGGTTAGCAGTCGTTCGGCGAGCAGACGACCCAGCCCTGGACCTGCACCGTATTGCTGGCGTCGTTCCAGTTGCCCTGCAGGCCGCAGCCGGCCTGGCGGAGGTAGATCCGGAAGGAGGTGTTGTTGTCGCCGTTGGGCTCGTAGTTGGTGCAGCCGACGTTGAAGTCGGGGGCGTCGGTCATCCAGAAGCTGCACGGCGCGCCCTGGCAGATGCCCTGCCAGTTGTTGATGCCCTGGGCCCCGTTGTACTTGGGGAACACGTTGACCAGGTTGGCGTTCTGCGAGAGGTTCCAGTCGAAGAAGGCTTGGGCGTGCGGCTTGGTGCGGGTGACGAGCACCTCCATGCCGACCGCGGCGCACTTGCTGGCGTAGGCGGTCTGGTTGGCGAGCAGGGCCGGGTCGTCGTAGCGCACCCAGGTGTAGCCGCAGGTGTCGGTGTTCATCTCGCAGTGGACGGTCAGCGGCGGGAGCGGGCCCTCGCTGTCGGGGTCGACCTTGTAGTTGCCGTCCTTGGTCGCCGGCGCGGCCTCGAGGATCTGCTTGCAGCTGCGCGCGAGCTTGCAGGCGTTGTCGAGGCAGTAGCCCTCGCCGCAGTCGTTGCTGTTGCCGCAGGCCTTGCCGAGCAGGCACTTGCCGCAGCTGCCGCCGCAGTCGACGTCGGTCTCGCTGCCGTTCTTGGCGCCGTCGCTGCAGCTCGGCGTCTTGCAGGCCGAGGTGCAGGTGTCGGTCTCGTCGGCGTTGCCGTCGTCGCAGTCCTCGACCCCGTCCTGCACCTTGGAGTCGCCGCAGGTCGCCTTCAGGCAGGTGCTCAGGCATGCGTCGGTGTCGAGGGCGTTGCCGTCGTCGCACTCCTCGCCCTGGGCCATCTGCAGCTTGCCGTCGCCGCAGTTGGGCGAGGTGCATTCGTTGGTGCAGGTGTCGTCGTCGACGTCGTTGCTGTCGTCGCACAGCTCGCCGGGGCCGACGAGGCCGTCGCCGCAGGTGGCGTTCTTGCAGCCGGCGATGCATGCGTCAGTGTCGTCGGCGTTGCCGTCGTCGCACTCCTCGACGCCGGTCTGCACGAGGCTGTCGCCGCAGGTCGCGAGCGCACAGGCGGCGGTGCAGGCGGCGTCGTCGGCGTTGGCCGGCCCGTCGTCGCAGGCCTCGACGCCGGTCTGGATCAGGCCGTCGCCGCAGCTCGCGGTCTGGCAATTGGCGGTGCAGGCGGCGTCGTCGGCGTTGGCGGGGCCGTCGTCGCAGGTCTCGCCGGGGTCGAGCACCGCGTCGCCGCAGATCGGCTCGGCGGTGCCGGTCGTCAGCTCCACCTCGGTCGCGGTGCTGTCGCTGCTGCCCTGCGTGCCGCTCATCGACGCACCGCTGGTCGGTGCGCTCGTGGTGCTGCCGGTGGGCTGCAGGCCGGTCGTCGTGGCGTCGGTGGACGGCGTCACCGTCACATTGCTCGTGGTCTCGCCGGCGGACCCGGCCCCGCCAGAATCGCCGCAGCCCGCGAGGGCCGACCCCAAGCCGAGCAGCACCAAACCGTATGCCAATCCCAGACGAGCCACCATTGCCACCTCCACGACGAGCATCGTGACAGTCCGGAGAGCGGGCTGTCAACCACCGTGGGCGGCGCGTATCCGGCTAGACTGCGCGGCGAATGCAGCGCCGCAAGCCGGAGCAGGACCACACGAGCAGGCACGCAGACGCCTACCGCGAGCCGTTTTGTTTCACGCCGATCGGGGTGCTGCGCTCGCCGTATACGGAGCGCTTCGGCACCCCGAGGCAGCCGCCGATCCGCGAGCAGGTCAAGGGCGACGCGCTGCTCCCGGCCCGCATCGAGCTGCTCCCGGAGCTCGCGCCTGGGCTGGCGGGGCTGGCCGAGTTTGACCGGATCTGGTGCGTCTTCGTGTTCCATCTGAACCGCGGCCACGGCCTCACGGTCCGCTCGCCGCGCGACCGCGACGGCGAGCACGGGCTGTTTGCCACCCGCTCGCCGCATCGCCCCAACTTGATCGGGTTGTCATGCCTGCGCCTGACCGGCATCGAGGGCTGCGTGTTGCACGTGCTCGGCGTCGACATCCTCGACTACACGCCCGTCCTCGACATCAAGCCGTATGTCCCCTACGCAGACGCCTTCCCGGAGGCGCGTGCAGGCTGGCTCGAGGACCGTGTCGGCGACGCACCGGATCACTACCAAGAACCGGGTGACTGAGGCCTCGTGGGGGTGCTGGCTGGAGATGGGCGCGGCTCCGAGCGTGCTTTGAACAGCCCACCAAGGGGCCGTCTTGGTCTATCCTCCCCGCGGAGAGTCCCGATGAACAAGCTCTGCGTCACATTCTTTTCCCTGGCCCTCGGCGCGCCCGCGCTAGCCCACGCACGGGACGACAAGGCCCCGTCGTTACCTGTGGCCGACTCGGCCAAGGCTGCGGCTGGCGCCTCGATCGCGGCCTCGGCCTCGGCCACGATCACTGTGTCGGACCAGGACGCGCTCGGCGACGACATCCTCTCGGTCATCAATCTCCCGATCGCCGCCGCGGACGCGCGCGAGGCGGGTGTCGAGGAGGCGGACCTCACGGAGGCGCTCACCACCACGCGAGAGAGCGGCCTCTCCGCGGGTGATGCCGGCGAGCTGGTGGCCGAGGAGGCCGACCAGACGCGCACACGTGGCGTCAAGAAGGGCTTCGGCCGCTGGGTCCGCATGCAGATCGCGGCCGGTCACCGCGGCAAGAAGCTCGCGGCCAAGATCAAGGAGCGCAAGACCGAAACGCCGGAGCTGGACGACGCCAAGGCCGCCGAGCTGCGCGAGAAGCTGGAGAAGCAGCGCGAGCTCAATCGCCAGTGGCGTGCGAAGCAGAGCGAGCGTCGCGGTGAGCTGCTCGCCAAGGGCAAGGCGCGGGTGCTGCTGCACGCGGAGCGCAACGAGAAGTTCAAGGCCAAGATCGACGCCCACCAGGGCAAGAACAGCGAGAATCACGACGCCCTCGAGCTGCGCCTCCGCGCCCTCGACGAGCGCATCGCTGCTGCTCCCGACGCCGACAAGGCGGCCCTCCAGGCCGAGAAGGAGCGCCTCGAGAAGACGCTCGGGCACAACGAGAAGGTCGGCGAGAAGCTGGGCAAGGTCGAGGAGATCGCCGACAAGCGCGGTGAGAAGATCGAGAAGCGCGGCGAGGTGCTCGAGAAGATCGAGGAGAAGCGCGAGGACCTGAAGGAGAAGCGCGAGGAGAAGCGCGAGGACCTGAAGGAGAAGCGCGAGGACCTGAAGGAGAAGCGGGAGGCTGGCGACACGAAGGGCCACGCGGGCCACGGTCCGAAGGACAAGGCCGCCAAGTGAGCGACAGGAGAGGAGACCCAGCCATGAAGACCCACATCCGTTTCATCCGCATCCTCGCCGCCACCGCTCTGTTCGCCTCGTCCGCCTGCGGCGGGGACGCTGCGCCGAACAAGGCCGACGCCAAGAAGGTCGCCGCCAAGGCCGACAGCAAGGCTGACACCAAGGTCGTCGACACCAAGGTCGTCGACACCAAGGTCGAGGACAAGGCGCCGCCCGCGGCGGACCCGGCCGACAGCAAGATCCAGCTCGCCGCCACGGTGGCCAAGGAGATCTCGAGCGCGCCCGACAAGGCCGACGAGATCCTCGGCAAGCACGGGCTCGACCGCGACAAGCTCGACGCCCTCATGTTCGAGATCGCCGGCGACCCGGCGCTGACCAAGCGCTACATGGACGCCCGCAGCGCGAGCTGATCGGGGTCGCGCCGCTACAGCTGTTGCAGCAGGCGTCGCAGGACGCCTGCGCCGATCGTGCCGAGCTCGAGCAGCTTGAGGTAGGTCGGCATCTCGATCGTCGGCGCGTTGTACTCGGGGCGCACCCAGTTCTCGACGCCGGCGCGATCGACCCAGCTCGAGTGCAGCGGGAAGCCAGGGCGGATCCCTCGCTCGTAGGGTCCGGGGCCGAGCGTGCAGCAGGGGCCGGCGTCGAGCGGGCGGGCCGCGTCCCAGATCCACACCTCCATCGCGGCGCTGTCGGGGCCCCAGACCTGAGCGATGAGGTAGCCGTCGCACACGCTGGTCGATCCAGGGCGGGGCACGAAGGTCGGTGCGGCCATGAACCAGCCCGGCGGGAAGGTGTACACGCTCTCGAGCTTCATCTCGTGATCGAGGCGGAAGAAGCGGACCGTGTTGGTCGGGTCCTGCATGCGCTCGATGAACTCGGACAGGCCCATGAGGCGGCGCGGGGGCCAGGCGTCGTCGGGGCGACCGCGGCGAAAGTTGGCGAACACGCGGGTGCTCATGGTGTGCGGGAGCCAGCCGCCAGCGACCCAGTAGGTGGCGTCCAGGCGCCTCGTGGCGCGCAGCAGGTTGGGGACCTCGCTGCTGCTGTGCTCCGAGCGGTACGGCGAGAGCTGCAGCGGCGGGAGCAGGTTGAGCCCGAGCGGGAAGTTCTCGTGGTCGCCGACCTCGGGGAAGGCGCGGGTCTCGACCCGGCCGCTGCGCAGGTCGACGACGTGGCGGCGGACCTGGTTCAGGTCGGTGGCGGAGGAGAACATGCCGAGCAGGCCGGGGGGGACCACGCCGCCGCCGACCAGGCGGTCGCCCTCCTCCATCTGGTCGGCAGGGTCGGCGCCGATGTTGTGCTGGCAGAAGAGGGTGATGATGTCGTCGTCGTCGTCGTAGTCGGCGATCGCGTGGGTGAGCTCCCAGGCGAGCTCGATCTTGCGGGCGGGGACCTCGCTGGCCTCGCCGCGCAGGGCCTTGCGGATCGCGTCCTTGTGGACGAAGTAGACCGGGCAGCGCAGGTCCGGGGTGGCCTCGCGCATGCGGATCTTGAGCCAGCGGTAGAACACCCGCAGGTTCCTCGGCACCTCATCGGTGCGCTTCTCGATCAACCAGCGCCACATCAGCGGGGCGAGGGGCT
Source organism: Nannocystis sp. (assembly GCA_044228605.1). Classification (GTDB taxonomy): domain Bacteria; phylum Myxococcota_A; class Polyangia; order Nannocystales; family Nannocystaceae; genus Nannocystis. The sequence continues at coordinate 8,396 of JBGAUO010000090.1, read as the reverse complement.
CGAGCAGGGAGGCGGTGTTGAGGACCAGGTTGGCGTTGAAGATGACGAGGTAGTTGCGGGTGACGCACAGCTGATGCACCGATGCGTGGCGGAGGATCACCGGCTTGCCGTCGACGGTGACACGCAGCGGAGGGGTGGGTTCGCCGGGGCCGCCGTCCCAGGTCATGAGGTAGAGGTCGGCGCGGATCGGCTTGTTGACGCTGAGGAAGTCGGCGACCCGCGGGACGATGTTGGTGAACAGCAGGCGCGGCTTGTCTGGCTCGAAGTCGGGGTCGTAGACCGGGTGGCCCGAGGTCATGATCATCGGGCTGAAGCTGCTGCCGACGGCGGCGTGGTAGTCGCGCGAGCGGCCGACCGGCGTGAGGTGCTCGAGGGTCAGCGGTGAGATCTCGACGGGGCGACCGGCGTCGTAGGAGAGCAGCATGCGGCGGCCCTCGTAGCCGCCCTCGCCGAGCACCGAGAAGGCGGGGATCGGGGCGGTGTTGGTGAGGTTGGAGGTGCCAAACCAGCTGAACTCGGCGAAGTCGGTGCGGACGAAGGCCTCGGGGGCCAGCTTGCGCAGGTGCCACGACTGGTTCTCGATGAAGCGCGTGGCGACGCGGATGAAGGTGCCGGCGCGGTCGCTGAGGGGCTCCAGGTCCATCGTCAGCAGCCGGCCAGACGCGGTGAGCATGTGCGGGTTGACGGCGAGCTCGTGGTGCTCGTGGATCGACTGGTAGGGGAAGACGGTGGTGAAGGTGCGGCCCGAGAGGTCGCTGGGGTACACGCCGGTCTTCACGGCGTAGCGGGCGCTGTGGTCCATCTCATCGCCGTGGTAGGTGTGGATGAGCCCACGGAGGACGCGCTCGTGGAACTCCTGGACGCTGGCTGACGCTGACATCGGTGCCTGTACACCGTGACGCTCTGGCCGAGACGCCTCACGCGCTCAGCGGCTCCAGAACACAACGGCGAGGCAGAATACACCGACAATGGTGATCGCCAAGATGATGGACGAGATGCCGGGGATGGCCGCGGCGAGCACGGCGCTGCTGAGGAGCAGGGCGGCGGTCCAGCCGATCCAGGATTCGATGGTGATGGCGGCCATCGTGGCGATCGAGCCGAGCATCAGGAGGTCGAGGGCCATGGTCGCGGCGACCGGGACGTCGAGGAATACCGCGACGGTGCGGTGGAACAGCATCGCGGCGCTGGAGACAACGAGCCAGGCGGTGACCCGGCGGTTGATCGTGTTCTTCAGCAGCGACTTGCGAAAAAAGAAGATCACGAGGAGCAGGACGGTGTTGATGATCCCCCCGGCGACCGCGTTCATGACGGCGGTGGGCAGCATGTCTTGCTGCGGGCTGCCGAGGATCACGACCACCGAGAGGCCGAGGATGCTGGTGGCGATGATGCCGGCGAGGACCACACGCTGGCGCTTGGCGACGCTGAGGTCGAACTCGGGGTCGCGGTCGCGGCCGGAGGCGACCTCGAGGGCGTCGAGCAGCTCGGCGAGGGTTGGCCAGCGATTTTCGGGCAGCGCGGCCAGGCCGCGGGCGATCGCGGCGTGCACGGCCGCGGGTACCGGGGTGCCGGCGGGTGGCGGGTGGAGCTTGCCGTCGGTGAGGTTGATGACGAGCTCGAGCAGGCTGCCGCCGGCGAAGGGGTGCCGGCCGTAGAGCGCCGTATAGAGGGTGACGCAGAAGCTGAATTGGTCGCTGCGCTGGTCCGCTGGGCAGTGGCGGTGCTGCTCGGGGGCCATGTACGCGGGGGTCCCGGCGATGCGGGCGTTGCTGCGGGGCTCGTCGCCGGGGCGGTGGCCGGATTCGTCGGTGGGTGGCCGCACCGAGGTGGGGACGGTCTGGAGGCGGGCGGTGCCAGGCTCCGTGGGGGTCGTTCCGGGCGAGGCGGCCGGCGAGATCATCGATTGGGCGGCTGCACCGGGGACGGCGGCCGCGCCCGGCAAGGATCGGCCGGGGTCTCCGGTCGCGGCCGCGGCCTGGAGGGAGGCGCTGGCCGGCTCGGCCCGGCGAGACAGGCCGAAGTCCACCACCCGCACCCGCTCCTCGGCATCAATGAGGATGTTGTCGGGCTTGAAGTCGGCGTGGATGACCCCGGCGTCGTGGGCCGCCTGGAGGCCGCGGCCGGCCTGGATGAGCACGTGCAGCGTGTCGAGCCAGCCGCGCTCGCGGGCCTTGAGCCACACGCCGAGGGTCTTGCCCTGGACAAACTCCATGGCGACAAACACCTGCTCGTCGATGCGGCCGACCTCGTAGACTTGAACGACGTTTGGGTGCGAGAGCTTGGCCATGGCCCGGGCCTCGCGCTGCATGCGGGCCTGGTTGCGCGGGCTGTTGTCGCGGCCGGGTCGCAGGAGTTTGAGGGCGACGCGACGGTCGAGCTCCTCGTCGTAGGCGGAGTAGACGACGCCCATGCCGCCCTCGCCGAGGGTGCGCAGGACGGCGAAGCGGCCGATGCGGGCCGACTCACCGAAATATCCTGGGCGCTGGGGGTCGACCGCGCTCTGGCCCTCCTCGGCGTCGGTATCACCATCGCCCTGCGAGGGATCGTGGTCCGCGCCGACCAGCGGCGGGCCGGGCAGGTTGTCGAGCGTGATCTCGGCGGCGGTCTCGCCCACGGGGTTCGCGGGGATGTCGTCGCGCAGCTGGGTTCGCGACAGCGATGCATAGCCGTCGCGCCAGGCATCGGGATCCGAGTCCATCGTCAGGACGTCGCGCGAGTTGTCCTTGGTCCGCCGCATGCCGGGTCCGCGCTCGCGCCCCCGCCCATCGGCGCGCCCGCACAGAGTAGCCCAGCCGCGGCCCGTGTGGCGCCTCTGCGAGAACGCACACCCACGCTTTGTCAGCCGCGGCGGCGGGCCACGGTTTCATCGCCAAGACCGGAGCTTCCCGACGCGGCATCCCCGCGCGAACGGTGTACTTCCCGCGAGCTCCGCGCTATCACCCTGCGAGGTCTTACCCCCCATGCAACGCCTGCTGCGTTATCTGCTGCCGGTTCTGGTCCTGCTCGGCGCTGGTTTTTTCGCCCGCGCCTTGATGCTGGCGAAGCCGCAGGTCGTGGCGAAGCCGCAGGCCAAGCGCGAACTGCCAGTGACGGTGCTGCGGGCCCAGCCCGGGGCCCACCCGATCAGCCTGCGGGCGCTCGGAGAGGTCAAGCCTGTGCATCGCCTGGTGGTCCAGCCGGAGGTGAGCGGACGGATCGTCGAGCGCAGCTCGTCGCTGCTGCCAGGTGGGCTGTTGCACCGCGGTGACCCGTTGATCCGCGTCGACAACCGGGACCACGCGACGGTCGTCGCGGCCCAGGCCGCCGCGGTCGAGCAGGCCAGCGCGGCGCTGGCCGAGGAGCGCACCCGCAAGCAGGTCGCCGAGTACGACTGGCAGGGGGGCCTCGACAAACTCAGCGAGGAGGCGCGCAGCTTCGCGCTGCGGGAGACCCACGGCCGCAGCGTCGCAGCGAGCCTGAGCTCGGCCCGGGCGCAGTTCGACAAGGCGCGGCGAGACCTCGGGCGTACGCAAGTGAAGGTGCCCTTCGACGCGCTGGTGCTCGACGCGAGCGCCGAGCTGGGGCAGCTGGTGACCCCGCAGACCTCGCTGGCGACGCTGGTGGCGATCGACCGCTACTGGGTCGAGGTGGCGGTGCCGGTGTCGCAGCTGATCCACTTCGAGATCCCGGGGGTCAACGTGGCGATCGATGCCCCCGGTTCGCCCGCGAAGATCTTGCTCGACGCGGGCGCCGGCGTGGTGATCGAGCGTGACGGGGTGATCGAGCGCTTGCTCGGGCAGGTCGACGCGCGCGGGCGCATGGCCCGGGTGCTGGTGGTGGTCGAGGACCCGCTGGGCGTGCAGCCGGACAAGCTCGCGGCGCCCGAGCAGACCGGTCCGCGCGCGACGCTGCCGCTGCTGCTCGGGTCCTTCGTGCGGGTGCAGGTGCAGGGTTCGCCGCTGCCCGACACGACGGAGATCCCGCGGGGGGCGCTGGTCGACGATCACGCGGTCTGGCTGGTGGTCGACGACAAGCTGGCGAGCCGCGAGGTCGGGGTCGTGTGGCGGGGGGTCGACACGGTGCTGGTCCGCGGGCTGCGGTCCGGCGACTCGATCGTGACCACGCCGCTGGCCAGCCCGACCGTGGGCATGGCGGTCCGCATCGAGGGCGAGTCGCCGGCGCTGATCGCCGCGTCCGTGCAACCGTAGACTTCGCGTTCACACCCAGGTCAGGAGGTCGCGATGAGCGAGCCGACGGAGAAGATCGAGGGCACCGGGGCGGTCGCCTGGATGGCCCGCAACCCGGTGGCGGCCAACTTGATCATGGTGTTCCTGCTGATCGGCGGCCTGCTGATGGGGGCGCGGGTCAAGCAGGAGGTGTTCCCGGAGACCGAGCTCGACATGATCTCGATCTCCGTGCCGTACCCGGGCGCGAGCCCGGCGGAGGTCGAGCAGGGGATCATCCTCGCCGTCGAGGAGGCCGTGCGCGGCATCGACGGGGTCAAGCGGGTGGTGGCGACGGCGTCCGAGGGGCGCGGCTACGTGACCGCGGAGTTGACCGTCAGCGCCGACAAGGAGAAGGCGCTGGCCGACATCAAGAGCGCGGTCGATCGCATCACGTCGCTGCCCAAGGAGACGGAGCGGCCGATCGTCACCATGCTGACCAACCGCTCGGAGGTGCTGTCGGTGGTGGTGTACGGGGAGCAGGACCTCGAGGTGCTGCGCAACCTGGCCGAGCAGGCCCGCGACCAGTTCCTCACCGACCCGCGGATCACCCAGGTCGACCTCGCGGGGGCGCCGGCGCGGGAGATCTCGATCGAGGTGCCGCGCGAGCAGCTGCGGGTGCATGGGCTGACGCTCGACGCGATCGCCCAGAAGGTGACCCAGACCTCGCTGCAGATGCCTGGCGGCGGGGTGAAGACGGCGACGGGCGAGGTGCTGGTCCGCACCAACGAGCGTCGCGCCGACGAGCGCGGCTTCGCGGACATCCCGGTGGTGACGGGCCCGGCGGGCACGGAGATCCGGCTCGGAGAGATCGCCCAGGTCCGTAAGAAGTTCGCCGAGACCGACGAGTCGGCCAGCTTCGACGGGATGCCGGCGATCATGATCCGGGTGTTTCGCATCGGCGAGCAGAAGCCGCTCGAGGTCGCGGCGGCGGTGCGCGAGCAGAGCGAGAAGGTCGCGGCGTTCCTGCCGGAGGGCGTCAAGATCGCCCAGTGGCGCGACATGTCCGAGATCTACGCCCAGCGCATCGACCTGCTGATGCGCAACGCGTACATGGGCCTGGCGCTGGTGATGATCTGCCTCGGGCTCTTCCTCGAGCTGCGGGTCGCGTTCTGGGTGACCATGGGCATCCCGATCTCGTTCATGGGCGCGCTGATGCTGATGCCCACCCTGGACGTGTCGGTCAACATGATCACGCTGTTCGCGTTCATCGTGGTGCTCGGCATGGTGGTCGACGACGCGATCGTGGTCGGCGAGAACATCTTCGAGCGGACCCAGCGCGGCGAGAGCTACCTCGAGGCGGCGATCGGCGGGACCAGGGAGGTCGGGGTGCCGGTGGTGTTCTCGGTGCTGACGACGGTGGCCGCGTTCACGCCGATGTTCTTCGTGCCGGGCTTCTCGGGGAAGCTGTTTAGCGTGATCCCGGTGATCGTGATCTCGGTGCTGCTGATCTCGCTGTTCGAGTCGCTGTTCATCTTGCCGGCGCACCTCGGGCACATGAAGAAGCCGAGCGACAAGGGGGTGTACGCGGCGATCCATCGCCAGCAGCAGAAGATCACCCGCGGGCTCGAGCGCTTCATCATCCGCTTCTACTCGCCGCTGGTGCGGGCCGCGCTGCGCTGGCGCTACCTGACGATCGCGATTGGCGTGGCGATGTTGATCGTGACGATCGGCTACGTGCGCGCGGGGCTGATCGGCTTTCGCTTCTTCCCGGCGATCGACGGTGACGTGGTGACCTGCGCGATCGAGCTGCCGTACGGGGCCAGCGTCGAGCAGACGCGGGCGGTGCAGCGGCGGGTCCTGACGGCCGCGCAGACGCTGCTCGAGGAGCGCGGCGGCGATTCGATCAAGCGCGGGCTGTTCGCCCAGATCGGCTCGCGCGGGCCGGTGATGGGCCCCGGCGGGGCCGGGAACCAGGGGAGCGGGGGACATCTGGCCAACGTGCAGGTGTACCTGGTGGCGAGCGACCAGCGTGACTTCGAGTCGTCGGAGTTCGCGGCGCAGTGGCGCGAGCGCGTCGGCCCGGTGGTCGAGGCCAAGACGGTCCAGTTCAACTTCAACATGGGCCCGAGCGCGGGGCGCCCGGTCGACGTCGAGATCTCGCATCGTGATGACAAGGTGCTGGAGGCGGCGGCCAACGACGTGGTGACGGCGCTGCGTGGTTATGGCGGCGTGACGGACGTCGAGAACGGCGTGGCGCTCGGCAAGCCGCAGCTCGATCTGACGCTGCGGCCGGAGGCGGTGAGCCTGGGGCTCAGCGCGACCGACATCGCCCGTCAGGTCCGCGGGGCGTTTTACGGCAGCGAGGCGCTGCGCCAGCAGGACGGGCGCAACGAGGTGCGGGTGCTGGTGCGCCTGCCAAGCGCGGAGCGGCGCAACGAGAACGACATCTCGGACCTGCTGATCCGGACCCCGCAGGGCGGAGAGATCGCGCTGCGCGAGGCGGCGGAGATCAAGCGTGGGCGCAGCTGGCCGTCGATCGAGCGGGCCGACGGCCGCCGCCTCATCCACGTCACGGCGGACATCCGCGACGGCGAGACGACGCCGGCGCTGGTGCTCGGCAAGCTGCAGGAGGACGTGCTCGCGGCGCTGCCCGAGAAGTATCCGGGGCTGACCTGGGGCCTCGGCGGTGAGAACCGCGAGCAGCGCGAGTCGCTCGGCAGCCTCGGCACCGGGGCGATGATGGCGTTGTTGGCGATCTACGGGCTCTTGGCGGTGCCGTTTCGCAGCTACATCCAGCCCTTCATCGTCATGGCGGCGATCCCCTTCGGCCTGGTCGGGGCGATCGGCGGGCACGTGATGCTGGGGCTTGAGCTCAGCATCATGAGCATGATGGGGATGGTGGCGCTGTCGGGCGTGGTGGTGAACGACTCGCTGGTGATGGTCGACGCGACCAACGAGTTTCATCGCCAGGGCATGTCGCTGTTCGAGGCGGTGGCGGCCGCGGGGGCGCGGCGCTTCCGGCCGATCATGCTGACCTCGATCACGACCTTCTTCGGGCTGGCGCCGATGATCCTCGAGCCCTCGGTGCAGGCCCGCTTCCTGATCCCGATGGCGGTGAGCCTCGGCTTCGGGGTGATGTTCGCCACCGCGATCACGCTGCTGATCGTGCCGGCGCTGTTCCTGGCGGTCGAGGACACCAGGAACGCGTGGCGGTGGTTGATGGAGCAGCCGCGGGTCTCGACCGAACCGGACGCCCCGGTGGTCGCGGGCCGGCCGGTGGACGTGAGCGATCTGGAGGTCTAGCGCGATGCCGTTTTTTCAGGACGCCCCTGGCAACCCCGACCTGTTTCTCAGCGACCCGGGGCTGCATGCCGAGCTGCGGCGGCGGCTGCCAGCGGAGCTGTGGCCGCAGGCCGAGGCGCGCTGCGCCGCGATCGGGGTCGCGAGCGCGGACTTGCTGCCGGGGCTGGCCGCGCAGGCCGAGGCCGAACCGCCGCAGCTGGTGGCCTACGACCCGTGGGGCCGCCGCGTCGACGAGATCCGGACCTCGCCGGCGTGGGAGGCGTTGCGTGTGTTCTCGGCGCGGCACGGGCTGGTGGCCTGTGGCTACGACGAGGGGCTCGGGGAGCACCGCCGCGTGGTCCAGGCGGCGCTCTTGCACCTCTTCTCGGCCAGCTCGGCGACCTACAGCTGCCCGCTGGCGATGACCGACGCGGCGGCGCGGGTCCTGCTCGATCTGGCGCCGCCGGGGCTGCGAGCGCGCCTGGTGGCGGGATTGACCAGCACGGACCCGGCGAGCTTCATCACCTCGGGGCAGTGGATGACCGAAAGGACAGGTGGCTCGGACGTCGGCGAGAGCGAGACGGTCGCGCGGCCGGTCGGGGTGGTCGATGGGGAGCGGCGCTACAGCTTGCACGGGGTCAAGTGGTTCACGTCGGCGACGACCTCGGAGATGGCGCTGACGCTGGCGCGCATCGACGACGGTGAGACGCCGCCGACGCCGGGCTCGCGCGGGCTGTCGCTGTTCTGCGTCGAGATCGTGCGCGAGCCGGGACGCGGCTGGCGGGGCATCGCGGTCAATCGGCTCAAGGACAAGCTCGGCACGCGCGCGGTGGACTCAGTCGAGCTGGCCTTCGACAACTGCCGCATCCCGCAGCGCTACCTGCTGGGCGAAGAGAACATGGGGTTCATCTACCTCATGAACAACTTCCAGGGGGAGCGCCTCGCCGCCGCCGCCATGTCCACCGCCGGTAT
>JBGAUO010000008.1:0-81887 GCA_044228605.1 Nannocystis sp. | reverse complement strand
GACCGGCGAGCGCATGGGGGTCCAAGTAACAGCGCGGCGCAGGTGCTGACAAGGGGCGCGGGCGTGGTGCGGGGGATATGACAAAGGCCGCGAGCGCGGTGCGTCGCGGCCTTGCGAGGTGGCGGGTGGCGCCGCGGGAGCGGCTCAGTAGGCGCTCGGGTTGTTGTTCGGGACGGCGCGGGTCATGAGCAGGCCGCCGTACTGGGACGCGCTGGTGTTGGGGGTGCCGGTGCTGGTGCCGTCGCTGGTGCAGTAGGGCAGGCTGGCGGCGCACTCGATGCTGCTACGAGGCCACTGGAGCTTGCGCGGGGTGTTCAGGCAGACGGCGCCGTCCGGGCCCCACTTGGCCTCGATGGGCCAGGTGGTGTCGGGCACCTGGATGTTCCACTTGTCGGAGACGTCGATGGCGTTGCCGTTGGTGGTGTGGGTGTTGCCGTTGCCGCAGTAGTCGGCGCGGATCATGCGGACGGCGGCCTCGTGCGCGTCCTCCATGGCGGCGCTGACCCACGGGCGGTAGCCCCACTCGATAGCTTTGGCGAGGGCAGCACCGCGGCAGGCCCAGGTGAGGGCGTCGCCGAAGGCGAGGCGGGCGCCGCTGTTCGGGTCCCAGGCGCGGTTGAGCGGGATGCCCTCGATGGGGTTGCTCGCGGAGTCGGCGCAGAGCGACTCCCAGACGCCCGGAGTCTTCTCGTATTGTACGGAGTAGAAGTAGACGTCGCTCTGGACCGAGCTCTGCACCACGTTGGCGACCTTGATCTTTGCGGGCTGGTCAGTGCCGGTGTTGTTGGGGTCGATGCCCATGTTGAAAGTCATGTTGATGAGCTGAGCGCCGACCTTGGTCGAGGAGCCGTCGAAGGCGCTGAGCAGAGAGCCGGTGGAGAACTGCACGTTGGATAGCGTGCTCGCCAGCTGGGTGATGCTGTTGAGGATCGAGCCGTTCATACGGGCGCCGTTCATGCGGGCGCCGTTCATGCGGGCGCCGTTCATGTTGGTGCCGTTAGACTCCGTGCCGTTCATCTCTGTGACCCGGAAGGTCACCTCGTCGTCGACCGGCGTGAAGTCGATGTGGTCGTCGTCGGCGACCTCCCCATCATTCAGGACCTGTACGTTCGGGTCGTGGTCTACGATTTCTTCACAGCCGATCATTCCCATGGCTGCTAAGAGCACCGCTGCACCACCCGCAACTTCAAACTTCCACTGTGTAAACATACCTACCTCCGTGTCGGTTCTATCGCAGAGGTGATGGCACCTCAAATGAAAAAATCGCAGGCTTCAGTGAACGTTCAGTGAACGCTCAACACTGGCGTTGCACATACTCGAAGGCCGACGGTCGAGTCGCGCGTCACGACTGGCAGAAGCATTCGATTGAAACTGGTGGCGGTGACGTCGTCGTAGGCGAACGCCCCGGCGCGGATGGCTCCACCGTCTGGCACAAGCGAAGACTGGACCCACTCCCACACGTTACCGGTGACGTCGTCGAGGCCGAAGGGGCTGCGCGACTCGGCGTGGAGGCCGACCATGTCGGGACCGAGACTCTCGGCAATTTTTCCGTAGGTCACATCGATGTTGGCCTCGCTGGGGCCGAGCCTGTCCCCATGGGGATATCTGCGACTGTCGGCCCCACGGGCCGCGCGTTCCCACTCCCAATCGCTGCACAATCGCGCCCCCGGCACGCGGCCTGTGCGGTTCAGCCAGGCCGTGTAGGCGTTGGCGTCGGCGAAATTGATGCCACTGACGGGCATTTGCAGCCAATTCTGGGTCTGGTGGACAGGGCGAGCGGAGTAGCCGATTGGCTCGCCCTCCTTGGCCTTGAAGGTCTGCTCGCCAGCCGAGATCGAGAGCGACCAGACGTCGTCGCGCCCGCTGACGAGAAAGATGCCGGCGCCGAGGAGCATTGTGTCGCTGCTCGGAAGATATTGGGCGCGCTCGGCAGGAGGTAGGTCGCGGAGGAAGGCGAGCCATTCGGCATAGGTCGTCTCGTGCTTGGCGACAAAGAAAGCCGGGGTATGGACCTCGTGCTGGGGCACCGTGACGAAGAAATTGCGGATGAGTTCCTCGTCGGGACTGCCGAACAAGAAGCGTCCCTCCGGTACATAAACGTAGCCAGGTGGAATCTGCTCAGGTCGCGGGAGCTTGAGGTTGATCGCTTGTGTCTCGCCACGCTTGATCATGATCGGATAGGCGATCGTGCGCTCGCCGGCGAGGTGCAGAGTTATCAGGTAGGAGCCCCGTGCAAGCTGGGTCGGGGCGATCGGGGTGTCGCCCAACGCTCGCGCAGGTCCGAGTTCGTAGCGCAGGGTGTCCGGGTCTTGCTGGTACGTTGCGATACTCACCGTACTCTGCGGAACGCTGGCGAGTTGGAGGGTTCCGGGCTCACTCCAGCGGGCGAGCTGTTCGCTGTCAGGCGGGAGCCGCTCGATCAGCTCGCTAGCGAGCTCAAGTTTCCCGGCCGCTTCGGCGGCGAGGCTGCGCTCGAGAAGGGCCTCTGCGAGGTGGTGGCGGGCCTCGACGTGCTCGAAGTCGGAGCTGAGCACGATCTCTAGATCCTGGATCGCGCTGCGGTATTGGCGATCGGCAGTGGTAGTTGCTGCGCGTACGGCCTTCCAGGTGGACTCGGCGGCGTCTTGCTGCATCGAGTCGAATTCCTTGAAGCTCTGCGCGCGCAGGCGCGAGGCCTCGGCTTGGCGTGCGCGGGCCTCGGCGAGCGAGGCCTCGGCGCGGGTGAGTTGTTCATCGACCTTGCGGGCGAGTTCGCGGGCCTGCTGGATGCGGAAGCCGGCGAACACCGCGATCGCGAGGATCGGCACGCTGACTGCCGCGAGGAGTTTGAGTCGGCGGGTGCGGAGGACCTGGGCGGCGCCGGCTTCGATGAACGCGATCTCGCGCTCGCGCAGGGAGTCGCGTTCGAGGAGGGTGCTCTCGGCGAGCTGGGCGGCGGTCCACAGGCCGGTGCGTCCGCCGCCGAGGCGTTGCCATTCGAGGGCGGCGAGCTCGAGGCGGTGGCGGATCTCTCGGGCCTCGCGCTCCTCGGAGATCCAGCGCTGGAGGGTGCCCCAGCTGCGGATCAGGGCCTCGTGGGCGATCTCGTAGACGGTGCCGTCCTGGGCTTCGCGGACGACGACGAGGCGGCCGCGGACGAGGGCCTCGAGGGCGGAGTCCTGGGCGGCGTCGTTGGTGACGAGTTCTTCGCGGGGGAGGCTGGCGCGGGTGTCCTCGATGGTGACGAGGCGCATGAGGAGGCGGCGGACGGCGATGCGCTGGGGGGGCGGGAGGCCGTTGACGACGTTGTCGGCGTGGCGGGCGAGGGCGCCGGTGACCCGGCCGATGCGCTCGAGGTCGTGGATGGTGATCTGGCGGGTGGTGGTATCGCGGGCCTCCCACAGCTCGGCGAGGGCGAACTGCATGAGCGGGAGGCTGCCCTCGGCGCCGGCGGTGACGAGCTCCTCGATGAGGGCCTCGGAGTCGAAGTCGACGCCTTGCAGGCGGGCCGGGCCGACGATCGCCTCGCGCACGCCCTCGCGGGAGAGCGGCGTGAGCAGGTAGATCGCGGTGTTGATGTAGAGGCCGATGTAGGGGAGGGCGGCGACGCGGGTGAGGAAGTCGCCGCGCACGGTGGCCAGCAGGCGGACGCCGGGGATGTCGCTGGCGACCTCGGCGAGGAAGCGGCCGACCTCCTGGAGCTGGGAGCGGTCGGCGAGGGTGACGAGCTCCTCGAGCTGGTCGATGAAGATGATGAGGCCCTGGTCCTTGCCCTGGCGGCGGGCGATGAGGCGCAGGAGCTCGGCGGGTTCGCCGGCGAGGAGGTCGCGCAGGGGCTCTTCTTGCAGGCTGAGGGTGGAGGCCAGCGCGGACACGAGGGTCTGCAGCGGGCGCCGTCCGGGCATGAGGGAGAGGGTGGTCCAGTTGCGGCGGTCGAGGGCCTGGTCGGTGAAGACGGGGAGCACGCCGGCGCGGCACAGCGAGGACTTGCCGACGCCGGAGTCGCCGGCGACGAGGACAAATGGTTCGGCGCGCAGGCGGTCGGTGACGCCGCGGATCTCGGTGCCGCGGCCGAAGAACACGCCGCGGTGGCGGGCCTCGAAGGCCTGCAGGCCGCGGTAGGGGTTGCCGCGGACGACCTCGGCCGGTCCGGCGCCGAGGGAGAGGCTCTCGAGGGCGGAGCAGAGCTCGTCGGCGGAGGGGTAGCGCTCGTTGGGGCCGCGCAGGCAGCGGTCGACGATCTCGGCGAGGCGGGCGTCGACCCAGGGGGCCACGACGCGCAGCGGCCTTGGCTTGGTCTCCTGGGTGAGGCGGGCGAGCTCGAGGGTGGAGGTGCCCTCGATCGGCGGGTGGCCGCAGGCGAGGATGTACATCAGGACGCCGAGCGCGTAGACGTCGGAGGCGCGGGTGGCTGGTTCGGCGCGCCACAGCTCGGGGGCCATGTAGTAGGGCGTGCCGACGACGGTGGCGTCGCTGGAGTCGTTGATGCGGACGCGCTGGAGGGCGGCCTGGGCGACGTTGCCGCGGGTGAGGGTGCTGTCGAGGGCGGGTGAGACGTCGGGTGCGGCGGCGGGTGTGGGGCCGGAGGTGGGGCGGTCGGGGCTGGCGGTGAGGGTGGAGTCGACGACGCGGCCGCCCTTGGCGCCCTGGTCGATGGTGATGCGGGGGAGGCTGTGGGAGTCGCGATCGATGGTCGCGTCGAGTTCGGTGGGGAGGACTGGTTTGGCCTGGGAGAGGTCGGAGTTGGCGGAGGCTTCGAAGAGTTTGGCGAGGCTGAAGTCGAGGAGCTTGACCTCGCCGGCCTCGCTGCGCATGGCGTTGGCGAGCTTGATGTCGCGATGGAGCACGCCCATGCGGTGGGCGCAGGCGAGGCCGCGGGCGAGGCCGACGCCGAGCTTGAGGAGCTCTTGCCAGGGGACGGGGCGCTTGAGCTCGTTGAGGCTCTGGCCGCGGATGTACTCGCCGATGATGTAGAGGCGGCCCTCGAGCTCGCCGACGCGGTGCACCGCCATGACGTTGGGGTGCTGGATGCGGGCGGCGGCGCGGGCCTCGGTCAGGAAGCGTTCGCGGGCGCGGGGGCTGGCGTCGACGACGTTGAGGAACTTGATGGCGACGGGGCGGTCGAGGACGAGGTCGTGGCCGAGGAAGACCACGCCCATGCTGCCGCGGCCGAGCATCCGGACGATGCGGTACTCATCGAACTGCTCGGGCAGCGTCCATTGCGAGTTCGCCATGGTGCGGAGAGGCCGACAGCAGCATACACAGGGGGACTCGAGCGTGTCTTCTGAACGTCATTTCGCGGGGGGTGCCAGCGAGCGCCTCGCGCGCAGAATGTCCGCAGGGTCCCGCTTGTGAACGTTCAGAGGCCGAGGGCCGCGTCTGGGGGGCTGACCCACGTCGAGCTGCTCGTGGCGCTGCCGGTGGCCGGGCGTTCGGGGTTGCTGGGGGCGCCGGTGAAGCGCTGCAGCTCGACCTGTTGGATGAATTCGAGCGCGGCTTCGACGCTGGCGGCCTCGCCGTCGACCTGCACGAGGATCTCGCCCGAGCCGGCGCCGATCGAGACGATGAGGCGCCGCGAGGTGGCGTAGAGCAGGAGCAGGAGGAGGACGACGCCGAACAGCCAGTAGGTGACGGTGCGGTCGTGCTCGAGGGCGACGACGCCGAGGATGGCGACAAACAGGGCCATCCACAGGAGGAGGGGGAGGTGGTTGCGGCCGAGCTTGATCCACTGCACGGCGTCGAGGGGGATCGAGACCATCGAGGTGGCCTGGCCCTGGCGGACCGTCTGCCAGACGCGGTGGGTGGTCAGGGTGACGCCCATCCAGGTGTTGATGGGGATCTCGCCACGGAGCAGCTTGCGGGTCATGCGGGCCTCACCCGCGGCGATGCTACCAAAGTGGGCGGCGGGTGGAAGCAGCTTCACCGCGGCGGCGGTGGGTGGATGCAGTATCCTGCCGGCCGCGATGACCGAGCTCTGGCGCGTGGTGATGGTTTCGTGGCTGCTGGCGAGCGGGTGTCAGGGGGTCAAGCCGCCGGTCAAGGCCTCGGATGTGGAGCAGCGGCCGGTGGTGGCGCGGGTCGAGCCTCCGGTGCCCGAGGTCGCGGCGAAGGTGGAGCCGGTGGTGGAGGTCGCGGCGAAGGTGGAGCCGGTGGTGGAGGTCGCGGCGAAGGCCGAGCTGGGGCCCCAGCCGCTGGACGCGGGGCAGCGGGCCTTGTTGTTGGCGGGGGCCGAGGAGCGGATCTTCAGCAAGCGCGAGCACTTCACGGTGAGCAACGAGTACCGCCACGACCTGTGGTTCCCGTACTTGCGGGGGCTCGGCGGGGTGTACGTCGGGGTGGCGTCGGACCAGAACTACACGCTGATGGCGGTGGCGGGCAGCGAGATCGGTTACCTCATCGACCTCGATCGTCAGGTCGTGCACCTGCACCGGGTGTACATGACGCTGATCGCGGCGTCGGAGGATCCAGACGGGTTCTTGCGGCGCTTCGGGGCGAGCGCGGCGGTGCGGGCGGAGACGCGGGGGTTGCTTCAGGCTGGCCTTTTGGACATGTCCGAGCGGGACCGGGCGGCGGCGCTGGCGTTTGTCGAGGAGCACCGCGAGGCGCTGCTCGAGTATCTGACGACGGTGCGCAACACGAAGCGCGGCGACCAGGGGGTGACCTGGCTGGCCGACCCGGCGCTCTATCAGTACATGCGCCAGATGGTCGCGGGTGGGCGGCTGCGGGCGATCAACGGCAATTTGGCGGGCAAGACGGCGATGGCGACGATCGCCGCGGGGGCGCGCGCGCTGGGGGAGCCGGTGAAGCTGCTGTACCTCAGCAACGCCGAGGAGTACCTGTTTTACACGCCGGACTTCGTGAGCAACGTGCGGGCGCTGCCGGCCGAGGCGGGCAGCGTGGTGCTGCGGACGATCCACGACCGCTTCGAGGGCTGGGAGAGCTGTGGCGACGGCGACCGGCGGTGGAACTACCAGGTGCAGCCGTTGCAGGATTTTCAGACGCGGCTGGGGGACCGCAAGAACACGGCGCGCACGGCGATGCTGGCGCGGGCGAACGAGGAGCGGGTGATCGACCGGGTGGCGCGTGGGGTGAGCGTGTTCAAGTCGCCGCCGTGAGCGTGCCGCGCCTCAGGTGAGGGGCAGGGCGAGGCCGGCGTTGACGAAGAGGAGCACGCCGGCGACGTCGGCCTTGCTGAGGCCCCACTGTTCGGCGGTGGCGGATCGCCAGGCGGACATGGGTTCGCGCCAGCTGTTGGCGCGTTCGTTGGCGCGTTCGTTGGCGGTGCTCGGGTCGTCGAAGGTGTCGAGGCAGATGGCGAGGACGGTGGCGCGCTGGACCTGAGCTTCTGTCGCTTCTGTCTCTTCGGACAGGTCGCCGGTGAGCTCGAGGACGACGCGGTGGATCTCCCCGGTCTGGAGGGCGCCGGACTCGAGGCGGGCGAAGGGGATCTGGCGCTCGACCTTGAGGGCGGTGGCGGGGGCGTTGCCGCGGGACAGGGCGCGGCGGAGGGTCGGGGCGGCGAGCATGCGCAGGAATTCCTCGACGCGGGCGACGGCCCAGGCCTCGTCGCGGTTGGGGACGACGGCCTGGACGGCGGCGACCAGGGTCCAGCGCTCGGGGTTGAAGTCCTCGAGCCAGGAGATCTGGGCGAAGAGGGCGCGCAGGGCGTCGCCCCAGGCGGTGGTGGGGCCGTCGATGAGGCCGAGGACCTGGCCGACGGTGCGGCCGGCGTGGTCGTTGGCGAGGGTGCCGGCGCTGCGCAGGAGGGGGCCCTGGGTGGGTGCGAAGGTGAGGGGGGTCTGGGGGGTCTCGAGGTGGGGCGCGGAGGGGTCCTGAGGCGCGGGTGCGACGGGGGGATGGGGGTCGAGCCAGTGCGGGTCGCCGCCCTCGAAGACGATCGAGTCGGGCTCGGGGGGTGGGCCGTCGTGCAAGGCGTGGAGGACCAGGGAGGACATGCGCGCGGGGGCGGTGCGGCTGCTCTCGGCGGGCGGGTCGATGAGCATGAACAGGCCCTCGCGGGCGCGGGTGACGGCGACGTAGAGGAGGCACAGGCTCTCGTGGGCGAGGCGGCCGATGTGCTGCTCGAACATGGGGCGGAGGTCGTCGAAGGTCGACCAGATGTCCTTCGAGACATGTCTGGCGATCTTTGAAATTGGGCCGGCGTCGCCGTTGCGCTCGTAGACGACCTTGAGGGTGCGGGTGGAGGCGAGTTCGGCCTCGAGCTCGGGGAGGATGACGATGTCGAACTCGAGGCCTTTGGCCTGGTGGATCGTCATGACCTGGACGGCGGAGGCGGCGGGGTCGGCGACGGCGCGGGTCTCGACCATGGCGACGAAGTCGTCGCAGCGGAGGCTGGCGCGCTGGTCCCAGGTCTGGGCGAGCTGGATGAGCTGCATGCAGCGTCGGTACTGGCGCTCGTCGACCTGGCCGGCGATGGCCTTGATCCACGGCTGGAGGGTGCGGGCGAGGCCGTCGCTGGCGATGGTGCGGCGGACGCGGGCGGCGGTGCGATGGCGCGGGCCGGGGCCGTCTTCGCTGAGGCCGACGACGGGGCCGAGCGGGGAGTTTTGGACGTTGAAGGCGGCGACGGTGTGGTCGGGGTGGTCGGCGAGGCGCAGGAGGTCGAGGATCGCGTTGACGGCGGGGGCGTCGGTGAGGGGTCCGCCGCCGCGGCCGGTGGCGGGGATCTTGAGGCGGGTCGGGCCGAGCTCGTAGAGGACGCGGCCGACGGCGCCGTTGGTGCGCAGGAGGACGCCGATGGTCTTGCCGGGGTGGCGGGCGTAGAGCTCGGCGACGAGGGCGGCGGCTTCTTGCAGGCGGAGGTTCTGGCGCTTCGCTTGATCTTCGCAGCGGGCGACGGTGCGCAGGCGGACGTAGCCGGCGAGCTCGTGGCGGGTGGTGGTGTGGGCGGTGAACTCCTCGTCCCAGCGGGCGGCGGCGTCGGGGTAGCGGAGCAGCGCGGGGTTGTGGGCGAGGTCGCCGAAGATCTGGTTGACGGCGTTGATGATGGCCGGGGCGCTGCGGTAGCTGGTGGCGAGGGTCTGCTTGACGATGCCGGCGCCGGCGCCGAGGAGCTGGTCGATGCGACTGAGGATCTCCGGGCAGGCGTTGCGCCAGCCGTAGATCGACTGCTTGACGTCGCCGACGCAGAAGAAGCTGCGCTCCTCGGGGGTGTAGCTGACGGTCTCGTCGACGATCGGGCGCATCGCGTTCCACTGCTGGATGCTGGTGTCTTGCATCTCGTCGAGGAGGACGTGGCGGAGGCGGGCGTCGATGCGGTAGCAGATGTCGTCGAGCTGGCCGCGGAGGTCGGCCTGGGCGAGGGCGACGGTGAGGTCGGCGAAGGTGAGGGCCTTGTGTTGGTGTTTGACGCGCTGGTAGCACTCGTCGAAGCGCTCGAGCAGTTCGTGGGTGGCGCTGGTCTGGTCGATGACGCGGCGGCGGTAGACGCCGCGGGCGTGTTGCAGGAGGCGGTTGTAGGCGGCGACGGTGTGGCCGTCGATCGGCTTGCCGTAGTAGACGCAGGTGCCGTCGGCGATCTTGGCCGCGAGGCCGCCGGAGAAGAACTCCATCCAGTCGTCGGAGCTGCCGGTGCGGCAGCGTTCGGCGCGCTCGAGGTCCTTGATGTGGGCGTCGATGGTGCGCTTGGGGCCGGAGGGGGTGGCGGCGGCGAGGTCGGCGATGGCGTGGTCGAGGGCGGCCTCGCCGAGGGTGTTGCCGGGGGGGATGGCGTGCCAGGCGTCGGTGTAGCGGGCCTCGCGGTAGAGGTCGTAGAGGGCGCTGACGGTGTTGTCGATGGTGTCGGTGACGGCGCGCTCGGAGCTGCCTTCGGTGAGCGAGGCGAGGAGCTCGATGATCGCGGCCTCGTCGCCCTCCTCGAGCATCCTCTGGATGGCGGAGCGGCGCAGGCGGAAGGCCTCGTCCTCGTCGATGATGCGGGCGTCGGCGGGGAGGCCGAGCTCGAGGGCGAAGCAGCGGACGATGGTGCCGAAGAAGCTGTCGAGGGTGCGGATCTGGAGGCGGTGGAGGTTGTGGGCGAGGCCGGTGAGGAGGTCGAGGACGAACTGGCGCGAGAGCTCGGGGCGGTGGAGGCGGCGGCCGAGCTCGTGGCGTTTGTCGTCGGTGTCGGCGGACTCGGCGAGGGTCCGCAGGATGCGGTCGCGGATCTCCCCGGCGGCGGCGCGGGTGAAGGTGCTCGCCAGGATGGAGTACGGTGCGGCGCCGCGGGCGAGGATCTGCAGGTAGCGGTTGGTGAGCTGGTAGGTCTTGCCCGAGCCGGCGGAGGCGAGGATGCTGACGTGCTGCATCGACGCGTCGGCGGCGAGCGGCGGGTCGGCGAGGTGCTGCATCGGCGCGCTGGCGACGTCCTCGGCGTCGCGGAGGATCGCCAAGACCTCGGTGCGCGGGCCGGCGCCGGGGACCAGGCTGATGCGCAGCTCGCCGGCGGGCGGCGACCAGGGGGTGCCGTCCTCGTGGTCGGGCCAGGGGCGGTCGTCGCCGGCGGGGTTCGTCTCCCACGGGACCGGGTCGTCGGCGGGGCCGCGGGCGAGCGGGCGGGCGAGGCTGTCTTGAGGGACAGGTTGGCTGTCTTGAGGGACATGTCGGCTGTCTTGAGGGACATGTCGGCTGTCCGTGGGGACAGGTCGGCCGCCGGTGGGGCTGTGTCGGCTGTCCGCGAGGACAGGTTGGCTGTCTGTGGGGACAGGTGTTGTGAAGCTGTCTTGAGGGACAGGTTGGGCGGTGGCGGGCGAGGGGACGCGGTGGCGGGGCTGCGGTGGTGGTGCTTCGCCGGCCAGCTCGGCGCGGGCGGCCTCGCTGCTGCGGGCGACGGTTGTGCCGACGGCGGTGAAGAGGTCGCGGCTGGCGCGTGGGCCCCGGGGCTTGCGTGGGCCCTTGCGGGAGGCGGGCTTGGTGGTTTTTTCGCTGCGCGCGGGGACGGCGGGCTGTGGGTTGTCGGAGAACAGCCACAGGGCCTCGGGTGCGGCGGCCTGCTGGGAGGCGGTGCGACGGGTGCTCACGCCTCGGACTCCAGGTCCTCGCCGCCGCCGAAGACGCGGGTCTGGCAGATGTTGGCGAAGGCGTCCTCGAAGCGGGCGGGGTAGTCCTCGGCCATGTCGAAGCGGCCGGCGCGGACGTTGCGGACGATGTCGCGGGCGGTGCCGATGGCGTCGTGGAGGTCGGCGATGGACCAGCGGGCGACGTGGAGGGCCTCGCCCTCGGGCTTCTTCGGCAGGTTCATGTAGGCGAGCTGGACGGTGCCGGTGAAGCCGTGTTGGGCGGCGAGGTGGTGGTAGAGGGGGAGCTGGAGGTCGTCCCAGACGCGGCCGGAGGAGCGGGCGGCCTTGTGGGTCTTGTCGGGGGTCTTGCCGGCCTCGCTGGTCTTGTAGTCGATGATCATCCACGAGCCGTCGCGCTCGCTCTGATCGATGCGGTCGATCTGACCCTTGATGCGCATGGGGAGCTGATCGGGGATCTCGAGGAAGGTGTTCTCGGGGAGCTCGAACTCGCAGCGGCGGATCACCCAGCCCTCGGTGGAGCGGCGGGCCTGGTGGCGGGCGAACACTCGCAGGCGCTCGCGCAGGCGGGCGAGCTGGATGCGGATCGCGGGGAGTGGGTTGGCGCCGAAGGTGGCGCGGGCGCGGTCGACCAGCAGGTCCTCGAGGTAGCTGGCGATGCGCCTCGGGTCGGTGCTGCGGTTGTGCTCGTTGTCCTCGCCGAAGCCCTGGAGGACCTCGTGGGTGAGGTTGCCGAATTGGAGGGCGTCGAGTTCGACGGCGCTGTCGTCGATCTCGCGGAGGCGGCGGACGTACTTGAGGTAGTAGCGGAACGGGCAGCGCAGGTACCAGCCGAACTCGGTGACGGTCATGGCCTCGGGGCCGAGCGGGTTGGCGCGGGCGTCGGGGATGCGAAAGCCCGAGACGCCGCCGGCCGGCGGGGCCCCGTAGGGGAGGTTTCGCCGGAGGGCGTGTTGCGGGTCGCAGAGCTTGAGGACGCGGGCGGGCAGCAGGGCCTGGTCGCCGGCGAGCAGGAGGCGGCTGGGGGTGAGCGGTTCGCCGTCGGCGGCCTGACGTCCGGCGATGAAGGTGCAGCGCTCGCGGCTGTGGCGGATCGCCTCGAGCAGGTAGAGGTCGCGGGCGTAGCGGCGGCCGTTGCTGAGGATGCCGAGGTGCTCGCGCAGGCCGTCGGGGAGGAAGGGGTCGGCGCTGACGGCCTGCGGGATGGCGCCGTCGTTGCAACCGGCGAGGATCAAGATCGGTGCGGGGTCGTGGTGGAGGTCGAGCCAGCCGAGCATCTCGACCTGGCCGGCGCGCGGGTCCTCGGGGACGCGCAGGCCGGCGATCTGGGCGAGGATGAGGCGGAGCGCGGTGGGGCCGTCGACGAGTGGTTGCAGCTCGGCGGCGGCGCCGGTGAGGCCGCCGAGAGTGCGGGCGATCTCGAGGCAGGTCGCGGCGACGCGGGCCTCGGAGATCTGCGGGGTGCTGACGTCGATGTGGCCGTAGGCGTTGCGCAGGACCTCGAGCACGGGCTCGAACCATTCGGTGAAGGGGCGGCGCTCGCCGCCTAGCGGGGCGAACAGGCGGCCGACGATCTCGTCGAGCATCTCGATGTGCTTGACCGACCTGGCGTCGCCGAGCCAGCCGCCGCGGGTGTCCTGCAGGTGCGCGGTGTAGTAGCGATCGAGCACGGTGAGCCACTCGACGATCGGGATGTCCTCCTGGACAGGTGGCGCGGCGGGCTCGGTGGTGACGGGTGGCTCGACGGTGGGGTCGACAGTGGCGGGTGCGACAGTGGTGGGGTCGACAGTGGTGGGCGGGGCTTCGGTCTTGCGGCGGCCGAGGCAGCGGCGGACCCAGGCCTCGACGTCGGGGTGACGCATGAGCGAGGCGAAGGCGGCGAAGCGGGGCTCGCGGGCCCACTCGAGGCCGGCGTCGAGGAGGCGGAAGGGGCGGCTGCGGAGGACGGGTTGGCCGCGCGGGTCGTGGACGGTGAGGTCGGCCCACTCGCCGGCCTGGGCCATGGTGGGGCTGAGCTTGTCGTCGCCGATGCCGATCGAGATCTGCTCGGGGCGGTAGCGTCCGCCGAGCTCGGCGAGGCACTCGACGACGGCCTGGGCCTGGTCGGCGGGGCGGTCGGCGATGATGAGCTGGCTGTCGGGGATGTGAACGGTGCGGCCGGTCCAGAAGGCGCGCTCGAGGCAGCCGTCGGCGTCGAAGCCGTGGGCGAGGCTCTCGGGGGCGTGGATGAGGGCGGTCGCTCGATCGCCGTAGGCGCGGAGGACGGCTCGCTGGACGCGGGCGAGGTCGACGACGCCGATCAGGACGAGCTGGTAGCCGGGGTCGACGGGGGTGTCGGCGTCGACGAGGGCGGCGACGGCTTCGCGGCGGCGCTCGTGCGGGTCGACGCGCTCGCAGCGGCGCAAGCGCTCGCGGTAGCGGTCGGAGAGGCGCTCGAGGGTGGACCAGCGAAGGGCCTCGCGATCCATGTCCATGCGGTCGGCGACGTGGGAGACGTCGCGCAGGCTCAGGAGCTCGCCGGAGAGCTCCTTGACGATGCCGCCGATCTGCGCGGCGAGTTCGTGCCAGGCGGGCCAGTCTTGTGAGTCGGGGCGGCTGGGCAGGAGGGCGGCGATCTGGGCGACGTCGGCTTCGCGCAGGGCGTGCATCCAGCCGAGGGTGCACTCGAGGTCCGAGGCGGTGCCGGGGGTGGCCGGGACCAGCTGGTCGACCATGGTGCCAGGGGTCAGGACCTGCGGCGGGACCAGGCGCAGGCCGGCCTCGGCGCACTGGGCCAGGAGGGTGTGCAGCAGCAGACGGCCGGCGCGGGTGCCCGGCAGGACGCAACGAACCTGCCGCAGGTCGCAGCGCTTGCCATCACTGTGCTGGCCGATGAGCCAGGCCGCGGCCGCGGGCAGCAGCGGCTTTTGCCAGTCCAACCATTGCCGGTGCATGACCAAGATCCCGCACAGGTCGCGGGGCGACCGGTGAACCTGCAAGCTATGCAATGACGCGGGCCCGTGCAAGGTCCGAGGAGCCTGAATTTGCCGTCTGCGGGCTCATCTGCGGGAGATCGGTGCTGGATCCAGTGTGAAGACCCACGTGCTGCGGAGGAATATTGGTGCGAGGAATTCCAAAAATTTGACAGGTCGGATCCGAGGCGAGTGGGCGGGCTCCAAGTGACATGTGAGGTTGACGCTGTGGCGGACATGTTGCCGGGCGCGGCAAGCTTCGGCCGAGTGCGGCCAGCCGTAGCGAGGGGCCGATTGGGTGCGGAGAACCCCAGTTCAGGCGGTGTTGCCGAGGCCGTGTTAGCGTGCTCCCGGCTTGTTCACGACCCTGATCACGACCGGGGCGCTGCTGCTGATGCTGGCCCTGCCGACCTTCCCGGACGGGCTGACGATCCCCATCGTCGCGTTCCTCGGGATGCTCGGGGTCGGCGGCCTGGGAGGGTTCTTTCGAGCCTCGCCGGCGAGGGCCGAGCTGGCCCTGCTGGCGCCGTGGCTGGTGGCCCTGGGGCTCGGGCTGATGGTGGGGCTGATCCGCGGCAATGCCCTCGGACAGGCGATGGAGGACGCGCTGCCGTATTTCCTGTTCGCGCTGGGGCTCTGCGCCGGGCGCGGGGCGTCGCGGCCGGTCTGGCTGCTGCTGGCGACGCTGTTTGTGTGCCTGTGTGACGCGTTGCAGTCGTTGATCCTGATGCCGAGCTACGACCTCAGCCGGTACCGGTCGACCTACAACTTCCACAAGGTGATCACGGGCCACTTGCTGGTCGGCATCTACTGCGTGGCCTTCCTGTTGCGTTGGACCAACCGGCGCAGGCAGCGCGTGCTGCTCTGGGCGGCCCAGGTAGTGCTGGTGCTGGCGGTGGTGGCCACCGTGAGCCGGGGGATGATGCTGGGCCTCGTGCTGGGGGCCCTGAGCGCGATCTACGTGCGACGACCGCTGCGCGGGGTGATGGTGGCGGGGGTGATGGCGGCGCTGGCGGTGGTGTTCGCCACTGCCGTGCTCGACCTTGGCGCGCAGTACCTGCGCCTCGGCAACGTGGCGACGGTGGATGGGCGAGTCAGGGAGATCGGCCTGTGCCTCGAGTACTTCGTCGAGATGCCGATGTTCGGCGCGGGGCTCGGGGCGCAGTTTGTGGTCGACGGGTTTGTCGTGTCGTACGTGCACAACATGCTCGCGTACCACCTGTGGAAGTTCGGGGTGGTCGGCTCGGCGCTGTTCGTGCTGCCGGTCGCGGCGATGGCCCGGCAGGCGCTGCGGGTGGCGTCGCCGCTGCGCAGCACGGTGATCGGCGGGGCGGTGAGCGTGCTCGTGTATCTGGTGACGGCGGCGTCCTACAAGAGCTACTTCCTGGTGCCGATGGTGGGCGTGGTGGTGGGCGCGAGCCTGCGGATCGCCCTGCCTGCGGCCGGGAAGGGGGCGGGGGCGGCCTTGTTGCCCGCGGAAAAAGCCCCTAGCGTGGGGTCGGCATGAGCGAGGAGGCGCTGGCGAGGAGCGACGAGCGGGCAGCCTTCGCGGTGGTGATGCTGACCCTCAACGAGGAGCTGAACCTGCCGAAGGCGCTGGCGTCGATCGGCGGGCGGGCGCCGGTGGTGATCGTCGACTCGGAGTCGAGCGACGGGAGCGAGGCGATCGCACGCGCGCACGGGGCCGCCTGGATCGTGCACCCCTTCGTCGACTACGCGAGCCAGCGGAACTTCGCGCTGGCGCAGGTGAAGGATCGCTTCCGCTGGATCTTCTTCCTCGACGCCGATGAGGAGTTCACGCCGGAGCTGTGGGATGAGGTGCAGCGGGTGTGCGCGGAGGACCGGGTCGATGGCGCGTACGTCCGCCTGGATGTGCGGGTGATCGGGCATCGGCTCACGCATGGGGAGTTCTCGAGCTCGATGGTGCTGCGGCTGATGCGGCCCGAGAAGGCGAGCTTCGGCCGCGGGATCAACGAGCGGGTCGACGACAGCGCGCTGAAGATCATGGTGCTGCGCACGCGGCTGATCCACCGCGACGCCCGACCGCTGGCGCACCTGTTCGTCAAGCACATCACCTACGCGCGCAAGGAGGCGCTGGCTTACCTCGACGGGGTGGACCGCGATCGCGGGTTGACGGGCTTTGGCCTGCGCACGAAGGCGGGGCGGATGGTCGGGCTGCGCTGGGGGTACAACAAGCTGCCGCTGTTCGTGCGGCCGTTCGCCCAGGGGTTTCGCGCGGTGGTGCTGCTCGGGGCGTGGCGCGACGGGCTGCCAGGGCTGATGCACGCGGGGATGCACGCGTTGTGGTACCCGATGTTGATCGATCTGCTGATCTACGAGGAGAAGCTGCGACGCAGCGGAGTGCTCGCGCGGGAGAACGCGCCGCGGCCGGGGTGACCATGCAGCGCTACTTCAAGGCACTGTTGACGCGGGTGGGTGTTCACGTCTCGGCGCGGGCGATCCACCGGATGAACGCGGCGCTCAACTACCTCGAGGTCGGGCGCTGGATGGCGGCGCACGGCTTCGACACGTCGCAGCGGTTCGCGGATCGCCGCGAGATCTATGCGCGCATCGCCGAGGATGTCGGGGCGGCGCGCGTGCTGTACCTCGAGTTCGGGGTGCACCGCGGGGAGTCGATGCGTGTGTGGTCGGAGCTGCTGCGCCACCCGGAGGCGGCGCTGCACGGCTTCGACAGCTTCGAGGGGCTGCCCGAGGATTGGAACCTGGACGACGGCAAGGGGACCTTCTCGACGGAGGGGGCGGCGCCGGTGCTCGCGGACCGGCGGGTGAAGTTCATCCGCGGGTGGTTCGCGGAGACGCTGCCGGAGTACACGCCGCCGGCGCACGAGCGGCTGGTGCTGCACCTGGACGCGGACCTGTACTCGTCGACGAAGACCGTGCTGGACGCGCTCGAGCGCTTCATCGTGCCGGGGAGCTACGTGCTCTTCGACGAGTTCGCGGACCGTATGCACGAGCTGCGGGCCTTCGATGAGTTTTTGCGGGCGCACCCCGGGTGGCGCTTCCGGCTGGTAGGGGTGGACACGATCCTGGCGCGGGTGGCGTTCGAGCGGGTCTCGTGAGTCGGACGCGTCAGACGCTGCTGTGGATGGCCGGCCTGTCGCTGGTGACGCTGTGCCTGGGGGTGCTGCGCGAGTTCTGGATCGCCCGCGAGCTGCGGGCCAGCGGCGAGGCGGACCTGTTCTTTCGCGGGTTGGTGGTGGTGAGCGCGGCGCGGGCGTTTGGCACGGCGTTGTTTCGATCGCGGTGGATCCCTGTGCCGCGGGTCGTGGCGGCGCGGGACTTGTTGCGGGCGGAGCTCGGGACCTGCGCGGCGGTATCGGCGGTCGGCCTGGTGGCGCTGGTGGTGATCGCGGGGCTGCCGGCGCTCGCTGAGGCGACGCTGTGGGTGTTCGCGCTCGGGGTCTGGCTGGCGACCTTCGGCAGCGCGGTGCGGGCGCTGGCGGAGCGGGCGGGGCTCGAGCGGCGTGGCTTTGTGCTCGAGTGGGCGCTGCCGATCGGGGCGATCGCGGGGGCGCTGCTGCGGCCGCACGGGGCGCTGGGGCCGTCGCTGGGGATCCTCGCGGGGCTGTTTGTCGGGCTGGCGGCGCTGCTACCACCGGTGCTTTCAGACAGGGTGGATGGGACAGGTCCTGAGGGACAGGTGAATGCGCCAGCGGATCGCGGACGCACGCGGGTGCTGCTGCTCGACGCGCTGGTGTACGCGAACCTCGGGCTGCTCGACGCGGCGCTGTCGCAGGTGTTTGTGGTCGGCGGCTTCGCGCTGCTCAACTACGCGTACCTGTTCGTGAACGCGGCGCTGATGGTGCCGTCCGCGGCGGCGACGGTGGTGGGCCTGCGAGTCTCGGCGGGCGGAGATCCGGCCGCGCAGAGGCAGCTGCGGCGCTGGGCGGTGGTCGGCGGGGTGGTGTGCGCGGCGCTGGTGGTGGCGGTGGGGCTGCTGCTCGGGTGGGCGCCGGTGGCGAAGCAGGTGGACGCGGCGGTGGGCTGGTCGCTGGCGGCGAGCATCGCCGGGCTGGTGCTGTGGAGCGCGCCGTTCGCGGGGCTGCGTCTGGCCAATACGATCGGGCGGCAGTTCGTGATCGCTACCGAGCCGCGGAGGGTGCTGGCGTGGGACCTCGGCGGGCTGGCCGGGCGGGCGCTGATCCTCGGGCTGGGGGCGGCGGTGCTGGGGCTGAAGGCGTCGCCGCTGGGGCTGGCGTTCGCGGAGCTGCTGCAGGTCGGCGCGTGGTGGCGAGTGAAGCCGGCGGTGCCGACGAAGCCGATCACGTGAGGCGCGGGCTGGGGAGCTTCTTCGGGCCGGTGCTGGCGAGGTTGCCCTGCTCGTCGGCGAGCTTGCGCTCCATGATGCGGATCTTGGCGGTGAGGAAGGCCTCGGCGCCAGCGTAGAGGCACACGAAGGTCCACACCGGCGAGAGGTGAGTGATCCACGCGAGGCTCCACACCGCGAAGACGAGCGAAGCGCGGCCGATGTCGCCGTTGAGCAGCTGGCCGGTGCCGGGCAGGAACAGGCTCAGGAGGCCCGCGGTGGCCGGGAGGCGCGGCTCCTCGTCCTCGAAGGGAGCGAGGGCGGTCTCCGTGGAGAGGCGGGCCAGCATCGCGTGCTCGCCGAGTTCGGCGGCGGCGCTGCGGAACTCGGCCTCGAGCTCGGCCTTGTATTCGGGGGTCACGCCGTAGCGGGTCACTGCGCCGCCGCCGATGGCCAGGACGATGCCTGCCTGGCGCATGGCTTCGAGGGTGGTCTCGATGTCCTGGCGCGGATGCCCGAGCGCTTCAGAGGCAGCGCTGACGGTGAGGAAGTCGATCCGCGGGTCGGAGAAGAGGGCGAGGATGCGAGCCGCGAGCGGTGACTCGACTTCACTGGTGGCGCGGTAGTTGCCGGCCGGCTCGGGGCTCACTGAATGGTCCCAACCGACCGCGCCACGTCGCACGGCGGGGAGGTTGCGGGTGTCGACCTCGGGCCGTGGGCTGAAGTCACGGCCGAGCTCGTCGGCCTCGCGCTCGTCGAAGCGGAGGCGGCGTGGATTCCCGGCGGGGCGTCGCCCCTTTGTCGGCCGCAGACGGTTCATCGACTCCCCAGGATAGTTGCCGGCGCCCGGTTGTCACGGCCGGGGCGGCGTCCGTGTTCCAGCCTACACGATCTGCCCGGGTCTGGCGTAGGGTTCAGCGGGCAGAGCCGCCGCGCCTGATGCGCTCGTGGACGGCCTGTGGGGCTCGTACGGGCCGAAGTCACACCGGGACGTCGAAGTCGCGCAGGGCCTGGTTCAAGCTGGTGCGCTGGTCGGTGCTGGGTTTGCGGTGGCCGATGATGAGGGCGCAGGCGATCTGGAAAGTACCGGCGGGAAACTCTTTGCTGCGGGTGCCGGGGACGACGACCGAGCGGGCCGGGACGCGGCCGCGGTGGGTGACGGGCTCGGGCCCGGTGACGTCGATGATCGGGGTCGAGGCGGTCAGGGTGACGTTGGCGCCGAGGACCACCTCTCGCTCGAGGTGCACACCCTCGACGACGATCGCCCGTGAGCCGAGGAAGCAACCATCCTCGACGATGACCGGCGCGGCGCCCGGGGGCTCGAGCACGCCGCCGATGCCGACACCGCCCGAGAGGTGCACGTGGCGACCGATCTGCGCGCAGCTGCCGACCGTGGCCCAGGTGTCTACCATGGTGCCGCCGCCGACCCAGGCGCCGATGTTGACGTAGCTCGGCATGAGCACCGCGCCCGACTCGATGAAGCTGCCGTAGCGGGCGGTGGCCGGCGGGACCACGCGCACGCCGGCGGCGGCCCAGTCGCGCTTCAGGGCGATCTTGTCGTGGAACTCGAAGGGGCCGAGCGTGGTGGTGCGAAGCTCCTGAGTCGCGAAGAACAGCAGGATCGCCTGCTTGACCCACGCGTGCACCGTCCATACGCCGGCTTCGTCCGGGCTGGCGACGCGCAGCGCTCCGCGGTCGAGTCGCGCGATCGTCTGCAGGACAGCCTCGCGATGGTCGGGGTCGGCGAGCAGGTCGCGGTTGGCGAAGCAGGCGCTCACGCGGGCCTGCAGCGCCGCGACAGGGGTCGAGGGATCGAACATGGGCCCGGCATCGCACAGGCGGGCGCGCCCGCGCAAGGCCAGGTGTGGCGCCCGGCGTCGGGGCTGGGGTATCGTGCCGCCGAGGTCCCATGCACATCTTCCGCGCCCCTCGACTGTTCGTGCCCGTGCTCCTCGCCAGCCTGGTCTTTGGGACAGCTCACGCGGGCGAGCCGCAGGTCGCCGCGACCGACGAGGGCGTGTTCCAGGCGGCGCGTCCCACCGCGCAGCCGACCAAGGAGAAGGCGGGGCCGGTGAGCTTCGAGCGCGATGGTTGCCTGAGCAACCCGCAGAAGTGCAAGTGTCAGAGTACGGACGCCAGCAAGACGGCGCTGTGCTCGAGCATGCTCGGCCACTTCTGCCCTGATAGCACGCTGCGCTATCTCGCGGCCGCGTGCATGGACCTGTTCGGCGGGGCGTCGCTGTGTCAGTGCGCGGCGGCGCAGCAGATCGAGTCGTTCATCAAGGCCGAGGATGCGGCCACCGCCAAGGCCGAGAAGAAGGCCAAGGCCAAGAAGGCTCCCGCGGCCAAGAAGTGATCAGCGGTCGAACAGCGCCATGAGCTCCGCGTGATGGCGGGCGGCGTCGGCGTAGCCGAGTTCGATGAGGCGCTGGACGTAGTCCGGGTCGAAGAGCAGGTAGCTGGCGAGGTCGCTCTCTTGGCGGGCGTCGTCGGCCTGCACGGCCCAACGGATCCAGCGGGCGATGACGCCGGAGTAGCGGGCGAGGCCGGTGCGCTTGACGGTCTCGAAGGCGACGCGGCCGAGGTCCTGGCTCGGGCGGATGAGCACGGTGTGGACGTGCGAGTAGGGCGTCGACTTGTCCTTGTGCATCGCGCCGGCGAGGCGGGTCGCGAAGTCGGGGCCGAACTCGCTGGCGCCGGCGGCGAGGATCTGGTTCATGCGGTAGATCCGCTCGAGGTCGTTCTCTACCTTCTCGAGGAGGAGGACGTTGAGCACCTTACCGAGCATGAACATCGCGCTGGGGAACGCCGATTCGGCCTCCTCGCGGATCTGCCGGAACTCGCTGGCGTCCCGTTGGTGGCGCAGGCCGATCACCAACAGGCGGGTCGCGCCGAGGCGCATCGCGGGGCGCAGCGGGGTGTTTTGGCGGAGGCCACCGTCGGCATACAGCTGGTCGCCGACCCGCACCGCCGGGAACAGCACGGGGATCGCCCCGGACGCGAGCGTGTGGGCGGCGGTGATCGGCGTGACCACGACGCTCTCGCGCTGCGCCGCGGGCCAGTGCGGCGGCAGGGTGCCGCTGGCGGTCTGCACGAAGATGGTGACGTTGCCGGTCGCGACCTCGGTGGCTGTGCACGAGATCGCCGAGAGGTGGCCGCGGTGCAGGTTTTCGGTGATGCCGGCCCACGGCAGGCGCGTGCGCACCAGCGCCTGCATCGCCCGCGGGTCGACCAGGCCGCCGAGCTGCGCGCCGTGGGTGCTCTGGCTGCGTACCTTGCCGAAGAGGACCTGGGGCAGCGCCCGCATCTGCGACCAGCCGAACTTGCAGACCTCGTCGAGGTTCAGCTCGGACCACACGCGCGCGAGCAGGCGGCCCTGGGCTTTTGGGCGGTCGGCGGTCGCGGCGATGTAGGCGCCATTGACGGCGCCGATGCTGCTGCCGGTGATGATGTCGATGCGATTGTCGCCCTTGAGGCGCTCGCGGATGTAGCGGAGGACGCCAACTTCGTAGGCGCCGCGGGCACCGCCGCCGGACAGCACGAGGCCGACCCGGGGACGAGCGCCGCGTGGCGGTTCTGCGGCTTCGAGTTCGGGCTCCGAGGGGCTGCTCAGAACCCGATCTCCTTACAATCGCACATGGACTCGTCGCTGCAGTCGGCGGGGGCCGCCGGGTTGGGGTCGTTCATCGAGACCGAGAACACGCGATCCGGGGACTGCGGGTACTGCTTGATGAGGGCCCAGATCGTGTCCACGGAGGCGCCGTCGCGGATCTCTGCGGCGTCGTCGTTGGTCAGGAAGGGGATCTCGATCGTGGCGTTGCCGCGGATCGGCGAGCCATTGATGATGAAGGGGCCGGCGCTGGCCTTGATGTCCTCGCCGTAGACGCACTGGGCCTTGTCGAACTTGCCGAAGGCGTCGGCGGGGCAGCCTGAGCCGGTCACGCCGCCGAACAGCTGCAGCACCGCCGCGTCGCAGTAGGCACCGCTGCACGAGAACTGCTTCTTGAACGTGAAGCCCCCGGGGGCGATGCAGGAGTGGACGCAGGGCGAGAACTTCACCGGGATCGTGTCACCCGGCTTGACCCGTGTCGGCATGCACACCTTGCCGCGGAAGAAGGGCAGGGCCACATCTGCGAAGGTCGGGCTCGCCGGTTTGTCGCTGGTCGCGTCGACGTCGAGTTCTTCGGCGACGCACTCGAAGCGCACCGTGTCGCAGACCTCGCCGCGGTTCGGGCACGGTGCTGTGGCCGAGCATTCGCCGGCGTCCTCGGTCGGCGCACATGCAACGATCCCGAGTCCGAGCAAAAAACCCCCTGCGATGAACATCTTCAAGTTGCCAAGCGCCATCGTGATTTTCCTCGTCTATCGAACATCGTACCGCAGAGGTGCGGTGATGTTGGGTATTCCCTGCGCGTCCGTGTGCGCGAGGTCTCCTGTCGCCCCTTTTGGGGAACTAGCGAGGGCCATCCAGCGACAGGTATGTAGCTTTTGCGATCCCGTTTTTCTTGTTTCGGGGCGCGTTGGCGAGCCACCCCACACCAATTTCTGCTGGAGTAACCCTGATGATGCGCACGATTGCCTCCCTCACGACCCTCATTGCTCTGTCCCTCAGCCTTACGGCGTGTGGCGATGACAAGGGCCTTACCACCGACTCGACCATCAACACCACGCCGATGACCACGGGCGATTCGGAGACCGGCACCGGGACGGGGACGGGGACGGGGACGGGGACGGGGACGGGGACGACGGTGGCCACGGTGGAGCCGACGACGACGGATCCCGGGACGACGACGGATCCCGGCACGACAACGACAGACCCGAGCACGACGACGGGTCCCGGGACGACGACGACGACGACGGATCCGGGCACCACGACCGGTGGCGGTGCGGCTCTCTACGGTCCTTGCGACGCCATGGGCATGTGTCCCGAGGGCCAGGACTGCCTCATGGTCATGGGCATCGAGGGCAACTTCTGCTCCGCGAAGTGTGATGCCATGACCAAGTGTCCGGCGGCCGATGTTGCCGCGATGCCGAACTGCGCGCTCACCATGGGCATGTCCATGGACCCGACCAATTGTGTCCTCGTCTGTCCGCCCGGCGACGACACCGCTTGCCCGGACGGCATGACCTGCAAGGACGTCCCGATGCAGATGGGCATCGGCGTTTGCACTGCACCGTGAACTGGCAGGCGCGGGGCTCGGCTCGCCGGGCCCCGGGGGCTCACGCGCTGATGGCGGCCTTGAGCTTGTCGCTGAGCTCGCCGCTGGCGTCCATCTCGCGGACGATATCGCATCCGCCGATGAACTCCCCGTTGACGTAGAGCTGGGGGATCGTCGGCCAGCTGGAGAACTGCTTGATGCCTTCGCGCACGCCGGCGTCCTGCAGCACGTTGATGGTCTCGAAGGGCACGCCGTGGCGCTTGAGCACCTCGACGACGGCGGCCGAGAAGCCGCACTGCGGGAAGGACTTGTTGCCCTTCATGAACAGCAGGACCTTGTGGTTGGCGACGAGGTGGGCGAGGTACTTCTGGACGTCGAGCTCGGTCATGGTCGCTTCTCCGGAGACGCGGCTTCGCGGTGATACACGCCCGGCCCCGCGAAAACCAGTGCGCGGCGGAACAACTTTGGGCACATTCTCGTCCGCCAGCCCATGGTCTACCCGACGTTCACCCAGGACCTGACGCGCCGCCACCTGCTGCGTGCGACTGCGGCGTTGG
This sequence comes from Nannocystis sp., assembly GCA_044228605.1. GTDB lineage: Bacteria > Myxococcota_A > Polyangia > Nannocystales > Nannocystaceae > Nannocystis. Next base: position 57,959 of record JBGAUO010000008.1, on the reverse strand, counting down.
TCGCCGGCCTCGCGCTCCCGCGCGCGAGCCGGGCCGACGAGCCTGCCGCGGAGCCCAGCACTCGCAAGAAGATCCTCATCCTCGGCGACAGCATGATCGCCGGCGGTGTCGGGCTCTATCTCGAGAACGGCCTGCGCAAGGTCCACGGGCATGAGGTGCGGCGCAAGGGCAAGAGCAGCACTGGGCTGGCCCGACCCGACTTCTTCTCCTGGCCCAAGGAGGCCGCGGCGCAGCTCGAGACCTTCACGCCCGACGCGGTGATCGCGATGTTCGGGGGCAACGACGTCCAGGGCCTGTACATGGGCAAGGGGGCGTGGGTCACCTGGCCCGAGCCCGAGTGGCCCATCGAGTACGCTCGCCGCGTCAACGCCTTCGCCGACCTCGTCGCCCCCGACGGGCGCCCGCTGTTCTGGATCGGCATGCCGGTCATGCGCCCGGAGAAGTTCCACGTGCGCGTCCAGCGGGTCAACACGATCTACCGCGCCGAGATGGCGATCCGCCCGGGCGCGCACTTCATCGACATCTGGCGCCTCCTCGCCGACGAAGACGGCGAATACACCGACCGCCTCGACATCGACGGCCTGCCCGGCGGCAAGTCCGAGCGGGTGCGGGCCGGTGATGGGATCCACGTCAGCGTGGCCGGTGCTCATCGGGTCGAGGCGTATGTGCGGGCGATTGTCCAGCAGGCGCTGGTGCCCTCGCTAACCGATGTAGCCCCGGCCCTCGCGGAGGCTGAGCGAGACGTGGCGCCCGGCGGGGCCTGAGCGGGAATAATTCCACGGGAGGGCGGCCAGGAGCCCGTCACGGGCAGTGCGACGGCCCCGCACCCTGGTCTCGCGGGGGCGCTTGGGGCAAGATGGCCGCGCCTTGGCCGACCACCCTCGTCTGCGCGATCGCTGGATCGCCTGGGTCCTTCGCTTTCACCGCCTGGTGCTCGTCCTCGCCGTCGTCATCACAGCGTGTGCCGGCTGGCTCGCATCGCGTCTGCACGTCGACAGTGACCTGCGATCGCTGCTGCCGTCGGGTGATCCCGTGCTGGTCAGCCTCGATCGCATCGAGGCGTCGTTCGGCGCGCTCGGCAGCGTCAACATCGTCGTCAAGGGCGGCAGCACGCAGCAGCGCCACGCCTTCGCCGACGCGCTCGCCGACAAGGTCTCACACAGCGAGCTCGTGCGGGACGTCGAGTACCGCCTGCGCAGCGACTTCTTCGCCGACCACGCGCTCTACTACCTGGCCGACGCCGAGATGGAGCAGCTCGAGGAGCGCGTCGCCGCGTACACCCACTACGAGCTATGCAAGGCCGAGCCCGACGTGTGTCTCGAGCCGCCCGACCCGGCGGCTCCCGAGGCGCTTCGCAGCTTCGTCCGCAGCAAGCAGGACGCCGCGCTCGGGCGCACCAGCTTCCGCGACTACTTCGAGCGCGACGGCATCGACGCGCTGGTGTTGCTGGTCCACCCGACCCTGGCGTCGAGCGACCTCGACTTCTCGCAGCGGGTCACCGCCGAGATGCGGGCCACGGTCGCTGAGTTGCACGCGAGCCCGGGCGCGTGGTCGGGCTCGTCGCTGACCTGGAACATCGTCGGCCCGTACACGGTCAAGGCAGACGAACGGGCGCGGATCAGCCGCGACATGCTCACCAGCGGCAGCTTCGGCTTCCTCGGTGTGGTCCTGATCTTGTACCTGCTGCTGCGTTCGGGTCGCGCGGTGCTCACCCTGATGGTGCCGCTCGTGTGCGGTGTGGTCTGGTCGATGGCCTTCACCCAGCTGGTGCTCGGCCACCTCAACACGCTGACTAGCTTGATCTCCACCGTCGTCATGGGCATGGGCATCGACGCTGGTATCCACTTCCTGTTGCGCGTGCGCGAGGAGCAGTCCGGTGTGTCCGATAGCGAGGCGATCGCCCGCGCGTTTGGAGGCCTCATCGCCCCGCTGCTCGTCGCCGCCGGCACGACCTTCGGCGCCTTCGCCGTGATGGCCAGCTCGGCCTTCCCTGCGTTCATGGAATTTGGCCTCATCGCCGGCTCCGGTGTCGCGCTGTGTCTGCTGGCCATGGTGACCGTCTACCCAGCTGCGCTGCGCCTCAGCGGTGTCAAGCGGGTCCCACGGCGCTCCGAGCGGAGCGCCGAGGACGGCCTGCTCAACTACGCTGTGCTGCGCCGCCCCGGGCTGGTGCTCGCGTTGGTAGTGCTGGTCACTGGCTTGGCCGGCTACGGCGCGCGCCAGGTGCAGTTCGAGAACAACGGCCGTGAGCTGCAATCCAACCACACGCGCGCCCAAGCCGAAGCCGACATCTTTCTGATCAGCGAGATCTTTGGCAAGGACATCCACGCCGGGATCCTCGTGGTGGACACCCTCGAGCAGGCTCGAAGTGTCCTGGCGCGGGGCCGCGCCGACCGCCAGCGACGGCTCGACGCTGGTGAGGCCACCACCGTCGCCGAACTGTTCGCCGCCTCCGACCTCCTGCCCGATCCTGCGATCGACCCGGTCAAGCGCAGCGAGGCGATCGCGGTGCTCACCGAGGACATCCCCGAGGACCTCTGGACCCGCCTCGAAGCCCACGCGGCCGACACCAGCGTCAAGCATGACAGCCTCAGCCCCGAGGACGCCCGTCGACTCCAGCGGATGCTCAAGGCCAAGCCGGTTCGCGTCGAGGAGCTCCCGCCCGCGGTGCTCGAGCGCGTGGTCAGTAAGGACGGTCGCTTCGCTGTCTACGCCTACCCGAACTTCGACGCTGCCGACATCAGCAAGGGCGCGCAGTTCATGGCCGAGACGGCCCGCTACAGCGAGGAGTTGCCGCCGCAGAGCGACGAGTGTGAGCCGGTGTTCGTCGGTGAGACCACCGTCTACGCGCTCATGTACCGCATGATGCTCAGCGAGGCCCCCTTCGTGCTCGGAGCCTCGGCGAGCCTGATCGCCTTGATGGTGCTCGTCCAGCTGCGGTCGTTGGTCCAGACCCTGCGCACCTTGCTTCCGCTCGCGCTCGGCATGTTGTGGATGATCGGCCTGATGGGCCTGCTCGATGTCCGCTTCACCTTGTTCAACATCCCGATTCTGCCGGCGATCCTCGGCATTGGCGTCGACAACGGCGTCTACCTCACCGATCGCATCCGCGGCCTGCGCGGCGAGCCCGGGGGGCTGGCCAACGCGCTGCGCGGCACCGGGACGGCGATCCTCGCCGCCACGGCGACCACGATGATGGGCTTCGCCGCCTTCATGGTCGCTGACAACGGCGGCCTGCGTGGCATCGGCGAGGTCGCTGTCATCGGCATCGCCGTCGCGGCCATCACCGCGATCCTCGTGCTCCCGGCGCTCGCGGCGGTCACGACCCGCCGAGGCTGATCCAGCTACAAGGTTGAATAGACCGCGTGTCGGCCGACGCCGATGCGCTCGAGTCGACCCTGTTTCACCAACGCTGCCAGGTGGTGGCGAAGCACCTTGCGGTCGATGCGGGTGTACTCGGCGATGTCCTCGACGGTCACGTCGCCGTTGCCCTCGACGAAGGGCAACACCTGGCGCGCCACCTCGTCGGTCGACAGCCCGCCGTCCTCCGGTGGTGCCTCCTTGGCGGTCGGCGAGACCTCGATGTCCGCCAGCTCGTCCTCGAGGATGCGCTGCTTCTTCTTCTTGGCCGGGCGCGCCTCTTCGTTGGTCTGGGGTTCCGGCGGGGGAGCGCCGAAGCCATCTCGCAGGTCGGCGAGGGTGATCTTCCCGAACTGCGCCCAGAGCCCGCGAGACTCGAGGTAGCGAACCAGGTCGCCCAGCGTCACGGCGTCGCGGTTCTTGAGCCCTTTGAGCGTCTCGAGCGCGCTCAGTCGCTCGAGCGCGCCGTTCTCGGCCCGAAAAATTGCATTGGCATCACGTGTCATCGAAACGCTTCTCATATGGCGGATCGCCGCGATCCCCGCAAGCCACGGGTCATCTCCACCGACTCGCCGCGAGAATTTATCTCCACGTATGTTCGGGTATGGGCGGTGTTTTGAAGCTCGCTGGAGAGATCTCCCGCGACCCCGCGCACCGCACTTCGCGCCCCTGTTCGGCTTCGCCCCGTGTACCCAGCCGACGTGCGAGTTCGTCCCATCATGTGTGCCTGGCGCTCCACAGGCACGAGCCTGCGGGAATCCCGCACCAGGTTTGCTGGGCGATCTCAGAGCCCCGAACAAACGCCATTCCAGCCACCCGTCCGGAATCATCAGACAGGTGAAGAAGCTGGGGAAAACTCGCGATTTTGACACCGGCCATGTGGCCGGCTCGGGCTGCGAGCGCGCGCTTCGCCAACTTGCGCGACCCCAACATCTTGTGGTTTATAGGTCGCCCGACGCCAACATGTGGGGTCGGCGCTGTGCAAGAGGCACGGCTCCTTACTCGCCGCGGTGCGCGTGTCCACGCCTTCTGCGGCTCTCTTATCTCTTCGACAGTCCGCATCCGTCCCGGGTTGGTCCCGCTCTCAGGTTCCTCGCCTGAGGGAACTGGCCGGCGCGGTCTGGTTCCTCGTCGCCGCTCCCCGGCGCAAAATCGCGCACTCATCCTCTCGCCTCGCTCCTCCTCGCCTGTCCGCCTCCGGAGTTCCTCCCCATGAAGCTGTCCCGGCAATTCACCCAGACCCATGGTCGCCCCTACGACGGTCTCGAATTCGAGCGTCGTAGCTCGCGCATCACCAACACCAACGGGACGGTGGTCTTCGAGGCCGCCGATATCGAGGTGCCGCAGGGCTGGTCGCAGGTCGCCGTCGACATCATGGCGCAGAAGTACTTCCGCAAGGCCGGCGTCCCCGCCCGTCTGCGTCGTGTCGCCGAGGAGGGAGTGCCCGAGTGGTTGTGGCGCAGCGAGCCCGACGATCAGGCGCTCGCCCAGCTCTCGCCCGAGCAGCGCAACGTCGGCGAAGACGACAGCCGCCAGTTGTTCCACCGCCTCGCCGGTTGCTGGACCTACCACGGCTGGAAGCACGGCTACTTCGCCGATGAGTCGTCTGCTCGTGTCTTCTACGACGAGCTCACGACCATGCTCGCTGGCCAGATGGTCGCGCCCAACAGCCCGCAGTGGTTCAACACCGGCCTGCACTGGGCCTATGGCATCACCGGTCCGGCCCAGGGCCACAGCTACTGCGACGAGAAGACCGGCGAGCTCAAGTGGGCGAGCAGCGCCTACGAGCGCCCGCAGCCGCACGCGTGCTTCATTCAGTCGGTCAGCGACGACCTCGTCGGTGAGGGCGGCATCATGGACCTGTGGGTCCGTGAGGCGCGGCTGTTCAAGTACGGCTCGGGCACCGGGACCAACTTCTCGCAGCTGCGCGGCGAGGGCGAGCCGCTCTCGGGCGGCGGGCGCTCGAGCGGGCTCATGAGCTTCTTGCGCATCGGCGACCGCGCGGCCGGTGCGATCAAGAGCGGCGGCACCACGCGGCGCGCCGCCAAGATGGTCGTGGTCGACGTCGATCATCCAGACGTCGAGCGCTTCATCGACTGGAAGGTGATCGAGGAGCAGAAGGTCGCGGCGCTGGTCGCCGGCAGCAAGCTGTGCAACCGCCACCTGAACCTCGTGATCGGCGCCTGCCACTCCGGCGACTTCCCCGGAGATGAGCGCTTCGACCCGCGCAAGAACAAGGAGTTGGCCAGCGCCATCCGGGCCGCCCGCGCCGTCGAGATCCCCGAGAGCTACGTCCAGCGGGCCGTCGCCCTCGCTCGTCAGGGCGCCCGCGGCATCGAGTTCGAGGAGTACGACACCAACTGGGACTCGCACGCCTACGGCACCGTCGCCGGGCAGAACAGCAACAACTCCGTCCGCGTCACCGACGAGTTCCTGCGCGCCGTCGAGGGCGACAACACGTGGGACCTGATCCGTCGCACCGACGGCAAGGTCCATCGTACGGTCCGCGCTCGCGAGTTGTGGGACAAGATCGCCATGAGCGCGTGGGCCTGCGCCGACCCCGGCCTGCAGTTCGACACCACCATCAACGAGTGGCACACCTGCCCGGCCGACGGCCGCATCAACGCCAGCAACCCGTGCTCCGAGTACATGTTCCTCGACGACACGGCCTGCAACCTGGCCTCGTTGAACCTCAGCAAGTTCATGGTCGGGACCGGTCCGAACGCGGGTGACTTCGACGTCGAGGCCGTGCGCTACGCCTGCCGCCTGTGGACCGTCGTGCTCGAGATCTCGGTGCTCATGGCTCAGTTCCCGAGCGTCGAGATCGCCAAGCTCAGCTACAGGTTTCGCACCCTGGGCCTCGGCTACGCCAACCTCGGCACGTACTTCATGCTGCGCGGGATCCCCTACGACTCGGACGAGGCCGTGGCCATCTGCGGCGGCATCACGGCGATCATGACCGCCGCCAGCTACGCCGCATCGGCCGAGCTGGCGCGCGAGCACGGGCCCTTCCCCGGCTACGCCCCCAACCGCGAGACCATGCTCCGCGTGATCCGCAATCATCGCCGCGCCGCCTACGACGTCGCGCGCGGCGAGTACGAGGGCCTCTCCACAACTCCCAAGGGCATCGACCAGCGCGTCTGCCCGCCGTACCTGCTGCGCGCCGCGCAGGCAGAGTGGGACAGCGCCCTGCGCCTCGGCGAGCAGCACGGCTATCGCAACGCTCAGGTCACGGTCATCGCCCCCACCGGCACGATCGGCCTCCTGATGGACTGCGACACCACCGGCATCGAGCCCGACTTCGCCCTGGTGAAGTTCAAGAAGCTCGCCGGCGGCGGCTACTTCAAGATCATCAACCAGTCGGTGCCCGCCGCCCTCGCCCAGCTCGGCTACACCGACACGCAGATCGCCGACGTCGTCCGCTACTGCAAGGGTGCCGGCACCTTGGTGGGCAGCCCGCGGATCTCCCACGCCGACCTCAAGCGCAAGGGCTTCACCGATGAAGTCCTCCAGCGTGTCGAGAGCGAGCTCGCCGGCGCCTTCGAGATCGGCTTCGTGTTCAACCGCTACGTCCTCGGCGACGACTTCTGCCACAACGCGCTCGGCTTCACCGACGTCCAGCTCGGTAACCCGATGTTCAACGTGCTCGAGGCGCTCGGTTTCTCGGCCGAGGACATCCAGCGCGCCAACGACTACGTGTGCGGGACCATGACCGTCGAGGGCGCACCGCACCTCAAGAGCCAGCACCTCCCGGTGTTCGACTGCGCCAGTCGCTGCGGTCGCTACGGCAAGCGCTTCATCGCCCCGATGGCCCACGTCCGCATGATGGCGGCCGCCCAGCCCTTCCTCTCGGGCGCCATCTCCAAGACGATCAACATGCCGGGCGACGCCACTGTCGCCGAAGTCGGCGAGGTCTACCTCGCCTCCTGGAAGTACGGCATCAAGGCCAACGCGCTCTACCGCGACGGCAGCAAGCTCAGCCAGCCGCTCAGCTCCGGCATGGTGATCGAGGCCGAGGACGGCGCCGAGCAGACCCTGTCCACCAGCCAGCCGCAGGTCATCGAGAAGATCACCGAGCGCATCGTCCACCGCTACCTGGCCAAGCGCCGCAAGATGCCCGATCGCCGCGCTGGCTACACGCAGAAGGCCACGATCGGCGGCCACAAGGTCTACATCCACACCGGCGAATATAAGGATGGCACGCTCGGCGAGATCTTCATCGGCATGCACAAGGAGGGCGCCGCCTTCCGCAGCCTGATGAACTGCTTCTCGATCGCCATCAGCCTCGGCCTGCAGTACGGCGTCCCGCTCGAGGAGTTCGTCGACGCCTTCGTGTTCACTCGCTTCGAGCCGAGCGGCGCCGTGCAGGGCCACCCGCGCATCAAGATGTCCACGTCGATCATCGACTACATCTTCCGCGAGCTCGCCGTCACGTACCTCGGCCGCAACGAGCTGGCCCACGTCAACCCCGAGGACCTCGAGCCCGACTCGATCGGCGGCGACCGGGACGACACCACCCCCGTCGACTTCGCCGAGGAAGAGGTCATCTCCGAGCGCGTCGTCACCCCTGGCCCGCTCAAGCTGAGCGTCGACCTCCCGCGCGCCGCGCAAGTCTACGCTCAGAAGCCGCGCCGCCAGCCGATCGAGGTCGAGGATCGCACGGCCCCGGCCAACACTGCCACCGGAGCCCCCGCCAAGCCCCGCACCGCGCCGTCCGTCGTCGCCGCGCCGTCGGTCAGCGAGCAGGTCCGCGTCGCTCGCATGCAGGGCTACGAGGGCGACGCCTGCACCAGCTGCGGCAGCTTCACGATGGTCCGCAACGGCTCCTGCCTGAAGTGCGTGAGCTGCGGCGCTACCAGCGGCTGCTCCTGAGCCGATACTGTTCGCTTCGTCGGGCCGCGCCGCAGGTGCGGCCCGATTTGTGTACACTCGCTGACCATGCGCGCGCGGCCAGGTCTCATGCGAAGCGCCGCCCTGCTGCTCGCAGGCGTGGTCGCAGGTGCCGCTCTCATGAACCTGCGCGGGGCGGATGCCGCCCCGGCCGAGCCCGTCAAGCCGGCTCCGCTCGACTACTCGCGCTATCGCAAGCTCGACCTCCTCGCTCGTTCGCTCGCCCTCATCGAGCAGCATTACGTCCGCCCGGTCGACAGCGAGCGGATGATCTACGCCGCCATCACCGGCCTTGTCTCCGAGCTCGACCCGCACAGCGAGTTTCTCCCCCCGCAAGAAGCTCGCCTGCTGCGCGAGGACATCGAGGGCAGCTTCGGCGGCGTCGGCATGGTCGTAGTGCTCAAGCAAGAGAGTCAGACGCCCGCGCGCGTGGTGCTCGAGATCCGCGAGGTCATCGCTGGCGGCCCGGCGGCCCGGGCGGGTATCAAGATCGGTGACCTCATCACCGCGATCGAGGGCAAGCCGATCGGCCACTTCTTCGACCTGCGTCGGGCGATCTCAGCCATGCGCGGTGCACCCGGCACCAAGGTCGGCTTCACGCTCGAGAGCCCCCCGCCGAAGGGCGGCAAGCCGGTCCCGCGGGCGCTCACCGTCACGCGAGAGTTCATCGACAGCCCCGCCGTCACTCCCGTGTACCTCGGCGAGGGCATGGCCCACATCCGCCTGCGAGACTTCTCCGAGACCTCGGCGCACGAGCTCTCGGAGGCGATCGCCGGCATGAAGCAAGCCGCGGGCAAGGCCGGATTGCAGGGCGTCGTGCTCGACCTCCGCGACAACGGCGGTGGCTTGCTCGATCAGGCCGTCGAAATCGTCGACCTCTTTGTCGACGAGGGCCCGATCGTCCGCACCCGCGGTCGCATGGGCAACCTGCTCGACGAGTCGCGTGCGCACCCCGGCGGCGCGTGGTCCAAGGTTCCGCTCGCGGTGCTCGTCAACAAGGCCTCGGCGTCCGCCTCCGAGGTCGTCGCTGGCGCGCTGCAAGACCACCGCCGCGCCCTCATCGTCGGTGAGCGCAGCTACGGTAAGGGCTCCGTGCAGGCCCCCTTCGAGCTCGGCGATGGCTCCGTCCTCAAGCTCACCATCTCGCTCTACTACACTCCCGCCGATCGCCTCATCCAGGCCAGCGGCATCCTCCCCGACGTCCTCGTCGGCACCGAGCTGACGGCCTACAAAGACAGCATCCCCGAGCTCGAGCCGGAGCGCGCTCAGCCCAGGCATCTGCGGCCCGAGGCCTTCGGTTATCCACCGAGCACCCAGAACGCCGAGGGTGAGGCGCTGCGGGCCGCCGGTAGCGACGCCCAGCTGCGGGCCGCGGTCCAGCACCTGCGCTCGCACATCCATCTGCAGTCGCGCGAGACCCCGCGGATGCTTGGTCGCAATTCGCGGCGCGGCTAGGAGACGCATGCCACGCGACCTGACCTTGCGCCTGAGTCTGGCCGCATGGGTCGCGCTCGCGGGCCTGCTCCTCCTCGTGACACCGCCGCCGCCCTCACCTCCCGTGATGACCGCCGAGGCAGAGGCGATCTTCCAGCGCACCATCGATCAGACCGTCGAGCGCGCACGCGGCTGGCAGGACGAGCACGGCGACCAAACGATCGCCTGGGATCAGGCTCGCGGACACCTGGCGATCGTCATCGACGATGTTGGCCACGAGCTGCACCTGTTCGAGCAGCTGCTCGCCCTGCGCTTTCCCCTGACCTTCAGCATCCTGCCTGGCTCAGCCTACGCCGCCGGCGCCCAGCTGCGCCTGCGTGCCGACCGGCGCCGCGTCCGGGAGATCTTGCTGCACCTCCCATGTGAGCCGGAGGACCCCGCCAAGATGCTCGAGGGCCACGAGCCGGGCGAAATCTTCCTCCGCATCGGTGACGCGCCAGAGCACCTGCAGGCAGCTCTTCGGGCCGCGCTGGATCGTGTGCCGGGCGCTGTGGGCGTCAACAATCACATGGGCTCGCGCCTCACGGCCGAACGTGCCGCGATGGACGCCCTTATGCCGGAGTTGCAGGCGCGGGGCCTGTTCTTCCTCGACTCACTCACCACATCGAAGAGCCAGGGCCTCGCCGCCGCGACGGCAGCGGGCGTCCCGGCGCTGGCGCGGGACATCTTTCTGGATGTAGATCCCGCGCCAGGGGCCGTCTTGGCCCAGCTCGAGCGAGCGGCCAAGCGCGCCCGGGATCGGCCCACAGTGATCATCGCCCACCCGTCCCCGGCGGTCGTAGACGTCCTGCGCGAGGGTCTGCCGCGTCTGCATAGCGACGGGATCGGCGTTTACCCGCTCGGCGAGCTCCTGGCCCGACGCCAGGCATCCGCCCAGGTCGACCCAGGTGCGCAATAGCACTGTAATTTTGCGTTCTTCCGGCGATCTCTTCGCGCCGGGGCAGCCCGCCCCGCAGGGCGCCGTCCCAGCCGCCCCCTGGGGACCTCGCTCGCTGGCGGCCGCGAGTTTGGCGACCATTGTGAGAGCCTACCAGCGGCGCCAGCACCCGCGGGCAGCCCGGCTGAGTCGACCTGTGGCACGCTCCTGGCTTGACAGCAATTCGATCCGCTTCCTACCCTAAAGCTCACGCGATGGCCTTGCGACTGATCATCGAGGACGAAGAGGGTGCGACGACGATTGTGCCCCTCGGCGAAGAGGAGGTCACGATCGGGCGGGAGCCTGGCAACACCATCCAGCTCACCGAGCAGAACGTCTCGCGTCAGCACGCTCGTCTCCACCAGGGGACCGACGGCTGGGTCATCGAAGATCTGGAGAGTTACAACGGCGTCAAGGTCAACGGCGTCCAGGTCGAAGGCTCCGTCACCCTCAACGAGGGCGACGTGGTCCAGATCGGGGATTATCACCTCGCGCTCAGCAACAACGTCGAGCAGACCACGCTGAACATCGAGCGACCGGGTCAGGCGGCCAACGAGCCCAACCGGGTCATGCCCAGCGTCGACCTCCCGCTGATCTCCGCGGGTCATGCCGCGGGCACCACACCTGCGTTTAGCCCAAGCTCGCGCGACAACCGTGGCCAGGATCGCGGCCAGGACCGCGAAGGTGGCGGTCGCGGACTGATGCTCGTGCTCGGCCTCGTTGGCGTGCTCGGCCTCGGCTTCCTCGCGTTCAAGCTCCTGGGCTCCAGCGACGCGCCCAAGGGCAACACGAAGGAAGTTGGCACCACCGCTGCGAACGACGTCCGTCCGCCGCCACAGCCCGTCAAGAACATCGCCCCCGATCCGACGCCGGAGCCGACGCCGCCGACGCCGGATCCGACGCCGGAGCCGACACCGCCGGAGCCGACACCCTCCGACTCCAGCGCCGCTGCGATCGACCCGCCGGTCGAGGAGCCAACCAAGAAGCCGACGACGCCGAAGGTCCCGAAGACACCCACGCCGAAGGTGCCGGCCGCGCCGAAGGGCGACCCCGTGGCGCTGCTCGAGGACGCGCGCAAGGCCAGCATGTCGAACAACGCGACGCAGGCCTACGAGCTCGCGCGCAAGAGCTACGAGATCGACAAGAACGTCGCGGCGCTCAAGCTCATGGGCGTTTCGGCGTGCAAGATGGGCGACCCGGTCAAGGCCAAGTCAGCCTACAAGAAGCTCGACCCGGCGCTGCAGAAGCAGCTCCAGTCGGTGTGTCAGGACAAGGGCATCACGCTCGAGTGACGCCAACCTCGTGATGCATCGGTGCCGCCGAACGTGGTACGGCTCCCGCATGCGTCGCTGGCTTGTACTTCCGTTCCTGGCCTGCCCCGTCCCGCTGCTCTCCGTGCCGCGCGTCGCTCTCGCGGCTGCCTGGGCGGACGCCACCGCCGGCACGATCGGCGCGACCAAGGAGTGGTCCAACAAGCTCGAGTTGGCCGACATCAACGGTGACGGCCTGGTCGACATCCTGCTCGCCAACGGCGCCGGGTACAGCTCCGCCGAGGGCCCCGAGCAGAGCCGGGTGTTCCTCAACCAGGGCGCCGGCAAGGCCTTCAAGGAGGTCAGCGCCCAGGTGTTCCCCAACAAGGGGCAGACCCGCGTCATCAAGGCCCGCGATGTCAACGCTGACGGCAACGTCGACCTCGTCGTCGGCAACAGCTACGGCAACCAGGCCTGGCTGTACCTCGGCGACGGCAAGGGCGGCTTCACCGACAACACCGCCAAGATCCCGCAGCAGAAGGCCGGCATCGGCGACCTCGAGCTCGGTGACGTCGACGGCGACGGCGACCTCGACATCGTCCTCGCCGACTGGGGCCCCGGCGATGCCGGTGCCGAGGGGGCGGTCACCCAGCTGTGGCTCGGCGACGGGACTGGCGCCTTCACCGACGCCACCGCCAGCAACATGCCGCAGATCAAGGTCTCCTGGTCCTGGGAGATGGACCTCGCCGACGTCGACAACGACTACGACCTCGACGTGCTCGTCTCCTGCAAGACCTGCAGCGGCTCCTTCCTGTTCCACAACGACGGCGCCGGCAAGTTCACCGACGCCAGCGACCAGCTGCCCCAGTTTGGCAACAACTACGAGTTTGAGCCGATCGACCTCGACGGCGACAACTTCGTCGACCTCATCACGATCAACGACGGCCCCGGCAACACCGAGCACATCTTCCTCGGTGACGGCATGGGCGGCTTTGACGACGCCACCGACGACCTGTGGCCCGCCGACGCCAACGTCCCGGGCGACGACAACATGGTCGCCTTCCTCGACGTCGACTCCGACGGCGACGCCGACTTTGTGATCGCCGGTCTGTTCGGCAACGACGACCGATTGATCCTCAACGACGGCAGCGGCCACCTCAGCCTCCAGCCTGGCGCCTTCGCCCCCGCCAACTCGAAGGGCAGCCTCGGCATCGCCGTCGCCGACCTCGACGGCGACAAGAAGATCGACGTCGCCTTCTCCGAGGGCGAGGCGGCCGACGACGCCGACCGCGTCTTCCTCGCCATGCAGGTCCCCGTCGACACGGCGGGTCCGAAGATCTCGATCGTCGACGTCTCGCAGATCCCCGAGGAGCTGGTTGTCCGCGCCCGCGTCCACGACAACAAGACCCCCGTCATGCCCCACGACTTCAGCGAGGTCGTCGTCGAACTCAGCGCCCGCGGCATCGACCCCATGAAGTTCCCGATGACCTGGTACGGCGAGGCCCTGTGGCGCGCGGACATCGGCGCTGACGGAATCAGCTATGACAACGCCCGGGTCTGCGCCACCGATGCCGCCGGCAACATCAGTTGCAGCGAGCCGGTCCAGTACAACGGACCCGACGCGACCACCGATACCAACGGCGACGTCACCAGCGCTGGCACCAGCGATTCGGCCTCGACGACCTCCGGCGATGTCCCGACCGGCACGATCACCAGCAACATCACCTCCGAGAGCGCCGAGACCGAGGTCAACAGCAGCATCAGTGACACCGCCACCGTGGATGACGACGGTGATGGCTGCAGCTGTCGCAGCGCCGCTCCCGTGCCCAGCGCCTGGCTGCTCGCCCTCGTCACGCTCGGCCTGACCCGTCGTCGCCGCTGAACGCGAAGGGCCGCGGTCTCCCGCGGCCCTCGTTTCACGCCCGCGGCCTCACTGCGGGACCTGGCACGACTCCTTCGGCCCGAGCCACGACAGCGTCTGCACCCAGAACTGCTTGATCTGCGGGATGTTCTTCCACTCCGAGTCGAACTCGACCCACTCGTCGCCGAAGATGAAGAGCCGGCCGTTCTTGCGGTCCTGCACCACGCCGACCGGCCCCTGCGGCAGCGTCATGATCGTCTTGTTGACACCCACCCCGTCGTTGACGATGTCGATGAACAGACCCCCGTAGAACGAGATCGAGGTCAGGCCCATCGTGATCGGGTGCGCCGCGAACTGTGTCACCGGGCCGCTGAAGAAGCCCTTGCTCGTGTTGTAGCTGAGCCCCATCGGCTTGATCAGCGAGTTCGGGCGGTCCGCCGAGAACTGCGCGTTGGTGAAGCCCGTCATCGACATCAGACCGCCGCCGGCCTCGACCCAGGTCTGCGTCGTCATCGCCTCGTCCACCGTGTACGAGCGGACCAGGTAGTCGAGGATGATGATGTCGTACTTGTTGAGGGTCGCCTTGTCGAGCAGCTCGTTCGGGTTGGTGCTGATGCGGTCGACCTGCGTGCCCTGGGCCTCCAGCCACAGCTGGAACTCGGCCGACGGGTTGGCCCCCTGGTTGCCGAGCAGGGCGATGTTGAGGCAGTCGCAGATGCCGTCCTTGCCGACGTCGACGTTGTCGATCTGGTCGTCGCAGTCGTTGTCGATGTCGTCGCAGATCTCGGGGCTTGGCACGCAGCCGCCGCCCGTGCTGCTGCTGCTGGTGGTATCGCCGCCCGTGCTGCTCGAGTCTGTGCTCGTCGTGGTGTCGGGTCCGCTCGTGCTCGTCCCGGACTCGGTCACCGTCACCCCGGCGGTCGTCCCGTCCGTCGTCGCCGTCGTGGTCGTGGTCGTGTCCGACACGCTGGTCGGGTCCTCGGTCGCGCTGGCGCTGGTGTTCGACGCGCTGTTGCTGACGCCCCCGCTGCTCGTCGGCGCCTGTGTCTCGCTGTTCGACACCCCCGAGGTCGTATCCTGCGTGGTCTGCGTGCCCTGCGTGGTGCTGTTGTCGCCGGTGCTACCGGCGCTGTCGCTGGCCGTCGCCGAACCGCCTCCGCCTCCGCCACAGCCCGCCAATGACGCGACGAGCGCGCCAGATGCCACCCTCCCAACCCAGGTCATTCCATGCATGGGGGCAATGTACCACGACGCTGCACGGCCGCTCAGCCGGCCACTGTCACGAGCTCACGCACCCAGATCGCGCAGCGCGATCCGGGCCGCGTTGTAACCACACATCCCGTGTACGCCGCTGCCCGGGTGTGTGTAGCTCGAGCACAGATACAGACGACGCACCGGCATGCGATGGCGGAAGTAAGGGAAGAGCGGGCGAAACACGAGCTGCCGGTTCCATTGATTCGAACCGCCGCCGAGGTCACCGCCGACGAGGTTCGCGTCCATCGCCTCGAGGTCGGGCGGCGCAACGATGCGGCGCGCGAGCACGGTCCCGCGAAAGCCCGGCGCGAGCCCCTCGAGGCGTGCATCGACGCGATCCGCAAACGCCTCCGCGTGGGCCCGCCAACCACCCTGCGGCTTCGACGGCACGCGCGAGTATGCCCAGAGCGTGTGTTGTCCGTTTGGCGCCCGCGTCGGGTCGGCGAGGCTCTGCTGGCCGACCACCAGATAGGGATTGTCGGGTAGCGCGCCGCCTCGCACCTGCGCCGTGAAGCGCCGCAGATCTTCGACGCTATCGCCGACATGGACCACCGCCGACGACCTGGCCTCGGGGACAGCCCACGGAACCGGCCCCGAGAGGGCCCAGTCCATCTTGAAGGTCCCCCACCCGTGCGGGAAGCGCGACATGAAGCGGACCACGCGACCCGGTACATGTTGGCGCTCGACCAGGTCGAGCATCAGCGACGCCGCGCTCGTGTCGGCCATCACCGCCCGCGTCGCCCGGATGCTTGTGCCGTCCGCGAGCACGACGCCCTCGGCACCTTGTGGACCGACCAGCACCCTGGTGACGCGGCTGCCGAGGCGCACGCTGCCGCCATGCCGCTCGAGCACCCGCTGCATGCAATCGGTGATCGCCTGGGCACCACCCTCGGGGATGCAGTAGCCGCCGGTCGTCGCTGTCATGCCGAGCATGAACCCGACCGCCGCCCCGAGCGCGTCATCGGGCCCGATGTCGACGTGCATCGCCAGGCCCGGGAACACCCGCCGCGCCGCCGCGCCGTGAAACAGCCGCTTCGACAGCCCCGCACAGCTCGACAGCAAGATCCGCGCGACGCGAAACACATCGAAGGGCAACATCCTCAGCAGCGGCAGCACCGTCGGCAGCGGACCGAGCAAGAACCCCAGGAGGTCCTCCTCGATCTTCGCGAACCATCGCGACAGCTCGGCGAACTTCGCCCCGTCGCGTGGGTCGCCGAACAGCTGCGCCGAGCGATCCGGGTCCCTCGTGATGCATGCGACGCTCCCGTCTGGCGCCGGGTGACAGCTCTCGATCGCCGCGTTGTGCAGCACCAGACCCTCGCGCTCCACCAGCCCCAACGCGCGGAAGGCCGGGCTCTTGCGCGGGAACGGGAAGAACGCCGCGCCGACGTCGTGCACAAAGCCCGGCAAGGTCGCCTGCTCCGAACCCAGCGCCCCGCCGACACGCGTCGTGTGGGCCTCGAGCACCAGCACCTTCAGCCCCGCCTTCGCCAGCATGCACGCCGCGACCATCCCGTTCGGCCCCGAGCCGATCACGATCACCTCGGGGTCGCCGCCGCTCATGCCTGTTCCCAGGCCGCGGTCGCCGGCGCCTCGAGCAGCGCGTTGACGTCGTCCATCGTCAGCTTCTTGCCGCCGGTCGCGTCGCGCCCCAGCGCCGACTCGGCGACCTCGCGCTTGCGGGCCCCGAGCTCGACCATCTTTTGCTCGACCGTGTCCTCGACGACGAAGCGGTACACCATCACCGCCTTGTCCTGGCCGATGCGGTGCGCACGGTCGGTCGCCTGGTCCTCCACCGCCGGGTTCCACCACGGGTCGAAGTGCACCACCGTGTCGGCCTCCGTCAGCGTCAGGCCCGAGCCGCCCGCCTTGAGCGAGATCAGGAACACCGGCGGCCCCGACTTGGCCTGGAACTGCGCCACCATCTCCTCGCGGTTCTTGGTCCCGCCGTGCAGCCACAAGAAGTCGATCTTCAGCTCCGTCAGCGCGTCGCCGAGCAGCTTCTGCATCTCCACGAACTGCGAGAACACCAGCACCTTGCGGCCCGAGCCGACCGCGTCCGCCATCAGCTCCTTGAACGCCTCGAGCTTGGCCGAAGGGGGCAGGGCGGACGCGTCCGGCAGGCCCAACAGGCGCGGGTCACAGCACACCTGCCGCAGCCGCGTGAGCGCCGCGAGGATCGTCATCTGCGACTTCTCGAGCCCGACCTCCTCCACGCGCCCCTGGATCTCCGCCTTGGCGGCCTTCAAGATGCGGTTGTAGAGCCCGAGCTGGCTCTTGCCGAACTGCACGAACAGCGTCTGCTCGGTCTTCGGCGGCAGCTCCTGGGCCACGTCCTCCTTGCGGCGCCGCATCACGAAGGGCCGGATGCGGGCCCGCAGCGCCTCGAGCGTCTTCACGTCGTGGTCCTCGATCGGCCGCACGTAGTTCTTCTGGAAGTCCGACAGCTTGCCGAGGAAGCCCGGCGCCAGGAAGTCGAAGATCGCCCAGAGGTCGATCAGATGGTTCTCGACCGGTGTGCCCGACAGCGCCAGGCGATGGTCCGACTTCAGCTGCTTGGCCGACTTCGCCGTCGTCGTCGCCCAATTCTTGATGTACTGCGCCTCGTCGAGGATCGCGTAGCGGAAGCGGATCTTGCTCAGCTCCTCGATGTCGAGCCGCAAGATCGCGTAGGTCGTGACGACGATGTCCGCCTTCTTCAACATGCGGCGGTTCTCGGCCCGGTCGGCCCCGTGCCAGGTCGCCACCGTCAGCGTCGGCGCCCACTTCTTCACCTCTTGTCGCCACACCGACAGCACCGAGGTCGGGCACACGATCAGCGACGGCATGTCGCCCTCCTCCTCCTTCGCCTTCGTCAGCAGCGCCAGCGCCTGGACGGTCTTCCCCAGGCCCATGTCGTCGGCCAGGATCCCCGTCATGCTGTTCTCGTGCAGCTGCCACAACCAGGCGAAGCCCGAGCGCTGGTACTCGCGCAGCTTGGCCGTCAACGCCTTGGCCTTGCGCGGCGCCTTCGAGCTCTTGTCGCCGGTCATGTTCTCCATGAGCTTCTTGACCTCCTTGGCGACCTCCGCGCTCGGCGCGGCACCAAGGAGTCTGCTCAGGGTCCCGAGCTCGAGCGTCGACAGCTCGGCGTGACCGGCCTTGTCGAACTCGATCGCCCCCGCCGCCTCCGCGATCGGCTGCAAGATCTGCGGGTCGAGCTTGGCCACCGAGCCGTCGGCGAGCGTCACCCAGCGGCGACCCTCGTGCAGCCAGCGCAGCAGGTCGCGGAACGAGATCAGGTCCTCGTTGCCATCGACATCGACCACCGCGTTCAAGTCGAGGACGCTGGCCTCCTTGTTGTGCACCGAGATCCGCGGCGTCGGCGACTTGCTGCGGATCTTCGGCAGGTTGCCCGGGATGCGCCGCTCCCACGTGTCCGGCAGCAGCGGCAGCCCCACGATCATGAACTCCACCGCGGCGTCACCCTCGGCCGCGAACGCGTCGTCGTTCGGGCTCCAGCGCAGCCCCAGATCGGTCAAGGTCCGCCGCGCCGCTGCCTCGCCCGCGAGGTCGCGATAGAAGGTGAGGACCTGGTCACCGAGGTTGATCGAGTAGCGCGGCGACTCCGGGTCGCTGCCGGCCACCGCCAGCGTCACGTTGCCGTAGCGCGCCGCCAGGCTGATCTTGATCTTGCTCGGCTCGGCCTCCACGCTGGCCACCAGCCGGTCGATCTGCCGCGAGTCCGACGCCAGCGCGAACAGGTCCTGCTGCGGCACCCCGGCCGCGTGCAGCGTCTCTGACAGCGCGTCCATCTGCTGCGCCGACACCCGCGCGTCCATGACGATGCGCGGCTGCTTGCCGACCAGCTCGAGCACCCACGGCGGCGTGTCCGGGACCTGGAACACCTCCGCCGTCTCTGGCACGAGGAACCAGGTCGGCGCCCCCACGATCACCCGCCCGCTGTTGACCTCGATCGTGCGGCCGATCGATCGCTGCTCGAGGAACGCGTGCAGCTCCACGCTCGCGTCCTTCGAGCGCGGCTCGGCGCGGATGCGCAGCACCAGCGGCTCGGGCCCGAACTGCAGCTTGCCGACCCCCTTGAGCCCGATCGTGCTGCCGCGCCCGAAGTACAGCATCCCCGCGAACGCGGCGTCGTCGATCACGTGCCCGCCGTCGTCGCTGTCGTCGACCTCCTGGTCGAGGTAGTGGCTGATCAGCCGGTCCGCCGCGCTCATGCCCTCGTAGCGCTTGCGACCGATCACCGGCGTGCCGCCGCCCTTGAACACCATCACGTGCCAGTGGCCCTTGCGGACCTCGACCTGGTAGCGCTGATGGTTCGACGCGCTGCTGCTGCTGCTGAGGTCTTGCACCCACGGGTTCTGCGTTCGGGTGATGTCAGCCCCGGTCTGATACTGCGTGCGCAGCGTCAAGCCCAGCGCCACCGCGTGCTGGCAGATCCTCTCCCAGCCGTCCGTATGCGTCGGGCAGCTGCAGCTCGCCTCGAGCGTCCCGTCTGCCAGCAGCTTGAGCCCCGTCTGGTGCGGCATCGGGTGCGTACCCTTGACCTTGCCGCGCAGGTGGCCGCCGTCGAACACGATGTCCGTCACCGTGCGACCGGCCAGGGCCAGCTCTTGACCGGCCGCGAAGGCTTTCTTGCTCGTGAGCCGCGCGAGCGTCTCCGGCTCGAACAGAGGTAACAACGCTTCGAGTGTGGACACGCGACTTCCTGGCAGATGGGGACCCGGCGCGCGCTCACACAGGAGTGGCACTACCAGGCACGGAGCTGCGGCGCGACAACGACGTCGCATCTCCACCGAGCTTCGCGGCTCGCCCTGGGTGTCCATGCCACGCCAGGGCCAAACACGACGCTCGCTGGCAGCTTTAACACGCCCCCGATCTCCGGTCCACCGGAAAACCGGTCATCACCGCCCGCGGTGCCTTGTGGTATCTCCCGCCCACAGATGTCAGCAGAAGGCCTCCAGGACAGCGCCGCAGACCCCGGGATCCGCCTCCTCGCCGCCGCCGTCCGCGACATCGACCCCCGTGAGCTCTTGCTCGTCCACTCCGGTCCGCTCCCCGGCCTGCGCCCGGGGGCCACCCGCCTCATCCTCGACGTCCGCGAGCGTGATGACGCCGCCGGCACCACCTGCGTCCCCGCCTCGCGCGGCGCCGGGACGCCCACGCGCCCGCTGGCGGACAATTTCGCCGCCGCCGTGGTCTGGCCGCGCGCCCACCTCGGCAAGGACTTCAGCGAGGTCTGCCTGGCCATCGCCGCCGCTGCCTTGCGCCCCGGCGGTCACCTCTACTGCGCCGTGCGCAAGGCCAAGGGCGGCCCCTCGCTGGCCCGCGCGATGACCGAGCTGTGCGGCGCCGTCGAGGTCCAGGAGCGCGACGCCGGCTACTACCTCTACGTGTCCCAAAAGACAGCCGCATACGACGCCGCCGCCGCGCACGCCCGCTTCGCGCTCGAGTACGAGATCGCCGACCCCCTGCTCGGGCCCGTCCCCCTGCTCGCCGCCCCGGGCGTGTTCTGCCGCAAACACCTCGACGACGGCACCCGCGCGCTCCTCACCGAGCTCGAGGCCCTCGATGTCCTCGCCGACAGGCCGCCGCGCCAGGTCCTCGACCTCGGCGCCGGCATCGGCCCGCTCGGCCTGTGGGCCACCCGCCGCTGGCCCGACGCCCGCCTCCTCGCCGTCGACAGCAACTACCTCGCCGCCGCCCTCGTCGGCGAAAACGCCGCCCGCCTCGGCTGCGCCCACCGCGTCGACGTGCTCGCCAGCGACGGCCTGCCGGCCACTGGCCCCGGCACCGGCACCGGCTCCGTCCGCGGTCGCATCGACCTCGCCCTCGTCAACCCGCCGACCCACGCCGACCCCGAGGCCTTCGCCAAGCTGGTCACACCGCTGCGTTCATGGCTGCGCCCCGGCGCCCCCGCCTGGTTCGTGGTCAACCGCGCCGGCCGCCTCGCCCACGTCCTCGCCCAGACCGGCGCCGAGCTCGACCTCCGCGAGGTCCCCGGCTTCACGCTCGTCCGCGCGACCTGGCCCGCGAAGCCCTGAGCGAAGCTGTCCGCAAGGACAGGCCGTTGTCACCTGTCCTTTCGGACAGGCATCAACCCCCGTGGCGCGCGAGCCAGCGATCGACCTCGCCGCGCTCCTTGATACCCGCAGTCCACGCTGCCTGCGCCTCGCGTCCCAGCGTCGCCGCCCGCTTGCCGTCGCCGCCCGCGGCCACCAGCGCGCGCGCCAGCGCGAACGCAGCCGTGGCCCGTCCGCTCGCCGGTGCGCTCGCCAGCAGCGCGTACCCTCGCTCTGCCGGCCCCAACGCCTCCGCTCCGCGTCCGGTCCGCAGCAGCAATTCCGCCAGCCCGAGCAGCGGGTCCGCCAGATCGGCGTGCTCCGCCCCGAGCGCCAGCTCGAGGTCTGCCAGGCTCCGCCGCAGCTCCGCCTCCGCTCCCTCGAACTGCCCGCGCTCGACCATCAGCGCGCCGATGTTCGCCCGCAGCGTCGCCACCTCCGGATGGGCCGGACCCAGCGCCTTCTCCCGGATCTCCCGCGCTCGCAGCAGCTCCTTGTACGCCTCCTCCAGCCGCCCCTGCTGCTGCAAGATCGCCCCGATGTTCTGATGCATCGACGCCGCGTTGATGTGCTCTGCCCCGAGGCTCTTCTCTGTCACTCGCAGCGCCCGCTCGAGGTACGCGAGCGCCTCCGGTAGCTGCCGCTTCGCTCGCGCGACCAAGCCGAGGTTCGCCAGCACGAACACCGTCTCCGGGTGGTCGGGGCTCAGCACCTTCTCCTGGATCGCCAGCGCCCGCTGCAGGTGCAACAGCGCGCCGTCCTCGTCGCCGTGGATGTGGAGGATCGCCCCGAGGTTGGTGTGTGACAGCGCCACCGCTGGCGCTTCGGGCCCGAGGTTCTTCTCCTGGATCGCCAGCTCGCGGCGAAAGTAGCCCTCGCTCTCCCCGGCGCGGCCCAGGCTCTCCGTCACGATCCCCAGGTTGTTGAGCGAGTCGGCCACCTGCACGTGCTCCGTCCCGAACACCCGCTCGCGCAGGTGCAGCGCCCGCAGGTGCAGCGTCAGCGCCTCCTCGTAGCGCCCCTCCGCCTGCAAGATCGCCCCGACCTTGTCCGCCGCCGACGCCACCAGCGGGTGCTCCGGTCCCAGCGCCGCCTCACCCAGCGCCAGCGAGCGCCGCAGGTACTCGCCCGACGCCGCATACTTGCCCTGCTTCTCGAGCGCCCCGCCGAGCTGATTGAGCACGACGATCAGCGAGCTGTCCTCCGCGCCCACCACCGCCTCCCGCAGCCCCAGCGCCCGCGTCATCTCGGCCTCCGCGCGCGCGTAGTCCCCCTCGCGCACTGCCATGACACCTGTCTCAAAAGCCAGGTTTGCCTGCGCCAGCGGATCGGCGCTGCCCACCACCTCGGCGCCCGCCACCTCGCGCCACAGCGCTCCCGCCTCGAAGCGCGCCAGCGCCGACCCCGTGGCCCCGACCAACATCGTCGCCGCCGCCGCCGCCTGCTCGCCATCACCCGCGCTGCGCGCCGTCACGTAGGCGCGTCGCAACGCCGCCTCGGCCTCCGCGTAGCGGCCCTCGCCGCTGCGCAGCTCTCCACGCAGCCGCAGCGCCGCCGCCAGCAGCGGCCCGTACGCCAGCCCCTCCGCCTGGGTCACCGCCGCGTCGACGATCTGCCCCGCGCCCGTGAAGCGCCCCGCCAGCGCCAGCGCGTGCGCCTGCGACAGCTGTTCGCGGGTGCGCTCGACCAGCGCGGCCGCGGCCGGGTCGTCTGGCGGTCGCACGCGCGCTTGCAAGTAGCGCACGTCGGCGCAGGGCTCGAGCCGCGGCAGCCCGGCCACCGCCTGCACCGAGCGCTCCACCACCGCCGCGTCGGCCGCGACCAGCACACCGACCAGCGCCCGCAGGGCCGCGCGACGCTCGTCGAGGCATGCCATCCGGCGATCGAGGAGCTCCTGCGACTGCTCCTGGCGCAGCGCCGTCGCCTCGCACGCCTGCGTGTGTGCGCTCGTCCACGCCGCCGCGTACGCGCCCAGCCCGGCGATCACATGCCCGGCCGTCGTCGCCGCGTAGCGCAGCTCGGTCGCCGCGAACGCGGCCCGCACCTCGCCCGCGCGCTGCTCATTCCACACGTTCACCAGCTGCGCCGCCGCCCCGCTGCACACCGCCCCGGCCTGCGCCCGCGCTTGCAGCCCCGCCGCCACGCTCCCGAGCACCAGCGCGGCCCCGCCGATCCGAACTGCCAGCTTTCGCCGCCGCCGCGCTGGATCGCGTGCGAGCGCCGCGAGCAAGCCCGGCATGTCTGGCCAGCGACGCGCCGGGTCGACGTTCAGCCCGCGGACCACCGCCTCGTGCACGAAGTGTGGCACCGGGCGATGTTGCCGCGGCACGCGGATCTTCCCGCGGGTGATCGCCACCATCAGCTCCGACAGCGTCTGCCCCCAGAACGGCCGCGACCCGTAGAGCCCCTCGAACAGGCTCACACAGAAGCTGAACTGATCGCTGCGCGCGTCGATGCCCGCGCGCACGTACTGCTCCGGGGACATGTACGCCGGCGTCCCGACCAGCGACCCCGCCTGCGTCAGCTGGGCCGACAGCGAGCTGCTCATCCGCAGGTCGTGGCCAGAGACCTCCGCCGGCGGCATCGTCGGCAGATCACGGCTCGCCCGCGCCAGGCCGAAGTCGAGGACCCGCGCCCGCCCATCGTCGCCGACGATCACGTTCTCCGGCTTGAAGTCGCGGTGCACCAGATCCGCCGCGTGCGCGGCCGCCAACCCACGCCCCGCCTGACAGAACATCTCGACCACCGCCCGCCAGTCGTGGGTCCCCGCGGCCAGCCACTGCGTCAGCGTCTTCCCCTCCACAAACTCCATCGCCACGAACACCTGCTCGCCGAAGCGACCCACCTCGTACACGGCGGCCACGTTCGGGTGCGACACATGGGCCATCGCCTGGGCCTCACGCAGCAGACGCGCGTGCCCGAGGCTCCCCGTGTCCGGCGTCGGCCGCTCTTGCAGCAGCTTGATCGCCACCTTGCGATCGAGCTGCTCGTCGTACGCCAGGTACACGACCCCCATCCCGCCCGCGCCGAGCTGGCGCACCGCCGTGAAGCGGCCGATGCGAAACGGCCCCGTCATCACCTTCGTGGCGCTGGGCGCGGGCGCTGGCCCGCCGTCCGCCGCCAGCGTCTGGTCGGTCGGCAAGATCTCCCCGGGCAGCGTGTTCTGCCCGGAGCTGGCGCGCACAGGTTCCATTGGCAGCGGCGCCCATCATCGCAAATTCCCCGCCCGCCTCCGTCGGCGATTTCCCCTCACACTCGGGCAGAACCGCGCTCAGCGCAGCAGCCCGCCGATGCGTCGACCCGTGCGCGCCCGCTGCCAGTCGGCGCGCAGCGCCCCGAAGCCGAGCGCGTAGATCAGCCACAGCACCAGCCCGACCGCGAACCCGGTCAGGGTCGACCCGACGATCGGCGCCTCCACCTGGACCTGCTGCAGCTCGCTCGTCGCCTGCTGCCAGTTCATCACGATGAAGCCCAGCAGCAGCGTCAGCACCAGCGCCCGCGTCACTGCCAGGCTCGACACCCGCTGCTGGCGACCCAGCCCCGAGTGGTCCGGCTCGAGCAGCTGCATCAACAGCCGCAGCCACGACGACAGCATCGGCAGCAACAGCGCCCCCGCCAGCCCGCCGAGCCCCGCCACCGCCTGGCGCAGCCGCTCGGTCGACATCGGCGCGTCGGCCCCCTCAACCCCCAGCGACCCCAGCCAGGTCGCCGCCGCGATCAGCATCTGCGAGGTCGGTGCCGCCACGCCGCAACCTTAGCGCAGATCGCCCGCCGCGTGACCCACCGCCCCCGCTACACTCCCGCCCGCATGAGCGAGCCGACCCTCACGCCGACCCTGACCCCCTCCCAGCAGCGCGCCGCCACCATCGTCCGCGAGCTTCAAGCGGTGATCTGCGCCGGGCTCGAGGACCTCGAGCGCGAGCAGGGCAGCGACGCCCACTTCATCGCCGACGACTGGACCCGCCCCGCGGGCGGCGGCGGCCTCACCAAGATCCTCCGCGGCGAGGTCATCGAAAAAGGCGGCGTCGCCACCTCCGTCGTCTTCGGCGAGCTCACCCCCACCTTCGCCGCCCAGCTCCCCGGCACCGGCAACACCTTCTTCGCCACCGGCGTCTCGCTGGTCCTCCACCCGAAGAACCCCTTCGTCCCGACCGTGCACGCCAACTTTCGCTACATCGAGCACGGCGAGCGCCGCTGGGTCGGCGGCGGCGCGGACCTCACGCCCTACTATTTTTTCCCCGAGGACAAGCAGCACTTCCACGCCGTCTGGCAGCGCTACTGCGAGGCCCACCCCGGCGTCGGCGACCACCCGCGCTTTCACGAGTGGTGCGAGCGCTACTTCTATCTGAAGCACCGCGGCGAGCACCGCGGCGTCGGCGGGATCTTCTTCGACAACCTCGTCATCGACCCGACCGACCCGGCCAGCGAGGATCGCCTGCTCGCCTTCATCCGCGACGGCGGCCTGCGCTTCCTCGACGCCTACCTCCCGATCGCCCGCAGGCGCGTCAACACCCCCTACAGCCCCGACCAGCGCCGCTGGCAGGAGCTGCGTCGCGGCCGCTACGTCGAGTTCAACCTCCTTTATGACCGCGGCACCGTCTTCGGCCTCAAGACCGGCGGTCGCACCGAATCGATCCTCATGTCGCTCCCGCCCCACGTGCAGTGGGGCTACTGCGAGGAGCCCGCGCCCGGCTCGCCCGAGCACGACCTGCTGGTGGAGCTCCGCCGCCCCGTGGTCGAAGGGGAGCCCACCTGACCGTGAATTAGGTGGATCCACCCTAATCTCGCCGCCCCGCAGCCGCGACAATGCGGCCGTGACGGGCCGCGCTCGCTGGGTATGCCTCGCCGCGCTGGCCTGGCTAGGACCTGTCCTGGAGGCCAGCTCGGCGCCCGCGACCTACGCCGGCCCCCGACCTCCGCGACGTCCCGTCCGCACCGCCCGCACCGTCGTCCCGCACGAGCTCCGCGTCGCCCCGGAGAACGCCACCCGCGCCGCCAGCGTCGTCACCCGCCGCGACCTCGAGGAGCGCCTGCCTCGCTCCGCCCCCGACGCCCTGCGCTTCGAGCCCGGCGTGTACGTCCAGCAGACCGCCCACGGCCAGGGCTCCCCCTACGTCCGCGGCCTCACCGGCCAGCAGACGATCATGATGTTCGACGGCATCCGCCTCAACAACAGCACCTTCCGCCAGGGCCCCAACCAGTACTTCTTCACCATCGACTCGCGCACCGTACAAAAGCTCGAGGTCCTGCGCGGCTCCGCCTCGACCCGCTACGGCTCCGACGCCATGGGCGGCGCCCTCCTGGCCACCCCGATCGACCCATCTTTGCAGCTCGGCCCCCGCAAGTGGCAGGTCCACCCGCGCGGCATGTGGCGCTCCGGCACCGCCGACGGCGAGCTCGGCGGCCGCGCCCAGCTCGACCTCTCCTACAAGGACAAGGTCGGCTTCTTCGGCGGCGTCGGTTACCGCGACGTCGGCCTCCTCCGCGCCGGCGGCAAGATCTACTCCCTCGCCGACGGCCGCGAGGTCAAGACCCCCCTCTTCAACCCCGACGGCGTCACCCAGCGCGGCACCGGCTTCAAAGAGCTCACCATCGACGGCCGCCTCGTCTGGCAGGCCCACGACAAGCTCCGCGTCACCCTCGCCTACTACGACTACCGCCAGTCCGACGCCCCTCGCACCGACCGCTGCCCCCCCGCCACCGCGCCCCAGAGCGAGTGCCTCACCTACGACGAGCAGTACCGCACCCTCGTCTACACCGCCCTCGAGCTGCGCGACGGCCCCGCCTTCGCCGAGCGCCTCCGCTTCACCCTCAACTACCAGAACCAGCACGAGCGCCGCCGCTTCGACCGCGGCGCCGAGTCGACCTACCGCATCATCGGCCGCGACGAGGTCTACACCGCCGGCACCGGCCTCAACGTGCGCACGAAGGAGTGGGGCCCCGAGAAGAAGCTCCGCTTCGCCCTCCACTACGGCCTCGACCTCTACCACGACAGCATCGTCAGCAAGGCGTGGAACCTCTACCTCCCGCCGGTCAACATCCTCACCGCCGGCACCCGCGGCCAGTACCTCAGCGGCAGCAAGTACCTCACCTCTGGCCTGTGGACCGAGGGCCACTTCAAGATCCTCGATCGCCTCGAGCTGCGCATCGGCGGGCGCGGAGCCTTCGTCAGCGCCCACGCCCCCGGCGACGCCAAGTCGCTCTCGCTCGCCGTCGACAAGCGCTGGGCCACGGCCGTCGCTGGCGGCGGCGCGGCGCTGCGCCTCGCCGACGGCGTCAAGTGGATCGTCAACCTCGACCAGGGCTTCCGCGCGCCCAACCTCGACGACCTCACCAGCCGCCAGCAGACCGGCGCCGGCTACCAGGGCGAGAACCCCAACCTCCGCCCCGAGAAGTCGCTGGCCCTCGAGTCCGGCGTCCGCGTCGACCACAAGTTCGTCGAGTTCGTCCTGTTCGGCTACCGCACCGCCATCGACAACCTCATCGCCCGCGCCCCCTTCGACAAGGCCCTGTGCCCGCCCGGCTTCGAGACCGGCTGCGCCGGTTCGACCTCCGCCTACGCGCTCACCAACCTCGAGGGCCGCGCCTTCATCCGCGGCTTCGACGGCGCGATCCGCCTGTTCCTGCCCGCCGGCGTCGGCCTCCGCGCCACCGCGGCCTACGCCTGGGGCGACGGCCCCAACCCCCTGCCCGACGTCAGCCCCGACCGCATCCCCCTCTCGCGCGTCCCCCCGCTCAACGGCACCGTCGAGGTGTCATGGCGCGCCCCCAGCGGCTTCTACGGCGCTGCCGCGCTGCGCTGGGCTCGCAAGCAAGACCGCCTCGCCCTCTCCGACGTCGACGACCAGCGCATCCCCTTCGGAGGCACCCCCGGCTTCGCCGTCGTCGACCTCCGCGCCGGCTACCGCTGGCAGCCCCACGTGCTCGTCGCCGCCGTCCTCGAGAACCTCGCCAACGCCCCCTACCGCTATCATGGCTCGAGCATCAACGGCCCCGGCCGCAGCCTCAACCTCCTGCTCGAGTTCGGCTTCTAGCCCGGCATGATCGACACCGACCCCGAAGACGCCGCCTCACCCGCCTCGCTCGCGGCCCTGTGGATCGGCGTCGCGGTGATCCTCGCCGCCGCGATCACCATCGCCGCGCTCTTGCTCGTCAGCCTGGTCGGCACCACCCGTGAGCCCTTCACCAGCGGCGAGGTCCCGCGCGACTCGCCGCTCTACCTCCGCTCCACCACCCGCCCCCCCGAGGTCGTCCACCTCGCCGGCTCGGGCAGCAACCTCGCGCTCACCCGCGCCCTCGCCGAGGCCTTCCAGGCCGAGCACGAGGGCCGCCACGTCGTCGTCTTCGACAGCATCGGCTCCGCCGGGGGTGTCCACGCCGCCTACGACGACGTCGTCGACTTCGGCCTCGTCTCTCGCCCCCTGCGCGACAGCGAGGCCGCCCTCAACCTCGTCGTCATCCCCTACGCCCGCGTCCCCGTCGTCGTCGCCGTCAACCTCGGCGTCCCCGACGACTCGATCTCCCTGCCCGACCTCCTCGACATCTACGCCGGTCGCCGCAGGACCTGGTCCGACGGCACAGCGATCGTCGTCATCCAGCGCGAGCCCGGCGACTCCGGCCATCAGGCCGTGCAACGCGTGCTCCCCGAGTTCGCCGCGATCAACGACGCCGCCTACCGCGAGGCCCGCTGGCGCGTCGTCGACAGCGACCAGGCCATGCAAGAGGCCCTCAGCATCACCACCGGCGCCGTCGGCATCTTCGACCTCGGCGCCATCGTCCTCCAGCGCCTCCCCGTCAAGCCGCTGCGCATCGACGACATCGCCCCCTCCGAGGCCAGCGTCCAGTCCCACCGCTACCCCTTCGCCAAGGACCTCGCCCTCGTCAGCCTCGAGCCCCCGGTCGGCGTCCCCGCCGAGTTCCTCCGCTTCATCGACGGCGAGCAGGGCCGCCGGCTCACGCGCGCCAGCGGCTACATCCCGCTCCCGGAGGACCAATGACCGTCGCCAGTCCTTCAGGACATGTCCGCAAGGACAGCGTCGACCTGCGCCGCTACCTCGGCGCGCGCATGCTCCCGCTCGCGGTCCTGCTCGCCGTCCTCGTCTCCCTCTCCGCCCCGCTCGCCTACTTCGTGCTCAGCGTCCGCACCCTGCGGGCCGGGGCCGCCGCCACCGCCGTCCAGGTCGCCGCCGCGATCAGCCGCGAGGTCCAGGAGCGCCCCGTCCTGTGGCGCTACGACGCCTACAAGCTGCTCGCCCACATCCGGGCCTTCACCGACGAGACCAGCGTCGCCCGCATCGAGGTCGTCGACCGCAGCGGCGCCCGTGTCCCCCTCGACGACGAGCCGATCGGCTGGGCCGCGAACGGTCAGCAGCTCCTGTGGGAGTCGGCCCCGATCGAGATCAACGAGCAGATCGTCGGCCACGCCTGGACGGGCGTCGTCCTCGACGACGCCCGCGCCGGCGCTCTCCTGCTGCTCATCCCCTTCGGCGCGCTCGGCATCGGACTCGCGTCCCTCATCTACTTCATCCCCGGCCGCGCCATGACCCGCGCCGCCCGGCGCATCGACCACAGCCAGGCCGCGCTCGCCCGCTTCAACCAGACCCTCGAGCAGCAGGTCGCCGAGCGCTCCTCCCAGCTGCGCGCCGCCTACGCTCAGCTGCAGGCCAAGGAGGAGCACTTGCGCGAGCTGTCCTCGCGGGCCGTGCTGCTGCAGGAGGCCGAGCGGCGGGTGATCGCCCGCGAGCTGCACGACTCCGCCGGTCAGGCCCTCACGGCGATCCGCATCAACCTGCAGATCATCGCCCAGCTCGCCGAGGCCGGCCCGCGCGCCGCCGAGAAGGTCGCCGGCCTGGCCGCGCGCACCCTCACCATCGCCGACGCCACCCTCGAGGAGATCCGCCGCGCCGTCAGCATGTTAGGCCCCGCGATCCTCGACGACGTCGGCCTGGTCGCCGCGATCCAGCGCCTGTGCGACGACCTCGGCGAGCGCGCCGACACCATCATCGACTGCGAGCTCGACGCCCCGCCCGCCTCCGGCCTCAGCCCCGCCCTCGAGAGCGCCTGCTACCGCGTCATCCAGGAGGCCCTCACCAACGTCGCCCGCCACGCTCGTGCCACCCGCGTCGTCGTCCGCCTCGCCCTCGCCCCGCGAACCATCCACCTCGAGGTCCACGACAACGGCCGCGGCTTCGACCCGAACCCGACCAGGCCCGCCGGCTCCGTGGGCGGACGCGGCCTCGTCGGCATGCGCGAGCGGGTGGAATTACTCGGCGGCACGCTCCGCATCGACAGCGCTCCAGACACGGGTACGCACGTCATCGTCGACCTGCCGCAGGTCACGCTCAGCGAGGACGGCGACGACACCGCCGTCGTCGTCGCGTGATACATTGTCCGCGTGACGACCCGCGCACCGATCCGCGTAGTGCTCGCCGAGGACCACACCATCGTCCGCGAGGGTCTGCGGGCCCTCCTCGACGTGCGCGACGACATTCAGGTCGTCGCCGAGGTCGCCGATGGCCGCGCCGCCGTCGAGGCCGTCGAGCGGCACAAGCCCGACGTCGTCGTCATGGACCTCGGCATGCCCGAGCTCAACGGCGTCGACGCCACCCGCCAGATCCGCAAGGACTTCCCCCACACCCAGGTCCTCATCCTCTCCATGCACTCCGGCGAGGAGTACGTGCGCCCGGCCATCCGCGCCGGCGCCAGCGGGTATCTACTCAAGGGTTCCGGCCTGTCCGACCTCGTCTCTGCCATCCAGGCCGTCGCCAACGGCGACGCCTTCTTCAGCCCCGCCATCGCCAAGATCGTGCTCTTCGAGTCGCGCCGCAGCGACCGCCCGGGCAAGGACCCGACGCCCGCGGACGCGCTCACCAACCGCGAGCGCGAGATCCTCCAGCTGGTCGCCGAGGGCAAATCCAGCCCCGAGATCGCCAAACAGCTGCAGCTCAGCGTCAAGACCGTCGAGGGCCACCGAGGCCGCATCATGGCCAAGCTCGACGTCCACCACGTCGCCGGCCTCGTGCGTCACGCGATCCGCATCGGCCTCGTGTCCGCCGACTCCTGATCGCCCGCGCTCACAGGGGGGATTCCCTCGCTTCTCGACCCCGGACAAGTCCCCTCGTGGGTCGCGCCAGGCTGCCCTACCGTGGCGAGCAAGACGGGTGGACTTCATGCGCACTACACATTGGACATTGCCGCTTTCACTGTTGCTGATCGCCTCTGCTTGCAAGGAGGGCGACCCCATGATGGATCCGACGACCGATGGCAGCTCCTCGGACGCGACCACGGGTTCCAGCACCGACACTCCGACCACGGACCCAACGGGCGATCCAACGGGCAATCCCACCGGTGACCCGACCACCAACCCGACGACCGGTGACCCCACAGGCACGACCGGCGACCCCACGGGCACGACCACCGACCCCACCGCGACCACAGGGACCACGGGCGACGCCTGTGAAGCCCTCCAGATCTCGCCGATCGACGAGGGGGTCTGTGAGGCGCTCGACACCGACTACCAGCCGCGTGTCAACATGTCGAAGGACGACATGTGGGCCGCCTGCGTGTCCGACAAAGGCACCTATACGCAGGTCGACCCCAAGGTCCCCGGCACGATCGCCCGCATCTTCCAGTACGAGACCGCCGCCAAGCTGCTGTGGCGCGATGGCGCCGTCCCGACCGCGGCCGACTTCACCGCCGCCCGCGACGCGTACATCACCCCCGAGGGCCTCGAGTCCCGCCTCGTCCGCCGCGAGGACCTGCACTACCCCGCGATCCCGATGAACGAGTGGGACCCCCAGGTCGACTCCGACAAGCAGTGCACCGTCGACGCCCTGTACATGAAGTACCCCGACCGCTGCGTCGGCCCGGCCACCATGCAACCCCTCATCGACGCGGCCTTCACCGCCGGCCAGACCGGCGACGGCGACGCCCAGGTCCACGCCGGCACGATCCACGCCGTCCTCGACTGGTTCCTCTACCTCTCGATCTACAAAGAGGCCGAGACCTGCGCCTCCGTCAAGGCCGCCGATTGCGACTCCGCCTGGGCCTACTACACCGGCGGCGAGACCATCGACAAGGGCATCGGCATCGCCTCTGACCTCCGCGTCACCAGCAAGAACACCCACGAGCGCATCCACGACGGCATCCTCGCGGTCCGTTGCTGGCGCGACCACGAGCAGAACATGGGCATGTACCCGCTGCTGCCGATGATCGACGCCGAAGGCAAGGCCGAGTTTGGCCGCGGATGGGAGCAGCTCGACGAGGCCCTCCACCGCGGCTTCGCCCTCCTGGTCCGCAACCAACTCGTCACCTACCTCGAGGGCAGCTGCGGCCAGAACGACGCCTACCTGCCCGGGGTGTGGGCCTACCTCAAGGTCGCCGGCCCTGTCCTCCAGCGCGAGGCCGACGAGCGTGACGCCGGCAACGCCGGCGATCTCAAGACCCTGTGGGCCGCCACCGACCCGACCCTCGAGCAGCTCGAGGCCGGCCTCGCCGCCCTCGACAAGATCTTCCCCTGCCCCTGAGGCCCTGTCCTTCAGGACATCCCCTTAAACGCCGAGAGGTCGGGCAGCTGCCCGGCCTCTCTCGTTTTTTCAGCTTGTAGGCGGAACAGGTTTCGAACCTGCGACCCGCGCCTTGTAAGGGCGCTGCTCTACCACTGAGCTATCCGCCCGTCCGTCCGACGGAAGGCCGGGAAGCTAACACAGTTGCTCGGCCACTTGCGCCACGATCGTTCGCTCGGCCGCGTCCAGGCCCGCCAGCAGCTCGGCGACGCTCGCCCCGCCGTGGGGTCGCAGCCCGGGCGCCAGGGCTGCCAGCGGCGCCAGCACGAAGTCCCGCCGCGCCAGCTCCGGGTGCGGCAGACGCAGCCCCGGCACGTCCAGCAGGAGCCCCTCCAGCCCGACCGGCAGCCACAGCAAGATATCGAGGTCCAGCGTGCGCGCCTCCCAGCGGGTCCGCCGGGTCCGACCGTGCCGCAGCTCGAGCATCTGAAGGGCAGAGAGCAGCGCCATCGGCTCGGCGACGGTGCGCAGCTCGATCACCGCGTTCATGTACACCGCGGTCGACGGCCCCAGCGGCCGCGTCTCGTACACCGGCGAGCTGCGCACCAGCACCGTCCCCGGCACCGCCCCGTCTCGCAGCTGCCGCGCGACCGCCTGCAAGGTCCCCAGCCGATCGCCCAGGTTGCTCCCGAGCCCGACATAAAGGGTCGCCGGGGCTCCAGCCACCGTGGCCCCCGTCTGCGATGACCTGCGCGGCTCGGCCAACATGCACGCGATGGCTAGCCCGTTCACCCGTCGCACGCAACCGCCCCGGCTGTGCGCACGCGCAAGACCTCGAGGCGCGCTCAACCCGGTGCCGACATCGCGGCCCCGGTGCTGGGCACCAGCGCCGTGCGGTCGTACGGCAGCACCACCTCGACCGCAACGCTGCGCTGCGACCCGACCTTCAACACACCCGACCAGCGCCGCATCGGCGCCCGCGTCGGCACTCCGTCCAGCTCCACCGGCGTCTCCTCCTCCACGGGCCACAGCGCCGGCGCCGGCAGCACGAACCGCGCCCGCCCCTCCAGATCTGTGACACCACCGCTGCGCGAGCTCCCGAGCTGCAGCTCGAGCCGCCGCTGACTCGCAGGCACGCTCGGCGCGTCGCATTCGACCGCCGGCCCCGGCCGCAGCATCACCGTGTCGGCCCGCAGCACCCGGTCGCGCGCGCGAACGCTGTCGTAGATGCTCACGCCTAGCGCCCCGATCCCCAGCCCGGCAAACACCCCGCCGAGCGCATAGCCCGTCCGCGGCGACTGCGTCACGCCGGCCTCCGTCGTCTCGCGCACCGCGAACAGGTCGGGCCTGGCGAAGCTAAACGCCGCCAGTCCCAGCAACACCGCCGCGGCCCCGTACTCCCAGTAGATCGCCCCGTCGGCGCGCCGTCGCTGATGCTCCTCACGGACCGCCGCGATCCGCTCCACCATCTGACAGCGTCGGTGTTCGATCAGCTCGATCAGCAGCGAGTCACCCCGCTGCAGCCAGCGCGCCTCGAGCTGGCGCTCGACCACCCGCTGCTCCACGGTCAGCGGCCTGGCCCCCGGCACCGGCATGGTTCGCAGCTCGCTGCTCACCGCGATCTGAGCGCAGCCCGCGAGTCCCACACAAGCAGCGACCGCGAGGGAGAGCCAGCGCGCCGCCATCTCGCGCCTACACGGAGACCCGTGCCCCCAACTTCTCGCCGACCAACCGCGCCACGGTCTGCATCAACTCGTCGCCGGTGCGTCGCGCGACCCAGCGCTGGGTCGCATCGTCGTGGTCGAAGTGCCACGCGGTCGTCCCCGCCGCCATCCAGATCTGCCCGGCCGCGCTGTGCGAGTTGATCACGAAGCGCGCCCCGTCGGCGAAGGTCAGCGTCAGCACGTCGCCCCCGAGCTGCACGTCGAGCCGGTCTGCGTCGGCCTCGCCGAGCGCCGTGTCAATGTGCGCGAGCGCCTTCGCCGACAGCCTGTGAAAGTCCTTCGCGTCCATGCCCTCGCAGCCTTACGCCATCGCCCGCATCGGGTCAATTCGCCGGGGGCGAGGCCGGCGCAGGCGCCGGCAGCTCGATCTTCAGCTCCGGCGCGTTTGCATCCGACTTGCCCTCGCCGGCCTTCGTCGCCGGCGCAGGCTTGCTCGCGTCGGACACGGTCGGCTCGGTCGGCAGCTTGACGCCGTAGTGCTTCTCGGCCTGCTCGGGCGTCATCTCGATGACATCGATCGTCCGTCCGTCGGGGAGCTGCATCTTGCGGCTCGTCGGGGCATCCTCCGCCGCGGCGGCCTGCTCCGCCCGCCACTTCTGAACCGCGCCGTAGCCGAAGTAAGCAAACAGCGGCACGAAGATCAGCAAACGGATGATGAGCCCCCGGCGCGACATGCCACGACTTTGCAGCAGCCGCGCCTCCACAGCAAGACCCGCCGGCCATCGCGCCGTCCGCGGCCCGATCCCCGATTCACGGCACCGAGGTGAACGCCACGGTGCGCGATGTCGTCGCCTGGACGCTGCTCTTGGGGTGCAGCGCGACGCTCCCCGAAGTGGCCTTCAACACGGCGCTGTGGCCCCGTGAGAGCGTCACGAACGCCTCACAGGCCCCGTCCACGGGCGCCATCGTGTTGTCCAGCTTGACCATCGCCCCGGCGATCACCACCTCGCCGTCGTCGGGCTCCTCCAGCTCGAGCGGCGGACCGAGGCACGCCTGCCCGTCGATCTCGTCAGCCACCTTCACCGTGATCGTGGTGTCTCCGCCACGCGGCGGGTCCCAGGTGACCTCCAGCGGGGTCGCCCGTGGCACCTCGATGCCCATCGTCGGCGCCGTGATCGAAAAATCGGGCGCGTCGAGCACCGCCGTGTACTCGCTGACCTCGTCGTCGCTGTGCAGCGTGAAGTGCCGCGTCGTCTCGCCGTCCGGCGCCAGCGTGGCCTCGTAGACCACCCCGCCGCTCGGCCGCTTGACCATCAGCATCTCCACGGCATCCACCCACAGCGCGTCATCATCACACAGCTTCACCGAGATCGATTTGCTGCCGAGCGCGGCTCGTCGCAGCTCGACCTCGACGCGCGTCTGCTCGCCGTTGTCTGTCACCTGCGCCGTCAGCAGCACCTCGTCGTCGAGGTCGGCGCACGCCGCCGAACCGCGGCAGCCGCTCGCCGCCAACATCCCCCCGAGTACCCACGCCGCGCCTCGCATCCGGCCATCCTATCAAGGATCCCGCGCCGGCGTCTCGGGGGCGTCTTACCCCCACAGCAGCGGTTTGACGACCGCCATGATGACGATCAGAAAAAGCGGGACGATCGGCACCTCGTTGATCAGCCGGCACTGCTTCGAGGTCAGGCGGCAGCGACCGGCCGCCAGGTCCAGGCGGACCTTGCCAGCGTAGAAGTGATAACCGAACAGGATCACCAGACCCACCAGCTTCATCTGGAACCATGGCTGCGCGAAGTAGTGCCACGGCATCTGCGAGAACAGCAGCACGCCGAAGGTCGCCGTGAACACCATGGAAGGCCAGCAGATCCCCCGATACAGCCGCCGCTCCATCACCTTGAGCAGCTCCGTCACCTCCGGCTTGTCCGTGTTCTCCACGTGATAGACGTACAGGCGAAAGATATAAAAGAGCCCGGCGAACCAGGTGACAACGCCGATGATGTGCAGGGCCCGCAGCCAGTGGTAGTCCACGCCGGGAGTCTATTCGCTCTCGCAGCCCCCGCGAAGGCCCGCTGCGACCCCAAGGCGCAAGCCTCAGGTCCCCGGCGTGTGCCCGAACAGCGCGATGTGCAGCCGCTCGCCCAGGCGAAAGCCCCGCTCGATACACGCCGCCACCAAGGTCCGGTAACTGGCGTGCAGCGCCGCCGGGTCCGTGCACTCCGGCATCACCAGCACCCGATGACGCTCGCTCGCCGGCACCGCCAACTCTTTGATCAGGCGCTCGACCTCGTCCAAGTCAGCGCCAGCCTCCGAAGCCCGCACCACGAATTTGAGCTGCCAGGAGAAGGTCTCCAGCAGGCGCGCGAGCACCGCGACATCGAGCCGGGCCCGCTCATGCCGCTCGGCCAGCTTCGGCGCCCGCAGCCACGGCGTGCTGTGGCCCAATTTCGGGCTCAGCGACAGCAGGTCGCAGTGCAGCCCGTCTTGCCACACCGTCCCTGCGGTCTCGACCGTGACGTGATGCCCCGCCGCCCGCAGTTGCTGCGACAGCGTCGCGACCCCGGCAAACAGCAGCGGTTCACCGCCTGTGAGCACGACGTGCCGCGGCCCGCGGGCGCAAAAGGCGACCAGCTCCGCCAGCTCGATCTGCTGTGCACCCGCTGACGTCCAGGACGTCGCCGGCGAGTCGCACCACACGCAGCGCAGGTTACAGCCCGAGACCCGCACAAACGAGCTCGGTACGCCCACGAGCCCGCCCTCGCCCTGCAGCGAAACGAAGCGCTCCGCGATCGGCAGCCGGGTCGGGGTCGCGACCATCTGCCTCCCATACCACGACCCGCTGCGAGGCTGCACCCGTGTGTTACCCTCCCGCCCGTCATGCAACGGCCGCGAGTCAAGATCGTCGACGTCCTCAAGCTCGAGCCCCCGCGCTCGGAACTCCGTGTCAAAGGTTGGCTGCGCACCGTCCGCGACAGCAAACAAGTCGTGTTCCTCGAGATCAACGACGGCTCCTGCTTCGCCTCGCTCCAGGCCGTCTGCCCCGCCGCGCTCCCCGACTTCGAGCAGGTCCGCAAGCTCACCACCGGCAGCGCCGTCGAGGTCGTCGGCCAGCTGGTCGCCTCGCCTGCCGCGGGCCAAAAGGTCGAGCTGCAGGTCACCTCCCTGATCGTGGTCGGTCACGCCGACTCGAGCTTCCCCCTGCAGAAGAAGCGCCACGGCTTCGAGTTCCTCCGCGAGATCGCCCACCTGCGCCCGCGCACCAACACCTTCGGCGCCGTCTTCCGGGTCCGCAGCGCCCTCGCCCAGGCCGTGCATCAGTTCTACCAGGACCGCGGCTTTGTCTATGTGCACACGCCGATCATCACCGCCGCGGACGCCGAGGGCGCCGGCGAGATGTTCCGCGTCAGCACCCTCGACCCCGCCGCTCCCCCGCGCGACGCCGACGGCAAGGTCGACTACCAGCAGGACTTCTTCGCCAAGCCCACGTACCTCACCGTCTCCGGGCAGCTCAACGGTGAGACCTTCGCCATGGGCCTCTCGGACATCTACACCTTCGGCCCGACCTTCCGCGCCGAGAACTCGAACACCAGCCGCCACGTCGCCGAGTTCTGGATGATCGAGCCCGAGATGGCCTGGTGCGACCTCGACGACAACGCCGACCTCGCCGAGGCCTTCGTCAAACATCTCATGCGCACCGCGCTCGAGCGATGCAGCGAGGACCTCGCCTTCTTCAACAAGCAGATCGATCCCGGCCTGGTGGCCCGCCTCGAGCACGTGCTCTCCGCGGACTTCGAGCGCATGAGCTACACGGAGGCCGTGCGCCGGCTCGAGCAGTGCGGGCAAAAGTTCGAGTTCCCGGTGTTCTGGGGCGCCAACCTCCAGGCCGAGCACGAGCGCTACCTGACCGAGACCCTCATCGGGCGCCCGGTGTTCGTCACGGACTACCCGAAGGAGATCAAGGCCTTCTACATGCGCCGCAACGACGACGGCAAAACCGTCGCCGCGATGGACCTGCTGGTCCCGAAGATCGGTGAGCTCATCGGTGGTTCACAGCGCGAGGAGCGGCTCGACGTGCTCAGCGCTGCGATCGCCCACGGTCACCTCGACCCGGTCGAATACGCCTGGTACCTCGACACCCGCCGCTTCGGCACCGTCCCCCACGCCGGCTTCGGTCTCGGCTTCGAACGCCTCGTCATGTACGTCACCGGCATGGAGAACATCCGCGACGTGATCCCCTTCCCCCGCACCCCGAGACACTGCAGTTTCTAGGGCCATTTCTGGCTTCGTAAAATACTGGCTCCATGTCCTGGTGGGGTCTTGAAGCCACCAAAGCTCGTCCCTGTGGCCCCCAGACCGATGTCCAGCGGCATTTATCAGATTTTAGGAGGAAATTTGCAAAACCCGCTGGCCTCAGTCTGGCGCAAACGCTAGCCTTGGAAACGTGGGCACAAAAGGGCCCTTTTGGCGAGCCAGACGAAGGGAATGCAGGCCAAGGAACTAGGCATGAAGGATCTCCCAAGACTGGCGTCCAAAAGCGCCGGCAAGTTCCCCAGGGTGGATGTGCCGCTGTCAACGAGCTTGGTCTGAGAAAGGATTACCCCTATGTACCTCCGAAGGAACAAAGTCCGCTGTGGTGAGTCGCGCAGGACCTATCTGTCCATTGCGCACAACGTGTGGTGGTCGGGCGAGGGCAACAAGAAGGCGCAGAGTCGGCCGATCGTGGTCGCCAGCTTTGGCGTCGAGGATCAGGTCGATGTCGAACTGGCCCGTGACCTCGTGGCGGCGGTCGAGCGCTGCGCCCCGAAGTTTCAGGTCCGGCGCGGCGAGGGTAAGGACGCGACGATGCGCATCGCCCAGGAGATCCGCAAGATCGAGCCGTTCCTCAAGGCCCTGGCCAGCCGCAAACTCGGGCTCGCCGAGCACTTGCCGCCGAACCCCGAGCGCGCGCTGATCCTCGACGCGCTGATCCGCGACAAGCTCAGCGATCCGACCGAGACCTCCGTTGGCACCCGCCCCGAGGCGATCCTCTCGAGCCTGAAGTCGCACGCGGTCTGAGCGACGCGCCTCGTTGACCCCGGCATCGGGCCGTCGCCCCGCTCCTGTGAGCGATCGGGCGACGGGACCGACGGGCCGTCACGGCCCACGATCAAAATATGGAGATGAAGGCGCGTGACCCACGGGTCACGCGCCTTCGTCGTCAGCTCTCGAGCAGCTTGCGGAGGAATGCGGCCGGCAGCGGCGCATCGGCGCGGCGCGACACGAACACGTTGCGGCCGTTGCTGCGCAGCAGCATGCCCGCTCCGAGGCGCGGGGCCAGCACCTCGAGGGCCTGGACCTGGAGACCATCGAGGTCGTGGGCGCTCGCCTTCTCCTCGAACTTCGGGCGCGCGAGCGGTTGGTTACCGAGCAGGACCTCGCTGAGGAACTCGACGCGGACCGCAAAATCGACCGCCTTGCCCTCGAGGCGCGCGCGCACGTCGGCCGGCAGGCTCTCGGGTGCGTTGCGCTCGACGTGCGCGATGTGGAACGGCTGCAGCACCGCTGTCTCGGCGAGCTCGGCCGGGACCGCGATGACGACGCCGAGCGCATCCTCGGCGAAGTTGAGCTTCTCGGAGATCTGCTTGCTGCGCTGCAGGATCTCCTGTTGCTCGGCGGCGCGTTCGCTGGCGCGGCGCTTGGCGTCGTCGATGGCGCTGATCCCCGGCGGCTTGGCAGCCGCAGGGGCCGGACGGGCCGCGGCTGGCGGTGCGGGGCCGCGGTTCGGCGCGGTGCTGGGCGGCGGCGGTGCGCCAAAACCCTGGGTCAGGCCACCGCCGCGTGACGGCGGCGGAGGCGGAGGTGGCGGCTCATCGTAACCGTCGTCACCCTCGAGCTCGGCTTCGGCCGCGTCGGCAGCGGGTTGGCCGACGAGGGTCATCAGCAGCGTTTGGTCGTTGCCACGCGGCTCCATCAGCGAGAGCTGGATGCGCGGGCCGCCAGGGAACGACTCGGCGAGGTCCTCGATCGAGATGCGCATCTGCTCGCAGAGGCGGGTGACGGGCCAGTGGGTGCCGGTCTTGCCAGGTGGGACGTCGTCGCGGTTGCTGTCGTCGGCGGCGATCGCCTGGCCGCGTTGGGCGACCAGGAAGCCCTCTCGCGCGTGTTCGCCCGTACGTGCGTAGTACACGAAGCACTGCCGCGGGACGATCTGGCTGACGACGAGTGCGAGGTCCTGGTTCTCGCGCCAGAACTCGGCCGGGTCGTCGCCGACGACGGTGCCGTAGATCTGGGCGAGGGCGAGGGGCAGGCTCGGGTGGCGGGCGATCTCGACGGTGGCGTCGATGATGTTGCGGACCTTGCCGATCAGCACCTCGGCGAGGGCCTGGGCAAGTACGGTGGGTCGGAACATATCGAGCGGGAACAAGATCCCGCCGTGGCTCTGGGTCGCTGGGGTCGCTACGGTCATGGAGGGGCTCGCGGGCGGAGCATATTAGCCTGGGCCCAGAACTGCGAGGGAGAACTGCCAGCGCTCCCCCCCGCCTTCGCTGAGGAAGCGTCCCAGGACCAGCGTGGAGCCCGACGGTGCGGTGCAACGATGGAATTCCTCGGTGGCATTGCCGGGGATCTTGGTCCAATCGCCGGTGCAGCTGTTGGCGAGGTACTTCAATGAGAGGGTGAGCAGGTCCAAGCTCTCTCTGGCGGAGAGTTCGGTGGCGGCGAGGCCGATCGTGCCGTGACGGTTGAGCTCGAGGGTGAGGGTGTGGCCGAGCGGTTCGATCGTTGGCTGCGGGGGGCACCGCACGGCCTCGGGCGCGAGCACTCCAGGGCTCGCCTCCGGCGGCTCTGCGCACAGCTTGGCGATCAGGGTGTCGAGTGGCACGGTCGAGACGCCGAGCGAGAGCAGCTCGGCTGTCGTGCTGGCGAAGTTGTCGAGGTCACGCCACGCGCTCGAGTCGGACGTCGGATCGTCCATCTTGCCGTCGGCGCGGCCGCTGTTGTTTCCCGGTGTCGTGCTGTCGGCGCGGACGGCTTGCTTCCAGGCGGCCCGCGACGCCTGGGTCTCCCGGGCGGCGCAGCCGGAGGTCAGGCCAAACCCGACGAGCGCCAAGGCCAGGCTGCGGGCGCGGAACATTCGGGCTCGGACGTAGCATCGCCCGCCGCGGAGGGCCAGGGACTGGCGCGCGAGCGATCTGGCGCGGGTCACAGGCGACGGACGCCGCCGACAAAGACGCGGTCGATGGGGGCTGCCGTGCCGGAGAGGAGGAGGGCGTCGAGCGCGAGGCTGGGGTCCAGATGGGCGAGGCTTGGATGTCCGAGGTCGATGGTGCAGGCGTCGAAGGGCGCGCCGACGCGGATCTCGCCGAGTTCGGCGCGGCCGAGGGAGCGGGCGCCGCCGCGGGTGGTGATGCCGAGCAGGGGGAGCCCGACCTGGCCGTTGTTGTCGGCGAGGCACAGGCGCGAGCGGGTCCGCAGGCGCTCGTGCATCTCGAGGAGGCGTGCCTCCTGGACGAGGTCGACGACGGCGTTGCTGTCGCTGCCAAGCGCGAGGTGAACGCCGTGGCGCAGGTGATCGAGGACCGGGATGATGCCGTCGCCGAGGTCGGCCTCGGTGGTCGGGCAGGCGCAGACGTTGTGGCCGGCGAGCGCGGCGAAATCGGCGGACTCGAGGTGGATCGCGTGGACGGCCGTGAAGCCGCCCGGGCGATCGAGGCAGCCGCTGGCGGCGAGCAAGGCGACCGGAGTGCAAGCGTGCTCCGCGAGGCACTCGGCGTTCTCTTGCGGCTGCTCGGACACGTGCATATGCAGCGGGAGCTGGTGGCGATGGGCGTAGGCGGAGAGCTCTCGCAGGGCCTCGCGCGGGGCGGCGCGGACGCTGTGGGGAGCGACGCCGACCTGGACGCCCTCGCCGCGGAGGATGTCGATGCGGCGCAGGTACTCGTCGACGCTGCGGTCGCAGAAGCGGCGCTGCTCGGGGAGCGCCTCGCGGCCGGCGCCAGCCCGGGCGTAGTAGACCTCGAGCAGGACGAGGCGGATGCCGACGACCTCGGCTGCGCGGATCACCTGGCGCGAGAGCTCATTGGGGTCGGCGTAGGGGCGGCCGTCCGGGGTGTGGTGGACGTAGTGAAATTCGCCGACGCAGGTGATACCGGCGCGCAGCATCTCGCGATAGCAGTCGCGAGTGACGGTGAAGAGGGTCTCGGGGTCGAGGGTGTTGGCCGCGCGGTACATGGCCTCGCGCCAGCTCCAGAAGCTCGAGGGGTCGTGGGCGCCGCGGCGATGCGTGGCCCCGCGGATCGCCCGCTGGAACGCGTGGCTGTGGGCGTTGACCATGCCGGGGAGCAGCAGCGAGCGACCGAGGTCGTAGAGGATCGGCGGGGTGTGCTCTGGGCGGCCGCTCTGGGCGCGCACGACCACACCGGCGGCGTCGACCTCGATGTAGGGCGTGGCGACCCACGCGCCCGCGATCTGGCCGAATGCGGCCGTGTACGCGGCGGTGGCTGTCTCTTGGGACATGTCCGTTACTTCGCGGGCGCGGGCTTGGCCGTCGCGGCCGGGGGCGCGCTCGAGTCGCTGAAGTAGAGCTTGCGATCAGGGAAGTCGAAGGTCACACGGCGGCGCGCGAGCACGTCGAGGCCGACCATGCCGTCGATGCGAAACTGGTCGGAGCTCTCACCCTGTTCGAAGTAGCCGTAAGCGCCCCGGAG
Organism: Nannocystis sp.; assembly: GCA_044228605.1. Lineage (GTDB taxonomy): Bacteria > Myxococcota_A > Polyangia > Nannocystales > Nannocystaceae > Nannocystis. The sequence continues at coordinate 15,020 of JBGAUO010000008.1, read as the reverse complement.
CTTGCTGGCGTGCAGCAGATCGCCGATGCTGAAGTCTTCGACCTCGACGATCGCGGGCTCGTTGCGGCGCAGCGGCGGGGCGCCGATGCCGGCGAGCGCGTAGGAGCGGCTGGTGGCGGTCATGTCCACGCCCTGCATGCCAGTGTTGATGAGGAACAGGCCCTCGGCGCCGTTGAGGGTGCCGAGGGTGTAGACGAAGTGGGTCTCGTGCAGCCACAGCGGCGTGCTGCCGCCGCGGCGATTGGCGCCCAGGGCCGCCTTGCACTTCGGGCCGTTGAAGACGAGCGAGAGCTGCTTCGCCGGGAGATCGTAGGTGACCTGGAACTGCTCGAGGACACGGACGCCGATGACCGCGGAGGCGGCCTGACGGCTGCCGGACATCTGCGCGAGGGTTTCGCTGGGGAAGACGTCGACGGGGACGTTGGTGATGGTGATGTCGCCGATCTTGAGGCTGTCGATCTGGGTGTGGCCGATCTCTGCCTTCTCGCCGATCGGCGTGCGCGAGCGGATCGGCAGCTTGAGCTTGGCGGCGAGGACGGTGTCGACGATGACGTCGGCGGCGCCGGTGTCGAGCATGGCGACGACCTTCTCGCCGCCGATCTCCACGGGGAGCATCGGCGCGCCGACGTCGCGGGTGAGGGGGAGGTCGGACTGACAGCCGTTGCCGGCGACGCTGACCTTGAGCGGCTGGCCGACGAAGGTGCGGTAGCGGCTGGCGAGCGCGGCGTTCTCGGGGCCGAGCTCATCGAGGGCCTTGGCGACGCCGGCGAAGTCGCGCTGATGGCTGTGGATCCACGCCCTCTGGGCCTGGATCAGCTGCGGCTTGACGCCGGCCTTGCCGGCGCGGGCGAGGGTGGTCTCGGCCTCCTTGTAGCGACCGGCGAGGACCTGCTGACGGGCGAGGATCCACAGCGCCTCGATCTCTTTCGGGTCGAGCTTGAGGGTGGCTTGAGCGGCGGCGGCGGCCTCTTCGAAGTGACCGGCGGCCCAGGCGATGCGGGTGTACGCGAGCTGGGCGTCGCGGTCCTTCGGGGCGGCACCGGCGGCGGCGCGCAACTTGACGAGCTCGGCGAGCAGGGGGTCCTCGCTGCGCTTGGGCGGGGGCACGACGGGGACGTTGAAGACGCTGGCGTCGAAGGCGACGTGGTCGGCGCGCTGGGTGGTGAAGATGACCTCCTGCGTGCGATCGCCGATCTGGTTCACGAGCTGGATCTTGTGCGGGATCTTGACGCCGTCGACCTCGCGATAGTCGTCGTAGAGGACCCACTGGCGCAGGAGCTCCTCGCTGCTCTTGTCCTCGAGCATCTCCTCGGCGAGCAGGCCGGTGTTGCGGTCGAACCACAGGGTCTTGTCCTGCGCGGGCACGGACTTCACGTGCCAGCGGATGCCGTCGAGGGTGCGCGGCTTGTTGGCGTGGTCGGTGGTGCGGGTCGGTTCGAGGGTGATCTCGACGCCGCGTTTGTCGAGATCGAGGTACCAGTGCAGGTTGGCGTCCTCGCGGGAGATCGCCGAGTCCTCGGCGTCCTCGAGCACGAGGATCCCGCCGCGCAGCTGCCAGCCCTGCTTGCCGTCGAAGCCCTGTTCGTCGATCTGGTTGTCGAGGTTGGTGCGCCGATACATCTTGGCGTCGGCGGTGGTCTGCAGGGTGAAGCTGCCGATCTTCTCCTCGCGTCGGCAATCTTTGTCGGCGTCGGTGCAGCCTGTCTCGGGCAGGAAGGTCATGCGGGCGTCGACCGTGCGCTGGGTGATCTTGCGCAGCGCGACCTCACCACCGAGGGCGGTGACGTAGCGATCGACCACCTCTTTCCCGGCCTTTGGCGCGGCTTGTTCGGTGCCCGGCTCGTCGGTGTCAGGGGGCACCTTGAGGCAACCCGCGAGCGCGAGCACGAGGGCTGCGGCGCCGAAGCGAACGACGGCGGGGCGGCGAGCCAGGAGGCGGGGCGGGGACCGATGCATGGCGGGGAGAGTGCCGCAGGCGCCCGCGTGGCTCAAGTCGCCAGCACCGGGTCACAGGCGGTCTCGCGGCGCAGCTCGGCCTGTCGGCCCTGTTGCTGGTAGGCTTGAGCCCTGTGAGGCCCGGGGATCGGCGACGGAGGAGGGTTGCAGGGGCCGCGCTGTTCGCCGGGCTCTTGCTGTTCGGCGGCGCGGCGGGGGCCCGCGAGCCCCGGGGCAGTGGTGTGCGAGATCCGCGGGCCGCCGTGCAGGGCCTGGTGAGCCCGTGTCGTGAGCACGTCGCGGCGGAGCTCGAGCGCGGGGTGGTGATCCTTGGGGTGGAGTGCGAGGCGCCGCGGCGGCTCGCGTTGCATCGCCAGCTCCGCCGCGGGCGCTCGTGGGCCGGGTTCGGGCTGGTCGAGCGGGTCAACGTCGGGTTGGCCGAGGTCTCGCTGCTGCTCTCCGAGGCCCGCGGCTGCAAGCGCTGGCCGCTGCGCCTCCCGAACCGCGAGGCCCTGGGCTTGTTCGAGGCCAAGGCGGCTGGATGTTGGATCCGCCGCTACACGGGACCGCTGACGATCACGGGGGTGCTGCCAGACGGGTCGCGGGTGCCCGCGTTGGCGCTGCAGGTGGTCGAGGGGCACCTCGAGCTCGACCTGGCGCGGCTGGTGGTGAGTCTCGATCGCCGCGGGCTCCCGGATCTCGACGCCTTTGTCCGTCTCGAGCTGGGGTCGGAGGGCTGGGCTGGGAGCGTCGATCTGGTGGCCCAGCGGCAGCGTCTGGCCGAGGCGCACGCGGTCGCGGTCCAGCGCGGGCGTGGGGTGCCGGCGCTGTTCGGGGTGCGCCATCCCACGCACCCCGAAGCCGATAGCGCACGCACGCTGGCCCTGAAGACCTCGCTGCGCCGTCAGGAGGCCGATCTGCGGGCCGTACAACGCGGCGAGTTGACGCCGCGTCGCTTCCTCGAGCGTCACGCTTGGTCACCCTATCGACAGATCGTCGGCGCGATGGAGGCGCCTAGCGAATGACCACCACCGGTCCCGATGAACATGTCGGAAAGGACATGTCCGTGAGTGCAGGCGCGCTGGCGCGGCTGCGGGTGCACCTGACGATCGTCGACGAGGGGGTGGCGCCGGTGGTGGCGCGCTATGGGGCGCACATCGGCTGCCGACCGGGGTGCAGCGAGTGTTGTCATCAGAGCTTCCGGGTGTCGGAGCTGGAGGGGGCGTTGCTGCGCGAGGGGCTGGCCGCGGCGACGCCGAGTGTGCGGGCGGCGATCGTCCTGCGGGCGAGCCGTTATGAGGCAGGTCGCGGCGAGGCCTGCCCCGCGCTCGACGATGGGGGGCGCTGCCAGCTGTATGAGCATCGCCCGCGGATCTGCCGCAAGTATGGGATCCCGCTGTGGAACGCCGAGCGGCCGACGGAGCTGAGCACCTGCCGTCTCAACTTTCGTGGGGTCCTGGACCTCGACGCGGAGCTGATCGTCGAGCCGCAGGCAGGTTGGGCCGCTGACTGGATCGAGCTGCGCGAGGAGCTCGGGCTCGGACCGCAGGACAACCGGGCGATCGCGGCGTGGCTGCGCGGACCGGACGAGGGCTAAGACCCTTCGGGCCAGCGCTGCTGGCCTGAAGGATCTGCTGGCGAGGCAGGTCAGGGCTTGGGGGCAGGCGCCTTGGGAGCGTCGGCCTTGGGAGCGGCAGGCTGGGGAGCGGCAGGCGGGGCAGCGGCAGGCGGGGCAGCGGGTTCGGCTGCCTTGGCGGGCGTCGGGGGTGCTGGGGGTGCGCCGGGTACGACGATCGGTGTGGTGACCGGGGAGTCCGGGGTGGCTCCCGGGTTGATGATGAGCGGGCCACCGCTCCCGGGGGGCGGCATGGGGATCGCGCCCTCGGGTAGCCCCGGCATGCGCTCGGCCATACCGGGCGGCCGGCGGACGATCGGGGTCATCGGCGGCGGCTGGACGCCGTTGCGCACAGACATGCGGGTCGGGCGTTCGGTGAGCATGCCGACGTAGTCGACGCGGGCGCTGCCGGACTCGAGCACGAGCTTGAAGGCGAGGATGTCGAGGCCGTCGTTGCTGCCGTAGAAGCACCACATCGGCTCGGAGCCGTTGCGCACGTAGGTCTGCGCGACGGGCGGCATGATCGGCGGGCAGTTGAGGTTCTCTTTGCGGCTCAGGCGGGAGGCGGCGCCGCGCAGTGTGTCGAGGAAGACGCGGCCGGAGTCGCCGTCGAAGACGGGGCGAGCGTCGAACTCGCGGCGATCCGGGACGCCCCAGCGCGACTGCTCGGTCATCAGCTCGGGCAGGCGGGAGGTGTCGTCGTGTGCGGCGGAGATCAACAGCTCGACGACCAGACGCTTGGCCTTCGCCGGGAGATCCCAGGTGCGGATCTCGGCTGCAGGGGCGGCCTCGCGGGCGGTGTACTCGTGGAGCAGGTGCTCCGGCAGTCCCTCGGCGCTGCCCTCCGGGAGTCCGCGCGGCGCGGGGGCTGCGGGGGCGGCGGCACGCTCTTGCGGCTGCTTGCCGATGTTGTGCTGGGTCTGACAGCCAGCGAGCGCGGTGAGGCTGGCCGCCACGAAGAGCGGCAAAGAGAGATGCATGGCGCGGAACATGGCTCCGTCTCTTAGACCGCCGCGCGGCATTGAGCAAGCGCACACAATGAGAGGATGCTCGGCTTCTGGGCCTGCGCGGGGCGGCGCGCGGGGCAGCCCGTGGGCGGCGGGTCTCGGCCTGCGCGGATGGTTGTTCGAGCCGGAAAAACCTGGCTAGGATGCACCCCGCAGGCGCGCGCGTGGGAAGAGCAGCAAAAACGGTGGATCCCGTGCCGCGGCGGATGGGCCTGGCCCGGGCGGGCTTGTGGGTGGGTGTGGTGGCGGCGTGTTCGGGCGAAGCCGAGGTCGTAACGGCGCCCCAGGCCCCGATGGCGAACCGGGTTGGTGCGATGGTGCCGGCGGCGACGCGAGAGTTGCCATCTGCGCATGTGGCCACCCCGACGGTGGTGCCGGAGCCTTCGGGCACGGTCGGGGAGTCGGCGGCCATGCCCGCCGAGCCGGCCACGAGCAAGGGTTCGGTCGATCCGCGCGCGGTGCCAGCGGGTACGCCGGCGGCGATCGCCCGGGTGTTTCAACGCCTGCCGGTGGCGATCCACGACGGACCGCCGCTCGGTGCGATCGGTACCTCGGGGATCCACGTCGACAAGATCTGGCTCGGGCGGACCTACGAGAAGGACGGCTGCGCCGACGAGACGAGCAGCTTCTCGCTGGCGAGCGACTCACAGGTCAATGTGTGCTTCCGGGCGGTCCACAGCCGCGAGGAGGAGTCGGTCGAGGTCGAGTGGATCAAGGATGGGGCGCCGTTTCGTCGCCGTGCGGTGAACATCCCCGACATCCATGCATATCGCTCGCGGGCCTATCTGGTGCTACGCGGCGAATATGTCGGGGTCTGGCAGGCGCGCGTGCTTGCGGCCGGCGATGTTGTGCTGGCCTCGGTCGAGTTTACTGTGACGCCATGAGCCGGATGCGACGATGTTCATGGGCTCCGCTCGGGGCACTCGCCGGGTTGCTGACCTTCGGGACAGGTAGTTCGGGACAGGCGCAAGAGCCGACAGGCGAGCTCGGTGAGGTCCCAGCGCCGGCCGAGCCGGCGCCGACCTGGCGTTTCAAGCTGGCCGATCGTCCGGTGAAGGTGGTGGTGCTCGCGGGGTCGATCGGCGCCTGGCCGAAGCAGCCGTACGCGGAGCGGATCGCCAAGATGTGCAAGCACGTCGAGGTGAAGAACCTGTCGAAGGTCGGGTTCGGGGCGTTCGCGCTGCGCCAGCGCTTCAAGCAGCAGGTGCTCGAGCGGCTGCCGCAGCTGAAGGCGGCGGGCAACGAGTACTGGTTGGTGTTCCAGGGCGGGCTCAACAGCGTGGGGACGCCGGAGCGGACCAATCACGACATTCGCGAGATGTTCGTGCTGGCGCACAGCAAGGGCTTCAAGGTGGTGGGCTTCACGCTGACGCCGTGGGGCGACGAGAGCGACAAGCGCTGGGCCGGCACGGCCGGGCTGCGATATCTACGTGCGACGACCCGGGTGGTCGACTTCGTGCTCGGGGCGCTGCCGCCGGCGGAGGCGCTGGGTGAATTCGCGGGGCGGCGGGCGGCCGGGGCTGAGGCGGCGTGGCAGACGGAGGAGCAAGCGGATGTGGCGGTCGACCTGTACCGTTCGGCGCTGCGGGCCGAGGAGCGACCGTTGCGCGACGTGGCGGCGCTGGAGCGGTCGCTGACGAAGGACCGCGGCTGGCAAGCGGCGCACGCGGATCTGGCCGAGGACGCGCGCACTGCCGCGATGCGCAGCGACGCGGCGACGGCGGCCGAGATTCCGCGGTGGTTTTTGCGCGAGGAGCTTCGCAGCTTCGATCACATTCACCCGAACAGCGAGGGCCACCGATTGATCGCCGAGGCGGCGTGCCCTCGGTTGCCGGCGAGCTGGGGCTGCGAGTGCCCGAATGCTCCGGCCGCGCCCCCCGTTGTGCAGCGGCCGACCGCGCCGAACCTGCTACTGTTGCTCTACCCGCCCTGGCTGCGCACGCTGCTCGGCCTGCCGCGTACAGCCCGCTGAGACCCGAGGACCGATGTTCGACGACCCCATCACTGCGGTTTTCATGATCCTCGCCGTCATCCTGGCGGTGATCGCCGGTCTGTGGTTTGGCACTGTGCTCGGCGAGAGCGCGGCCGCGAAGGACAAGCAGAAGGACGGCAAGCCCGCCCCGCGGCGCAGCTTCGGCGATGCGCTGCAAAACGCTGCCACGACCACGGCGGTGCGCCTGTGGAAGTGGAATCGCGCGCGCAAAAAGAAGGACGAGCAGCAGCCGCGCTGAAGGCGGGCCCGGTTAGCGGGTCCCCGGGTCGTTCGTGGGTTCGCGGCTGAGCGCCGCGCGCTTGTTGTCGCGGTCGAGTCGGCGCCAGCGCAGGCCGGCGATGATGACGGCGAGGCCGATGGTGATCGGTGCGAAGGGGACACGGTTGGGGTTGCGGCCCTGACGGGTGAGCTCGGCGACGCGCTTGGTGAACAGGGCGTGGCGGTTCTTGTGCCACTCGAGGAAGGGCTGGTCCTCGGGGAGCGGGGGCAGGCCGTGGCGCTCGCGGATGTGGTTCGGGAGCTGGGCGTTCACGTCGGTGCACTGGGTGGTGTGCACGTGGCGGACGCTGAGGTTCTTCTTGAGCCGCTCCGCGGGCTCGTAGGGGCCATCCTTCGCGACCTCCTCGGGGGTTGGGATCGGGTAGGAGACCTTGATGAGGTCGACCTGCTTCGGCGGGGCGCCGCCGTGGTGCAGGGCCCAGTCGCGGCAGATGTAGCGGCCGTGCCACTTCTGGTACCACTTGCCCTTGCCACCCTCGGCGCCGACGATTCGGCGGTTGATCTTGCGGATCCGCGAGTAGAAGAGCCACGGGATCGGGCGGTTGGCGGGGTGGTAGACGTCGGTGTTGAGGTCGTAGACCTCGCCGTCGGTGTCCGTGACCAGCACGCGCATCATGAGGTTGTTGCGCGGGGGGTTGGGGGCGAACATCTTCCAGCCCTGGTTGGTCTGGGTGATTCGGACCCACCATTTGAAAGGGTCCTGGATGCGGATGCGCCAGGAGGTCTTCTTGTCGTTGCCGCCGAGGCAGTCCTTCTCCGGGAGCAGCCAGGTGGCGATGCCCGTGATGTGATAGACGCACAGCGCGCTGGCGAGGAAGCGGCCCATCGGCGCGTAGGCCCAGGGGAGCCGCGGAGCGCCGGTCTCCGGGTAGCTCCGGGAGAGTTGGACCATGCCGCGGCGGCGCGCGACGATGTAGCCGACCAGGGCGAGACCGACAAACACGGCGACACCGAAGAAGCCCCAGTGCACGCCGGGTCGTCGGGTGACGGCGCCGGCCGCGTCGACGATCTCGCGCGGGACGGCGAAGTAGACGCCGCCGACCGCGAGCGCCAGGCCGCCAAACAGGGCCCAGCCGGGCATCGCGGCGGCGTCGTGGTGCAGCTGTGGGAGGGTCGGATCTTCGCTGGGGATCACCGGCTTGCCGCGACCGAGCAGCGGCTGCAGCAGGTTGGCGAGCTCGTGGCCGTTGAGGAACACGAAGTAGGTGGAGAGGGTGGCCGGGGTGAACCAGCCGATGTTCATCATGACGATGAGGTGGGCGTGGAAGATGACGCCGAGCGAGAGCCACACGCGGCGACCGAGCAGCCAGGTGCACACCCAGTCGACGTCGAGCTGATAGCGACGGCCGCGGATCGTGAGGCCAGGCGGGTGGCGGCGGGACAGGGCGATGAAGCCGACGATCGCCAGCATGCCGCCGATCCAGATCCACGGGAAGTAGGCCTGCCAGGCGGCGAGGTTCCACCCACTCGCGGGCGCGCCCTTCGAGATGTGGACCGGGAGCACGATCTGAACGATCGCGCACGCGGTGAGGCCGAGAGCGATCCAGCAGACGCGCGCAAACCACAGCTGGGCGGTCGGCGGCGGCGGGACGCGTTCACGTCGCATGTAGCGGCTGACCAGACCGAGGACCACGAGCGGGAAGCAGGCCTCCCACCAGTGGACGACCCAGGTGTTGAGCCGAAATAGGTTGGTGCCGAAGATCGCCGAGAGCTGCTGCGGTTCGAAGCGATAGAAGTGGTCGAGGTTCAGGGCGTAATAGAAGGCGTCGCCGTTTTGCCAGACGTTGCCGTTCTTGACCGTGCCGGTCGAGCAGTAGAGCGCGGCGACCTGCAAGATCATCAGCATCCGCGGCCAGGCGGGGACACGCTGGTAGATCGCGGCGAGGCCCTGCGGGTACGCCGGGCTGGGGGCCAGACCGGCGCCGTCGCCTGGCCCGCCCGGCTCACTCAGCAGGCCCTGCTTGCGCAAGCGACGGCAGCGCAGCCAGTTGTCGACGCTGTAGGCGGCGCCGCAACGGGAGACGCACAGGTAAAAGAGGAAGCAGCGGTAGACGTTCTCCGTGCCCTCCCAGAACACCTGGTTGCGGAGGATGATCGAGTTAAAGAGGATGAAGGTGGCCCACTTGGCGTACTTGGTCTTGAAGCCGACGATGAAGCTTCCGCAGGCCAGCCAGAAGGCGACGAGGTGCAGCCAGAAGGCGGTGGGCGTGTCCCAGAAGAACAGCAGCGAGAATTTGGGGCCCTTGATGAACTCGACGAAGCCGGCCCAGCCGAGGAACCCATAGGGCTCGTCGCCGATGCCGTCGGCGAAGCCATCGAACTGCTCCTTGGCGAACACCTCCTGGGCGACGTCGGCGAAGAACAGGCCCTCGTCGGTGAAGAGGTAATAGAAGAGCTCCCACAAGCCGTTGATGTTGGCCAGGGTCACCAGGCCGAAGGCGATGCGGAAGGCGGCGAGCGAGCGGGGGTCCTCGGCGCGGAGGATGATGCGGCGCCAGGTCTCGCGGTGGACGATGAAGATGGCGACGATCAGGGCGAAGGCCAGGAGCATCAGCCAGCCGACGGTGGGCGCCAGGGCGAGGGCCTCGAGGTTGGGGATCGGGTCATCGGACGCGGCAACGGCCGGGGCCAGCGTGGCGAAGATGGTGTTGGCGATCATCATGCGCTCCCCGATGCGGGCCCACATGGGCCCGCGCCTGACCAAAGCTCAGGTGCCGGCCTTGACGGCCGACATGGTGGTGGCCGAGCTCGCCGACTTCGCGCCGGCGCGGGTGGCCGAGGTCTTTGGCTCGGGTTTTGGCTTCGGCGGCTCGAGGCGCTTGTCCCACGCCTTCTTCTTGCTCTGCACCCACGGCTTAAACACCTTGTCCTCGAGCAGCGGGATGCCGTGGCGCTCGCGGATGAAGTTGGGGAGCTGGCCGTGGACGGCGGTGGCGCACTTCTCGGTGTACTGCCGCTCCTCGCGGCCGGTGTCATGAAGCAGCTTGGCGGGCACGTACCAGCCCTGCTTGGCGACCATCTCCGGGGAGGGCATCTTGTAGGTGAGCTTGAAGAGCTCGACCTTCTGCGGCATCACCCCGCGGTGGGTACGGGCCCACTCGCGGCAGAGATAGCGGGCGTACCACTTCTGATACCAGTCGCCCTTGCCCGACTCGCCGCCGATGACACGGCGGTTCATCTTGCGCATACGGTCGTTCCAGACCCACGGGATCGGCATGCGTTCGGCGGCGTAGACGTCGCTGCGCATGTCCCACTGCTCGCCATTCTCGTCGGTGAGGACGATGCGCATGAACACGTTGTGGCGCGGCGGGTTGGGGGCGAACATGCCCCACTGCTGGTCGGTCTGGGTGGTGAGCACCCAGGTCGTGAAAGCTTCGCGTCCCTTGATGCGGAAGGTCGAGACGCAGTCTTTCTCCGGCAGCTCCCAGAAGGCGATCGCGGTGACGTGGTAGACGACGAGGAAGCCGACCAACATGCGGCCACCGGGGTGGTAGGCCCACGGGGCGCGCGGGCGACCGGAGTGGGCGTCGACGAGCGGGAGCTGCGGTGCGGGCCGGTCGGGGGCGCTGAAGCTGAGGCCGATCGCCGCGAAGCGACGGTGCAGCCAGGGGATCTGCTGCAGCACGAGGATCGCCACGATGCCGAGGTTGACGCCCAGGCGGACGAACTTCCACCAGTCGGCCTCGACCGGGTCCTCGATGGTGGTGCCCATGAGCCACAGGTAGGCGACCAGGCCCGTGGACAGCCCGGCGAGCTTGAGCCAGAAGCCGCGGGTGCCGCGGTGGCCCTGAATGTAGGTGGCGAGGATGAGCAGGACGGCGATCGCCACCAGGGTCCAGCCGAAGTGCAGGCCCGATGCGGCGGCCGTCTCGTCCATACCGAGGACGGCCTGCTTGAACCAGGGCACCAGCGGGCCGGCCTGGAGGAACACGCCGAAGGCGGCGAAGAGGACCAGGAAGTAGACCAGGCCGGAGGAGAGGCTGCGGGCGTCGCGGATGTGGTGGGGGAGGGCGCGGTCCTCAGCGGGCAGGGGGGCTTCCCCACGGCGCACGCTGGCGGGCATGGGCACGCCGATGCGGGCGAGGCCCCGGCCGAAGAAGCGCAGGATGCGGCCCGGCTCGTCGCCCTGGAGGCAGAAGAGGTAGGTGGACAGCATGATCGGCGCGAACATGCCGATGTTCATCAGCACCTGCAGGTTGCCGTGAAACAGGATGCCGAGGGTCAGCCACACGCGGCGGCCGAGGAACCAAGTGGAGAACCACTCCCGGTCGAGCACGACACGGCGGCCGCGGAGCGTGAACTTGAGGCGGCGCGTGCCGAGGACCCACCAAAGGCCGCCGAGGACGGTCATCAGGGCCAGCCAGCTGCCGGCGAAGATGAACTGCATGCGCTGCAGCGTGGGCTGGCCCGGGGTCTGCACGTAGTGAACCGGGAACACGAGCAGGACCATGGCCCCGGCGGTGAGACCGAGGCCGAGCCAGCAGGCGCGCACGGCCCACAGTCGACCGCCGCGCAGCGGCTCCAACTGCTCACGGAGGGCCCAGCGGGTGACCAGGCCGACGACCATCAGGGGGAACAGGGCCTCCCACCAGTGGGTGATCCAGGTGGCGAGGCGAAACAGGTTCGTGCCGAGGATCGTCGAGATCTCTTGCGGGTAGAACCGGAAGAAGTGGTCCATGTTCAGCGCGTAGTACAGCGCGTCGCCCTTGGCCCACACGGCGCCGTTCTTGACGGTGCCCGTGTAGCAGTAGAGGCAGGCGAGGTTCAGGACCATCAGCCAGCGGGGCCAGGCGGGGATCAGACGGTAGACGGCCGCGAGGCCATGCGGTTTGTCCGAGGTTGGGGCCAGACCCGCGCCGTTGCCAGGACCATCGCGTTCGCTGAGACGGCCCTGTTTGCGCAGTTTCCGGCAGCGCAGCCAGTTGTCGATGCTGTAGGCGTGGCCGCTGCGGGCCAGCAGCAGGTAGAAGAAGAACACGCGATAGACAAGCTCTGTGCCCTCCCAGAACAGGTGGTTGCGGAGGAAGAAGCTGTTCATGAGCATGAAGCTCAGGAACCCGGTGATTCGTGACTTCCAGCCGAGCATGAACGCCGTGGTCACGGCGTAGAACGCGAGCATCTGGATCCACATCGCCCGCGGGGTGTCGAAGAAGTACAGCAGCGAGTACTTCTGACCCTTCAGGAATTCGAGCCAGGCCGAGGCATCGAAGAAGCCGTAGGGGTCGTCGCCCATACCCTCGCCGAAGCCCTTGAACTGGCCGGCGGCGACCAACTGGCGGGTCGCGTCGCTGAGGAAGATGCCCTCGTCGGTGAACAGGAACTCGAAGTACTCGAACAGGTCGTTGATGTTGCAGATGCAGAGGAACGCGAACACGATGCGAAACAGGGCGACCGGGCGGGGGTCCTCGACGGTGAACCAAAACCGGCGCCAGCGCTCCTGCTGCAGCGCGAACATCATGAAGACGAACACGGCGCAGGTGAGCAGCAGCCAGCCGACAGTAGGCGCCAGGGCGATGGCCTCCTCGTTCGGAATGCGGTCGTCGGCCGCCAGAGCGGCGAACGCAAATGCTGCGGACGTGGAGAACCCAAGCATAGGGGGTGGAGTTTCGGGGAGGGCCCGCCAGGGGCGCAAGCGCAAAAGCAGTCGAATCCACACGTCGGGGCCGGGCTGCAGCCAGGCCTGACGGCGGCAGCAGAGACTTCGAGCGACCCGCCGCCAGATCCACCCGAACAGCGTTCCGCTCGCTTGACTGTCGTCGGATCCGCGGCAATTGTCCGCCCATGTTCGGGCCGCGCGACCGTATCACCCTGGAGGGCTTCAACAACCTGACCAAGGTCGTCAGCTTTAACCTTTATGACTTTTACGTCGCACGCAGCGAGGACGAGCGGCGCCGCTACGTGCGGGACATCGACGAGCAGTTCAGTGCCCGCAGGATTACGGACATTTTGCGCGAAATCGCGAGGATCCTCGATGCAGAGGTCCTGTCGGTGTCGGCGCAGGACTATGAGCCCCAGGGGGCGAGCTCGTTGGTGTTGATGAGCGACCTCGGGCACGGCCCGGTCGGCGCGCACGGACACACCAGCGTCGGCGCTCACCTGACCAAGAGCCACCTTTGCGCGCACACCTACCCGGACTGGACCGACCCAAAGGGGATCTGCAGCTTCCGGGTCGACATCGATATCGCCACTTGTGGGACGATCGTACCGCTGCGCGCCCTGGACTACATGTTTCATAGCTTCGAGAACGACGTGGTCATCATCGACTACGTCGTTCGCGGCTTCACGCGGGACGCCCAGGGGCGGCGCGTTTACATGGACCACAGCGTGCGGTCGATCCAGGACTTCATCGATCCGGCGATCGTGCGCGACTACCACTGCGAGGACATCGCCCTGCAGGCGCAGAACATCTGGCAGACCAAGATGATGCGCACGCAGCTAAACCCGGCCGATTTTTTCCCGAGCGGGCAAGACCCAACCGCGGCCGACAACCTCGCGGCGTTGGAAGATGTGCGGCGCGAAATGGTCGGAGTGTTCTACGGCTGGCCCGGCTGAGGTTCTGGCGGTCGGGGCGGCCGCGGCGATCGGGCGAGCAGCAGCCCGGCTCCGACCATCAGGAGGGCACCGAACAGGGCGTTGATGCCAGCGTGGGCGTTCCAGAGCAGCATGTCTGCGAGCAGGCTGAGCGGGATCCCGATGTAGGCGACGATCGCCACCAGGGTTGCGGGCGCGTGGCCATAGGCTCGAGTCATCGCGATCTGACCGAGCACACCGAACAGGGCGAGGCCGGCGAGGGCGGGCAACGTGGCGGTCGTCACGAACTCGAAGAGGTCGCCGAGCCCATTGTTGGCGGCGCTCCAGAGCAGGCCGAACAGGCTCGCGTGCAGGGCGAAGTGAAAGACGACCAGTTCGGGCGCCTCGAACGCGGCAGAGCGCCGGATCGTCATGTGGGCCAGCGCCGATAGCAGCGCCGAGGCGACAGCGACGCTGCCGGCGACCAGGGGCACGCGGTTGGTCAGGGCGGCCTCCGGGAAGAGCACGAGAAGGGCACCAGCTCCGGCGAGGCCAAGGGCGACGAGGACGGCCATGTGCATGCGCTCACGCAGGACCAGGGGCGCGAGCAGGGCGATGAAGACGGGCTGTAGTAGCGAGAGCACGTTGTGCTGCGCGACGGTGAGTGCATGCACCGCATAGAAACTTGTGGCCATGGCGCCGACGCCATAGAGCGAGCGCAGGTAGACGAGATCTCCGCGGTGAGGTCGGAGGCTGAGCTGGCGGCGCACCCGCAGCTCAAACCACAGCCATGGCAGGCCTGGTGCCATCCGAAAGAAGATCACCTCTGCCGTGCCCATGCCCGCGTCGCGCAGCAGCTTGACGCAGACGCTCATGCTGACAAACGCGGCGGTGGCGAGCACCATCAGCAGCAGGCCATGGCGCCGCTCGGCAACGGTGTTTGGCACGGGCGACAGAACCGAGTTCAAATCATCCTCGCGATAGCACCGCTCTCCTGGCGCCCGGAGTCTGCTCCTTCAAAAACCTGTGAGCTGAGTCGCTGTCTCGTAGCACGGGTCCCCCCAAGAATTGATCTTGACGCGCGGAACCGATGGGACTAAGCCTATCCCTCGCTTCGGCGACGTGGGGGCTCCGGCCCTCCCGCCACCCGAAGCGAAAACTTCGCTGCGAAAAGGCGCTTGACGGGAAACAAGGTTCGGGGTAGACCCCGCCTCCCTTCGAGCCACCCGGTCCTCCCAGCTTGGACAACAGCCCAAGCGAGACTCCGGGACTTCGAGGCGGGCTTCCTGACTGGAAGCGGCAACTGCGGAACGAGGACACTCGGTTCGCGGTGGATGGAAGACGTGAGTCGGACATCTGGCCAGGCTGAAAAAATCCCGCAAGAAAAAACTTGACGGGAACGGTGAGCGAGCATAAGTCTCCCACCCCGCGAGCGGCCCGGCCGACGCGAGACGCTCCCTGAAAACTGGATAGTGGAAGAGGGAAACCAAGACATGACGCTTGTGGGTACGTGGACTTCGAGTCCACACCCCGTCGGGTCGTGAACCTGGCTGCGAAAGCGGCGGGACGACACCGACAACCGGTCGATGGCTCTAACGAGTCTTCGATCATGATAGAGCACAGTTCAAACTGGAGAGTTTGATCCTGGCTCAGAGCGAACGTTTGCGGCGGGCCTAACACA
>JBGAUO010000089.1:0-19718 GCA_044228605.1 Nannocystis sp. | reverse complement strand
GGGCTGGGCAGGACTGCTGTCCTCGGGGACAGGTGAAAGCGCGGGGTGCGAGCGGTCGGGTAGGACTGCTGTCCTTGGGGACAGGTGAAAGCGCGGGGCGGTCGGGGCCGGGCTGGCTTGCTGTCCTTGGGGACAGGTGAAAGCGGGGGACAGGCCTGTCCTCAGGGACAGGTCACGGTGGTGGTGCGACCGGGACGGTCTCGCCGACGGGCGGTGGCTCGGCGGGCGGCGGGGCGGGAGGGACCGCGGGTTGGCCGGGCACGAAGTTGGGGTCGACCGCGATCGCCACGATCAAGGCGGCGGCCTCGACGAGCTCGCCGCAGGTGGCGGCGCTCAGGTCGCGACGGCCGGGGCCCTCGGGGCCGTCGATCTCGCCGTGCAGCTGCCACTCGGCGTCGCGGCGTTCGACGCGGAAGGCCACGCGGGGCCGGTGCTCCGGCGGGGCGCGACCGGCGAGCAGGGCGGCGATCTGGCGCTCGAGCTCGGGGGCGCCGGGGCAGCCGGCGGGGGCGTCCCAGCGGAGGTCGACGGCGGGGGTCAGGCTCGTCGCCAGCGCGAGGAGGAGGCCGGGGGCGAGCATGACGAGCAGCCTGCCTATACCACGCGCCGGGACGGCGATGTCGCTGTCTCTCGGGACAGGTGCTCAGGGCTTGCGCCGTGCCAGGCGCATGACCGAGGTCTCGCGGGCGCCATCGTGCGCCTGGTAGATCTCGGTGCGCTCGAGGGTGTCCTCGGCGAGGACAAACACCAGCTCGTGCATGACGGACTGCGCCGGGTCGACGTTGGTGGCGTCGTGGTAGGTGAAGACGATGCGCCCGGGGCTGACCTCGCTGGCGCGTAGGCGGACCTGGTTGCCCTGCGCGCAGTAGTGGGTGAGCATCAGCGCGCGGCCGTCGGGGTGATAGACGCTGATGGTCTGGGCCGAGGGGTCGGCGCCGAAGGTCTCGAGCAGGGCCTGGCCGCGCGAGACGACGCGGTAGCTGATCTCGAGGGCGCCGCCGTTGTCGGGGGTCGCGACCCAGGTGCCGGGGAGGTCGGCGAGGAGGCGGGTCCACGCGGCGCTGGCGTCGAGGTCGGCGGGCGAAGTGGTGGGTGAGGCGATGGCGGTGGGCTTGTGGCTCGCGCAGGCGGAGACGAGGAGGAGGGCGAGGAGGCCGGGGCGCATGCGGCGGAGGGTATCAGCGTGGTGTCGCGCGGAGGCCGGTGGGGCGCGGGTTTCTGCTAGTGTGGCGAGCCATGCATCGCCTGCTCGCATCGCTGTTGCTCGTGCCACTCGCCTGTTCGCCGGGCCCGACCTCGCCGCCGGCAGATCCGGTGGATACCAGCAATGACACCAAGTGCAGCGCGCCGCGGCCCGGGCCGAGCCATGAGTGCATGCAGGATTGTGGCCCGCCGGTCCCGCGGGCCGAGGATCCGCCGCCGGGTTGGAGCTGGCTCAGCGCCGAGGATGCGGCCAGTCGGCGCAAGTACGGCTGCCCGATCTGTCTGCCCGAGACGGCTCGCATCGCCACGCCGACGGGTGAGCGAGCGGTGGCCGAGCTCGTGGTCGGCGATGCGATCTGGACGCTCGACGACGAGGGTCGGCGGATCGCCGGGCGGGTGGAGTATGTCGGGTCGACGCCGATCGTCGGCGGTCACACGCTGGTCGAGATGACGCTGGCCGACGGTCGGGTGGTGGCGGCCTCGGCGGGTCATCCGGATCTCGAGGGGCGCGCGCTGGCACAGATCCCGCGCGGGGCGACGCTGTCGGGGTCGACGATCGTGGCGATCGAGCCGGTGCCGTACACCGGGGCGCGGACCCACGACGTGCTGCCCTCGGGCCCGACGGGCGCGTACTGGGCGGACGGTGTGGTGCTGCGGTCGAGCTTCGCGGCGCGGCGCTGACCTCTTAGGGCCGCGGGTGCGCGGCGAGCCAGGCGCTGGCGCGCTCGCGTTCGCGGGCGTGGCCGGGGCCGGTGGTGGCGAGCAGGTCGGCGGCCTCGCGGGCGAGCTCGTGGGCGCGGGCTGCTTGGCCGTGGGCGAGCAGGAGGTCGGCGAGGTCGAGGCTTTGCTCGGCGCGGTCGCGGGGCGGGCCGCCGTGGCGCAGGCGGGCCACGGCGCGCTCGAGGTCGGCGAGGCGCTCGGGGGTGTCTGCGGGGCTGCAGTGGGCGATGCTGCCGGCGAGCACGAGGTTGAAGAGGTGATCGGCCGGCAGCAGGCGGCGAAGGATCGGCTGGCCGCGACGCAGCAGCGGGACGGCCTCGTCGCAGCGGCCCTGACGCTCCCACCAGAGGGCGAGGCCGCTGAGGGCCTCGACGACGTCGATGTGCTCGGCGCCAAAGTTGGCCTCGCGGATGGTGAGGGCGCGGTCGAGGTGGACTTTTGCGGCGGTGAAGTCACCGCGCAGGGTGGCGAGGCGGCCGAGGCTCTCGTGGCTGTAGGCGAGGGTCGGGTGGTCGGGGCCGAGGCTGGCGAGGGCGCTGGCGTGGGCGCGCTCGAGGTGTTGCGCGGCCTCGTCGAGGCGGCCGAGGTCGAGGAGCGTGGCGCCGAGGTTGTTGTCGATGGCGATGCGATCGGGGTGCTGGGCGGGGAGCGTGCGCGTGGCGATCTCGTCGGCGCGCTCGAGGTCGTGGAGGCCGAGCGCGGCGTGGCCGGCCTCGGCGTGCAGGGTGCCGCGGTTGGTGTAGGAGAGCCCGAGGTCGGGGTGGTCGGGGCCGAGGGTGGCGAGGGCGATCGCCAGGTCGCGGTCCTGGTAGCGGATGGCGGCCTCGTACTCGCCGAGGTGGCCGAGCAGCATGGCGATGTTGTGGCACTCGATGCCGACCTGCGGGTGGTCGGGGCCGAGCAGGCGTTCGGTGATGGCGAGGGCGCGGCGCTGGTGATGCAGCGCCTCGTGATAACGGCCGAGCTGCTCGAGGGTCGAGCCGAGGTAGCCGAGGTAGGTCGCCACCTGGCTGGAGTCGGGCCCGTAGACCTGTTCGGCGGCGGCGAGGGCCTGGGCGGTGAGCGCGAGGGAGGTGTCGAAGTGGCCCGCGTCGCTGGCGAGCAGGCCGCGGTAGCCGAGCAGATGGAGGTTCTTGCGGTCGCGGTCGCGGCCGCTGCGGTCGATCGCGGCCTGGGCGTGGCGGGCCCACTGCTGGGCCTCGGCGGGCTTGCCCTCGCGGACGCCGACGCAGTAGACGAGCTCCAGGGTCGCCTCGACGACGGCGCTGTCGTGTTTCGTGGCGGTCGCGGTCCATACCGCGTCGGTCAGGGCCGCGGCGCCCTCGCTCGCGCGGCCGTCGCGGCACAGGAAGGCGCCGCGCAGGAGGTCGGCCTCGGCGGTGAGCGGGCGAAAGCCGAGGCTGCGGGCCTGCTCGGCGAGGGGTCCGGCGAGCTCGCGGCCGCGGGCGTAGCGGCCGGCGAGCATGAGGGCGCGGAGCTCGGCGAGTTGGAGGCGGCGGCTGACGACGGCGGCGCGCGGGCCGGGGGCGTCGGGGAGGGCGGTCTCGGGGGCGGAGAGGGCGGCCGCGTCGGCGCAGCCGGACAGGGGGGTGAGGGCGCGGGTCGCGAGGGTCGCGCGCTCGACGATCGGCCCGTCGGCGCCGCGGAACAGGTGGATCAGGGCGCGGGTCTCCTCGAGGCGCTCGTCGAGGCAGGCGAGGCGGCGGTCCATCAGCGCCGGCGATTGTTCGCCGCGGATCTGGGTGGCGGCGCAGTTGTCGGTGGCCATCGTCTGCCAGTCGGCGAGGTGGCGGTCGAGGTCGGCCTCGACGGCGGCGACGGTGGCGGCGGCGTAGGGCAGGCCGGTGGCGGTGAAGGCGGAGCGCACGGCGGCGCGGGCCTCGTCGTCCCACACCCCGGCGGCGCGGGTCGCCGCGCCGAGGCAGCGCGCGCCGTGATCTGTCTCCTGGGACAGGCCGTAGGCGAGGCCGGTGGCGGCGGTGAGGAGGGCGGCGAGCAGCACGAGGTTGCGGGCCCGGCCGCGCTCGGGGGCGAGGGCGGCGAGCAGCGCGTCCATGTCGGGCCAGCGATCGCCGGGCATCGCCGCGAGGCCGCGCTCGAGCGCGCGCAGCAGCCGGCGCGGGACTTTGCTGTCTCTCGGGACAGGTGCGAATGCACGGCGCTGCACGGCGGACAGGAGGGCGAGCTCGTGGGCGCCGGTGAAGGGCGGGGCGCCGGTGAGGGCCTCCCACAGCGAGACGCAGAAGCTGAACTGGTCGCCGCGGGCGTCGACGGCGACGGCGAGGCGCTGCTCCGGGGCCATGTAGGCGGGCGTGCCGACGACGGCGCCGTCCTGGGTGAGCTGGGCGCCGGAGGGGCCGAGCGAGGCGGCGATGCTGGAGCTGCGGACCTGCGGGAGGTCGGCGAGGTCGCTGCGGGCGTGGGTGGGAGCGGCGGGGAGGTCGTCGCGGGCGAGGCCGAAGTCGAGGACGCGGACGCGGCCGTCGTGGCCGACCAGCACGTTGTCGGGTTTGAAGTCGCGGTGGACCAGGCCGGCGGCGTGGGCGGCCGCGAGGCCGCGACCGGCCTCGATGTAGATGCGGAGGGTCGCGCGCCAGTCGGGTCGGCGCTCGGGCCAGCGCTCGAGGCTGATGCCGCGGATGTACTCCATCACCACGAAGGTCTGGCCGCGGTGCTGGCCGACCTCGATGACCGACACGACGTTGGCGTGGGCGACGCGGGCCATGGCCTGGGCCTCGCGCAGGAGGCGGGCCTCGGCCTGGCCGGGCGAGGTGGTGAGGAGCTTGATGGCGACGCGGCGGTCGAGCTCGGGGTCGTAGGCGGCGTAGACGACGCCCATGCCGCCCTGGCCGAGGCGGTCGAGCAGGGTGTAGCGGCCGATCCGCTGCGGGGTGGCCTGGTCGGGGAACAGGCGGGCGGCCAGGAGGTCCTCCATGCGTCGCTCGTGTTCGCCGTCGAGGTTGGGGAAGGCGAGCGCGTCGGTGCGGGCCGGGTGATCCAGGGTGTCG
The DNA here is from genome assembly GCA_044228605.1 of Nannocystis sp. Lineage (GTDB taxonomy): Bacteria > Myxococcota_A > Polyangia > Nannocystales > Nannocystaceae > Nannocystis. The sequence goes on along the minus strand of JBGAUO010000089.1, from coordinate 14,787 downwards.
CGCAGGGTGTCGCCGTCGCGGTCGTCGGGGGCGAGCGTGTGGGCGGTGCCGAGGTCGTGCGGGGCGTGGGTGTGGGTCCGCGCGAAGTCGGTGGGGGAGCGGGTCATGGCCGGTCTCGCCGCGAGCTGCGATTCATGGTTGTCGTCGGCCGATCCCATCGCGGAGCCTCGATCGCTGCGGTGCAGGATAAGCGAGGTCGCGCGGGTGCGGGGTGGTGGTTGCTGCGAGCTGCCGCTCGACGTCCTGGTGTTCGCGGGCGAAGGGCTCGCCGAGGGCGGCGTAGACGTCGCGGGCCTGGGTGAGCAGGGCACGTGCGTCGGGGTGTGTGGGGTCGGCGGTGAGGAGGGCGCGCGCGAGATCGCTGCGGGTCGCGGCGAGGTCGGGGTCGTCGGGGTCGAGGCGGGGCTCGAGGACGGCCAGGGCGGCGCTCAGGGCGGTGGTGGCGGGGGTGAGCTCGCCGCGGGCGAGGTGGGCGCGAGCGAGGGAGCGGCGGGCGAGGGCGAGGTCGAGGCTGTGATCACCAGGTAGGTCGGTGAGGATCGTGACGGCGGCGGTGGCCGAGGCGAGGGCGTTGGTGGGGTCCGCGAGGGCGAGGGCGGCGTCGGCGAGCAGGCGGTGGGTCTCGGCGGTGGTTGCGAGGCCTGGTTCGACCTGCTGGCCGATGGCGAGGGCGAGGCTCAGGAGAGCGGTCGCCTCCTCGGGACGTCCGAGTCGCAGTTCGGAGCTGGCGGCGCGGCGCTGGAAGGCGGCGGTGATCGGGTCGTGCTCGCCGTAGGTCGTGGTGCAGCGGGCGAGGATGCTGCGATAACGGGTGTGGGCCGCGTCCGGGTCGGTGAGGGCGTCGGCCAGGGCGGCCTCGGCGTTGATCGTCGTGAGCAGGTCGTCGGGTGGGGTGGCGGCGAGGGCTCGCTGGGCGAGGGTGCGGGCGCTGGTGAAGCGGCGGAGGTCGCTGTCCAGGCGGGACAGATGGATCGCGGGCCAGACGCTGCGCTGGGTGGCGCCGCGGCCGGCGGCGTCGAGGTTGGTGAGAAAGGCGGCGAGCCGCTCGCGGGCGGCCTGTTTGCGGCCGAGCTCGAACAGCGCCGCGGCCTCGTAGGTGGCGAGCTCGAGCACGAGCGGGTGGGACTCGCCGAGGGCCTCGCTCGCCTCGGCGATCGCGGCGCGGTGGGACACGAGGGCGGCCGCGAAGTCGCGGGCATCGGCCTCGAGGAGACCGAGGTTGACGCGGGTGCGGGCGCGGTCGAGGGGGGTCGGGCCAGCAGGGACGGCGAGGGCCTCTCGGTAGAAGTTGCGGGCGCGTTCGACGTCGTTGTTGCGGTAGGCGACCACGCCGCGGTTGTTGGCGGCGAGCCAGCGCAGGGCGCCGTCGGACGGGAAGCGGGCCGCGTGCGCCGCGACCCACGCGTCGTCGTCGTCGGCCTCGGCGAGCTTGCCCTGCAGCACGCCGCGTACGAAGTGGCGGCGGATCACCGCCTCGGCGGCGGTCCGGTCGGCGCGGCCCTCGATGCCGCTGCGCACCGCGAGGGACAGCGCCGCCTCGGCCTCGGCGGCGCGGCCCTGCTCGAGGGCGATGCTGCCGCGCGCGAGCGCCGATTCGGCGATCAGGGGGCGAAAGCCGAGGGCCTCGGCCTGGGCGAGCGTGCGCTTGGCGGACGTCTCGGCGGCGCCGAGCTGACCGGCGCGGGTGAGGGTGTGGATCTCGGCGAGGGTGTTGCGTGCGGCCGCGACCTCGTGTGCGCTGGTGGGGTCGTCGGGTGGCGGGGTCTCGCTGGTCAGCGTGGCGACGTCGGCGCAGTCGTTCAGGGAGGGCAGGGCGAGGGCGGCTTCGACGGCGCGCTCGACGAGCGGGGCCTCGGTCTGTGTGAGCAGGTCGGTGAGCGCGACGAGGCCGGCGCGGCGACGGTCGAGGCAGGCCATGCGCAGGTCGAGCAGCGTGGCCGACTGTTCGCCGCTGCGGTGGGCCTCGCAGGCCGCGGTGCGCATCGTCGACCAGGCGCCGGCGTAGTCGTCCAGGATCGGTGTCAGGCGGGCGGCGGTTTGGGCGGCGTAGGGGAGGCCGGTGCTTGTGAGGGCGGTGGTCATCGCGGCGGCGCGGGTGTCGTTCCAGACCTCGCTGAGCGTGAAGGCGGGGCCGTGGCACGGCGAGGCGGCGCCCTGCTGGGCGACGCTCCAGGCGCCCGCGCCGACGAGCGCGCTGAGGGCGACGCTGAGGCCGATGCTGCGGCGGCGGGCGGCGGGGTCGCGCTCGAGGGCGTCGCACAGGGCGCTCATCGAGGGGAAGCGGTCGGCGGGGGCGCGCGCGAGGCCGCGGAGGACCACGCGCTGGACCCACGCGGGCACGTCGGAGCTGGCGGGTGGCGGGCGGACGGTGCCTGACAGGAGGGCGTCGCTGAGGGCCGCCAGCGAGTCGCTGGCGAAGGGGAGCTGGCCGTGCAGGGCCTCGTAGAGCGAGACGGCGAAGCTGAACTGGTCGCTGCGCTCGTCGACGGTTTCGCCGGCGAACTGCTCGGGGGCCATGTACGCGGGCGTGCCCATGACGGCGCCGGTGCGGGTGAGTGGCTGCGCGAGGGGGTCGGGGGAGGTCTCGTGGGCGGCGCGGGTGGGGCTTTCGAGGGCGGCGCGGGCGAGGCCGAAGTCGAGGACCTTGACGCGGCCGTCGTCGCTGCCGCCCTCGACGAGCATGACGTTGTGGGGTTTGAAGTCGCGGTGGATGACGCCGGCGCGGTGGGCCGCGGCGAGGCCGCGACCGGCCTGGACGTAGACGCCGACGGTCGCGCGCCAGCCGGGTCGGCGTTCGGGCCAGCGTTCGAGGCTGATGCCGCGGAGGTACTCCATCACCACGTAGGTCTGGCCGTGATGGGCGCCGACCTCGATGACGGCCACGACGTTGGCGTGGGCGACGCGGGCCATGGCCTGGGCCTCGCGGAGGAGGCGGGCCTCGGCCTGGCCGGGCGAGGCGGTGAGGAGCTTGATGGCGACGCGGCGGTCGAGCTCGGGGTCGTAGGCGGCGTAGACGACGCCCATGCCGCCCTGGCCGAGGCGATCGAGCAGGGTGTAGCGGCCGATCCGCGTCGGGGCGGCCTGGCGGGGGAACAGGCGGGCGGCCAGGAGGTCCTCCATGCGCCGCTCGTGTTCGCCGTCGAGCTTCGGGAAGGCCAGCGCGCGGCCCGGGTGTTCGAGGGTGTCGCGCAGGGTGTCGACGTCGGCGTCGTTGGGGGTGAGCGTGCGGGCGGTGCCGACGTCGTGGGGGGGTGGGTCGGCGGGCCGGGCCGGCGCGCCGCCGGTCAGTGATCGGACCATGGTCGTGTCCTCGCTCTACGCAGGTAGAGCGAGGGCGGCGATCAATTCAGACGATCCCTTCGCGGACCCGCCTGGCCCAGGTCTCTAAGCCCTCGATCGTGCTCTGGCGCAGCGCGGGCGAGGCTGGGCTGGCCTGGACGATCTGCTCGAGGCGCAGGCGCGCGCGGCGGATCTTGGTGCGCACGGTGGGTTCGGGCATGTCGAGGGCCTCGCCGATCTCGTGCGCGCGCATGCCCTCCCAGTAGTACATCTCGAGGATGATCTGGCCCTCGAGGGGGATCTGGCGGAGGGCGCGGAGCAGCAGCTCGACCTCGCGGGCCTGGGCGATCAGGGCGCCGGCGCTCGGGCGCAGGTCCTCGGCGGAGACGGAGCCGAAGTCGATGTGGTCGCGGTCGCGGCGGGCGAGGCGGTAGCTGTCGTAGAGGACGTTGCGGGCGACGCCGCAGAGGAAGGCGCGGAACGAGGCGTCGCCGCGGATGCGGTCGCGGGCCTCGAGGCAGGCGAGGAAGGTGCGCTGGACCAGGTCGTGGGCCTGGGTGCCGGCCTTGTTGTGGAAGAAGCGGAGGATCAGCTGATAGTGGCGGCGAAACAGCTGCTCGCCGGCCCGGTCGTCGCCGGTCTGCCAGGCCCGGAGGAGCTCGTGATCGCCGTCCACGGGGTGATGGTAGCGGTGCCCGGGAGCGCTCGCCGAAAATTCTCGCGGGCGGTGAATTGAAGCGGCGGCCCGCTCTACTGGCAGCAGCGAGACGCCACCGGAGATGCCGACCATGTCACGCCGATTTCGCCCTGCCCTGTCCTTCACGATGCTCGCCACCACCCTGTCCCTCGCTTGTGATGAGGCTGCCCTGCCCGAGCTCGGCGAGGTGGCGCTGCGTGGTGGTCCGGGTCAGAGCGGGCCGCCGTTTAATACGCCGGTGATCTTCACCTCGGAGGTCGCGGCGGTCGACACCCAGGGGCTCGCGCTCAAGGGGGTGAAGTTGATCGACGTCGAGATCGACGACGGGGGGGTGTACAGCTCGATCGACGCCGGGAGCCTCGCCGTCGATCACGGGACCTTGCTGGCGGAGGTCGGCGGCGCTGCGGTGGAGGGGGTCGACTTCATCGGCTCGATCTGGACCTTCACGGTCGACGGGGCGGAGGTCGAGGCGGAGCTGTATGTGGTGGAGACCGGGTTTGACGGCGGGCTGTGGGTCCCGGGCTCGACCTTCGACCTGCGCAAGCTCGACCCGCAGCGCCTGGTCTACACGTTTCGCTGGTTCGATGAGACCCAGCAGCCGCACGACACCTGCGAGGAGGACGCGGTCGGGGGGGCGCGCACGGTGATCTATGGAGATATCGTGGTCGACCACGACCTCGGGACGATCAGCGCGCGGCCGAACACGGTGTATTTTGGCTGTATCTCGGGGGCGGTCGGCAAGGCGGCGCTGTGGGGATATGCGCCGGACAGCCCGTCGGAGCCGAGCCTGTCGCTGCCGGCGTTCACGACGGCGACGCGGATGGTGCGCGCCGATTATTGCGCGGACGGTAAGCCGCACACCAATGTGGGCAACCCGGTGACGATGAAGGATCGCTGGGCGATCAACACCACCTTCTTCGCGGGCTTCACGACCGAGGCGGTGTGGGAGGCCGGGGGCGGCGCCAAGTGCTTGCGGCGGATCCGCGAGACGGGGGCGACGCTGGTCGCCCCGCACACGTGCCCGGACGGCAAGAAGATCCCGCTGTGCGCCGCCGATGCGACGCTGGAGAATCGCTGGGCGACCCTCAGCTACGGCGATCTGTGGACCAAGATCCCGCCGTGAGGCGGCGTCAGGGTTCGACGTGGGAGGTGTTGCCGTCGATGAGCTCGGTGATCCAGGAGATCAGGCTGGTGCCCTTGCTGGTGGCGGTGTAGTAGCTGTCTCCGCCGATCCAGGTGTGCTGCTCGCCGGACAGGAGGAACGAGCCCCAGATGTCGGCCGGCTCGTTCAGCCAGTTGTCGCGCAGGTCGTGGAGGCCGGCGGTGAAGGTCTCGACCGAGGTGCTGGGGATGACGGCCGTGCAGTCGTTGTTACCGAAGCCGAAGAACAGGCGGATCGTGTTGTCGCCGAGCGAGGAGATGAGGCCGAGGCGATTGGGCTGGTGCTTGGTGCCGAGGTACGGGACCAGGTTGATGATGCCGCCGCCGTCGGCCGGGAAACAATCGGTGCAATCCGCGGGGAGCATGGCGTCGAGGTTCCAGGCCTCGCGCCAGAGCTTCTGCAGGCAGGGCGCGATGTAGTCGTCGGACATCGGCGGGCCGGAGTCGTCGAGCAGGGTGTTGGGGACCTTGGGGAAGGCGTCGGCGATGCGGTCGTAGTTGAACGCGGCGCCGAAGCCGCCGGCGCTGACGCCGGTGGTGAGCACCTGGTCGACGTTGCCGATGAAGGTGGGGACGATGCGGTTCAGGAAGTGGCCGACGTTGAGGTAGCCGACAAACTGGAAGGTCTGGCCGGGCGCGTCCGGGAGGGTGCCGTCGGGGGCGGAGCCGGCGTGCACGTCGCCGGTGCAGTAGGGGACGTAGACGAAGCTCCAGTCGGCGACCGGGTTGTTGGGCTTGGTGGTGTCGAAGATGCCGCCGTCGCGGCCGGTGAAGCTCTGGCCGTCGAAGCTGCTGGGGTTGGCGCCGCAGGTGAAGGTATTGAAGCAGGCGCCGCCGCCCTCGAAGAAGATGACCAGGCCGGGGCCGCTGCCGTAGCGCACGCCGATGCCGGTGGAGCTGCCGTCACGACACTTGGCCTCGGGGAAGTCGACCCAGATCCAGTCGCCGTCGTCGGCGGTCGGGAGCGGCTCGCCGTCGTAGGGGGAGGGCGGGTCGCCGGTGGTGCCGGTATCGCCGGTGGTCGGGTCGCCGGTGGTCGGGTCGCTGGTGGTATCGCCGGTCGCGGTCGGGTCGCCGGTGGTGTCGCCCTCGCTGGCAGAGGAGGTCGGGGCGGTGTTGCTGCCATTGCTGGTATCGCCGGTGCTGGCTTCGTCTCCGGTGGTGCCAACATCACCATCGTCGCCGCAGGCGGCGAGCAGGAGGGACGCGGTGAGAGGGAGCGTGAGGGCGTGGGCGAGACGTCGCAGCATCGGGGCATCGTATCCGATACCCCGATGGTGGCGGGAAAACTGGCGGGGAGCTGTGTGAGGCTGGGCTCACACGCACGCGGATCGCTAGAAGCGTCCCTGCAGCATGAAGCCGGCGCCGCTGCCGGCGAAGTAGGGGCTCATGACGGTGCGGCGCTTGTGCAGGTATCTGCGCTGGACGAGGATGCCGAGGGTCGAGCCGACGACCAGCGCGGTGCCAGCCCCGAGGAAGAAGCTGCTGGCCATGCGGTGGCTGGCGAAACAGTCGATGCCGTCGCTGTTGGCGCAATGGAACTTGGGGACCTGGTTTTGGTTCCACCGGCTGGTGCCGACCGCCGACCAGATGGCCCCGGTGAGGACAAAGGCGCCACCGATCCCGAGCTCGCTGTACCAGACGGCGGGTTTGACGTCGTACTCGGCGGTGAGGCCCGTGGCCCACAGACCGACGGCCGCGCCGACGAGGCCCATCCCGGCGCTGCGCAGGCGCAGCGAGGGGAGCAGCTCGCCCGCGGAGTTGCCCATGGTGCGGCCGTCCTGATAGCTGTTGCTGCCGGTGACCCCCAGGGCCAGACCGGCGATGAAGATCGGGATGCCCGAGGCGACCAGACCGGTGGACAGCTTGAGGCGGACCGGTCGGGGCACGGTCTCGGGTTTGGCCGGCTCGGGCGGGGTCTCCGGGGCCGTGGCGGGTGGTGGGGTGGCGTCGGCGACGACGGGCGGCGCCGGGGTCGGGGCGATTGTTGGGACCAGGGCGACCGCGAAGCTGGCTGTCGGCTGGGCGCCGAGTGAGACCCTCTCCGCGTAGCGCTGGAAGCCGGGGGCCGAGACCACCACCTCCCAGTCACCGGGCTCGAGCTTGAGGGCGCAGGCGCCGGTGCTGCTGAGGGGGCAGGGGACGGGCTGCGCGGAGGCGGTCATGCGCTGCAGCGTGACCGTGGCGCCGGCGCTGACGGCCTCGGGGGGCTCGATCTGGAAGCTGGCGTGGCGGAACATCGGGTCGGGCCCGAGGACGACCTCCTTGGGGAAGCCCGGCTGGCCTGGTTTGATCGTCAGATCTTGCAGCGCGGTGCGGTAGCCGCGGGCCTCGATCTTGAGCTCCCATTTGCCCGGGTCGAGGTAGACGGTGCGACCGCCCGCGGTGAACTCCGGGGCCGCGGCCGCGAGCTCGACGACCAGCGGTGGTCGGCTGTCTCGCAGGTCAGGTGCGGCGCGGCGCAGGGTGTAGGTCACGCCGACCTCGGAGACGGCCACCGGCGCGACCTTGAGGCTGACCCCGACGGTGCTGGCCTGGGCCTTCTTGAGGCGAGATTGGGCCTGTTCACGGCCGTCGGCGGGGACCTGGGGGAGCAGGAGATAGTTCTCCCAGTAGCGAATCGCGTGCGCCCGGTGCCCTGCGGCCATGCGGGCGAGCGCCGCGTTGAAGAGGTCGCGCGGCTCGTGGACGGTGGCCCACAGGTCCTCGAGGATCTCCGCGGCTTCGACGTACTTGCGCGCGGTGTAGAGGCTGGCGGCTTGCTCAGCGCGCGCCTCGGGGTCGCTCGGGTTGGTCGCTGCCGCCCCGGGCGCGGCCTGGCTCCCCGCCGGCGCAGCGGCGCCAGGGTTCGCGGGGCCAGACGCTGACGTCGCCACCGGCGGCGCGGCCTGGGCGGTGGTCAGCATGGTCAGGGTGATCCACGAGAGGCATGGATACATCGGTATCTCCGGGTAGGGGGTCGGCGGCCGTGAAGACGGACGCCGGGGGCCGCGATGATACGCCGCAGGCGCCCGGGCCGTCAGCATTTTGGGAGCCAGGGCGGTGCTGGGACTGTGGCATCCTCGGGCCATGGAATTATCACCGCGGCTTCTCCCGGTTTGTCTGGCCCTCGGCGTCGTCGGCCTTTCTGATGTGGTCCGGGCCGGGGCGCCGGAGACCGTCGCAGCGCCCGATCCCTCGCCGGTGGCGATCCACGGCGGGACGCCGAACGGGCCCTGCGCCTGGCCGACCGCGGTCGCGGTGTCAGGCGGCAATTCGCTGTGCACTGGCACGCTGGTGCACCCCCGGTTGGTGATGTTCGCGGCGCACTGTGGCGGCGGCAACAAGACGATCCTGTTCGGCGAGGACATCACCAGCCCGAAGAAGACCGTCAAGCCCGACCTCTGCCTGGCCAACCCGGACTATGCCGGGGTCAACGACCAGGAGCACGATTGGGCGTTTTGCCGGCTCGCGGAGGCGATCACGGACCTGCCCGTGACCCCGGTTGTGTACGGTTGTGAGACGGAGATTGTGTTTCCTGGCCAGATCGCCGGGGTCACCGGCTTCGGGCTCACCGAGGAAGGTGGCAACGCCGGGGTCAAGCACTGGGGCATGACACCGATCCACAGCGTCGCCTCGAACAGCGCCGATGTCGGCGGTGGCAACGATCCGGGGATCTGCCCCGGGGACTCGGGCGGGCCCGCGCTGGTGCGCTACCCGGACGGCAGCTGGCACACCTTCGGCATCGCCTCGACGCTGACCGGCCAGTGCGGCGGCGAGGGCACCCACTCGCTCACCTGGAACGCGGTGCCGTGGGTCGAGGAGGAGTCGGGCATCGACATCACGCCCTGCCACGACCTCGATGGCACGTGGAACCCGACCCACAAGTGCGGCAATTTCTACGCGGGTGAACCCGGGGTCGGGGTCGGCGAGTGGCTGCAGTGGTGCCCAGGCACGCCCAAAAGCGGCTCGAGCGCGACGTGTGGCAAGGCCTTCGACGCCAATCCGGACAATACGCCGCCGACGGTCTCGATCACCACGCCGATGTCCGCCGACTACCCCGACCAGAGCTCGTTGACCACGCCGATCGAGGTGAACGCCGACGACGGTGATGGCTGGGGCGTCGCGGTCGTGAGCCTCAAGATCAACGGTCAGCTGCAGCCGCTGACCGACGAGGAGCCGCCGTACGAGTTCGCCACCGTCAAGTTCCCGAAGGGGAGCTACGAGCTGGTGGCGATCGCGGAGGACGCGGCGGGGCTCGTCACCGAGTCCTTGCCGGTGACCCTCAACATCGGCGTGGTGCCCAGCGATCCGACCACCGGCGGCGAGACCGGGTCGAGCACGGACGTGCCGACCAGCGACGGGGAGACCGGTGTCGACACCGCCAGCAATCCGAGCGGCGTGACGAGCGTGACGAGCATGACCAGCGCCGAGACGGCCGATACTGCGCCCATGGACGGGGGAGATGACGGCTGTGGCTGCCGCAGCGAGCCACGGGCGCCAGGCTGGCTGGGTGCGCTGTTTGTGCTCGGCCTGTGCAGGCGGCGACGCGGCTAGGCGCGTGCACGGGCCCGTACGTCCTGACACCGCCGTCAGGATGATGCAGACGTGCTCATGGCCCGCGCCACAAATTCCCCTGCGATCCCGGGGTGGCACGTCGTGGCGCACGCTTTGCTCTGCGAGGGGTGCCATGGCATCCATCGTCTCGCTCCTGCTCCTCATGTCGATGTCGCTGATCGTGGCGGGTGTTGCCCTGCTCTTCACCGTGAACCACGACGAGCGCGAGCTCTCGCCGGCCGAACTCAGCACCAGCGCGCCGATCGTCCGCGGCTGTTGGTCGCGGCTGCAGTCGCTCGCCGCCCGCCGGGTGGTGCCGGTGCGTCGCCGTCGCTCCGCGAGCCCGCGCGAGGCGATGCTCGAGATGGCGGAGATCAGCGCCGCTCGCCGGCTGTTCGCCGGGCGGGTGTCAGCGCTGCTTCGCAGCGACTCGGGCAGCGCTCCCCCGCGGGGCTAGCGGACCGGGCGCGGCAAGCAGGCCATCGCCGTGCAGCGGGTCTGACCGTCGTCGCCGCAGCTGCACTCGTTGCACTCGACCTTCCAGGTCTCGCCGGCGCGGCGCGTGCCGCTCTCACAGGCGCCCGGCAGCCCGTTCGCTGGCGCGGGGGCCGGTAGGATGTCGGCGAGCGCACCATCGGCCTTCGGCGCGCTGAAGGCCGGAGGGGCGGGCGGCGTGGGCTCGCCCGGCGCCGGGCGGACGGGCTCGCGGAGCTCGCGAGGCCCGTGAGGCTCGTCGCCGTGCACGTCGCTCACGGGCGGCGGGGGCTGGGTCTGCGGCGCGGGCGGACAGCCGAGCAACAGGAGCGCGAGCGGCAGGCGGCGCGAGGGCATGTGCGAGGCTAACACGCGCGGGCTACAGCGCCTCCTGGAACTCGCCGACCTCCGGGAACTTGCTCTGGATGCTGGCAAAGTTGGCGCCGGCGCCCGAGCAATGCAGGGTCTCCTCGAGCGCGGCCGAGGTGGCGTAGTTGGTGATCGCCCAGTTGGTCGCGTCCGGCGTGTAGGTGTCCTTGCAGTCGAACAGCGCGCCGGCGAGCTGTGCCCCGCAGACGTCGTACTGCGCGGCGATCTCGAGGAAGTCCTGGTCGGCGGCGTTGTGCAGCGAGCACAGGCTGGAGAACGCGAGGTGACCCGCGTTGGCGATGCCGACCAGGCGCTTGCGCGGCGGCGAGTCGGCGTAGCCGCTGACCTGCGAGTTGTAGTTGACCACCTGATCGGACTGGGCCCCCATGATCAGCGTCGACTGCAGCGCCGCCCCGGCCGCTGCCCCGCCGGCCGCCATCGGGATCAACACCTGCGCGACCCCGCCAGAGCCCTTGATCGCCGAGCCGCCGGCGCTGTGCCCGGCCATGGCGATGCGCTCGGGGTCGATGCGATCGGCGAGGAAGGCGAGCTCGCCCACCGGCGCCTTGATCCCGCCGACCATGGTCGAGATGTCCGCCGCGAGGTTTTGTGGCGGCGCCGTGACCCCGCAGATCTGCCCGAGCAGGTCGTGCAACCACAGGCCCGGGTGGTCGGCCGCCAGCACGACGAAGCCGCGACTGGCCCAGTGGGTGACCTGCTCGAGCGACTGCGAGCGGAAGCCGGCGGTGCCGTGGATGAAGATCACGGGCGGGTAGGGGCCGTGGGTCGCGTCGAGCGGGAGGTCGCGGTAGCAGTCGCAGGGCTGCCACGGGTTGGCCTCGTCGGGCACCTTGGCCTGCTCGCTGTCAGGCAACGAGGTGCGGATGTCGTACTCGATCGGCGGGATGCCGGCTTCGCTGCCGGGTGTCGCCGGGTACCAGACCTCGATCGTGAGCCCGGAGAAGTTGACGGTGCGCGCACCGACCGGCCACGGCCCAGGCAGCGATGTGTCCTCCGGGACAGCCAGCAGCTTCGCGCCGTCGCAACCATCCGCCTGCGCCCCGGTGGGATCGCCCGAGCTGTCGCCGGTGTCGGCGGTGCTCGGCTGCGGGTCAGTGGTTGTTGGGCTCGTCGTGGCGGTCGTCGTGGGCCCGGTCGTGGGCCCGGCGCTGGTTGCGGAGTCGTCACCCGTGGAGGTAGATCCGCCGGTGCTGGTGTCGGTCGAGCCTGCGCCCGGGCAGGCGGTGAGAAGCAGGATGAGCGCAGTGCATGAAAAACGGAGCAGGGGCATCAAGGCGACCTCGGGCGATGACGCGCATGACAGCACGCGCCGCGCCGGCCTGTCAAACGGTCGGCCGCGCCAGGCGACAGGCGGCCAGCAGGCACCGTCATGGGTCCGCTCCCACGCCCGCCAGGCGTGAAGAACATGTCCTTACAGACATGTCTAAACGAGCATGTCTGTCGGCGCGATCGCGTGCCCCGGAGCTCGTCGCGTGGCCCCAGCGCGCAGGTGCGCTGCGCGGGCGGAGCAGTAGCGATGGTTGCCAGCCCCGCGGTCTCCCTGTACGAATCGGCAATGCGGCATACCCTCGGTTCATCGTCCTCCTTGGCATTCCTCTCCAGTCTGTGTCTGACCCTCTCGGCCTGCGGCGACAACGCCAACATGAGCACCGTCAGCAACTCCGGGACTGGCACGGGGACCAGCGACAGCACCGCGACCACGACCACCAGCCCGGACACCGATACGACGCCGACCTCGACGCCGACGGGCACGGACTCGACGCCGACGGGTACGGCCACCGGGACGGGCACGAACACGGCGACGGACACGGGGACGGCGACGGACACGGGGACGGCGACGGACACGGGGACGGCGACGGATACGGGGACGGCGACGGACACGGACACGGGGACTGGCACCACCGGTCCGGCCGCAGTGTGCGGTGACGGTGAGGTCGGGGTCGGCGAGGAGTGTGACAAGGGAGCCGAGAACGGGCCCGGCAAGGAGTGCCGCGCGGACTGTGTGCTGAACGTGTGCGGCGACGGGGACGCCGGTCCGGCCGAGGAATGCGACAACGGGGCCGATAATGGTCCGCTCGGCGAGTGTACGGCCGAATGCAAGACCAACGTCTGCGGCGACGGCGTGCTCGGGCCGCCGGCGGCCGAGGAGTGCGACGAGGGTGGCAACAACGCCGACACCAACAGCTGCACCAGCATGTGCAAGCTCAACATCTGCGGCGACGGCTTGGTCGGCCCCGGTGAGGCCTGCGACGACGGCAACAAGGTCGACGACGACGCCTGCACCAACGAGTGCGCCAAGGCCACCTGCGGCGACGGCAAGGTCGCGTTCAACGAGGAGTGCGACGACGGCAACAAGGTCGACACCGACGCGTGCACGGGCGCGTGCACGGCGGCCAAGTGCGGCGATCAGTTCGTCCAGCCGGTGGTCGGCGAGACCTGCGACGACGGGCCGCAGAACTCCGACAACGGCGACTGCACCTCGAGCTGTGTCGACGGCATCTGCGGCGACGGCCTGCTGCACAACATCGGCACGGGCACCGAGGAGTGCGACCTCGGCGGCGGCAACAACGGCCCCGGCCAGTCCTGCCTCGCCGGCTGCAAGCTCAACGTCTGCGGCGACGGCGACCAGGGCCCGGGCGAGGCCTGCGACGACGGCAACCTGAACGCTGGCGACGGCTGCAGCGCGGTGTGCAAGCTCGAGGCTTGTGGCAACAACATCGTCGACCCCGGCGAGCAGTGCGACGACGGCAAGAACGGCAAGCAGGACGACACCTGCACCGACGCCTGCAAGGTCCCGGCCTGCGGCGACGGCTACCTCCAGCTCAACCTCGGCGAGACCTGCGACTCGGGCAATAACAACAGCGACAACGGCGGCTGCACCCTGGCGTGCAAGGCTGGCAAGTGCGGCGACGGCCTGCTGTGGGTCGGCAAGGAGCAGTGCGACGACGGGCTCAACAACGGCGACATGAAGTCCTGCAAGGCCAACTGCACCTTCAACGTCTGCGGCGACGGCAAGCTCGGGCCGGGCGAGACCTGCGACGACGGCAACAAGATCGACAACGACGCCTGCTCCAACGCGTGCAAGCCCAAGACCTGCGGCGACGGCATCAAGCAGGCGCCCGAGCAGTGCGACCTCGGCGTGATGAACAGCAACACCGGCGCCTGCACCCTCGCCTGCCTGAACGCCAAGTGCGGCGATAGCTTCAAGCAGGCCAGCAACAACGAGGAGTGCGACGACGGCAACGCCAGCAGCACCGACGCCTGCACGGCGACGTGCAAGAACGCCAAGTGCGGCGACACCTTCGTGTGGTCGGGCAAGGAGCAGTGCGACGACGGCAACGTGGTCGGCAACGACGGCTGCAACGCCAACTGCACCAAGCCCAAGCTCGTGTTCGTGACCAGCGGCAGCTGGAACGGCAACCTCGGCGGCCTCAACGGCGGCGACGGCAAGTGCCAGACTCTGGCCAACGCCGCCGCGCTCGGCGGCACCTACAAGGCCTGGATCAGCAACAACACCAACAACCCGCAGAGCCGCTTCATCAAGTCGACCACGGGCTACGCGCTGGTCAACGGCAAGGACGTGGCCAAGAGCTGGGCCGACCTGGTCGACGGCACCATCCTCCTCCCGATCAACGTCAACGAGAAGAACGCCGCCGTGGGCCAGGCCGACGTGTGGACCGGTACCTCGAGCAACGGTACCTCGCTCGAGGAGGACTGCTCCGGCTGGTTCGCCAGCGGCGGCCTCCTGGTCATCGGCTACGAGGGCCGCAACAACGCGACGAACGGCAACTGGACCAACACCGGGGTGCTGAATGCGTCGAACTGCTCGACGGTGCAGCGGCTGTACTGCTTCCAACAGTGATGTGATGGTGAATTAAGGATGCGGTTTCGAGTCGTTCGCTCGGCTCGGAACCGCGTCTCCACGACGTCTCCAGCGCGTTGGCCAGGACGGGCAGCGCAGCCTCGGCGGGCGTGGTGATCGCCAGCACGCGACGCGGCTGACCGATCACCTGCCGTCATGGACGGGTCTGCGGAACCTAGTACTGATCGAGTAGATAGCGGATCAGGTCGGTCGACGTCACGATCCCGACCAGATCGCCGTGTTCATCGACCACCGGCAAGCTATGAAAGCTGCCGTCCGCGAGCGCCTGCGCGGCCTCACGGATGCGAGCTCCCGGCAGGATTGTCCTGACGTCCTCCTGCATCACTTCCCGGATCTCCTGGGTATCGAGCAACACGTCGATCTCGTG
>JBGAUO010000088.1:0-19896 GCA_044228605.1 Nannocystis sp. | reverse complement strand
GCAGGTGGTGCCCTACGTGTACGCCAAGCCGCGGGCCGATCGGAAGGGCAAGTTACTGGCCGAGGTGCCGCGCTACCGGACCCGCACGGCGCTGCTGAGCGGGCGCGAGCCGACCGACTACCTCGAGCCGAACCGGCAGTACGCGTTTGTCGATCTGAAGCCGCTGGGCGGGCACGGAAAGGTCTACGAGGACGCGGACGAGCAGGTGGTGCCGGCGAAGGACATGAAGCCGGAGAAGCCGAGCGAGTTCGCGGGGCGCGTGCTGGCGGACGCGCCAGTGACCGAGGGGCGGCGGGCGGCGTGGGTGGTGTCGCACGAGGCGCTGCTGCGGGGTGAGCCGAAGCTGAAGGCGCCGACGGTGAAGGAGCTCGAGTTTCACGCCGCGATCGAGGTGCTGCCGGAGCTGCACCACGGCGGCGGGGCGCGCTGGATCACGATCCCCGACGCGCTCGGGCCGGGTGTGCCGGGGTACATTGAGGCCGGCAAGGTGCGCTGGTTCGAGGCGGGGCCGGAGCTCGGCAACATCGGCGAGGGTGAGACCTGGATCGACGTCGATCTGCAGCAGCAGATGCTGGCGGTGATGGTCGGGCAGACGCCGACCTTCGTGACGCTGATCTCGAGCGGGACCGGGGCGAAGCCGAATACCTCGACGCCGAAGGGCGTGTACCGGATCCGCAACAAGCTGGCGCTGGGGGCCATGCGCAACCGGCCGGAGGACGCCACCG
Source organism: Nannocystis sp. (assembly GCA_044228605.1). Classification (GTDB taxonomy): domain Bacteria; phylum Myxococcota_A; class Polyangia; order Nannocystales; family Nannocystaceae; genus Nannocystis. The sequence goes on along the minus strand of JBGAUO010000088.1, from coordinate 19,171 downwards.
AGTCGCCGTATCATGTCGAGGCGGTGCCGTGGGTGCAGTACTTCTTTCGCCGCTTCGCGCTGCACGGCGCGTACTGGCACGATGGCTTTGGTCACCGCAAGAGCCACGGGTGCGTGAACCTGGCGCCGAAGGACGCGCGCTACGTCTACAGCTTGACGACGCCGGAGGTGCCGGCGGGGTGGATGTCGAGCTACGAGCACGCGGGCGAGCCAGGCAGCGTGGTGCGCGTGCGCAAGGGGTTGGAGGTCGGCGAAGATCGGCGGACGATCAATGACGTCGAGAGCGAGGCGCCGCAGGCCGACGCGGTGCTGGCCGATCGCCGGCCGTAGCCGTCAGCGCGGGGGGCTGTCGAGGTCGGCGGCGTGGAGTGCGTTCAGGGTGGCGCGGACGGGCTTGAGCATCAGCCACGGCTGCGCGAGGACCGAGGGGTCCTCGCCGACCCAGTCGATGCCGGCCTCGTGCATGAAGCGCGCGGCCTCGCCGAGGGCGCGGTGGATCTCCGTCGTTGCTTCTTCGCTCGGGCGGCGTAGCTGGTCGGCGAGCGAGCGGGTGAGCCAAATGCGGCCGGCGAGGCCGGCGGCTGCGCCGAGGACCGCGGTGATGAAGATCTGGCCGACGAAGCTGCCGAGGTAAGCGAGGGGGAGGGCGGCGAGCAGCGCCCAAAGCCAGCTTGGCGCGATGAGCAGGAGGGCCGCGCCGTGGTGCAGGTGTCTGGTGCGGGTGTCATCCGGGGCGAACTGTTCCATGACGGCCCAGCCGAGGGCGTCGCCGCGCAGCGCGGAGATCCTGCGCTCGGCGTCGCCGAGGTAGCTAAGCGCACCACGCACTGCGTCTCGTCGTGGGTCCGACATCGCGTCGATGATAGCTGGCTCGGCGGCGACGCGTGGACACTCAGGTGAGGCCGACGGTCTGGAGCTCGGCGACGTACCAGTCGCCCCACTCGAGGCGAAGCTGCATGATGTAGATCTGGGCTGCGGGGTTCGGCGCGGTTGCGGTGGGCTTGTGGGCGACGCGGAGGCGGACGACGGCCTGGGGGGCGTAGGCGCCGGGGAGGACGTCGATCTTCTCGATCTGGATGTCGTCTTCGGCGGTGAGGCGCTCGGCGATGTCGGCGAAGGCGAAAGTGCGCGAGGCGTCGACGGTCTGGAGGCGCGCGAGGGCGAGGTCCATCGCGGCGTCGGCGGACATGTCGGCGAAGAAGCGGGCGCTGACGTAGGCCTGGGAGAACTCGAAGAAGAAGCTGATGACTTGCTCGCGCGACAGCAGGCCGTCGACGCCGAGGGCGGCCATGAAGCTGGGGCTGCCGGTGCGGATGACGACCTCCTGGACGGCGGAGAAGGGGAGGTCGTCGGCGCCCGGGGGTTGCGACTCGAGGAGGTCCTCGAGGGCGGCGACAAACTGCTGGACGGGCAGGCGGCCCTCACCGGGGAGCTGCTCGGCGATCGTGCGCATGGTGTAAGCGCGGACCTTGCGGGCGTGGGTGGGGGAGAGCATGCGCCGGGCGGCCTCGAGTTGACCGCGGTGCACGGCGGCGACGAAGCCACGGGCGCGGCTCTCGGCCCGGTGGGTCTGCTGGGCGGCGGTGGTCATGGCGGGGCGGTCGGCGAGCATCTGGGTGGCCTCGGCGATCGGGATCGCGTAGCCGCCGACGCGGTGCTTCCAGGTCCACGAGACGACGCCGACGGCGCGTCCGTAGCGGTCGAGCACGGGGCCGCCGCTCATGCCGCGCTTGACGTCCTGCGAGAGGCCGAAGAAGGCGTTGGGACCGACGGCCTGGTTGAAGACGGCGAGCTCCTGGACCTTCCCGCTGCGGGCGATGAAGCCGGGTTTCGTGGCGTCTTGTTTGTCGCCGCTGCCGTCCTCGGCGACGCGCGCGAGCAGCAGCACGGGGTCCTGGAAGGCCAGGTAGTCGGCCAGCGGCGCGGGGTGGTCTGTCCCGAGGGACAGGTAGGGGAGGGGCTCGTCGCTGTCGATCTTGAGGAGGGCGAGGTCGCGACGGGGATCGATGTAGATGATGCGGACGGAGGCGAAGGTGCGGGCCGGGCGGAGCGCGGGGAAGGTCAGGTTCTCGATGTAGTCGGCGTCCTCGACGACGTGGCGGTTGGTGATGAGGTAGCCGCCGGGGTCGATGACGAAGGCGAGGCCGCGGCCGACGTCGGTGGTGACGACGGCGACGGCGGCCGCGCCCTTCTCGGCGATGGCGAGGGTCCCAAGCTCGTGCGAGGCGGGGCCCTGGGTCAGGTCGACCTCGCCGAGCGTGCGATGTCTGCCGCAACCGGCGCTGCTCAGCAGACCCGCGGCCATGGTGAGGGCGAGGGTCAGCGAGCGGGCGGTGGCACGGCGTTTCGAGGGCACCTGGTTCAGGCTACTGCCCATCTTGCTGGGCGGCCAGCGGCGCCGCGGGAAACTGGCGACGGGGCCGAGGCCCACAGGTGCGGCGGTGTGGCCGCGCGTGTCGGGGGCGCGATCACACCTTGATCATGCCGTCGATGACACCGGGCTCGAGCTCGGGGTCGCCAAAGTCGTCGACAAAACTGCCCTCTTTGTTGGTGAGGCCGACGGCGCTGAGGATCGTGTTGAAGAACTTGTTGTGGGCGACATCGCCGGCGTCGATGTATTGGCCGGTCTTGAGGAAGCCGCCACAGCTGCCAGCGCAGACCCACGGGATGTTGTTGTAGGTGTGGCTGACGCCGGCGCCGAGGTCGTTGCACCAAACCGCGACGGAGTCGTCGAGGATCGTGCCGACGTCGGTCGTGTACATCGACAGGCGCTGCAGCAGGTGGGCGAACATCTTGCCGTGCTCGCGGTCGATGCGGTGGTGCTTGCCGAGAGCGTCGGGGATCGGGTCGCCCTCGGAGCCGTCGCTGTAGATGCGGTGCGAGATCTGGTGGTAGCGGGGGAACTTGATGCCGTCGATGAGGTACTCGGTCCCGTCGTTGCCGTCGCCGATCTGCAGGGTCGCGGCGCGCGTGTAGTCGCAGGCGAAGGCGAAGGCGATGAGGTTCATGTGCATCTTGACGATGGTCTGCATGCGGTCGTCCTGGCCGCTGTAGTCCATCTGGGCCTCCATCGCGTCGAGCTCCTCCTGCGGCGGGAGCTGGCACGAGAGCTCGATCTCGATGTCGCGGATCGCGTCGTAGTGGAGCTGCAGGCGGTCGGTGTCGTCCTTGCTGAGCTTGGGCGAGCTCATCAGGCTGCTCATCTGCTCCTTGAGGAGGTCGTTGACGCTGGTCCGGCGGGCCTTGATCTGCTTGATGACCTCCTCGGGCAGCATCGTGATGCCGACCATCTTGGTGTAGACGCTCCACGGGTTGCGGTCGGCGGCGCGCAGGTCCTTGGGGCCGCGGTAGGACAACACCTCGTTGATGTAGCCGCCCATCGCGCCGGCGTAGGTGGCGAGGGGCTCGGGGTTGCTCGCGGGGTTGAGCTCGCGGGCGATGCGGTTGTCGACCGACTCGCCCATGGCGAGGGACAGGTTGCCCATCGGGTCGTCGGAGACCTTGGCGGCGGTGAGGACCTGGTTGCCGCCGCCGGAGTGGCCGCAGCCGTTGCCGGGGAAGGCGAAGCGGGTGCCGCGGACGAGCAGCAGCTTGTCGGCGAACTCGGCGAGCTCGCTGACGGCGCGGTCCTTGTCGGTGGTGGACATCGACTCGGTGGTGAGGGTGCCGAGGTTTTGCGGCCAGAACTGTTCGGGCTCGCCGTTGTCGGCCTGGGCGCAGCCGTTGGCCTGGCGGACGAACACGGCGTAGCGGGGCCGCTCGGGCGGGGCGGCGCGCAGCTTGCGGGGCTGGAGGCCCTCGAGGAAGGGGAGGCCGACGGCGACGCCGCCGGTGCCGTAGAGGAAGCCGCGACGGGAGATGATGGGCTTGCGGTTCATGGTCATTCCTCCACCGGCGCGCGATTCAGGAAGGCGTCGCTCTTGGTGAGCTCGAGGATGATCTGCTTGATCGTGTGGGTGCCGTCCTTGGAGCCGGCGGCGAGGCTGTCGATGAATTTCTGGTCGGCCTTCTGCGGGCGGCGGGCGTAGCCGTACTCGAGGAAGTGGGCGACGTAGCACTTGTGGGCCTCGTCGCTGTCGGCCATGAGGTGGGCGAGCTCGACGGCGCCGTCGTATTTCTGCGGGACGCCGCCGAACTGGAACTCGGCGGCGGCGTCGATGGGCTTGCCGGCGTCCATCGTCTGCCACTGGCCGAGCGGGTCGTAGTTCTCGAAGGCGAAGCCGAGGGGGTTGATGAGGTAGCCGTGGCAACCCTCGCCGCAGGTGCCCTTGCCGGTGTGGCGGTCGACACGTTCACGCAGGGTCTCGCCCTCGACGGGCGGCGGGAGCGGGGGGACCATGTTGGGCGGCGGCGGGAGGCCGGTGCACAGCAGTTGTAGGTTCATGAACACGCCGCGGTGGATCGGGTCGTTCTCGAAGGCGCCGGCGTTGGCCATGAGGAAGCCGAGCTGGGTGAGGATGCCGGCGCGGCGGGCGGGGTCGAGGTCGACCTTGACGAAGTCGTCGCTGAAGTCGCCCTGGACGCCATAGAAGGGGGCGAGCTTGGCGTTGACGAAGGTGTAGGGGGCGGTCAGGAGGGTCGCGAAGTCGCCGTCGTTGAAGATGACGTTGTCGACGAACTTGAGCGTCTCGCTGGCGAGCAGCGGGTTGATCTCGGCGTTGTACGCGGCGAAATTGACCGGGTCCTTGTAGATGTCGCTGTAGTGGTCGATGTGCAGCAGCTGGTAGTGGAAGTTGGCGACCATGTCGCGGGCGCGCGGGTGATCGAGGAGGCGGGTGGCCTGGCTGGCGACGCCTTTGGGGTCGTCCAGGCTGCCGTCGCCGGCGGCGGCGAAGAGCTCGTCGTCCGGCATGGTGTTCCACAGCATGTAGGAGAGCTTGCTGGCGATCTCGTGGCCGCTGAGGCGGATCTTGGTGCCCTCGGCGACGTCGCTGGCTTCGACGCGGTAGAGAAAGTGCGGCGACTGGAGCATCGCCTGGACGACGAGTCGGACGCCGGCGGGGAAGGCCGCGAGGTCGCCGGGTGTGGCCATGCCGGCGTGGAAGATCTCGAGGTGGCGGGCGATCTCCTCGGCGGTGAGCGGGCGGCGGTAGGCTCGTTTGCCGAAGGTGGTGATGAAGGTGGTGGCCTGGGCGTCCGAGTCGCCGCCGTCTTGCGGGGCGATCTTGGCGAGGATCTCCGGGTCCTTGGCGACGAGCTCTGCGACCTGCTCCGCGCCGCGTTGGTAGTCGGTCCACAGGGTCGCGGTGACCTTCAGGGCCTCGCTGTTGTTGTCGAAGCCGCCGCTGACCGGGTCGCCGATGAAGAGGTTGCTGTAGCCGGTCGGCGCGGGCAGGAAGAACAGGTCCTGGACTGTGTTCTCCCACTGGGTGTGGCTAAGTCGCGGGTAGCGGGAGGTCTGCGGGAGGACGTCGGCCTGACCGGGCCCATCGGTGTCGGCTGTGTCGCCGGTGTCGGTCGGGTTGCTGTCGGTCTCGCCGACGGTGGGCTGGCTGGCAGTACCGGTCGTGGCCGTGGTGTCGTCGCCGTCGCCGGCGCCGGAGTAGCAGCCGATGGCGAGCAGGAGGCTCGTCGACCACCAAGCGCGACGTGCTCGCGTGAATTTGCCTGGAGCTTCCACCATGGAGGCACTTTAGTGAGGCGGCAAATTCGTTGTCAACGTCGAGTTTGGACCGCTTTCTCGGGCCCCCGGGTGGGGGGCCGATGTGGGGTATGCAAGCGTGGTGCGCATCCCCCAGAGCCGAGGGTGTCGACGTGGGCTTGTAACGAAGCGGTGGGAGTGGGAAAGCGAGTGGGTGCGTCGTCTGGTTCTTGTCGTGGGGCTGGTTGCGAGCGGATTCACCCTGGGCGGGTGCACACTCACCGAGTATGTGCTGCCGGGGGCTTCCGGCGACGTGGGGTCGAGCAGTGATGGCACGGTCGCCACCGGCGAGGCGCCGACCAGTGGGAGCGGCGCGACGGGTATGAGCGACAGCGAGGGCGGATGTGGAGCGGGGATGTCGCTCTGCGGCGAGCTGTGCGTGGATCTACAGGTGGCCGCGGAGCACTGTGGCACCTGCGGCAAGGTCTGTGAGGGCGACGAGCTGTGCCTGGGTGGCGAGTGCCGTGAGGTGCTGGTGCTGGACTGCACGAGTTGTCCGTGCGCGGACCAGTGTCCGGGCAGCGAGCAGCATGTTCTGGAGGCCACCAGCAGTGGCAGCGAGAGCGACAGCGACAGTGGAGGCCAGGACCCCCAGCAGGGCCTGTGCTGTGAGCTGGCGGCGCCGATGCAGGTCGTGTGTATCCTGGGTGACCCGGACGACGTGGTGTGCCCGGGATGAGCTTGTGTCGTGGGTTGCGGGGGCTTGCGATGTCAGCGTGATAGTGCGCGAACTTCTGGCGCGGCCACGACGTGGCTGTGATAAACAGGGTTGGCTCCCACCCATGGCCCACCGCTTCACGATCCTCCCCGTTGCTGCTCTTGCCTTCACTGCGCTCTCGCTCGCGCCGCGGGTCCACGCCGCTGGCGGCGAGGAGGACGCGAAGCCCGGGCAGCCCATGCTGTTCGGGCACCCGGTGAACGTCCCGCCGGAGCTGACCGCGGAGCAGCTGGAGGCGCGTGCACAGGCGTTCCACGAGGGGCTCGAGCGGCAAGGGATGGTGCTGAAGGGGACGCAGGTGCTGCCGAAGTCGGCGCTCGAGCCGGTTGTTCGCGACGAGACCCATCCGGTGGAGGCCTGGGATCAGCCGCCGCACCGCACCTCGATCTTCCTCAATTTCTTCGGCGGCAAGCTGACGAACGGGAACAACGCGTCGGAGGCCGAGTCGCCGTGTGTGCAGGGGACCGTCGACTACCCGGGGTACCTCGAGGGTGAGGCGCCGGCGCTGGCGATCATTCAGGTGTTCAAGAACGCGGCCGAGCCGTTTGGCATGCGCATCCTCTACGAGAAGGTCCCGCCGAAGCACCTGCCGTACAGCCAGGTGATGATGGGCGGTCGGCCCGGGGTGATCGGGCTGCCGCAGGGGGTGCTCGGCGTGTCGTGCAACCTCGACTGCGGCGACGCGTGGTGGCGCGACACGACCTTCGCGTTCACCGAGGAGACCAACCAAATCGCCATTCTCGGCACCACCGCGCTGCAGGAAGCGGCGCACTCGTTTGGCCTCGACCACATCGACGGCGCCAACAACATCATGTACCCGTACGCGACGCCGGGTGACAAGGTGTGGGCCAGCACCTGCACGCCGTACAACGACGCGACCGGTGGGATCGGCTGCACGCACATTCACGACAAGTTCTGCGACGGGGGCGCGCAGAACGACGTCGCCGAGCTGACAGCCTACTTCGGGCTCAACAGCGTCGACAGCGAGGCGCCGACGGTGAACATGCTGTCGCCGATGGACGGGCAGATGTACACGAAGGGCGACACGCTGCACATCGAGGTCGAGGTCGACGACAACTTCCTCGGCTACGGCTGGCGTCTGATGGTGCCGGAGCTGAATCAGGAGCAGCCGGTCTACAACGGCCAGACGGTGTGGGACCTGCCGGTTCCGCCGAAGGGTGAGTACACCATTCGCGTCGAGGCGCTCGACCACGACGGCAACGTCGGCTTCGCCGAGGCGAAGATCTACGTCGACACCGTGCCCAGCGAGGGCGGGGACAGCACGGGCGATACGCCGACCACCGGCGCCGATACGAGCGCGAGCGGCAGCGACAGCGATCCGAGCGCGGGCGGCAGCGACGGCTCGGGCAGCGGTGGCAGCGACACTGGCGCGATCGACAGCAAGGATGATGGCTGCTCATGCCGGAGCGAGGCGCCGACCACGACGCCGACCTGGCTGCTCGGGCTGGCCGGAGCCCTGCTGGTTCGCCGTCGTCGGCGCTGAGAACTGCGTTCCGGGTGAGGTTCGGGGCGGTCTGCGGGGCAGCGGGTCCCCTGAGCCGTGGGGCTCGACGGAGCGGGGCAGTTCGGGCAGTCTCCGGCCGCCCCGATGATCGGGGCCTCGTCCGAGGAGACCCCCACGATGTCGTTGCGCGTCCTGTTGTCGCTGTCCCTGCTCTCTCTCTCTTTTGGTGTCGCCGGTTGCGGGACCAAGATCCCCAAGACCTCGGCGACCCGTGATTCCGGCCAGAGCGGGCTGATGAACGACAGCTTCGCGGGGCAAAACGCCTGCAACCCGAAGAACGCGCTGCGGCCGTTCATCATCGAGTGGGACGCCACCGACAAGAGCAGCTTCGAGGCCTACGCGAACAGCGACGTTGTGATGGTCCGCTACGAGGGCTGCGACATGGTCGTGCTCGAGGAGTGCCGCAACGACAGCATCCGCGGGTCGCAGGGGGCCTACAAGCCGGTGGAGTGGACCTCGGGCGCGCTCGAGAAGCTCGACATCACCAACCAGGGCGAGCTGCACGCCAAGCTGCCGCTGAGCGTGGGGACCCTCGGCGGTCGGGTCTCGGGCGGCGAGAAGTTCCACATGGAGTACTACGTGGCGGGCACGCGCACGTCGACGCGGGACGCGGTGTACCGGGCCGACATCGCCAGCAACCCGGGCTGTGAGGGCGCGACGCACTTCGTGTACGGCTACAACCTGGGGGCGTTCGCGCTGGGCTCGCTGACGGAGTTGAACGCCGCGGTGGAGGCGAGCGTGTACGGCTTTGGCGCCGGTGGTTCGACCAACAAGAGCCGCAAGGCGGACAAGCAGGGCGGCGATCTCAGCACCTGCAAGTCGGACTCGGCGACCGAGGTGGAGGGCTGCAAGGCGCCGATCCGCCTGACGCTGCGGCCGATCCGCGAGGGCGAGAACCCGGACAAGGAGGCGATGAAGGCCGAGGACACGTCGGATTCGCTGAACGCGGCCGGCATGGTCAACATGAAGGTGGAGATGAGCGACATGGCGCGCTCGCACATCGAGACGGCGCAGACCAAGATGGGCTCGCGCGACGGCAAGGGCTGCCTGGGCGAGCTCGACTCGTATGACAAGCTCGAGCCCAAGCGCAAGTCGACCGACCCGAAGATCGCCTGGAGCAGCTATCGCGCGCAGTGCCTGATGCTCGCGGGTAAGTGCGACGCCGGCAAGGTGCTGTACCGCAAGTTCCTCGAGGGAAATAACCCGATGCAGCAGGGGCCGGAGCAGCTCGACAAGGCCGTCGAGACCATCGGCTCGATGTACTGCCAGGGCAAGATGAGCCCGCGGGACGAGCTGCTGCAGGGCTGGAACACCTTCATGATGGCGAGCATCAAGAAGGTGACGGTCGCCGATTGTGACGCGGCGTACGAGAAGGTCACCAGGAACGTGAAGACGGTGAAGCCCAAGGACGACGAGGATCACCAGGTCCGTATGGCGTCGACGGAGATGTACTCGATGGGGGCGAACTGCTACGCGCGCGCTGGCGACTGCAAGAAGGCGCGCGCCATCTTCGACAAGCACATGCCGCCGGAGCGCTACGCCAGCATCAAGGACCCGGCGGTCCGCCAGCAGAGCATGGACGCGAGCTTTGATGGTATCGTCTCGAAGTGCAAGGCGAAGCCGGCACAGTGAGGTGATCATGCGCGGGCGAACGGGCGGAGGGAGCTGGGTGGGCGCGGTCGCTGCGGCGGCCGCGGTGGTCGTGACGAGCGGCGGGTGCGACGTGAGGCCGCAGCGGCCCATGGATTGCCCGCCGTGCGAGTGCAAGTGCAACTGTGAGCCGGCGGCGGCGCAGCCGACCGGCGCGACCGACCCGGCGATCGTGAAGGGGCCGGTGAGCGGGCCCGTGCAGGCGGTGCCGATGATGAGCGCCGACGTCGGTGAGCTGGTGACCACGGCGACGCGCAAGTTGATGCACGACGACGGCGCTGGTTGTCTGGCCGACCTCGACCGGGTCGCGGCGATCGACCCGAAGCTGGACGTCCGGCTGGCGGCGACGCGCGGGCAGTGTGAGATGTTGATCGGGCAGTGCCAGGTGGGGAAGGAGCGGATCGCCCGCTGGTATGAGACCGACGCGGGGATGCAGCCCGAGCGGGCGATGATCACGGCGGAGCAGATCGGCTCGATGCGCTGTCGTGAGGGCGATTCGTCGGAGCGGGACCGGCTGCTGCGCGCGTACTTTGACCTGTCGGACGGCGCGTACATGAACAAGCGCAGCAGCGAGTTCTGTAAGACGGCGCTGGCGACCGCGCGGGAGCTGATCCCCAAGGTGAAGCCGCGGGCGCCTGATGACGGGCAGATCACCGGCGGCGCGCAGGCCCTGTTTCACACCGCGGCCTCGTGTTTCGCGCGGGCTGGCGACTGCAAGCAGGCGTGGGCGACCTACAGCGCCCTGTTCCCGCAGACGGCGACGACGCCGGAGGCGGCCGCGATGATGCCGCAGATCATCCGGGAGTCGTACGACTCGAGCATCCTGTTCTGTGGGGCCAAGCAGCGCGACGCGCCGATCCCCCAGTCGCCGCCGCAGCGGCGTTGAGTCAGAGGCTCCGGCGGGTCCAGCCGTCGGGGCCGAGGCGCAGCTCGTAGGTGGGGAAGTAGTCGAGGTCGAGGCGGAGGGTGATGAGTTCGACCTTGTCGTCGAGGTCGATGGTCTTGAGGCGCACCGAGGCGTGGTTGGGCTTGTCGGCGACGGTGGCGAGGAAGCTGTCGAGGTCGGGCGTGTGGGTGCCGTCGACGGCGACGATGCGCCGGGCGGCGCGCAGGCGGGAGCGGGCGGCGGGGCTGCCGTACCAGTAGAGCGAGATGTAGGCGCCCTCGGGTGAGAGGTTGCGCTGGATCTGGGCGGCGTGGTGGGGGGCCTGGAGGAGCGCGCCGGCCCAGTGGATCACGCGGTCGGTGCCGCAGCCGCGGTGGGGCAGGGCGTGGACGTCGAGTTGGTGCAGGGCGCCGTCGCGCAGGACGGTCACGCGCAGGTGGCCGGCGGCCGCGGCTCGTTCGACCTCGCGGAAGGTGGTGACGGTGCGGCTGTCTGAAGGGACAGATTGGCTGTCTGAAGGGACAGGTGCGATCGCCAGCAGGAGGTCGCCGGCGCGCCAGCCGGGGGCGGCGACGGAGGTGCGGGTGACGGAGAGGACCTGGCGGCGCAGCGGGTCGTGGGCCTCGATGCGGGCGGCGGCCTCGGGGGAGAGGCCGTGGTTGCGGGCCTCGGCGAGGGTGACGATGCCGAGTTCGATCCCGAGGTCCCAGAAGACGGGGTCTCGATCGTGGCGGAGCTCCTCGACGATGTCCTCGAGGAGGGCCGCGGGGATGCCGAACTCGCCGGTGCGGTGGTCCTTGTTGTCCTGGAAGGAGAAGCTGGACCACAGGGCGAGGACGCGGCTGTCGGCGTCGGTGAGGACGCCGCCGATGGACTCGATGGTGGTCGCGAGGGTGACGCGCTCGAGGTTCATGGCGCGGAAGCGGGGCGGCCGCGGCAGCGGGAGGTCGACGGGTTCGACCGCGGAGATCTCGGTGTTGTGGCAGAAGACGCGGTGGTTGGCCTTGAGGGCGACGACGCGGACGGGCTCGCCAGGCGTGAGCGGGCGGGGGTGGAGCTCGGCGCTGCGGACGGGGGTGTCGCCGACCAGGGCCGGGTCGTAGCGGACGATCGCGTAGTTGTGGTGCGGGTGGAGGAACACGGGCTCGGCGGGGATCTCGAGGCCGCCGGCGAGGGTGATGCGGAGGTCGACGAGGGCGACGGGGACGGTGTTGCGGTCGGTGACGACGAGGCCGCGGGCGGCGTCGAGGACCAGGCCAGCGCCGCGGAAGCGGATCGCGTGGACGCCGTCGATCTTGTAGGGGATCGCGGCGTCGACGGTGACGAGCGAGGGCAGCAGGCGGGCGATGCGGGGGTCGTCGCTGTGCGGGAAGCTGATGGTCGTCGGCTGCGGCGGCGGGGCCGGGGGTGGCGGCGGGCAGGCGATGCCGGGCCACAGACCGGTCGCGTCGTCGCGGGTGTGGTGGGTCATGGCGAACCAGCGGTGGTCGATGGTGATGACGGCGACACGTTCGCGGGTGGGGGCCTCGAGGTCGTAGTAGCGGACGGGCGCGCGGGCGCCGTGGGGGAGGCTGTGGAGGATCTCGGTGGCGGCGGCGAGGTCCTGGGTGGGCCGTCCGGCGATCGTGAGGATGACGGCGCGCTCGAGGTCGAGGGGGGCGAACATGTAGCCGGCGCTGGCGAGGTAGGCCCCGCGCAGCGGCACCTGCGGGTTGCGGGCGCGCTGGTAGGAGAGGTCGTGGAGGACGGCGCCGCCGATCTCGAGGAAGCTGGCCGGGGTGATCGCGTGGAGGTCGTGGACGATCGGGGTGACGCGCAGGGGTTGGCCGCCGCGTTCGATGTCGAGGGTCAGGGGTTGGCCGACGTGGGCGTCGAGGAGCTCGGCGAGGGGGACGAAGCTGGCGATCTCGCGGTCGGCGATGCGCAGGAGGATGTCGCCGGGCTCGAGCAGGCCATCGGTGACGCCGCGGGGGATGCACTTCTCGACCACGAGCAGGCCGGTGGCGTCGGGGTGGGCGGTGCGGGCGGCCTGTTCGCTGGCCTCGCGGAGGCCGAGGCGGCGCAGCTCGTCGTACGGGGTGTAGACGAGGGTTGTCATGAGGGTGCCGCGGGGGACGGGGAGGCCGGCGCGGACCAGCTCGAGGGCGCGGACGACCCGGTCGAGGGGGAGGAAGAAGGAGGAGGCGGCCTGGGTGCGGCTGCCGGCGTTGAGGGCGATGACGTCGCCGTGGATGTCGACGACCGGGGAGCCGGAGGAGCCGCCGGAGGTGCCGGAGGCGGCCTGGATGTAGAAGGTGTTGAAGTCGTTGTAGCGGTGGGCGCCGTAGGCGGGGGCGGGGCGGTCGAGGCGGGCGAGGGTGCCGGCGAGGATGGAGAGTTTTTCGCCGGCGTCGTTGCCGACGACGCGGATCTCGGTGCCGACGAGGGCCTTTTCGGGGGCGAGGCGCAGCGCGGAGGGCTGCATGAAGCGGAGGGCTGCGGGGTCGTACTGGAAGAAGCCGAAGTCGTGGACGGGGTCGCGGTAGAGCGGGCGCAGCGGGATCTCCTCGTGATTGAGGAAGACGGCCTCGGCGACGACGGGTCCGGGGTGAACGACGTGGCGATTGGTCAGGACGATGCCTCGCTCGGCGTCGACGACGAAGGCGGTCGCTTGCGAGGTTCCGTTCCATTCGGTGTCGAAGGGGCGGGTGGCGTCGATGCGGACGGAGACCACGGCGGCGCAGACTCGCTGCAGACTGTCGCGCCAGGTCTGCGCCTCGGCGTGGGCGGGGCGGGCTTCGGTGGCGAGTGTCGTGGTGGGTGTCACGGCACCCTGGGGCGAGCTGGAGGTGGTCACGGGCAGGGTCGGCAAAGGTCTCCTCGCCGGCTCGCTCGCGCAAGGGCCGGAGCCGGCGTCGTGGAGGTCTGCGGATGCTGTTCGATGTACCTGCATCGGTGGTGAGAAGTTGTGACTGAGCTCTCAAATTGGGCTCTGAGGGCCGGCGCGGTTTTTGTTGACCGTTTGGGCGAGCGGGGGGAAAAGGGCGTTATGACCTCTTCTCGGACCCTTCTTGTAGGTGCAATCGTTGCTGCAGGGGCCCTTTTGGGTGTCGCGTGTGGCGACGATATGGGGACGAGTGGGCTCTCGGTCGGTTCGGTCTCGGCCGGGCAGACGGCTTCGGGGAGTTCGGGTTCCGGTTCCAGTGGTTCGGGTGACACGACCGAGAACGCGACGACCAACGTGCCGACCAGCGACGGCAGCAGCTCGGGGGAGACGACGGCTCCAGGGACGACGACGGGGCCGGATTCGACGGGGCCGAGCACGACCACGACCGATCCGACCAACGGCACGACCACGAACGACCCGACCAACGGGGCGATGTGTGGCAACGGGGCGATCGACGGCAATGAGCAGTGCGACGGGGCCAACCTCAACGGGTTCGACTGTCAGTCGCTCGGCAACGCGGGCGGCACGCTGCAGTGTGACGCGGTGACCTGCACCTTCGACACGCAGCTGTGCGAGGGCGGCGGCGGCACTTCGGGTTGATCTCGGCGGTCTCGACGACGTCGTGACGACGACGACGGGAGTTCGCGGGGCGGGGGCGCTGGGCGTCCTCGCCGCTGTTGTTTATGTGTGGACCGCGCCGGGGAGGATCCAGTTCCCTGACGACGAGATCGTGTTCCAGACGGCTGCGAGCCTGTGGGACGACGGAGATCTGACGATCTCTGGCATCGCCCGACGCACTGGCGAGCCGAGGGAGCGCCCGACCGGGAGCTTCGGCTGGGAGACGGGGCGCGATGGCCAGCGTTATGGGTTCTTCGGGCATGGCCTCTCGCTGGTGGCGCTGCCGGCCTACGCGCTGGCGAGCGCGACTGCGGAGGTGGTGCCGCCGACCTGGGCGCACGCGGTGCGCTCGGACCACTTTGTGTTTCATCGTCGGGAGCGGCGCGGCGACTGGACGCGGTTGGTGGTGAGCCTGACCAACTGTGTGGTCACGGCGATGACGGCGTGGTTGCTGGCGCTGTGGGTGGGGGCGCTCGGTTTCTTGCGGCGCACGGCGCTGTGGACCGGGCTGGCATACGCGTTTGGGACCTCGGCGTGGGCGTACAGTCGGACCTTCCTGAGCGAGCCGCTGAGCGGGCTTTGTTTGCTCGGTGCGGCGTACTGCGTGACGCGCTGGCGGACGGGCGGGCCGCGGTGGTTGTGGCTGGGCGGGGCGATCGCGGGCTTCTCGCTGCATGTGCACGCGCTCAACCTGGTCTTTGCGCCCTGTCTTTTGGGCTATGTACTGGCGACGGGCGGCTGGCGACGGCGCGGGGTTTTGGGCGCGGCGGTGGCATTTTTGGTGGGGGCGGGGTTGCTGTTGCTCGGGCAGTGGCTGCGCTTTGGCGACCCGCTGGAGACCGGGCGCTTCGGGTACTACAGCGAGTTCGTGGCGCCGTGGGAGGGGATGGTCGCGCAGCTGGTGGCGCCGGGGCGCTCGCTGTTTTTGTACTCGCCGGCGCTGCTGCTCGGACTGTGCGGGTGGGGGGCGCTGCGGCGGCGGGCGCCGGCGGTGTTCTGGTTCGCGCTGGCGGCGATCGGGCTGCGCTGGCTGGCGATCTCGACGCGCAGCGACTGGTTCGGGGGATGGGGTCTGGGGCCGCGGCATCTGGTGCCGGTGATCCCGGTGGCGATGCTGGGCTTCGCGGCGGCGCTCGAGCGGGCGCCGTGGCGCGCGTGGTCGCGGCCGCTGTGGTGGGGCGGGCTTGTGGCGTCGGTGTTGGTGTCGTTGCACCTGGCGCTGCACTCGATCTTCGAGTGGATGTGGCTGCTGGTCGCGGACCCGCGGGTCGGGTCGCGCGGGGTGATGCCGGTGTCACACTGGGAGGCGTGGGCGAGCCCGATCGTGGGGTTCTTCGCGATCAAGCTGGACGTGCTGGCGGTCGGGGCGGTGTTGCTGGCGCGGCTTGGGCATCCGGGGTTGCTCGGGGTGTTCGGGGTGCTGGGGGTTGTCGGGGTGCTGGCGGGTTCTCGGGTGGTCCTGGCGCTGCGCGGCCGATAGGGCCGGGCCGGGGGTGGCGCGGTCGTGCGAGCGCGGACGGGCGAGCTGATGCTGATAGGATGGCTTGATGAAGACGCCGATGTTTCGCTGCAGCCTCGCCTTGTGCCTGCTCGCCGCCTGTGGTGGTGGCACATCGGATACGCCAGGGAGCACTGGGACGACCGATGGGTCGGCCGGCACGACCAGCGCCACGACCGGGCTCGGCAGCTCGGGGGAGAGCAGCTCGGGGGGGAGCAGCGGCGAGGTTTCGACGGGCAGCGGGACGACGGTTGTTGGGCCGACGACGGGTCTGACCGGCTCGAGCGGCGGCTCGAGCAGCGGCGGCCCGCCCGACGGGAGCTGCCGCGGCGACGCCGACTGCGACGCGGGGATGGCCGAGTTCTGCTTTGCCCCGGACGAGGTGAACTGCGGCGACTGTCAGGTCCCCGGTGTTCCGTGTGACGCGCAGATGTTGTGCGAGCCCGGGTTCGCCTGCGTGCCGTTTGTGGCGCCGTGCGCCTGCGAGCCTGGCGCGATGGAGTGTGTCGCGGTGCTCGGCTGCCTCATGGACGCCGACTGCATGGACGACGCTCTGTTCTGCAGCGACAAGGTCTGCGCGCCGAAGACCTGCGACGGGCAGATGATCGCCTGCCCCGAGCTGTTTGACTGCGTGGCCGAGGCGCCGGGGGATCATTGTCAGCGTCGCATGTGCAGCGACGACGGCGATTGTGGCGGCGGGTTTTGCGTCGAGGGCCGGTGCTTCGCGGAATTTGGCATGTGCCAGCCGCCGGCTCCGTGACCGAGCCGGTGATGACGACCTGGCTTTTGGGTCAGGTCGTTTGCAGGCCCGGACTAGCGGCTGCGTAGCTCGAAGCCGAGGGCCTTGCGAGCGGCGGCGAAGGCTGGGCTGGTGGCGAAGACGACGAGGTCGCGGAGGTCGCCGTCCTCGGCGGTGCGGGCCTTGAGGGCCTGGGAGCGCTCGGTCGCGTCCTGGGGGAGGCCGAGGATGTCGAGGCCGACCCCGAGGTTGCGGGCGAGGGCGAGGCCGACACGCTGGCCGCTGCGCAGGGACCACGCGCGCCAGTCGCGGGAGTCGAAGCTCTCCAGCTCGTGCTCTTTGAAGAGGGCGCTGAGCTGGCGGGCGAGGCGGATCGGGAGCTTGCGGGCGAAGGCCTGGGAGAGGCGGGTGGCGAGGTCGGCGTCCTCGCGGACGCGGGTGCGCCGGGTGTGGCGGGGGTGGAAGGCCTGCAGCGCGGCGGACAGGACCGCGGCGCTCAGCGGGTGCGAGAGGCCGAGGATCGCCGCGCAGGCCGGGCGGCTGCCGAACAGGGCGCGGCCGAGGACAAAGCGGAGGCGCGGTGCGAGCTCGGCGGAGCGAGCGGCGGGGCCGACGACGATGATCGGTGGGTGCGCGGCGCGGACCTGCGTCCAGCCGTCGCCGACGTCGATGCCGGGGATCATCGCGGCGTCGGCGAGGCGGACGCCCGCGGTGGAGAGCTGGTGGCCGAGCTCGGTCCAGACCTTCCACAGGAGGGTGTCCTTGTCGCTGTCGGCCTCGATCCAGGCGGCGGCGGAGATGTCCTGTCTGGGGAGCTCGTCGCAGATGAGCTCGGCGGCGCCTTCCCACAGCTGGGTCATCGCCGCGATGACACCGCCGCCGGCGGGCGGCTTGTCGACGACGGAGTTGACGTCGAGCTTGCCGTTGCTGACCTGCTGGAGGTCGTTCTTGGCGAGGAAGCCGGCGGCGTCGGGGTGCTGGGGAGCGACCAGGCGCAGGACCTGGTAGAGGGCGTGGGCGCGCTCCTTCTCGCCGTGTTCGACGCAGCGGCGGGCGATGCTGGCGAGGCTGCGTTCGTCGAGTGGGTCGAGGACGAGCAGGGCCTCGTCGTTGACGTGGATCTGCGGGCCGTCGATCGCGGCGGCCTCGTAGAGCTGGGCGAGCTGGCGGCGGGCGGCGAGGTCGAGGGCCTGGGGGTCGAGCTCGGCGGCGCGTTCGAGCAGGCGGATCGCGTGGTCGGGGCGGTCGCGCTCGAGCACGGCGAGGCGGGTGAGGAGGCGCTGGCGGCTCTGGCCCTCGACGGGGTTGGGGGCGCGGGTGCGGCCGACGCGGTTGAAGAAGCCGAGGACGGCGGTCTCGATCTCGGCGAGGCGGCCGTCCTCGCTGGCGAGGACGTCGAAGATCGCGTGGACGCTGGCGGCGGACTCCGGGAGGGCGACGGCGGCCATCTTGGCCAGGCCGAGGGCGCGCTCTGTGTCGCCGGCTTCGCCGCGGGCGAGGGCGAGGCGGGAGCCTTCGATGACGATCGCCTGGCGGCTGGCGGCCTTGAGGTCGGGGTGGAGGAGCAGGCGCTTGAGGCAGGCGAGGGCGATGCCGGTGTTGCGCGGTGCGGCGGTCCAGAAGGCGGCCTCGAGCTGCTGGCGGTCGAGCACCGGGGTGGGGATGTCGGCGATCAGGGCGATGCCCGCTTGCACGCACTCGAAGGCGGCGGTGCGCATGGCCTGGCCGGCGCCGGTCTCGGTCTCGTCGCTGGTCTCGCTGGCGCCGGCGGCGGCGCCGGCGGCCTCGTGGAACAGCATGCCGGCGCGCAGGAGCGTGCGGCCCTTGTCGACGGGGTCGTCGCTGAGCTCGGCGAGGGCGCGGGTGTGTTCGGCGGCCTCGGCGAGGCGTCCGCTCTCCTGGCACAGGGTGGCGAGGGCTGCGCGGGCTTTGCGGCTGCGCGGGTCGAGGGCCGCGGCGCGTTCGTAGCGTGCGGCGAGGCGTTCGGTCTGCTTGAGCTGGAGGTCGCACTCGGCCGCGAGCAGGAGCAGGTCGCTGACGAGTTCGGCCTGGGTGGGGGTGAGCTCGAGGGTGTTGGTGTTCAGGCGCTGTTCGATCGGGTCGATCGCGGCGAGGGTGTCGCGCCAGCGGCCGGCGGCGTGGCGGTTTTTGGCCATCGCGGCGCGGATCTCGAGGTTGTCGGGATCGTGGCGGAGCGCCATCGACAGGCGGCGGTAGGCCTCGGCGCTGCGGTCGGTCAGTTCGAAGAGGCGGGCGAGCAGGACCAGGCCGCCGACCAGGTTCTCCTGGTCGCGCAGGAGGCCGAGGGCCTCGACGACGCCCTCGAGCACGGGTTCGGCCTCGGCGAGTTGGCCGAGCTCGAACAGGACTGTCCCGAGGGACAGGCGGGCGGGGGCGTAGTCGGGGTCGGCGGCGAGGGCGGCCTCGAAGCGGCGGCGGGCGGCCTGCAGGGTGGCGGTGCGCGGGTCCTGGCGCGGGCTGGGGGCGCTGCGGACGGCGGTGGTGGCTTCGGGGTTGCGCACGCGGGTGACGCTCGAGTGCTCGGGCGGCGGGGCGGCGGGGCGTGGTGGTGGGCGGGGCGGCGTGGGCCTGGCGAGGTCGGTGGCGTGGAGGGTGATCGGTTCGTCGTCCTCGTCCTCGATGGGCTCGGCGAGCTCCTCGGCGTCGCTGAGCTCCTCGGTGGCGCGGGTGTCGAAGGTGGCGGTGGGTTCGGGGTCGTTTTGGGTGTCGAAGGTCGGGTCGTTCGGGGATGTTTTTGGCGCGTGTTCGCTGCTGGCGAGCAGGGTGCGGCCGATCTCGGTGAGGATGCGGGCGCGCAGTTCGGTGTCGGCGAGTTCGGCGAGCTGGGCGTCCATCAGGGCGTCGGCGCCGTCGATGTCGCCGGCCGCCGCCTTCGCCGATCCCTCCGACGCGATGGCGCTCCACTCGCCGAAGCCTGGCACCGGCTTCGCGGCGACGGAGGCCAGCGTCC
>JBGAUO010000087.1:0-19910 GCA_044228605.1 Nannocystis sp. | reverse complement strand
GGTCCGGCTCCCTACGACACCGCGGTGCTGGGGCCGGTCGCCGGCCCGCGTCTGATCGAGGTCGCCGGCTACGTCCTCGATGTCACGTCCGGCACGTGGACGCCGCTGCCGACCACCGATCTGGTCGCCGAGGGCGGTGCCGCGGGCGTAGAGGAGCTTGGCGACCCGGGTGGAGCCGACGAAGGCCACGGCCTTGACGTCGGGGTGGTCGACGAGGGCCTCGACGACGGGCTGGTTGCCGTTGACGGTGTTGAAGACGCCGTCGGGGAGGCCGGCCTCTTGCAGGAGGCTGGCGAGCTTGAGGGCGCCGTAGGGGACGACCTCGGAGGGTTTGAGGACGAAGGTGTTCCCGGCGGCGAGGGCCTGGGGGAGCATCCACAGCGGGACCATGACGGGGAAGTTGAAGGGGACGACGCCGGCGACCACGCCGAGGGGCTCGTGGGTGATGCTGCAGTTGATGCCGCGGGAGACGTCGAGTTGTTCGCCCTGGGCCATGTTCTCGAGGGAGAGGCCGAACTCGAGGCACTCGATGCCCTTGAGCACGTCGCCCTTGGCCTCGGCGAGGACCTTGCCGTTCTCGTGGGAGACCAGCCAGGCGAGCTCCTCGAGGTCGCGCTCCATGAGGGCCTTGAGGCGGAACAGGACCTGGACGCGCTCCTTGAGCGGGGTGTCGCGCCAGGCCGGGAAGGCGGCCTTGGCGGCGGCGACGGCGGCGGCGACGTCGGTGTGGTTGGAGAGGGCGACGTGGCCCATGACCTGGCCGTGGCGCGGGTTGTCGATCGGGAGCGACTCACCGGAGGCGGCGGGGGCCATGGCGCCGGCGATCCAGTTGGGGCAGGCGGTGTAGGCGGCGAAGTCGTAGCTGCGGGCGGGGAACGACGGGGCGGATGGCATGGCGGCTGCTCGGGGTTTTAGCGCGCAAGGGGGGCGGGTGGATAGCGATCAGCGGGGTTTGTGGGCGACCATGCCGCACATGAGCGGGAGGTCGGCGGCGCCCTCGGGCATGGCGAAGCGGCGGCCGGGGAGCGGGCGCATGTTGTCGAAGATCTGGCAGCCGTTGGCGTGCGGGTAGTCGACGAGGCGGTCGAGGACGAGGCCGGCGCGCAGGAGGGCGGAGACCCAGTCGGCGACGGTCCACTGGAACTCGTGGCAGGGCTCGCTGTTGCGGAACTCGGCCACGCCGGGCTGCCAGCCGGAGGGGGTGAGGAGCTCGCCGGAGGCGCCGACGTAGTCGCCGACGCCGGTGGCGTTGACGGTGGCCTTGCCGCGGCCGAAGTAGGGGTAGGCGGGGCGCAGCTGCTCGTCGAAGATGAAGGCGATCGGGTGGAACTCGAGGACGACGAGGCGGCCGCCGGGGCGCAGGCTGGCGGCCACGCCGGCGGCCCAGAGCTCGAGGTCGGAGAGCCAGGGGAGGGCGCCGTAGCTGGCGAAGGCGAGGTCGAAGCGGGGCGTCGCGGCGGCCAGGAAGTCGTAGATGTCGGCGCGGATGAATTGGGCCGGGAGGCCGGTGTCGGCGGCGAGCTGGGTGGCGCGGGCGATCGCCTCGTCGCTGATGTCGACGCCGGTGACGCGGGCGCCGAGGCGGGCCAGCGAGAGGGTGTCCTGGCCGACGTTGCACTGGAGGTGCACGAGGTCGAGGCCGGCGAGCGGGCCTGTCTCGGGGGACATGTCCGGAGGGACATGGTTCTCGGGCCAGCCTTCGGTGTTGATGCCGAGCAGGGCGAGCTCGTCGGGGAACAGGGTGTGGCCGCCGGCGCGGAGGAAGGCGGCCTGGTCGCGCTTGTGGCTGTCGTGGGCCGGGATGACGAGGTTCCAGGACCGGCGGTTTTGTTCGTGGGAGTCGCGTCGCACGCGGAGAAGGTACCTCAGTGGGCGACGGGGCGGAGCATGGCGACGCGGCACTCGCAGGCGTTGGGGTCGGCGTGGGCGGCGGCGGCCTCGATGTCGACGATCGCTTGCAGGAGCTCGGCGCGGGGGGGGGCGTTGTCGGGGTCGAGGAAGTGGAAGCCGAGGCGGGTGTAGAGCTCGATGGCCCAGGGGGCGCGGCGGTAGGCGACCAGCGAGAGGTGGGTGCACTGGGGGTCGGCCTCGGCGGCGGCGAGGGCCTGGCGGGCGAGGGCGATGCCGATGCCGCGGCGCTGGTGGTCGCGCTGGACGGCGACCTCCTCGAGGTGGAGGAAGGGGCCGCGGGTGTAGTAGCTGGCGTAGCCGACCGGGTGGTCGTCGATGCAGGCGACCAGGACGCAGGTGTACTTGAGCAGCTGGCGCAGCTCGGGGTCGCTGCGGGGGCAGACGTGGGTCCGCGAGAAGCCGGCGTCGTAGTAGACCTCGGTGGCCGACGCCTCGATGGCGTGGAGCGCGGGGAGGTCATGCAGGGTCGCCGGGCGGAGCAGCACGGGCGGGAGGGTAGCGCGCCTCGGTGGTCTGGTGGGCGCGGGCGGGCGCGTGGCGGGCGTCTGGACCGGGGACGGGCGGCGGGTGTACACGGCTTGCCGATGTCGGGCGGGGACCGCGAGGACGAATCGCTGACCCAGGGGCAGGCGTTGGCGCTGGTGGCGGTCGGTGCGGCGGTGATCAGCGTGACGGCGCTGTTCGTAAAGTGGATCTCGCTGGGGCCGTCGGCGATCGGGGCGTACCGCTGCGGCTTCGCGGCCGCGGCGCTGGCGGTGTGGGTGGTGGCGGCGCGCGGGCGCTCGCCGGTGACGGTGGGCGGGGCCGGGGCGTCGGGGCGGGCGTGGTTGTGTGCGGTGGGGGCGGGGGCCTGTTATGCGGGCGACCTTTATGTGTGGCACCGCAGCATCCTGCTGTCGGGGACGGGGCTGGCGACCTTGCTGGCGAACACGCAGGTGTTCTGGGTCGCGCTTTTGTCGGCGCTGCTGCTCGGCGAGCGGCTGACTTTGCGGCTGGCGCTGTGCGCCGTGTTGGCGCTGCTGGGGGTGGTGTTGCTGGCGATCCCGGGGATCGCGGCCAGTCCGCTGCACCTGCACGGGATCGGCCTCGGGTTGGCGACGGGGGTGTTCTACGCGGGCTACTACCTGTGCCTGCGGGCGAGCCAGCGGGAGGCGCGGCGGCTGTCGTTGGCGGCGAACCTGTGGGTGACCTGCGCGGTGGCGGCGGTGCTGTTGTTCGGGGCGGCGGCGGCGACGGGCGAGTCGATCCCGTGGCCGGAGCCGCGGGACCTCGGGCTCTTGTTGTTGCTCGGGGTCGGCGCGCACGTGGGCGGCTGGGTCGCGATCTCCCGCGGGATGACGGTGGTGCCGGCGGCGACGGGTTCGCTGCTGCTGCTCTTGCAGCCGGTGCTGGCGACGATCTGGGGGATCGCGGTGTTCTCGGAGCCGTTTGGGGGCTACGAGATCAGCGGGACCGTGTTGTCGCTGGGGGCGATCTACGCGGCGATGCTGACGCGCGCGCCGCGGGGCTGAGCTACTTGCGGCTCCACAGCTCGCCGGTGAAGGAGAAGCCGAGGATGAACATGGGCAGGCCCTGGCTGACCTCCTGACCGGTGCGGTAGCGGTGCTTGACCCACCACTGGGCGGCGAAGAAGAGGGTCGGCTTGGTGAAGCGCTTCTCGGGGCGGTCCTTGAAGACGTAGGAGATCAGGGGGCCGATGCGGGCGTGGTCGTTTTGATTCTTGGTCTTCGTGTCGCCGGGCTCGAAGGCCGCGTCGGGGTAGAAGACGTGGTAGTAGGTCGCGCGCACGCCGGCGTTGAAGCGCAGCTTGGTGTTGACGTAGACGAGGCTGCTGTCGTTGCTGAGGAACCAGCCCTTGGCTGGCACGAGGAGGTCGTGGCGGATGTCGTAAAAGACGTCCTCGGTGCCGGGCATCTTGATCGAGTTGCGGAAGCCGATGACCTCGTTGATGAGGGCGATCGGGCCGAATTTGACCTGGAAGAGGGCGGAGAGCTCGGCCTGGCCGCCGTAGGTGCTGATGCCCTGTTTGCCGTCGGCGCGGGCCTTGATGGTGTCGGGGCCGAAGGTATCGGTGGGCGAGTCGAAGGCGTGGGGTTTGAAGGACTGGCTGCCGTAGTGGCCGACGAAGTAGTAGCTGGCGCGCAGCTGGAGGATCGCCAGGGGCACCAGCATCATCGTCGGGCCGAAGCGCGTGATCGAGGGCGCGAAGGTCGGGGTGATGCCGAGGCCGAAGTAGGTGTCGTCCCAGAGCTTGCCGGTGCGGGCGCTGAGGCGGCGGCGATACATCAGCGAGAAGCGGTCCTCGAGGCCGAGCGGGTTGACCCGCAAGATGAGGGCGTTGCTGTAGACGAGGCGGTGGCGCGGCGCGGGCTCGGGCGCGGGGCTCGGCGGCTCGGCGAGCGCGACGGGGGTGTTGGGGGCCGGAGCGGCGGGCTGGGCCTCGGGCTCGGGCTCGGCAGGGGCTGCCTCGGGGGGCTGCGTCGCGGCGTCTGCGGTGGCCGCGGCCGGGGTGGTGGTGTCTGTGGTGGCGTCGGCCGGCGCGGGTGTGCCGGCGACGGGCTGCGTGGTTGCGGTGGGCTGCGTGGGCTGCGTGGGCGCAGCGGTTGCGGCGGGCTGCGTGGGCGCAGCGGTTGCGGCGGGCTGCGTGGGCGCAGCGGTTGCGGCGGGCTGCGTCGGCGTGGCCGGTGCAGATTGCGCGCTGGCGGCACTGGAGAGGCCCAGCCAGGGGGCGAGCACGAGGGACCAGCGAAGGGGCCGAGCGCACAAAACGGTCATATTCCCGCTGACTGTCGCATGCCGCGCCTCGGGTTGGATATGAAAAACGGCGGGCGGGGCGCAATGCTGAAATGACCGGTTTTCCCTGGTGTATCTGTCAGGTGCGGTGGAGGTAGCGGCCGGCGCCACGTTCGACGCGGAGGTCGCCGTCCTTGTATTGGAGGCGGCCGGCGACGACGGTGTGGGTGACGGCGCCCTGGATCTTGAAGCCCTCGAAGATGTTGCGGTCGCAGTTGTGGCGGTGGGTCTTGGCGGAGATCGTGCTGGTTGGGGTCGGGTCGTAGACAAACAGGTCGGCGTCGGAGCCGACCAGGATGGCGCCCTTGCGCGGGTAGAGGCCGAAGATCTTGGCGGGGCGCGTGCAGCAGGTGTCGACGAACTGCTGGAGGGTGATGCGGCCGGCGGCGACGCCGTAGGTGTACATGAGCGGCATGCGGTTCTCGATGCCGGCGGCGCCGTTGGGGATCTTGGTGAAGTCGTGGAGGCCCATGCGCTTCTGGTCGTGCTGACGGAAGGGGCAGTGGTCGGTGGCGACGGTGTGGATGAGGCCGCAGCCGAGGGCGTTCCACAGGACGTCCTGGTGGCCGAGCGGGCGGATCGGCGGGCTCATGACAAAGGCGGCGCCCTCGAAGTCGGGCTGGTCGTAGACGCGGTCGTCGAGCAGGAGGTACTGCGGGCAGGTCTCGACGTAGACGAGCTGGCCGTCGGCGCGGGCGCGGGCGACCGCCTCCATGGATTCGCGGCAGGTGAGGTGAACGATGTAGATCGGCTGGCCGGAGCACTTGGCGAGCATGATGGCGCGGCCGGTGGCCTCGCCCTCGACCCACGAGGGGCGGCTCTGGGCGTGGTAGTTCGGGGTGGTCTTGCCCTGGGCGACGAGCTTGCGCTGGAGGGCCTGGACGGCGAGGCCGTGCTCGCAGTGGGCGGTGACGAGGGCGCCGAGGCTGGCGGCGGTGTCGATGACGCCGATCATCTCGTCGTCGTCGACGCCGATGGCGCCGGTGTAGGCCATGAAGACCTTGAAGGAGCTGATGCCGTCCTCGGCGTGGACGCGGCGCATCTCGCGTTCGACCTGCTCGCCGTACCAGGTGACGGCCATGTGGAAGCCGTAGTCGGCGACGGCCTTCTTGGCGTTGTTCATCCAGAAGTCGCGGGCCTCGAGCAGGCTTTGGTTGCGGCTGGGGATGATGAAGTCGAGGATCGTGGTGGTGCCGCCGGCGACCCCGGCGGCGGTGCCGGTGTAGAAGTCGTCGGCGGAGACGGTGCCCATGAAGGGCAGCTCCATGTGTGTGTGGGCGTCGATGCCGCCCGGGAACACGTACTGGCCGGAGGCGTCGATGACCTCGCTGTCGTGGGGGACGACGAGGTTTGGGCCGATCGCCGCGATCCGTCCGTCGTCGCAGTAGATGTCGGCGACGTACTGGTCGAGGGCGGTGACGATGGTTCCGTTGCGGATGACGACGCCGGGCATGGTGGCTGTCCTTTCGGTCAGGTTGGATGTCAGGGCTTGACGAGGTCGGCGTAGGCGTCTGGGCGGCGGTCGCGGTAGAATTGCCAGGTTTGGCGGACCTCGTCGATCAGGCTGAGGTCGAGGTCGGCGACCACGAGCTCGTCCTTGTCCTCGCTGGCCTCGGCGAGGATCTGGCCGCGTGGGTTGACGAAGTAGCTGGTGCCGTAGAACTTGCCGATGTTCCACGGGGCCTCGGTGCCGACGCGGTTGATCGCGCCGACGAAGTAGCCGTTGGCGACGGCGTGGGCCGGCTGCTCGAGCTTCCACAGGTACTGGCTGAGGCCGGCCACCGTGGCGCTGGGGTTGAAGACGATCTCGGCGCCGTTGAGGCCGAGGGCGCGGGCACCCTCGGGGAAGTGGCGGTCGTAACAAATGTAGACGCCGATGGTGGCGAACTGGGTGCGGAAGACCGGGTAGCCGCCGTCGCCGGGGCGGAAGAAGTACTTCTCCCAGAAGCCGGAGGTCTGCGGGATGTGCTGCTTGCGGTACTTGCCGAGGTAGGTGCCGTCGGCGTCGATCACGGCCGCGGTGTTGTAGTAGACGCCGCGCATGTGCTCTTCATAGAGCGGCACGATGATGGCCATGCCGTGCTGTTTGGCGAGCTCGGCCATGATGTGGGTGGTGGGTCCGGGGATCGCCTCGGCGGCGGCGTACCAGCGGCGGTCCTGGCTGGGGCAGAAGTACGGGCCGTTGAAGATCTCTTGCAGGCAGAGGATCTGCACGCCGCGGGCGGCCGCTTCGTGGATGAAGGGGATGTGCTTGTCCAGCATCGCCTGCTGGATCCTGGCCACTGGGACGCTCTCGTCATTGATGGGGTTGCTGCACTGGACCAGGCCGCAGCGGACGGTGGGGCTCATGGGGCTTCTCCTCGGGGGCAAGCTGGTGACTCTATCCAAGCGGGCTAGCAGGAGCAAGAAGCGGCCGAGATGCTGCGCCGCAACGAGGGGGTCCGCGGACGCAACGCGGGTACATGGGTGCCTGTTGGCAACAGGTGCACGACTTGCTTGCATGTCGCCAGGGTCCGGCGGTACTACCTACGCTGCCTCGCCCGCCCGGGTGGGGCTCTCACCCTTGATCCGTCGCCTTGCCCTGAAGTTCCGGAGAACGCCCCCGATGACCCGCTACAAGCTCGTTTCCCTGTGTCTTAGCTCCCTCGCCCTGATCGCCGCGCCTGCCTGTGGCGACCGCACCAAGACCACCGACACCTCGGACGAGTCGTCGTCCTCGACGTCGAGCGCGAGCGGCAGCACGACCAGCGGCACCCCGACGACCACGGACCCGACGATGCCGGTGACGACCAGCACCGAGCCGACCGGCAGCGGCAGCGGCAGCGCGACGGACAGCACGACGGGGGACACCACGGTGACCTCGGGCCCGCCCGCTTGCATGGACCCGATGGAGGGTGCGCCGAACAACACCGAGTGTGCGGACGCCTCCGGCTGCGGCTGCGCGTCGGGCAAGTGCTTCCTGGTGCCGATCCTCGGCGGCTGGTGCGGTGAGTGCCTCGGCGACGAGGACTGCGCCCCGGGCGGCTGCACCGTGCCGAACCCGATCGACGGCGTCGGCGCGACCTGCAACAAGGGCGAGCCGGGCGCTGGCTGCCAGTCGGACGCGGTCTGCACCGACCCGATGAACTCCTTGTGCGGGAGCCTGCTCGCGGTCGAGAACATCATCGATGTCTCGACCTGTGGCGAGTGCGCCACGAACGCCGACTGCAAGGACCCCAAGCTGCCCAACTGCACGCCGACCTACGACGTGAAGAACTTCAGCGGCAAGTACGTGTGCGTCGGCGATGCCACCGTCCCGAGCGGCGAGGGCTGCAACCTGACCGACGACGGCATGGGCGCGCCGGTCGGCAACGCGGCCTGCGAGACCGGCTTCTGCGGCGAGGCCAACGTCATGGGCCTGCTCAAGGTCGGCGTCTGCGGCGAGTGCAACAGCAACGAGGATTGCATGGCGCAGAATCCGCCGAAGATGAAGTGCAACGACCCGCAGGTCGACCTCAACGCGGCCGCGCTGGTCGCCGCGACCTGCTCGTAGTCGCTTTCGCTCGCCAGACGCGAGACCTGGAGACGGTGTCCGTTCGCGGGCGCCGTCTTCTGTCGTTGCGGGCTGCGCGGCGGCTGTGCGACGCTGGGCGGCATGCGTCGACTTATCTTTGCCTTGTTGTTGGTGCCTGGTTGTGCGGATCGGATGCTCGGGACCGGGGACGGTACGGGCAGCAGCGATGGGAGTGATACGAGCGACGGGACGCCGACCGGCGGAACGAGCACGAGCCCGACCGACCCGACGAGCCCGACGAGCCTGACGGACCCGACTGCGCCCGGGACCATCACCCTGACGGACCCGACCTCGGCGACCACGGTGCCGCCAGATCCGACCAGCGCGACGAGCACGAGCACGAGCACCACGGATGTGACGGCGTCGGGGCCCGAGACGGACGGATTTTGTCAGGACCCGCCGGGGCTGCCGAACAACAGCGGGTGTACGGATGCGTCGGGCTGCGGCTGCGCGTCGGGCAAGTGTTTTGTGGTGCCGATCCTCGGGGGCTTCTGCGGGGAGTGCCTGGGCGACGCGGACTGCAGCCCGGGCGGGTGCACGATCCCCGACCCGATCAACGGCATCGGCAGCCGCTGCAACAAGGGCGAGCCGGGGGCCGGCTGCGAGAGCGACGCGGTGTGCACCGACCCGGGGCACAAACACTGCGCCCCGGTGCTGGCAGTGGAGGGGATCATCAAGGTGGCGACCTGCGGGGCGTGTGCGAGCAACGCCGACTGCCCGCCCGACGCCGCCAACTGCACGCCGGTCTATGACATCCAGAACTTCGGCGGGGTGTTCGAGTGCCTGCCCGATGCTTCGGTGCCCGATGGCGCCGGCTGCAATCTGAGCGACGACGGCCAGGGCGAGCCGATCGGCAACGCGGCGTGCAAGTCGGGCTTCTGCGGGGCGGCCAACGTGATGGGGCTGCTCGAGGTGGGGGTGTGCGGCGCGTGCAACAGTGATGCGGACTGCCCGGGCAATGGGACGTGCACGGACCCGATGGTCGACCTCAACGGGGGGGTGCTGGTGCCGGCGATGTGCGTGTGATCCGCGGCGTCGCACCGCGAGCGTGCCCGGGCGAGCCCGAGTATGCTCGCGGCGCGCATGACCGGCTATCGCTCGCTCCGCCAGTGTGTCGACGACCTCGAGCGCCACGGGCACCTGCGCCGTGTGGAGGTGGAGGTCGATCCGCGGCTCGAGGCGGCGGAGATCCAGCGGCGGGTGTACCAGGCGGGGGGGCCGGCGCTGCTGTTCACGCGGGTCAAGGGCTGCAAGTTCCCGATGGTGAGCAACCTGTTCGGGAGCATGGAGCGCATGCGCTTCATGTTCCGCGGGACCCTGGCGGCGGTGCGCAAGCTGGTCGAGCTGCGCACGGACCCGGGGGCGCTGGCGCGACGGCCGTGGCGCTACGCCGGTCTGCCCTTCGTGGGGCTGCGCATGTTGCCGTGGGCGCGGCGTGGAGGGGCGGTGCTGGCGAACGAGACGACGATCTCGCAGCTGCCGCAGGTGGTGTCGTGGCCGGACGACGGCGGGGCCTTCATCACGCTGCCGCAGGTGTATTCGGAGGACCCGGACGCGCCCGGGTTTGCGCGCTCGAACCTGGGGATGTATCGCGTGCAGCTGTCGGGCGGGCAGTACACGCCCGACCGTCAGATCGGGCTGCACTACCAGATCCACCGCGGCATCGGTGTGCATCACGCGGCGGCGATCCGTCGGGGGGAGCGGCTGCGGGTTAATATCTTTGTCGGCGGGCCGCCGGCGCTGACGGTGGCGGCGGTGATGCCGTTGCCGGAGGGGCTGCCGGAGCTGGCGTTTGCCGGGGCGCTCGGGGGGCGGCGGGTGCGGATGGTGCGGCGGGGGGACGCGCTGCCGTTTGCGGGGGACGCGGACTTTGTGATCACGGGGACGATCGATCCCTCGCTGCGCCTGCCGGAGGGGCCGTTTGGCGACCACCTCGGCTACTACAGCCTGGCGCACGATTTCCCGGTGCTGGCGGTCGAGCGTGTGTATCACCGCAGCGACGCGATCTGGCCGTTCACGACGGTGGGGCGGCCGCCGCAGGAGGACACGGCGTTTGGCGCGTTCATCCACGAGATCACGGGGCCGGTGATCCCGGCGGTGCTGCCGGGCATCCACGCGGTGCATGCGGTCGACGCGGCGGGGGTGCACCCGCTGTTGCTGGCGATCGGCAGCGAGCGTTATGTGCCCTACGCGCCGCGTCGGCAGCCGCAGGAGCTGCTGACGCTGGCCAACGCGGTGCTCGGGCAGGGGCAGATGTCGCTCGCCAAGTACCTGCTGATCTGCGCGCACGAGGACGCGCCGGGGCAGGACATCCACGACATCGCGGGGTTCTTCGCGCACGTGCTGGCGCGGGTCGACTGGCGCCGCGATCTGCACTTTTACACGCGCACGACGATCGACACGCTGGACTACTCGGGCAGCGGCTTTAATGAGGGGTCGAAGGTGGTGATCGCGGCGGTGGGCGAGCCGCAGCGGCGCCTGCCGACGGAGCTGCCCGCGGGGCTTTGGCTGCCGGAGGGCTTCGCGGAGCCGCGGGTGTGCCTGCCGGGCGTGCTGGCTGTGCGGGCGCCGGGACACGCGCTGCGGCCGGGGGCGGGCCGCGAGTTCTGTGCGGCGCTCGAGGGCGCGGCGATCAACGAATTTCCGCTGGTGGTGCTGGTCGACGACAGCGAGTTTGTCGCGCGCACGCTCAACAACTTCTTGTGGGTGTGCTTCACGCGCAGCAACCCGGCGGTGGATGTCGACGGGATCGGCGCGGAGGTGGTGCACAAGCACTGGGGCTGTCGCGGGAGCCTGGTGATCGACGCGCGCGTCAAGGCCCAGCACGCGCCGCCGCTGATCGAGGACCCGGCGGTGACGCGGCGGATCGACGCGCTGGCGGCCGCGGGCGGGCCGCTGCACGGGCTGTTCTGAGGGCAGCTCGGGCGGGCGCCGAGGCTTGCCCGGGGGCGGGCGGGGGGCTATCAGGGAGCATGCGACACGCGGTCCTTCTCCTGTGCGCCGGCACGACGCTGGCGGCCTGCTCCGACGACACGATGACGGCGAGCCAGAGCTCTGGCGGCACGACCAGCGCGGCGGCGTCGAGCTCGTCGGCGGGGTCGTCACCGACGGAGACGGGCGGG
Source organism: Nannocystis sp. (assembly GCA_044228605.1). Lineage (GTDB taxonomy): Bacteria > Myxococcota_A > Polyangia > Nannocystales > Nannocystaceae > Nannocystis. Next base: position 8,531 of record JBGAUO010000087.1, on the reverse strand, counting down.
CCCGGGACGAGCACGGGCAACATGTCCGAAGGGACATCTTCGGGTGAGACGGGGAGCACGGGCGGGCCGATGCAGGATCTGGTGCCGGTGGGGCACACGCGCGAGCTGCGGGCGGTGTGGGTGGCGAGCGTGGGCAACATCAACTTCCCGAGCGAGCAGGGGCTCGGGGTGGCGGAGCAGCAGGACGAGCTGCGGGCGACCTTCGACGCGGTGGCGGCGGCGGGGCTCAACACGGTGATCTTGCAGGTGCGGCCGGAGAGCGACGCGCTGTACGCGTCGGCGATCGAGCCGTGGAGCCGCTACATCACCGGCACGCAGGGCGAGGATCCCGGTTACGACCCGCTCGAGTTTGCGGTCGCGGAGGCGCATCTACGTGGTCTGGAGCTGCACGCGTGGTTCAATCCGTATCGCGCGAAGGCCAGCGCCGGGTCGGCGGTGGCGGACGATCACATCTCGAAGAAATTCCCGGAGTACGCGTACAAGTACGGCGATTTTTTGTGGATGGACCCGGGCGCGCAGGCGGTGCAGGACCAGCTGGTCGAGGTGATCGCGGATGTCGTGACGCGCTACGACATCGATGGGGTGCACTTCGATGATTATTTCTATCCGTACCCGGAGGGGTCGGACTTCCCGGATGACGCGACCTACGGCGAATACGTGGACGGCGGTGGGTCGCTCGATCTCGGGGATTGGCGGCGGGACAACGTCAATCGCATGGTGCAGCGGGTCGGCGAGACGGTCGCGGGGCTGCGGCCGAGCGTGCGCTGGGGTATCTCGCCGTTTGGCATCTATCGTCCGGGCACGCCGCCGGGGATCCAGGGGCTCGATCAATACGCGGAGATCTATTCAGACCCGCTGAAGTGGATGCAGGAGGGCTGGCTCGACTATCTGGCGCCGCAGCTGTACTGGCCGAGCACGCAGGCGCCGCAGGCGTACGGGGCGCTGATCGAGTGGTGGTCGAGCATCACCATGGAGGGGCGGCACATCTTCGCCGGGAACTATCTGAGCAAGATCGGCAGCGAGGCGAAGTGGTCCCTGGAGGAGTTCCAGACCCAGATCGAGCTCAGCCGCGAATACGCGGAGCAGGGCTCGCAGGGGAACATCTTCTTCCACGTCGGGCCGATCCTCGAGAACACGGAGGGGATCACCGACCTGCTGACGGGAGACCTGTATGAGCGGCCGAGCCTGACGCCGCCGATCGCGGCGCTGATGAATGAGGAGGTGGCGCCGCCGCTGGTGGTATTGGTCGACGGCGGGGCGATGGTGAGTCATGCGCAGCCGGAGAGCCTGCGCGCGTGGGTGGTGTATCGCGCGCTGGGCGACGGCTGGGAGGTCGAGCGCATCGCGCCGGCGAGCCAGGAGAGCGTGTCGCTGGCGGGGCCGGGGGCCTTTGCGATCAGCGCGGCGGGGCGCAGCGGGGTCGAGAGCCTGGGGGTGCGGGTGGTCGTGCCGTGAGCGGCGGGCTCAGGCGTTGAGGTCGTCGGGCAGGGGGCACCCGAGCAGAGCGGCGACCTTGCGGGCGAAGCGCTCGAAGGATGCGCAGGTGCGGGCGGCTTGTAGGTTGAAGGCGGCGGCGAGCGGGGCTTGATCGACCGTCTCACGGTACCGACGCGGCATTTGCTGGGCCAGCCATCCCTTGGCGTCACGGATCTCTTCGGGGTGTCGCGTCGGCGGGGTCAGGATGTTGGGGAGGCCGCGCTTGCCAGCGAGTGATGTGGCTCCTGCGAGCAACCATGCCTCGAACTCTCGGGGGATCACGGTGACCTCAACCTGGCGATCGGGGCGCTGAGTACGCGCCCAGGTGGCCATGCGTGGGCCGAGTTCGGCGGGGCAATCGTCGTCGGCGTCGAGGATGACAAGGATCGCGTCGTCGGGGCCGAGCTGTCGGGCCATGAGCTCGATATAGCGGCGTAGTTCGGCTTCGCGGGCGAGTTTGGCCCGCGGGACCCGAACCGGGCGGAGGATCTCGAGGTCGAAGCGTTGAAGGCAATGGGCGACGCGGCGAAGCACGATCGGCGCTGCCGTTTCGTCGCCCTCTCCCTCCACGATCAACGCGAACTTCACTCGTCGTCACCCTCGAAGAGTCGCAGCTGCCGTTTCACCTCGCGGGCGGCGGGATCGATCTCCAATTGGTGGATGCGGAGGAGTTCGCCGGCTGTAAATAGGTGATCGCGAAGCGCGGAGCGGGTGGTCTCGTTGACGCGACCGATGGCAGTGCGGTTTGCCTCGGCGACGACGGCCCGGAGCATCGCCTCATCCACGGAGTCGTCATCAAGGAGCTCGGCGCTGTGGCTGGTGACGATCACCTGCACGCGTTCCCCGGCTTCCAGGATGCAGTCTCGGAGCACCCGCGCTGCTGCAGGGTGCAGCGCGGTCTCAGGTTCTTCGATGCCGACGAGGAGGACGTTACGCTCGTCGCCACCCTGGAATAGGGCGACGAGGACACCCAATGCGCGCAGGGTTCCGTCAGACATATTGTTGGCGGTGAAGCGCCAAGGTCGTTCGTCGCCCTCGACCGCCTGCCTGAACTCGATGGTCTCCATGGGGCCGATCCGTCGCGCGCAGAAATCGTCGATTCCCGGAACGACGCGCTTCAGATACTCGAGGATCCGTTGTTTTGTCTCGTGGCGCTCGGGCTGATCGAGCGTGGCGACGACGCTTGCGAGGTTGCTGCCGTCGCGGTGAAGTACGCGGCCCTCGTCGGGCGCTTGCAGGCTGCGGATCGTGTTGGGCTGTACACTATAGAAGCCCATCTGGGACAGGGCGTCGTACACGGGGCGGAAGCTTGGTAGGCCGGCTGCGTTGACCAGGTAAAGGCGGTCACGCTGGGCTGGGGGCATGGCTTGGTCGACGGGCCGTTGCACGACGCCTTCGCGGACGCTGTAGAAGGCTGTACCAAGGCGGCACTCTTCGTGGCTGATCGACCAGGTACCCTGACGTTTCGCGCCGACCTTGAACGCGTAAAAGCCGGGGTGGCCCTCGAGCTCAAAGTCAACGCGGACGCTGAAGTGGGTTGGGTGTCCGCCGGAGCGGCGGCGGACCTCCTCCAGGCCGCCACGGTCGCGTAGGGCGTGGTCGAGGGAGCGATTGAGGCTGTCGCTGATCAAGCGTAGGGCGTCGAGGAAGTTGCTCTTGCCCGAGCCATTGGCGCCCACCAGGAAGGTCACGGGGCCGAGCTCGACCTCGCATTGCGCGATGCTCCGATAGTTGCCGAGGCTGACCTTGCGGATGAATACGGACATGCGCAGACGCGATGGTAGACCAGAGAGCCTTGGCGTGCCCAGCGAGTTCTGGGCTGTGGAGCTCGCCGCGGGCGGCGTTCGGAGAAGGCGGCGGGCTCACGCGTTGGGGTCGCTGTACATCGCCTCGATGAGCTCGGACCAGTTCTTGTCGATGATCCGGCGCTTGAGCTTGAGGGTGGGCGTGAGCTCGCCGTCCTTCTCGCTGAGGCTGCGGGGCAGGACCCGGAACTTGCGGACGTGTTCAACGCGGGCGAATTCCTGGTTGACCTTGTCGATCCAGGCGGTGAGCTCGGTGATGACGGCGGGGTGTTCGTGGGCGGGGACGGTGGCGCCGCTGTGGCCGTGTTCGGCGAGCCAGGTGGTGACGGCGGGGCCTTGCAGGGTGAGGAGGGCGCTGATGAAGCGGCGACGGTCGCCGATGATGACGGCCTCCTCGACGAGCGGGTGCTGCTTGAGCGCGGCCTCGATGTTCTTCGGGGCGATGTTCTTGCCGCCGGCGGTGATGATGATCTCCTTCTTGCGGCCGGTGATGTGGAGGTAGCCCTCGGCGTCGAAGGAGCCGAGGTCGCCGGAGTGCAGCCAGCCGTTGACGAGGGTCTCGGCGGTGGCGACGGGGTCCTTGAAGTAGCCCTTGAAGACGTTGTTGCCGCGGACGAGGATCTCGCTGTCCTCGGCGAGGCGGACCTCGACGCCGGGGAGCGGCTTGCCGACGGTGCCGAAGCGGGTGTGGCCGGGGAAGTTCGTTGAGGTCGGGCCGCAGTCCTCGGACTGGCCGTAGACCTCGTGGACGACGAGGTCGAGGCCGCTGAAGAACTCGAGGATCTCGCCGGCGATCGGGGCGGCGCCGGAGGAGCAGATCTTGACGCGGCCGAGGCCGAGGGCGGCCTTGAGCTTGCGGAACACGAGGCGCTGGGCGAGCGCGTACTGCATGCCGAGCAGGGCGGGCAGCTGGCCGCTGCGGTTTTGGATCGCGTGCACGCGGCGGGCGACGCCCATGGCCCAACCGACCAGGTGCTTCTTGACGCCGGTGGCCTGGGCGAGGCGGCCGCGGATGGCGGCGTGGAACTTCTCCCAGATGCGCGGGACGCCGAAGAAGATGGTGGGCTGGACCTCCTTGAGGTTGTCGGGGACCTTCTCGAGGGACTCGGCGAAGTAGACCTGGCTGCCGAGGACGACGGGGCCGTAGAGCGAGATGAGCTGCTCGGCGATGTGCGACAGCGGGAGGTACGACAGCATGCTGTCGGCGGTGTCGAACTTCATCATCGAGGTGACGGCGTCGGCGGTCCACAGGATGTTGTGGTGGCTGAGCATGACGGCCTTGGGCGGGCCGGTGGTGCCGGAGGTGTAGATATAGGTCGCGGTGGCGTCGGGGGAGATGTCGCGGACGACGGCGTCGAGGGTGGCTTCGGGGGTGGTGTCGCCGCGGGCGAGGAACTCGTCCCAGGTGAGGGCGAGGGGGTGGTCGACGCGGGCGCCCTGCATGAGGACGACGTGGCGCAGGTTGGGCAGCTTGGCCTGCTCCTGGGCGATCTTGGCGAACTGGGCGGCGTCCTCGACGAGCACGACGGCGGCCTCGGCGTGGTGGATGATGTACTGCACCTCGCTGGGCGAGCAGGTGGTGTAGATGCCCGCCGGGGCCCCACCGGCGGCCTGGGTGCCGAGGGCGAAGGAGGACCATTCGACGCGGTTGTAGCCGAGGATGCAGGTGGCGTGGCCGGGCGCGACGCCGAGGGCGATCAGGGCGCGGGCGATGCGACGGACCAGCTGGGTGTAGCCGCGCCACGAGAGCGCCTGCCAGGCGCCGTCCTTGCGGGTGTGGGCGGCGGGTTTGTCGGGGTGAGCCTCGCCCTGGGCGAAGAAGCGGGAGGGGATGGTGTCTGTGGCCACGAGCTGCCTGCTTTCCGGGTTCGCGGGGAGGTCACCAGCCGAGCTGACGCGCGGCGAGGTCTTTCATGATCTCTTCGGCGCCGCCGCCGATCGCCAGCACCTTGGTCTCGCGGAAGATCCGCTCGACCCGGGTGCCGCGCATGTAACCGGCGCCGCCGAGGATCTGCACGCCCTCGCGGGCGCAGTGCTCGACGCAGGCGGTGGCGGCGTTCTTGAGCATGCACAGCTGGGCGATCGGCCACTCGCCGGCGTCGACGCGGCGGGCCATCTCGTACAGCCAGCAGCGCACGGGTTCGATGTGGGTGAGCATGTCGACGAGCTTGTGGCGGATGACCTGGCGGGAGATCAGCGGTTTGCCGAAGGTCTCGCGCTCGCGGGCCCAGGCGAGCGCGTCGTCGTGGCAGACCTGGGCGAAGGCGACGGCCATGGCCGCGAGCATGAGGCGCTCGCGGTTGAAATTTTTCATGATGCCGAGGAAGCCGTGGTTCTCCTCGCCGAGGAGGTTGGCGACGGGGACGCGGCACTCGTCGAAGTAGAGGGCGGCGGTGTCGGAGCACCACCAGCCCATCTTCTTGAGCGGGGTGCGGGTGAGGCCGGGGGTGTCGCCGTCGACGACGAGCAGGGAGATGCCGCCGAGGCCGGGGCCGCCGGTGCGGACGGCGACGGTGACGAGGTCGGCGCGCATGCCCGAGGTGATGAACATCTTGCTGCCGTGCACGATGTAGTGGTCGCCGTCACGGCGCGCCGTGGTCTTGAGGTTGGCGACGTCGGAGCCGCCGCTCGGCTCGCTGATGGCGAGCGCGGAGATCTTTCGCCCGGCGAGGACATCGGGCATGAAGCGCCGCTTCTGGGCCTCGGTGCCGAGGTTCAGCACCGGCGGGAGGCCGATGCCGTGGCTGAACAGGCCGGCGATCAGGCCGCCCGAGCCGGTGCGCGCCATCTCCTCGCAGAGGTGGATCGTGGTGGTGCTGTCCCCCGGGCTGCCGCCGTACTCCTCCGGGAAGCCGATGCCGAGCAGGCCGAGCTCACCTGCCCGAAGGTACAGGTCCGCCGGAAACTCGCCGGCCTCCTCCCAGGCCTCGACCCCGGGCATCAGCTCGCGGTCGACGAAGCGCCGCAAGGTCTCGCGAAACGCGGCGCGCTCCTCCTCCGTGATCACGGCCGATGTCGTGGTGGTCATGGCGGCGCAGGGTACCACGGCCGGTCGGCTCCGGCGCTCGCCGAGAACGGGCCATAGAACGGCGTTATCGTGGTTCATCCCCGTGACGCGCGGATGGGGCCCTGGGCCCGCGCCTCAGTGTTCGGGATGCACGATGATGTTGCCGGGGTAGCGGCTCTCCCACTTGGCGCGCAGGGCCTCGGCGAGGTCGGCGAAGGCGAAGGTGTGGGAGACCAGCGGGCGTAGCCGGCCCTCGCGCGCCCACTCGAGGATCCGGGCGAGGCGTTCGGTCCGCAGGGCCGGGTCGCGGTGCACGGCGATCGCGGCGGGCGAGCCGAGCACGTCGATGCCCTTCATGAGGATCAGGTTGGTCGGCAGCGTGTTGGGGTCCCGCTCGCCGCGGCCGACGAAGGGGGTCGAGGACCAGCCGACGATCACGAAGCGAGCCCCGAACGCCGCGCCGCGCAGGGCCTCGACCGAGAGCGTGCCGCCGATCGCGTCGTAGACGACGTCGACGCCGCGTCCGCCCGTCAGCGCCTTGAGCCGCTCGCGCAGCGGGGGCGAGACGTCGTCGCCGGTCAGCAGCACGTGGTCGGCCCCGTGGGCGTGCACGACCTCGAGCTTGGCCGCCGTGCGACCGACGCCGATCACGGTGGCGCCCAGCAGCTTGCCGAGCTGTACGGCCGCGAGCCCGGTGCTGCCGGTGGCGCCGAGCACGAGCAGGTGTTCGCCGGCCTGCAGCCGCGCGCGCTGCACGAGCGCGTGATAGGCGGTCTCATAGCCGGCGAGCAGGCAGGCGCCCTCGTCGAGCGAGAGCCCCTCGGGCAGCGGGATCGCGGCGCGGGCCGGGGCGATCGCGTAGGAGGCGAAGCCGCCGTATTGGCGGTGCTGGCCGAGCGAGCGCGGGCCGGTGAGCAGACCGTCGGCGAGCACCTGGGTGCCGAGCAGGGACGGGTCCACCGCGGCGCCGGCCGCCACGATCTCGCCGGCGAACTCGAGGCCCGGGGTGTAGGGGGGCTGCGGCACGTGCTGGTACTGGCCGCTCGTCATCAGCAGGTCGACCCCGACGTGCGCGGCCTCGACCGCCACGATCACATCCCTGGAAGAGAGCTGCGCCGGGTCGGGCGCGGGCATCTCGACGAGTGACATCTTGTGTTCGACGGCCTCGAGCGGGTTCTCGGCGAACTCGGACACCACGACGCGCGAGCCAGGGGGCAAGGGGGCCATGGGCCGTTTTCTACCGCAGAGGCCGGGTCGCGAGAGTTATTTCGCGCGACCGGTGCGACATCGGTGTCCCACCCCTGTCTTGAGGGGGGCGGCCCACCTGCGGGCCCATGGAGACGACGATGGAGATCTGGAAGCACATCGCGGTGGTCGGTCTTGCGGCGCTCGGGCTGGTCGGTTGCACCCCGACCCCCGAGGAGACCTGCCAGAAGCTCGAGGACCTGAGCAAGACCGACCCGTACGGGTTCAAGTTGTCCTGGAGCAAGTGCCTGACCCGCATGAACGAGATCAAGGATCGTGACTCGTCGGCCTACCGCTGCGCCGCCAAGGGCATCAAGGGCACGTCCAGCATCGACACGGCGCTGCTCCTCGTCTCCATCTGCGACAAGAACGGGCCGAGCGCGGAGAAGAAGAAGAAGGACAAGGACAAGGACGACGACGAGCCCAAGAGCTCGAGCAAGACCGCCACCAAGAAGGGCGGCCACGCGAGCGACGACTGAGCCTTCAGGTCGCCGCGACCGCGCGGTTGCGTCCGCCGGTCTTGGCCGCGTAGAGCGCCTTGTCGGCGCGCTCGATCCAGGCGTCGGCGAGCTCTCCCGCGCGCACCCCGGCGTAGCCCACGCTGACGGTGACCTGGATCGCGTGGGCGCCGTGCTTGACCGTGAGCGCGCGCATTGCGTGGAGGGGCTTCTCGGCGAGCCGGGCAGCCTCTTCCATCGTCGAGCCCGTCAGCACCACCGCGAACTCGTCGCCGCCGTAGCGGCAGGCAGCGTCGGAGGCGCGCACCATGTGGCGCAGTTCCGCAGCCACCGCGCGCACCAGGTCGTCGCCGGCCCGATGCCCGAAGGTGTCGTTGGCCGCCTTCAGCCGATCGACGTCCACCAGTACCAGGCTCATCTGGTGCCGGGCGCGGTCGGCGTGGGCGATCTGACGGGGCGCGAACTCGTCGAAGTAGCCGCGGTTGTAGAGGCCGGTGAGCGCGTCGCGGGCGAGCAGCGTCCGTGCCTCCTCGTAGCGCT
>JBGAUO010000086.1:0-19959 GCA_044228605.1 Nannocystis sp. | reverse complement strand
CCGGGCACTGCCGAGGTGGCCTCGACGGAGCGACCGGCGGCGGCGCTCACCCGGACCGGCTCGATCCTCGGGACCCCGGCGTACATGTCGCCCGAGCAGGCCGCCGGCCGCATCGTCACCGCCGCGAGCGACTGGTACGCCGTCGGCGTGATGCTCTACGAGGCGCTCACCGGCCGCCTCCCCTTCATCGGCACCACCCTCAAGATCCTCGCCGCCAAGCAGCAGCACGACCCGCTCCACGTCCACGAGTTCGCCCCCGCCGCCCCCGCCGACCTCGCCGACCTGTGCATGGGCCTCCTCCGGCGCGACCCGACCGCCCGCCTCACGGGCACCGACGTGCTCACCCGCGCCGCAGCGGCTCAGGGCGCCCCGCTCCCCCGCCGCCCGCCGAGCGGCCCCAGCACCCAGGCGCCGGCGCTCATCGGCCGCGAGGACCTGCTCGCCGCCCTCCACGACGCCTACGACGCGAGCAGCAAGGGCACCCCGGTCACCGTCTACGTCCACGGCGGCTCCGGCATCGGCAAGACCGCCCTCATCGATCACTTCCTCGGCTCGCTGCGCCGCGGCGGCGAGGCCGTGGTCCTGCACGGCCGCTGCTACGAGCGCGAGACAGTCCCCTTCAAGGCCTTCGACTCCGTCGTCGACTCCCTCACCCACTACCTCCGTCGCCTGCCGCAGGTCGAGGCCGCCGCGCTCATGCCCCGCGACGTGCACGAGCTGACCCGCCTCTTCCCCGTACTGGCGCGCGTGCAACTCGTCGCCGACGCCCCCCAGCGCGTGTTCGACGGCCCCGATCAGCAGGAGGCCCGCCGTCGGGCCTTCCGCGGCCTCAAGGAGCTGCTCGCCCGCATCGCCGACCGCCGCCCGCTGGTCCTGCGCATGGCCGACCTGCAGTGGGGCGACGAGGACAGCGCCCGCCTCCTCTCCGACATCGTCACCCCGCCCGACGCCCCCGCGCTGCTCGTCATCGGCTCCTACCGCAGCGACGAGGGCGCCGCATCGCCGATGCTCCGCGAGCTCCAGCGCCTCTACGAGCGCCCCGGCATGCGCGGCGACGTACGCAACCTGTTCATCCCGCCCCTCGGTCACAAACAGGCCGAACAGCTCGCGCTGCTCCGCATGGGCCGCAACGACGGCCCCGCCCTCGCCGAGGCGGCCCGCATCGCCCTCGAGTCCGAGGGCAACCCGCTGTTTGTCGAGGAGCTCGTGCGCCACGCAGTCCACTCGCGGCGCCTCGGCGACCAGCGCGAGATCTCGCTCGAACAGCTCGTCCTCACCCGCCTGGACGGCCTCCCCTCGGCCGCCAGGCGCCTGCTCGAGGTCGTCGCCGTCGCCGGCCGGCCGGTCCCGCAGAACCTGGCCTTCGGGACAGCTGGCCTCGGCGAGGAGGACCACACCGCGCTCGGCATCCTCCGCTCGCAGCACCTCGTGCGCACCCACGGGGCCCGCGACGCGGACACCGTCGAGTGCTACCACGACCGCGTCCGCGCCACCGTGCTGGCCCAGGTCGATCCGCAGCAGCTCGTCATCCACCACCGCCAACTCGCCCTCGCCTTCGAGCGCGCGGGCGGCGACCCCGAGGTCACCGCCCACCACTTCCACGCCGCTGGATCTGGCGAGCGCGCCGTCCACTTCGCGTGCATCGCCGCCGAACGTGCCGCGGCCGCCCTCGCCTTCAACCGCGCCGCCGAGCTCTATCGCCTCGCCCACGCCTGGACCGACCCGACGGCGCCCCGCCACAACCTCCTGCGCCTGCGCGCCGACACGCTGGTGCTCGCCGGTCGCTGCGGCGAGGCGGCCCCGCTCTACCTCGCGGCCGCCGCCGACGAGGCCCCGAGCCTCGCCCTCGAGCTGCGTCGCCGCGCCTGTGAGCAGCTCCTCGTCAGCGGCCGCATCGACGAGGGCGTCAAGCTGCTGCGCCCGGTGCTCAGCGAGGTCGGCCTCTCGTACCCGCCGACCCCCAGCCGCGCCAACATGTCGATCATCACGAGGTCGACCCAGCTGAGCCTGCGCGGCATCAACTTCCGCAGCACCACCGAGGCCGACATCCCCCCCGCCGAGCTGCTCCGCACCGACGTCTGCCTCTCCGCAGGCAAGGGCCTCGCCTTCGTCGACCCCGTCCGCGGCTACAGCTTCGTCCTCCGCGGCCTCCTGCTCGCCCTGCAGGCGGGCGAGCCCCGCCGCATCGCCCGCGGCCTCGCCTTCGTCGGCATGATGATGATCTCGCGCGGCACCAACAACTCCGTCTCGCGCGGCACCACCTTCATCAAGGAGGCGCGCAAGATCGCCGACAATCTCGGCGACCCCTACCTCGTCGCCCTCACCGACATCCTCTCTGGCGTCGCCCAGTTCACCCTCGGCCGCTGGCAGCAGAGCCTCCAGATGCTCGAGCCCGGCCTCCTCCTCCTCCACGAGCGTTGCGCCGGCGCAGCCTGGGAGGTCTCGATCGCCCAGATGTCCGCCCACCGATCGCTCATGATGATGGGCCACATCGGCGAGCTCGCCTCACGCTCGCACGCCTGGCTGCGCGAGGCCGAGGACGCCGGCGACCTCTACGGCGAGGTCTGGGCCTGCCTGTTCTCCGGCGCCGCCCTGCTCGCCAGCGATGACATCCAGGGCGCCCGCGACCGCGTCCACGCCGCGATCCGCCGCTGGTCGCAGGACGGCTTCCACTTCCAGCACATGCTCGCCCTCGTCATCGAGACCTTCTGCGACCTCTACGAGGGCCACAGCGGCCGCGCCTGGCAGCGCCTCTCGGAGCAGTGGGCCGCCGTCGAAGGCTCGCACATCCTTCACTGGCAGTTTCTCCGCATCTTCGGCCTCCAGCTGCGAGCCGCCGCCGCCCTGGCCGCCGCACGCGAACAACCCCACGCCGAGACTGTCCTGCTCGCGGCCGCCGAGCGCGACGCCAGCCAGCTCGACCTCGACGGCGAGAACCGCCGCGACTCGGCCGCGGCCGCAGCCCTGATCCGCGCCGGCATCGCGGCCCGCACCGGCGCGCGCCACCAGGCCATCACCCACCTCGACGTCGCCATCACCAGCTTCGACGCCGCCAACATGATCCTCCACGCCGCGTGCGCTCGCCGACGCAAGGGCGAGTGCATCGGCGGCCTCGCCGGCGCCGCCCTGATCGCCGAGGCCGACCGCACCATGGTCGACCACGCGATCGTCCGCCCCCGCCAGTGGGCCGCCATCTACGCCCCCGGCTTCGAGTGAGCCGCGACGTCCGCCGCCCGTCCGATCGCCCGCGCCGGACCGCCCCTGTGCAGCGAACGGGCACAGGGGGCCTGCGGTGGCTCACCCCCATCGCCCCCAAACACCGTAATCCTCGCCGCTATCAGCGCTTTGACGATTCGTCACGATCCGCCCCCGGCCCGAAACGCCGCGCCAAACGCGGTCGAGAGAGCCCGCGTGTGACTGTTTTGCGCCTGCGACGCCGCGCAAGTTTATGACTTTTTGTCTGGTCGCCTCGTTCTGCATCTGCCACAGTGATTCCGGTCTGGGCGGGGCCAAATCGGCCAGCCCATTCGTTAGATCCCCCGAAGGTAGGGCCCACGCCATGCTGCGGAACCGTCTTCTCCTCGCTCGAATCGTCTCCCCCTTCGTCATCGCTGGTCTGCTCGTCCCGGCCACCGCCGCGGCCCAGGAAGCCCTCCCGATCGGCCCCGTCGTCGCGGCTCCCGAGGCCCCGCTGCCGCAGCCCGTCCCCGGCCAGACCCCCATCACCAGCACCCAGCAGACCCAGGCCCCGGGCACCCAGACCCAGCTCAGCCCCGGCGGCCCCCAGACCCAGTCGCAGCAGCTCCAGCCGCTGCCCGGCGGTCCGCTGCCCCTGAGCCCCGGCTCGATCAACATGATGCCGCAGATCCAGGTGCTCGTGCAGCCGCAGATCCAGGTCTCGGCCCAGCCGAAGGGTGACGCCTCGCCGCAGACCAAGGCCGACGTCAACCAAAACGTCAGCGCCGACACCACGCCCACCGTCACCAGCAGCACCACGACCACCACCTCGCCGAATACCTCGGGCTCCGTGGTCGCCCAGCCCTACACCCCGCCGGTCACCTACCCGCAGACCTACGCCGCGCCGACCTACCCGCCCCCGCCTCGCGTCGTCACCCGCGTCGTCACCCAGGCCCAGCCCTACAAGCCCTACAAGCAGCTCAAGCCGCTGCCCCGCCGCAAGGGCCTGATGATCACCGGCTGGATCGTCTTCAGCGTCTCGTACCTGCTCACGGCCAGCAACGCCGCCGACCTCTACGATCGCTGTCCCGGCATGAACAACCCCGGTCGCTGTCGCGAGCTCTCCCGCGACATGTTCATCCCGGTCGCCGGCCCCTTCATGGCGATGGAACACACCAAGTACGCGACCGACGACTACTCGCTCGCCGTCGCGGGCTCGCTGCAGGGCGCCGGCCTCCTCATGGGCGTCATCGGCACGGCGATGTTTGTCCGCGACGGTCGCCGCAACCGCATCATCAACGAGTACGGCCTGCGCGTCTCGAAGAACGTCAACGTCCGCCCGAACGCCAACCCGCTCGGCGGCGGCGGCCTGGTCATCGGCGGCCGCTTCTAGGCCACACCACCGCGACGGCCCGAAGGGGCGCCCCCGGCAGGGAGCGCCCTCTTCCATTTAACCGCTCGCGACATCGTCGGTCGAGCCCGCCGTTCACCACGCTCATGGCTCTGCGCCAGCTGGACCGATCTGCTCGTCCGCGATACGCACGAGAATCTCCTCCTCCGTCGCCTGGATGAGATCGAGGAGGCCGTCGCCATCGACATCGCCCACCGCGATGGCTTGTGTCGGCTCCTCGAACTGCAGCTCGACCGCGATGCTTGCCGCCTCAAGGTCGATCGTCGCCACACCGACTCCGTCGGCCCCCGCCACCAACCAGCGCGCCACACCGGCCTCATCGGCATGCCACCGCTTGATCCGGGCGACCTCGAACGCCTCGGGCCCGCTCAGCGTGTGCGCGCCCGCGAGCGTCAGCGTCCCCCCCTCATTGCGAAACACGACCACCGCGGGGCGCGGCGCATCGGTCGTGGCGATCGCGTCGAGATCGCCGTCGCCGTCGACGTCCCCGACCGCCACATCAGAACCCGGACCTCCCCCCGCCGGGCCGGGCGCGTCAAAGCGGTCGTTTGGCTGGCGCGCGAAACCAGGGCCGTACGCAAAGGCCTCCCGGACCCGCCAACGCCCACCACCCTCGTCCAGACCCGCGAGCCACACGCCGCCCTCGCCGCCCTGGCCGCGCCCGAGCACGAGCACCTCGTCGACCGCATCACCGTCAACATCGATCGCCGCGGTGACTGCATGAAGCCCGCCGCCGCCGGCGAGCGCGAGCGCATCACCCACGCTCACATCGTGCGGAGACAGGGTGCCACCCGCGAATCCCAGCCCCGCGAGCACCTCTCTGGACTCGCCTGAAGGAACGGCGACCGCCATCACCGCGAGCCCGGGGCCAGTCGGCGGATCGACCGACACGATCACGGGGTTTCGCGCGACCAGCCCGAAGTCATGCTCGCCGAAACCCGGCCGGACAAACGCCCCGGCGGCCCGCCCCTCCTCGTCGATCACGCGGGCCACGATCGTGACCCCGCGCTCGACCACCAGCGCCTCGATCGTCACGAAGGGGCCGAATCGCTCGACCGCCCCCGTGACACCGCCGTACTGCACGACGATCCACTCGCTCGCACCGTCGCTGACATCCTCATCGACCTCGATGAAGGCGATGTCCTCGATGGTATCGCGGTTCAGATCGCCGACAACGACCTCGCCGAGCGGACCACGAAACTCCTGCGCGTGCGCCTCGAAGTCCTGCGGGTTCACGGGGCCGCCGAGGAACACCGTCAGCGTGTCCTCCTGCGTGGTGGCGAGGTCCAGCGCGCCGTCCCCGTTGAGGTCGACCGTCGCCGCATGCAGCAGCGGCGCGGGCCACGGCTTTTGCTCGCACGTGTCGGCCGAGCACAGCTCCGGCTCAGGCAGATACGCGTCCCGTGTCACCAGCTCCAGGCGCCCGTCGTCGTCGTAGTCCGCCGCCGCGAGCAACTCGCCGACGCCCACGGACGCCGGGACCAGCGGCGTCGCGTCGAAGCGGCCATCCCCCGCCGCGATCGGTACCGGCGTCGATCCATGGAAGCTGCGGTCGCCGACCCCGTGCGCCAGCCATACCGCGCCCGCCTCGTCCTGGGCCAGCAGGTCGACATGAGGGTCCGCGTCGGCCACCGCGAAGAACGCACCAGCACCCCCCAGGCGGCGCCCCGGAGGCAGCAGCACCGGCGACAACGCCGCAAACTCGCCGCCGCCGCCGCAGGTCGAGATCAGCCGCACCGCCACGTCCGCCAGCGACGCGAACGCGACCTCCGGCATCGGCACGTCCGCCCCGTCATCACTCGCACACATGCCCCCGTCGAGGTCCGCGATCGCGATCGCAGCGCCGAGGCTCGGGCCACCAGCACCGACCGCCGGCACCTCCTGGGCCTCCACATCTTGACTCGACCAGCGCCGTGTCAGCGTCGGCGTGACCAGCTCGAGCACCCGGTCCGGCGCGCTGACTGGCGCGAGCAGACGTCCATCGCGTCCCCCGCTCCGCAACGTGGCGAAGTGGCCAAACGCGAGGGTTCGATCCGCTCGCCCTGTCCACAAGGACAGCCGGGTCGACGCGCCCTCGGGCGGGAACATCTCCGACTCGGGAACCATCACGATGTCCGCGAGCCCATCACCGCTGAGATCGCCGACCGCGACGACCGCGACGATCGACTCGATCAGCGTGACGACCACCGGCGCCGCTCCGGCGTCGAGGTAGATCACCTTGACGTCGGTGCTGTCGACCTCCACCGTCGGCACGATCAGATCGGCGCGGCCGTCCCCGTCGAGATCGCCGATCTCGATCACACGCGCCCCCGCCTCCTCGATCACGATCGTCTCGCCAGCGAAGCTGCCCGCCGGTGCGCGACAGATCCCGTCCTCGCCGCAGACGCGCCCCGTCGCGCAGCCAGCACCCACCTCGTCCGGTTCGCAAACATAGCGGCACGCCGCCGCCACGCTCGCCGGGCCACACGCCGGGTCGTCCGGGTCGTCACAATCCTCCCCGGCCTCGACCACCCGATTCCCACACAGGTCCAGCGGTGGATCGGTGAACGCGCGACAGCCCACCCCCACGAGCACCAGCCCCAACGCGCTGGACACCGCGCGCACTAGAACCTCCCGTGAATCGCGGCGCCCGCGTAGTGTCCATGAGCCTCCACCCCGCCGACGAGCGTCGCGGCCCGCCGCTCAGGCCGGTGCAGCTGCGACGCCACCGGCGGCCGATCGAGGAAATACAGGAGCACACCGGTCACGACCAGAGCCACGCCGGTCACACCCACCCCGACCGCGGCGTTGCGCAGAGTGTCCCGCCGCGCGACCAACTCGCGGCGCTGGGTCTCCTCGATGAGGGTGACGGACTGCGCCTCGCGCCGGTCGGCGATCGCCCGCGCCTGAGCCTGCGCCCGCAAGGCGATCCCCATCATGGTCGTGGCAGCCACCACCGCCCCACCACCGCCCGCCATCGCCACCCACGCGACCTTGCGCTGGCTGGTCACCTCGAGCGATGCGCTCAGGCTGCGCGCCTCCCCGCGCCCCAGATCGACCTCCCGGATCCACAGGCTTCGCCCGGGTCGGGCCACGCCGATCTGATGCACACCCGGCACCAGCGTCACCCCGCTCGCCACCGGCAGCCGGGCCACACGCTGACCGTCGACGTAGAGGTCGGCGTCCGGGGCCCCGGTGACCGCCAGCCTCGCCGCGCGCTCGTGCAGCCGCACCTCGAGCGACACCGTCGAGCCCTCCGGGACCACCACCGTGCGGGTCCAGTCGTCGAAGCCCGGAGCGCGCACCACCACCTGGTGCGAGCCCGGCGCGACATCCGGGGTCACCGGGAGCGGCTGCGACGCGCCGTCGTCGATGCGGACCGTCGCCTGCGGAGTCGCCGAGGACAGGCTGATCCGCGTAGCGATCCGCGGCTCGCCGAGGCCCTCGAGCTCGGACAGCGGCCGCAGCTCGGCGAGGTAACGCTCCGCCTCAACCTTGCGGCTGCCCTTCGGGTCGACCTCCAGATATTGCTGAAAGCGAACGATCGCCAGGTGTCGCTGGCGCGGGTCGCCCTCGTTCTCGTAGCGGTGGCGGTGGGCCTGGGCCAGCGAGAACAGCGGGCCGGAGCGCCCCGAGTAGCGGTACGTCTCCTCGAAGTGCCGGATCGCGTCGCCCAGGCGCCCCTCCTCATAGGCCAGCGTGCCCAGGCGCCACGCCTCACGCGCCCGACGATCGTTCTGCTCCGCCTGCGGCAGCGCCTGCAGGGCCTCCTCCCCGGCCGGCGGGGTCGCCGGAGCGGCCACCGGCGCCGCGAGCAACAGGGTGAGCAGCCAGCGCATGCGTCAGTACTCCAGCTCCTTGACGTCGAAGCCCTTGCCCGACGGGGCGTCACGCTTGCGGGGCGGGCTGGCGCGCTTGCTGCCGATCGGCTTCGCCTCGCTCTCCGGGTTGGGCGAAGGTGGTGTGAGCGGGGCCGTCTCGTTGCTCGGCGGCGGCGACACGACCGGTGGTGCTGCCAGCGGGCTCGGGTCCACCGGGCGCGCGACGGGCACCGGCACGCGGTCACCGTCGGCGGCGGGCGGGCCCGGCTCGCGCCATAGCCCAACCGCAACCAGCGTCGCAACCGTCGCAACCGTGAGCACAGCCACCGGCACCAACCACCGCCCTCCGCGGCGCGAACGCGACGGCACGGCCAGGACCTGCTCGACGGTCCCCTGACCTCCGCGGAGGATCGGTGTCAGCGCCTCCAGCAACGCTGATGCGCTCTGGAACCTCGCGTCCGGATCTCGCAGCGTCGCGCGAGCGAACCACGCGTCGAAGCCCGCCGGCACGACGCCATGCGCCGACGGCACAGGCGGCGCCCCGGTCATCACCGCGACCACGATCTCCGCCAGGCTCTCGCCCGCAAACGGTCGTCGGCCGAGCAGACACTCGTACACGATCACCGCGATCGACCACAGGTCCGCGCGCCCGTCGACCCGCGACGACGCCGTCAACTGCTCGGGGCTCATATAGAACGGCGTCCCGACGATCGCCCCCGTCCGCGTCCGCACATCGACCGAATCATCCGCCATCGCCTTGGCGATCCCGAAGTCGAGCACCTTCAGCACCTCACCGGCGTCGCTCGCGACGATGAAGATGTTCTCCGGCTTGAGATCTCGGTGGACCAGCTCGGCCTCGTGCGCGCGGGCCACCGCCCGGATCACGTGCGTTGTGAACTCGAGCGTCATCGCGGGCGACAGCCGTCCCTCGCGCTCGAGACGGGCCGCCAGCGTCTCCCCGGCCAACAGCTCCATCGCCATGTACGGCGTCGTGTCGTGCACGCCGTAGTCGAAGATCTGAACCACGTGCGGACTACGGAGCCCCGCCGCCGCCTGCGCCTCTCGCAGGAAGCGCGCCCGGGCCCGCTCGTCCGCGGAGCCGGGGTTGATCAACTTGAGCGCGACCGACGTGTGCAGCGTGAGGTGCTCGCCCTCCCACACCGATCCCATCCCGCCGCGCCCGACCAGCCGCACGAGCCGATAGCGTCCGGCCAGCACCGTCCCGGCCCCGACCTCGACCTCCTGCCCGGGCACCGCCGCTGGTGGGCCGGTGGCAGCGAGCGTGGCGGCGAAGGTCTCGGAGTGCTGTGCGCTGATCACCGGGTCCACCGTCACACCGCTGCTGGAGGAGCCAGCGCCAGTCTAACCCGCCGGGGGCGGCGTGTGGTGCCCCGCCACCCCGGGCGATCCTGATCGCCAGGCGCGGAGCGTCGGCGCCGGTCGCTCGTCAATCATCCTCGGCCGCGCCGTCCTCGTCGCCTGGCTCGGTCGCTTGCGAGACGACCTTGCCCGCGCTGTCGAGCACCACCTCGACCTCCCCGCTGGGGGTCCGCGCCTCGATCTCGTAGAGCAGCGCGGACCCGCGGATCAGCAGCTCGGCCTCCTCCAGCCGGGCCCCGCCTGGCAGCGCCGCCCGGGCCGCGGCCACGATCGGCGCCGGCACCAGCGCGAGCGGGAGCTTGACCACGGCCTCCTCGACCACCCCGCGGGCGTCGAGCACGACCTCCAGCCGGGTCGCCGCCGACACCTCGTATCTCCCGTCCTCGACCTCGACCTTGCCCGCAGCGTCGCCGAGCAGCCGCGCGATCGCGACCTGCACCGCCTGCGGGACCGCCGGCCGCGCGGCCATGACCGTGAACGACGCTGACACGCCGATGAGCGCCCCGATGATGATCGTGTGTGCTTGCATGAACAGTCCCTCCATTCCTCAGGGCATCACCACGTCGATGAGCTCGACGCGCGCGCCGGTCTTGTTGTCGACCACCAGCGCGAGGCCCACGCCCTCGCAGAAGTACTTCGCCTCGTCCAGCTCCGGCTCGAGCGGCGTGAACTCCCGCGTCTTCAGGCAATCCGTGAAGTCTCCAAACGGCACCGACACCGCCTCGCCCACGCTCGTCACCTCGGCCATGTCCTCGGCCTCACACGCCAGGTACTCCTGGCGATAGGTGACGCCCGCCGCCGGCTGCGTCGCGTGCATCACGATGCCCGGCTGCGCCCCGTCGACACCCGCCTGCCACGAGCCCTCCGTGCTCGTCACCTTCCCGCCCTCGTACTCCTTGGTGTCCTCGCCGAAGTACCAGACGTTGCCGTCCTTGTCCTGCGCGAACCAGTCGAAGGTATCCTCGATCACCTCACCGTCGACGTACGCCGTGTCATGGACGACCACGCAGGTCACCCCGAGGATCTGCTTCTTCTCCGTCGTGACCACGTACTTGACCGTCTCGCCGTCGCCTTCGTAGGTATATTCCGTGCCCGGCACCAGCGGAAACAGCGGGTTGTCGATCTGCGCGACAAACTCCGCGGGATCGATCGTCGGCTGGTAGCTCGCATCACGCGTGCAGGGCCCCGACGACGTGCAAGCGCCGGTCATCACCCCCGCAGCGAGGCCGAGGGTCACCGGGAAGACAAGGTTCACGAGACAGGATTTCGGGCTCATCACGCGGCGAGCCTGGCACGCCACCATGAAGCCTACATGAAGCCTGCGCCGCGAGCTCCGCTCACGGGCGCGGCTCGACCCCGTCCCCTGCGCCCGCCCCCAGCCACTCGCGCCGCGCCGCGCTACCCGGGGCCAGACCGGCGCCCGCGCCCGCGGCCTGCGCGGCCTGCATCACCACCTGTCCAAAGAGACCGGTCGCCAACAACCCGGCCGCGATCGCGACCAGGGCCCCGCGCGCCCAACCTCGCCCCATCACCGGCTCCCCCGCCGGCGTCGACCACACCAGCGCCAGCACCCGCAGGCACGCGCCCGCGAGCGCCGCGCCGCCCAGCACGCCCGCCGCGAGCGCCCCCCGGACCAGCAGGTTGCTGTCCTCCAGGCCAGCTTGCAGCAGGCCCAGCCGCGCCACGAAGGCCCCCGTCGGCGGCGCGCCCGCGAGGCCCAGCAGGCACAGCGACAGCGCCACTCCCGAGACCGGCGCGCGCCGGCCGAGCCCCGCGTAGTCGGCCAGCCCGCGCCCGCGCTCGTGGGCCGCGTGCCCGGCCAGCAGCCCGAGGGTCGCCAGCACGTGCATCGCCAGGCCCAGCAGCACCGCCGCCACCGCCGCATCGCCCGCGCTCTGCCCCCAATCGACGTGGTCGGAGATCCGCAGCCCGCCCGAGCGCGCCCCCGCGTGCGCGTAAAAATCGGCCGCCCCGAGCATCCCGAGCAGCAGCAACCCGGCCTGGGCCACCCACGCCCACGCCAGCAGGCGCCGCAGGTCGACCGCCCGCGCCGCCGCCACGGCCCCCACCACCGCGCTCACGGCACCCACTACCCCCGCGCCCGTGCCCCAGCCGTACGGCGCGTAGACCATGCGCGGCGCGTGCAACACGGCGACCAGCAGCCGCAGGATCGCCGCTACCGCCCCGACCCGCACCAGCACCAGCACCGCTCCGGCCCCGAGCACCCCGGCTCGCTGCACCACCGCCGCCGCTCCGAGCTGCAGCGGCGCCACCCCGAGCCGCGCCAACAGCCCGACCAGCGTCAGCCCGATCCCCGGGATCAACAACATCGCCGGCGCCGCCCCGTGCACCGCCGCGTCGCGCGAGTAGGCCAGCAGCGACGCGTTCAGCGGCTCGCTGCTGTGCAGCAGATCGACCGCCGCCTGCACCGCGCTCGCGCCCCAGTGCAGGAACACCGCCCCCACGCGCCCCCCCAGCTCGGCGAGCCGCGTCGTCCCCGTCGCCCCGTACACGAGCCCGAGCCCGAGCCACAGCAAGCCCGCCGCCAGCCCCTGTCCGATCAGCCAGGTGAAGCCCGCCTGCGCCGCCCCGCGGGCCGCCCCGCGCTCCAACCACAGCAGCGCCCCCGTGGCCACACACGCCAGCTCGAGCCCGGCCACCAGCGTGCTCAGGTCGCCCGCGTGCACGCACAGCAGCGCCCCTGCCCCCGCCAGCAGCAAGAGCCCCTGACGCGACCCAGGCCCCGGCCCAGACACCGCCAGCAGCACCGCCAGCGCCACCAGCACGACCAGGTCCAGCCCGAGCCCGAGCCGATCGACCACCAGCGCCTCCCCGGCGAGGCTCCCCCCGACCGCCAGGCTCGGCTCAGCGACCAGGCTGATCGCGGCCGCCAGCGCCAGACCGACCCCCGCGAGCGCGACCACCCGCGACCACTTCGGCGCCCCGACCCCCGCCAGCGGCACGAGCAGCGCCCACATCGCCACGATCACCAGCGGCGCCAGAGCCGACTCCAGCCCGTTCACGGCCCACCTCGCTGACGCTGCTCGAGCGCCCGCAGCGGCTGCGCGCAGCCCTCGCTCGCCTCCGCTGGCGCCGGTGTCGGTCCTTGCGCCGGACTCAAGGCCCGCTCGCAGCGTCGCCGCGTCGCCGCGTCGATCGCCGCGCCCCCGGCCGCCTCGACCTGCCGCAGCCCCGACCCCGGCCACACCCCCAGCGCCACCAACGGCAGCAGCAGCGCCGCCACCCGCAGCCACGCGCCGACGCTGGGCCTGTCCTCTGCGACATGTCCCTCACGACCTGTCCCTTCAGCCAGCGCCCGCAGCGACAGCAGCACCGCGAGCAGCCCGACCAGCGCGACACCCGGCCCCTGCCCCGCGAGCGTCAGCCCGGTGAAGCGCGCCGTGCCGATCAGCACCAGCGCCGCCCCGACCAGCCCGACCAGCCCCGGCACCGGCAGCATCCCGAGCGAGCCGAGCCGACGCAGACCCGGCCCCGCCTCCGCCGCCAGCAGCCCGGCCCCGCCGCCGAGGCACAGCGTCAGCCCGAGCGCCAGCGCCCCGAGCACCCCCTCGTGGTGCTGCCCGACCAGCCCCAGGACCAGCAGCCCCGCCGGCACCAGCCCCGCCAGGCCGACCGCGCGCCGGGCATCCGGCTCGGCCCGGGCCACCAGCGCCCCGTACACCGCCCCGAGCACCGCCACCCACGCGATCGCCGGCGCCAGCGCAGCCGCGCCCGCCGGTGTCACCACCAGCCACACCCGCAGCAGCAGGTCGAGCCCCAGCCAGCGCACCGCCCCCGCCAGCAGCAGCGCCGTCCCCGGCCGCGCAGCCCCGATCCCCGCGATCAACCACCCGTGCAGCGGCCACAGCCCCAGCAGCAGCGCCCCCGCCAGCGCCAGCGCCACGGCGATCGCCGCCTCCGCCTGCGCCGGCAGCAAGAGCCCGCCGAGCGCCGTCAGCTCCAGGCTCCACTGCCCGCCCGACGCGTCGTGATGCGCCACCGCCAGCGCCCCGACCGCGAGCAGCAACAAGGCTGTCCCAAGGGACAGATAGAAGCCGACCACCTGCGCCGCCCGCACCCGCAGCGGCGAGGTCCCCCCGCCGACGAGCCCGGCCACCAGCGGCGCCAAGAGCCCGTAGCAGGCCACCAGCAGCCCCAGATCGCGCGCCATCAGCCCGGCCAGCACGACCGCCTGCAGCACCAGCCCGCCGGCGATCGACCCCCGCGAGCCGCCCGGCGCCAGCGCAGCGACCTGGCCGATCAGACAGGTGACGAGCAGCCCCGGCACCCCGAGCGCCCCGAGCCCCAGCGAGAACGACAGCCCGAGCGACGCGACCCACGGCGCGTGGATCTCCAGCCCCGCCGGCTCGGCGCCCGCCACCAGCACCGCCACCAGCAAGGTGAGCCCGGCCGCCCCGCCGCCGAGCGCCCGCCGCCAGCGCTCCGGCGCCAGCCCCACGAGCAACGCCCCGAGCAGCGGCACCCCCAGCACCACCCGCAGATCCACCAGCCCCATCACCGCGAAGCCCCTGTCCCCGGGGCCAGCTTGCTCCCCGCAACATCACCTGTCCCCGGGGCCAGCCCGCTCCCCGCAACATCACCTGTCCCAGGGGCCAGCTTGCTCCCAGCCCCATCACCTGTCCCAGGGGCCAGCCCAGCCCCATCACCTGTCCCAGGGGCCAGCTTACTCCCCGCAACATCACCTGTCCCAGGGGCCAGCCCAGCCCCATCACCTGTCCCAGGGGCCAGCTTGCTCCCCGCGGCGCCCTTGCCCCCGCGCTTCGACCCGAGCAGCGCCGGATTGAGCCCGCCGACATCGACCGGATACACCCGCGTCGGCCCGACCTGCACCACGTCCGGGTTGGCGAACACCGCCGCCAGCACCGCCACCGCCCCCAGCAGCGCCAGCACCAGCGCCGCCTGCAGATCCCCACGCCCGGGCGCCCGCGCCACGCCCGGCGAGCCCGGCCCGAGCAACAGCCCCAGCACCCGCCGCTCGCCCAGCTCGTGCAACCCGGCCAGCAGCGCCCGCGCCCGCCGGGCCAACCACGCGCCGGGAGAACCCGCCAACGCCGGCAGCCGCAGCGCCCACCCCCGCAAGCGCGGCGCCAGCCCAAACCCCAGCGCCGCCACACCCACCACCACCAGCGCCCCCAGGCGCGCCTCCTCGGCGCGAAACTGCGGCAGGGGCCCGAGCCCAAACTCGTCGCGCAAGAGCCAGCTGGCCGCGAACTCCGGCCACAGCCACACCCGCAGCGACGCCACCACCCCGGGCACATCGATCGCCCCGATCACCAGCGCTCCCGCCGTCAGCAGCCCACCCGCCAGCGCCAGCTCCGGCCCGCCTGTCGCCGAGGACCTGTCCCGCAGGACATGTCCCATCGACCCGGCGATCGCCAGCAGCGTGCACCCCACCAGCCCGGCCGCCGCCCAGTTCAGCCACGGGCTCCACGCGCTCATGTACGTGAACGACGCGCCGCCGATCTCCCCCGCCCACAGCGCCAGCCCGCCCGGCAGCAGCCCCGCCAGCGCCAGCCCGCACAGCCACCGCAGCGAGCTCCCCGCCCGTCCGCCCGTCGACCACGCCAGCGTCGCCGCCGCGCTCGCAAGCCCGCTCGCCAGCAGCAGCCCCGCCGCCGGCACCCACGCCCCGAAGCCCAGCGCCAGCACAGCCAGCCCCAGATGCGCCTGCGCCACCCGGACCAGCACATCGTCACCGCGCGCACGCAGCCCCGCGACCGCGAAGCCCAGCGCGCCCGCCCCCGCGACCAGCACCAGCCCCGCCATCAGCGTCGGCGCCAGCACCAGCACCACGTGCAGACGCAGCAGCAGCAGCAGCCCGGCCCCGGCCCCGAGCCCGAGCAGCGCCGCCCGCCCCGCCGC
This sequence comes from Nannocystis sp., assembly GCA_044228605.1. GTDB lineage: Bacteria > Myxococcota_A > Polyangia > Nannocystales > Nannocystaceae > Nannocystis. Next base: position 4,308 of record JBGAUO010000086.1, on the reverse strand, counting down.
CGCCTCACCGCGCAGCGCCGCCCGCAGCCCGCAAAGCCGCCCCAGCACCGCCACCAGCAGCCCCAGCACCGCCACCGTCACCGGCGCGGCCCCAGCGATCGGCGCGCCGAGCAGCAAGGTCGAGTGCGCCCCGAACAGCACCGATCGCGTCACCAGATCGAGCCCGAGGTCCCCCGCCCCGATCGCGATCGCCAGCACCGCCAGCCACACCCCGCCGTCGCTCCACCGCCAGCCCACCTGCTCGAAAGGACCTGTCCCCGAAGACCTGTCCCCGAGGACCTGTCCCAAACGCCCGCTGGCCAGCGCCGCGATCTGCCAGCCCAGCGCGACCCCCCACACCGTCGTCCCCAGCGCCGTCAGCAGCACCCCGCCGAGCAGCAGCGCCGCCCGCCCGAGGTCGCCGGTCCCCCGCCGCGGATCGCCAAACGCCGCGACCTGCACCGCCAGCGCGATCGTCAGCGCCACCGCGCACACCACCCGCGCCAGCATCCCCAGCTCGAGGTGCAGCGCCAGCACCGTCGTCCGCCCCGCCGACGCCCACAGCAGGTCCTGCACCGGCGCCAGGTCGGGCCGCCGCGCCAGCACGTACAGCGCCAGCGCCAGCAGCATCCCCGCCAGCAGCGTCGAGCCGAGCGCCACCCGCCCGGCCAACATCAGCGCCCGCTCGTCGCCGAACCAGCGCCGCCACGCCGGGCCAAAGCCCGCGATCAGCACCCCCGCCGCCAGCGGCAGCAGGGCGATCGCCAGCAGGCTCACCTGCCCTTGCATCTACACCCGCCCCCGCAGCAGCGCCGCCCCGAGCACCCCGTAGACCGCCGTCAGCGTCACCATCAGCACCGCCATCACCTGCCCGTCGCTGCTCGCCCACGCCCGCGCGAACACCCCCCACACCATCGCCGCGCCCGCCAGCAGCAGCAAAAGTCCGAGCAGCACCCGCCCCGGCGCCCGCCGCAGCGTCATCCCGCACAGCCCGAGCACACAGAGCCCGCTGGCGAGGTAGAGGAGGTGCGTGATCGGCAGCATCAGGGTGCCCGGTTATAACCGATGCCCACGCCGCACATGCCCACCGATCTGCGGCCCGCTCAACCTGGCGAGCGCTCGCTCCCGGCGATCGCCGCGACCAGCAGCGCCAACAAGGCGGCCAGCAGCGCCGGCGCGTGCGCCTCGCTCCACGCCTGACCGACCGCCGCCGTCCCGCCAAATCCTGTCCCCGCGGCCAGCTCGCGCCCCGCCCACACAAACTGCCGCGCCCAGGTCCCGACCAGCAGCAGCACCAGCCCCGCGATCGGCAGCAGCGCCAGCCCCGACACAACGCGCCGCCGCGCCACCACCTCGTCGCCCACCGCCAGCTGCAACGCCGCCACCGTGGCGCCCACCAGCATCACCAGCTGCGCCGCCGCGACCACCGGCGCCAACATCTGCACATACGCACAGCACCCCGCGAGCAGGCACACCCCCAGCGCCCGCACAGCCATCGCGGCGCTGCGCGCCACCACGACCACCACGCCGGCCGCCAGAGCCACCCCCGCGTACGCGAAGAACACCGCCGTCGTCATCACACCGGTCGCGGCTTCCAGCTCGGATCGAAGGACATGCACACGCCGCCGCGCTGGATCGGCGCGAAGTGGGGGCTCTCGCGCAGCAGCGGGTCCACGGCATCGGTCCCCGCCGGCACAAACCCCACGCGGTTGGCAAAGAAGTCGGCCGCGTCGCTGGTCGCCAGGTAGATCGCCCGCAGCCCGAGGTTACGCGCGCGGCGGATCGTCCCGTCCGCCAAGATCCACCCGAGCCCCTCACCGCGCCGGCTCGGCGCCACCGCCAGGTTGAACAGCAGCCCCTGCGAGCCCGCCACCTTCAGGCTGCAGCAGCCCACCACGTCGCCCTCCGGCTCGCGCAAGATCAGCGTCTCGGTGCTCTCATCGAACTCGGTCGGCGCCAGCCCGTAACCTTCACACAGCGCCTGCACCGCCGGCATGTCCTCCGCGGTCGCAAACATGAACGCGTCGCCGAGCCCCTGCAGCAGCTTGCTCCCGAGGTCGCCGAAGGCCCCGCTCGACAGCAGCAAGATCGTGTCGCCCGGCGCGACCTGGTTGAGCACCGCGATCCCCAGATCGTCGACGCTCGCGTAGGCCCCCGCCTCGACCCCGTGCGCACCGATCGCCCGCGCCAGCGCCGGCGGGTCGAGGCGCAGCTCCGCCGGGATCTTCTCCGGGTGGAACAGCGGCCCGACGTACACCCGCGACGCCGCCGCGAACGCCTCCGCGTAGCCGTCGAAGAACACCGCCCGCCGCGACGACGCGCTGCGCGGCTCGAAGCACACGTGCAGCTTGTTGTTCGGGAAGTGCCGACGCACCGCCGTGACCGTGACCTTCACCGCGGTCGGGTGGTGGGCGAAGTCGGTGACCACCCGGATCCCCGCCGCGATCCCCAGCAGCTCCTGCCGCCGCCGCACCCCGCGAAACCGCCGCACCCCGTCGCGCAGCGCCGCCAGCGACGCGCCTTCCTTGCGCGCCACCGCCACCGCCGCGAGGATGTTGGCGATGTTGTACCCGCCGACCATCGCGGTCGCCCACTCGCCCTGGCTCTGCCCGCGTTCGAACAGCTCGAACAGCGTCTGCCCGCCGCCGCGCTTGACCAGCGGCCGCGCCGTGTAGTCCGCGCTCGCCGGGTCGTCGCCCTCGGCCAGCACCCGGTACGTCGTCACGGCGCAGCGCGCCGTCTTCGCGACCTCGACCGCCCCGGCATCGTCGGCGCAGACCACCAGATCCCCCTCCGGCGGGATCAGCCCGGCGAAGCGCACAAACGCCGCCTTGACCGCGTCCAGGTCCGCGAAGATGTCCGCGTGGTCGAACTCGACGCTGGTGATGATCGCCCGGAACGGCGCGTAGTGGAAGAACTTCGAGCCCTTGTCGAAGAAGGCCGTGTCGTACTCGTCGCCCTCGAGCACGATCGCCTGGCCCTCGCCGTACACCGCCCCGCGCCCGAGGTTCTGCGAGACCCCGCCGATCAGCGCCGACGGCCGCTGGCCCGCCGCGATCAACAACCAGGTCAGCAGCGCCGAGGTCGTCGTCTTGCCGTGGGTGCCGGCGACCACAAGGGAGCGCCGACCCGGCAGCAGCAGCTTCTCCAGCAGCGACGGGAAGCTCTCGAGCGGCAGCCCGCGCGCCCCCGCGGCCACCACCTCTACATGATCACGACTGCACACATTCCCGACGACCACGCAGTCCGGGCCCCAGTCGAGGTTCTCCGGGCGAAACCCCGTCATCACCTCCACGCCGGCCTGCTCGAGCTGCGTCGACATCGGCGGATACAGCGGCCCATCGGACCCACGCACGTCGTGTCCTGACTGCTTGAGCAGGCCCGCGAGCGCGCCCATCCCCGTGCCGCCGATGCCGATCAGGTGGACCTTCAAAGCGGCGAGAGGATGGACCCGATATCGCCGACCGGTCAAGCGTAGCGACGCCGGACACTCGTCCTATCGGGCACAGGCGCAGACACCCGCAAGGGTCACGGGGAACGCCCCCTGAAGACCCGCAATGTTGCCTTGGCGCCACACGGGAACAATGTTCCCGAGACACCTATCGTGTGATATCCTGAGCATGTTTCACACCCCGGCGGTCACCCTCATGAGCACCACGTATCACGGCGGACCTTACGGCGGACCTGAGCGACGCACGCGCCCCCGGGCGCAGGTGCACATCGACTCCGAGCTGCGCCTCGCGGGCGCCACCATCCCGGTCCAGACCCTCGACCTCTCGAGCGACGGCGCCTTCGTCCGCACCGCCCGGCCGCTGCCGATCGGCTGCGCCCTGCGCGTCGCCCTCTACCGCGGCGCCCACCGAAACCCGCTCGTGCTCGACGCCGAGGTCGTGCGCGTCGGCACCCAGCGCGAGGGCCGGGCCCACGGCCTCGGCCTGCGCTTCACCGAGCTCACGGACATCGATGTGACCTCCCTGCAGGCCTTCATCCACCTCCTGCAAGGCGACACCACCACCTCGCGAGCCAGCGAGTTCTGATAGAACCCGGGCTCGATGCTCGACCTCAAGGCCAAACTCGCGGCCGCCGGACTCGTCAGCGCCGCTGACATCGCGGCCGCCGAACGCAAGCCCGCCCGCCCCACCGGTCCCAAGGGACATGACCCAAAGGCCAGCCCCGGCGGGCCCACGATCCCGCCCGACCCGCACGCCGGCAACCAATCCGGCCGCAACCAATCCGGCCCCCGCAACCAGTCCGGCCACAACCAATCCGGCCACAACCAATCCGGCCGCAACCAAGCCGGCCCCCGCAACCAACCCGGCCGCAACCAGC
>JBGAUO010000085.1:0-20011 GCA_044228605.1 Nannocystis sp. | reverse complement strand
TACCTGCTGCACAAGTACTTCGGCCGCGACGGCCGCGACGAGGCCGACGAGCTGCTCCAGCGCCGCTCGGGCGACCCCGACAAACCGCGCATCCTCGGCGCCTTCAACCAGCCCTGCGACCACTGGCTGAGCTTCTTCGCGTTCACGATGTTCACCGACCGCGACGGCAAGTATCAGCTCGCCGCGCTGTCGCAGAGCGGCTTTGACCCGCTGTCGCGGACCACCGAGTTCATGCTCACCGAGGAGGCGCACCACCTCTTTGTCGGCGAGACCGGCATGGATCGCATCATCAAGCGCTCGGCCGAGCTGCAGAAGCAAGATCCCGACGGCGACATCCGGCGCCAGGGCGGCATCGACTTCGACCTCATCCAGCGCACGATCAACTACTGGTTCACCTACAGCCTCGACCTGTTCGGCGGCGAGATCTCGAGCAACGCCGCCGACTTCTTCGCCACCGGACTCAAGGGCCGCTACCGCGAGGACCGCTACGACGAGCACAAGGCGCTCACCGGCACCTACCGGCTGCCTGTGGTCGAGAATGGCGCGCTCACCGAGCGCGACGTCCCGCTGCGCAACGCCATGAACGAGGTCCTGCGCGACAGCTACGTGACCGACTGCGAGCGCGCGCTCCGCAAGTGGAACCGCACCCTCGAGGAGGCTGGCTCGCCGACGCGGCTAAGCCTCCCGAGCCGCCGCTTCCACCGCCACCAGGGCATCTACGCCGACCACCGCTTCGACCCGACCGGCAACCTGATCGACACCAGCAGGTACGAGGCCAACCAGCGCAACTGGCTGCTCACCAGCGCCGACAACGACTACTTGCTCTCGATCATGAAGCCGGTCTACGAGCCCGGGAAGTTCGCCAACTGGATCGCCCCGCCGAACAAGGGCATCGAGGGGCGCCCCGTCGACTTCGAGTACGTGCGGCTCAACGACTAGCCGACGCGGCTAGCGACACCATGCAGGCGGGGCCTTCCGGGCCCCGCCTTGTCTCGTGCGACGAGCTCAGGCCGCCGGGCGCTGCGTCCGACGCTCGCGCAGGACCATGCGGACGCCAGTGCCGGGCCCCATGACGACGTTGCGCCGCGCGGGCCGGACCTCGCCCGGCTCGGCGAGCGTCAGATGGGCCTCACGCAGGAAGGTGGCGAGCACCAGCTTGAGCTCGTAGGTCGCGAACGCGGCGCCGATGCAGCGTCGGTGACCGCCACCGAAGGGCGTAAACTCGAAGGGGCTGAAGCGGCGCTCGAGGAAGCGTTCGGGGCGGAAGCTGTCCGGGTCGGGGTACAGCGCCTCATGGCGGTGGAGCAGGGTCGTGGCGACATCGACCCCCACCGGCGGGGCGAGGTGGTAGCCGGCGAGCTCGAGCGGGCGGGCGAGCATGCGAGGCACATCGGGGGCGATCGGGTGCAGGCGCAGGGTTTCGTTGCACACGGCGTCGAGGAAGGGGAGCCGGGCGATCAGGTCGGGCTCGGGGTCGTCGCCGAGTGCGTCGATCTCGGCGCGCAGACGCTCGAGCGCGCCGGGATCGCGGTGCAGCCAGTAGAGGGCCCAGGCGAGCGCGATGCCCGTGGTCTCGTGGCCGGCGAACAGCAGCGTCTGCAGCTCGTCGCGCAACTCGATGTCACTCATGCCCGCGCCGCTCTCGTCGCGAGCCGCGAGCAGGAGGCTCAGGATGTCCTCACGGTCCGCGCCCTGCTCGACGCGGCGGCTGGCGATCTCGGCGTAGATCAGGGCGTCGATGACCTGCATCGCCCGCGCGAAGCGGACGTAGGGGCTCAGTCCGCCCCAGGGCCGGCGCAACCACGTGAAGAAGAGAATGCTCGGCACGGTGGCCGCGACCATCTCGATGATCGCGGCGCGGAACTCTTCGACGTGGGCGTCGTCCTGCACGCCGAAGACGGCGCGGAGGATCACCTCGAGGGAGATCCACTGCGTCGCGGTTTGCATGAGGAAGGGCTGGCCGACCTGCCAGCGGGACATCGCCACGCGGGCGGCCTGGCGGATCGTGTGGCCGTAGGCCCGCATGCGGGCGCCGTGCAGCGGGGGCGTCAGCAGCTTGCGGTCGCGCCGGTGCTGGGCCCCGTGGATCGCCAGCAGCGAGTTCTTGCCGAGAGCCGGCTCGATCGACTTGGCGCCGAAGGGGAGGAAGGTGTCGGGTTCGGCGCTGAAGATCTGCTGGACCGTGGCGGGGACGCCGGTCAACACGAGCACGCCGTTGAGCGTCGGCACGGTGAATGGATCGCCGTACTTGCGCTGCAGCGCGATCATATAGCCGTAGGGATCCATGGCGTAGCGGGCGGTCTGGATGAAGCTGATCCGCGGGCCCGGGGGGAGCGTCGACATGCCGGCAGGGTGCCACGAGCGCGGCGCGTCTGCGCGTGGACAAGATGTCGCGGCGCGATCACGGGGCGACCGGCTGGGCATCGACGCGACCGAGCGCGAGGGTGTGCCCGCCGACATGGACGAAGACCTCGGCGTCGCGCTCGCTGGGCCGGAGCTTGAAGGCCCGGACATCCTCGATCGTGGCGCTCGCGGGCCAGCTCCGCAGCGAAGCGCGGCCGCCCGCGATCGGCTCGTCGACCTCGGCGAGCGTGGTCTCGCCGCGGCGGATCTCGACGCGGTAGGCGAAGGACTCCGGGCGCTGCTCCGCGAGCGCGAAGCGAACACGGACCAGCAGACGGATCGGTAGGCGCGGGTGCATGCTGAGCGGGTCGACTCGCTCGGCGCGCACGCCCTGCAGGGTGAGGCCTGGAACCAGCGGCGTGCCGACGAGGTCCGCCTCGCCCGGCTCGACCAGCATGGCCTTGAGCACACGCGAGCGCGCGGCGCCCAGTCCGTACTCGCGAAAGCCGTCGATGAGGGCGCGGGCGGCAGGGAGGGTCTTCTTCTCGCCGGGGTCCGTGGCGAGGTCGAAGGTGAGCTCGGTCCCGGCGTCCATGTCGAGGATGACCTTGGTATCACCCCGCCGGAGCATCCACTTCCCGGGGAAGTTGACGGCGCGAGCGCTGGCGATGACGTCGTGGGAGCTTGGCGCTTCGCCGCGCATGCGTGGGACCAGCGACGGGAGCGTGGGGCCTTGCTGGACCGGGAGCGGTGCGCCGACCAACTCGAGCAGGGTCGCGGCGACCTGGGTGTTGGAGACGGGGCCGTGGATCTCGCCGCCCGGGCGACCCGGGACGCGGATGAGCAGGGGGACACGCAGGTCCTCCTCGAACACATGGGCGTTGTGATAGCGGTGACCGTGCTCGTTGAAGGCCTCGCCGTGGTCGGCGGTCAGGACGACGATGGTGCGCTCGAGCGCGCCGCGTTCCGCGAGGCTGTCGAGCAGCTCGCCGACGCCGAGGTCGACGCGGGCGACCTCCTGATCGTAGATGGCGGGAGAGACGTGCTCAACCGCGGCGTGACTGACGTACGGCTCGTGCGGCTCATAGTAGTGGGCGAACATCAGCCGCGGCGTGGGCAGGGTCGTGTGCGTGCTCAGCAGGGCGGAGGTGACCTCGCTGGCGGTGCTGCCTCGGCCGTTGTGATCGTTGTAGATGATCGGAACGCCGAGGCCGAGGCGCGTGCTGCCGATCATGTTGACGGCGGTGAAGGGGAGCACCCCGACGGCGTGATAGTTTGCGAGGTAGTCGCCCAGGAAGCGGTTGCCCGGGTCGAGCACCACGGTGTCGTCGACCTGCCAGCGGACGTCGAGGAGGCGGCGGCCAGACAACAAGCTCGGGATCGTTTCGCGGGTGGAGTCGGCCTCGGCGTAGGCGTCGAGGAAGCGGTAGGCGTCGGCGAAGTGACGGTCGATGTTCGGGGTGGTCTGGCGCGGATAGCCGTACAGGGACATGCGATCGGAGCGCAGCGCATCGACGCTGATGATCAGGAGATCGGCGTCGGCGAGCCAGGCGGGGCCAAACGCGGGGATCGGCGGCAACCCATCGTCGGCGAGGTCGCCGAGCAGGCAGTTGTCGTCGACGCCGTTGCCCGCGATCTCGGCCGCGTACGGGCCCACAAAGGCGTCGAAGGGGGCGCAGTCGCGGCCGCCAAACAGACCGGAGGCGTGGTCGCCGTCGAGGTCGCCAAACGGACCGACGATGGCCGTCAACACCCGCAGCGCCTCGTGGCGCGGCGTGACCACGGCCGCCACGCCGGCGACGCGGCGCTCGCCGAACAGGGTCCAGGCGAGCGCGAGGGCGCCGAGGGCGAGCAGGAGGCCACGCACGCGCCTGGACCCGAGACGACCGATGCGCGGCGCCAGCGGGCACACCAGCGCGGCGCCGAGGAGGAGGACGGCGCCATCGTGCGCGAGCAAGCTGGCGGGAAGGACCACGATGAGCGCGGCCGGCGTGAGCCCTGCGAGGCCGTGGGCGCTGGCGATGACGCGGGCCGATGGCACGCGCCGGGCGGCCAGGATGCGGACGAGGCCGGCGGCCAGCACCGCCAGCACGAGCGTGAGCGCGGTGAGCCCACGGGTCGTCCCCACGTCGTGCGTGTCGGCCCAGCGCACAAGCACGGCGCTCCCACCGAGCTCGAGGACGACCAGGGCCGAGAGCCTGGCGAGCGCGCGTGACGGCTGCGTGAGCGCGAGGCGGGTGAAACCGGGAAATAGGAGCGTGAACAGGGCCACGAGCGGAGCGAGCAGCAGCGCGACACCGAAGTACGCGCCGAGCGAGGCGAGGCTGAGCTCGAGCAGGCCGCGGGCCTGCGACGGCAGCGCGACCGTGGCGAGCAGCCAGGCGACGTGCAAAAGGCCGAACAGGAGCGCGAGCAGGAGCACGCCGCAGACCGCGACCAGCGCCTGGCTCGCGGCCGATACGGAGGTGGATCGAGGCGCGACAGGCATGGCGACGATCACTGCGTCGGGCAGGCCCGGCGCGCGCTCAGGTGCCGAAGAGGTGAGTCAGGTGGTCGTTCATGAACAGACCGGTGGGATCGAGCTGGCGGCGAAGCGCCTGGAAGCGGTGCCACTGCGGGTACATGTCCTGCAACTCGCGGGCGCCGAGGTTGTGCATCTTGCCCCAGTGCGGCCGACCGCGGTGGTTGCGGAAGATGGCCTCGCAGCCGGCGAAGTACTCGGCGTAGGGCATGCCGGCGTACATGTGCACGGAGATCACGGCGGAGTCGCGTTGATAGAAGGGGCTGAGCCAGATGTCGTCCCCAGCGACGACGCGAAACTCGAGCGGGAAGTGGACACGGATGTTGTTCGCCTCGATGAACGCCCGGATCTCCCGCAGGCAATCGCCCCCCTGTTCGACCGGGACGGCGTACTCCATCTCGTTGAAGCGAACGTCGCGCGGGCTCGGGAACACCCGGTGGCTGTAGTCGGCGTACTCGCCCTCGGACATCATGCCCGACGAGAATCGGGCGACCCGCCGCGACAGCGAGGGGAGCCGGCGGACGGTCTCCGAGATCGTCCAAAAGACGCCGGTCTCGAGCACCTTGTCGACCAGCACCCGCTTCACCAGCGAACGCGGCCGGGCCGGCCCCGGCACCACGTCGAGCGCCTTGGTGGCGACCTGGTCGCTGTACGGGAACCACCAGAACTCGTAGTGCCGGTGGCGTCGGCAGTTGTCCTCGAAGTCCGTAAGGCATGTCTCGAAGGACATGTTCTTGCGGACATCTCGCAAGACGTAGGACGGCTCGAGCTGGAGGCGCACCCGGGCGAGCACGCCGAGGCTGCCGAGCGAGACCTGCGCGGCCTTGAAGATCTCGGGCTCGCGCGTCGGCGAGCAGTAGAGCAGCTCGCCAGCGGCGGTGACGAGGGTGAGACCGGTGGCCTGGGTCGAGAGGCAGCCGTAGGCGGCCCCGGTGCCGTGCGTGCCTGTGGAGACGGCGCCGGCGATCGCCTGGGCGTCGATGTCACCCTGATTGCTGAGCGCGAGGCCGTGCTCCGCGAGCAGCTCCCCGAGCACGTGGATCGGCGTGCCGGCGAGGATCGTGGCGCTTCGCCCCTCGCGGTCGAGCTCGGCGACCCCGCGAAGGTGGTCGAGCGAGACCATGGTCGCGTCGGTCGCGGCGACGGCGGAGAACGAGTGGCCGCTGCCCACCACGCGCAGCTTGCCGCCGTGGGCGGCGACCTCACGGACGACGCCGATCAAGGCGTCGATGCTGGCGGGTCGAACGATCTGCTGCGGGGTGCAGCGCACCGCGCCCGACCAGTTGGTCCACGTTGGCCTTCGTCCGAACACGGCGGGCGATGGTAACAGGGAGTCACACGAAGGCGAAGCCGTCGCCGCGGTAGGTGGGCACCCGCTCCAGGGTGCCCCCGGGCCCGAGCAACACCAACTCCTGGACGTGCTCACACAGCTCGCCTGCCTTGGCGTGGCGAAACAGGACCGGGTCACCGAGCGCGAGGGGCTCGTCGCAGGTGATCGGCGTCTGGACCTCACCAGCGCCCTCGGTAGGCAGCAGGCGGGCGCTGGCCGGCAGGTAAGGCCGGGGCAAGCGATCGGGCCCGGCAGCGCCCGAGGCGATCCATCCTCCACCAAAGCATGTGTAGATCCCCGGGGCCGGGCGGCGAACGACTGGCAAGGCGAAGCCTGCCGCTGGCAGCGGGGCAAAGTTTGCGTAGCCATCAAAGAGCAGCGGCCCGTAGAGACCGGAGCCGGCAGCCAGCTCGCTGACGACCTCGTCCGCGCCAGTTGATTCGAGGCTGCCCGTGCCGCCGCCGTTGACGAAGCGGAGCCGATGGCCGCGCTCGGTGAGGGCACGAACGACGGCGCCGCGACGCGCCTGAAGCTCGCGCTGCGAACGGACCTTCAGGGCCCGGACGACGGTGCTCTTGAGACGCTGCCCGGGGGCGTGATCCTGCAGGCCGGCGATCTGGGCCTCGTAGCCCATCAAGCCCTCGAGGCGCAGGCCCGGGCTGCGAGCGATCGCGTCGGCGAGTGCGAGCGCGGCCGGGACATCGTGGACTGGCGAGCGATGGACCCCGAAGTGCAGCCCGGGAAAGCGTGTCGACATGTCGAGGTCGATCGCCACCGCGATCTCGACCTTGTGCCGTGCAGCTGCGGTGACGAGGGGTGCGAGCTGATCGGGGTCATCGATCATCAGGCAGATCTGGGCGCCGCGGGTGAGTTGCTGGCAGACCGAGGCGATGTCGTGGGCGTCGACCGTGGGGTAGGCGACGACGAGGTCGCGGAAGTCGTGCGCGGCGAGGTGTGCGGCCTCGCCCGCGCTGAAGCAGAGGATGCCCTGGAAGATCGGGTTGTGGGCGAGCACCCGGCGCAGCAGCTCACGGCAGCGGATCGACTTCGAGGCCAGACGGATCGGCTTGCGACCGGCCCGGCTGGCCAGGTTGTCCGCGTTGCAAAGCAGCAACTCGAGGTCGACGAAGGCCAGTGGCAGGTGCTCGCCACGGAGGCGCTCGCAGTACTGGCGATAGGAAGGACGGCGAGGGGAGGCGGCGGGCACCGCCCTTCGTAGCGCATTCCTCAGCTGCCTGTCGCGTCGACCTCGCTGTCGGACGTCGTGTTCTTGGGCTTGCGGCCGCGCTTGGCGGGCAGGCGCATCGCGCCCTCGGGGGCGGCGACCTCGAGCTTGCGGCGGCGCGGCGCCTCGTTCGGGCCGACCTGCAGATCGGCGAGACGTTGCAGCAGTTCGGCGTCATCGGCCGCGTAGACACGGGCGTATGCGAGGCCGAGCTCGGCGGTGCGAACCAACTTCTGCTGAGCCTCGGCGAGGGTCGCCTGCGCTGCGTCGAGCTGCTGGCGGAGGGCCTCGACACGCGCGGACTGGGAGCTGACCTGGGTGGCCAGATCGACGAGGATCTTGGCGCTGACGTTGGGAAACTGGACCTTGGCGAGCTCGCCTTCGAAGATCGAGAGGAGCTCGCGGATCGCCGGAGACAGGGATTCTGGGCTGGATTCGGCTTGAGACGTCGGCATGGTCTGAAGGGGTGTTCAGTGCCACGGAAGGGCGATTACGTCAAGGGGTCTCGCGGCCCGCGTGGCGCATGCATCTGTCCCCGAGGACAGGTCATGACGAGGGCATCGTGTGCAGCTCGAGCGCCACTTGCCACACCCCTCGCTCGCTGCGCCGCCACACCCGCAAGTAGCCGCCCACCAAGGTGGCCGCGCTGGGCCCGGCCTTGCGGGTCGCCGTTCCGTAGCTGTACCCGAGGTCGCCGCTGCTCGCGATCTCCGCCCCGCCCGGCGTGAAACTCAGCGTGTCTTGCCGGGTCGTCAGCGTCGACTCGACCGCCGCGCGCCCGGACACCAACGGCGCGTCCGCCGGGAGAAAGCGTAGATCGAGGGTCCCGTGGGCCACCAGCGCCGCACTGCCGCCGCTGGCCCACGCCGAGATCAGCACCCGCTCGGCCGCCTGCAGGCGGACCAACTCTGGACCGCTCGCCAACGGCAAGGGTCGGTGCTTCCGCTTCACCTTGACGGGCGCCGCCCGGAACTCGAGCTTGCCCGTCACCTGCAGCGGCGGCGCATGATGGTTGCCGCCGTCGATCACGACCTTCCAGCGCCCGTCCGCCTGCTTGCGCCACACCGACGCGTAGTGGCCAAAGTGCGTCCCGTCGGCCTGCGAGCGGGTGTACAGCCCGGTCGTGTAGCCGAGGTCGCCGCCCCGCGAGACCTCCGCGTAACCCGGCGTCCACGCCAGCCGCGCTCCCACGTCCTTCTGAGCCTCGTAGTGCGCTCGTCCCGGCACGGGCCCTGGGTCGAGCACAATCGACGCCGCGGCCAAGTTGTCGAGGAACGCCGCCTTCGTGCCCCGCTCCAGCGAGCGCTCGCTGAACGCCTGCTCGGCCTTGACCACCGGCAGCACATGCGACTCCGGCAGCTTCTCGGCGCAGCCGATGAGCAGGGCCGCAATCAGCAAGAGCGTGCGCACCGTGGCGATATACCCGGCCCACGATCTCCTCGCCACGAATTCTTCGCGACGGTGAGACCATCAGCTCACCTCCCCGCGTTGCAGCCCAGGTCCCCCGAATTCAGGAGCCTGCCATGCGCCTACGCCACGCCCTTGCCCTGTCCATCGCCCTCTCCACCACCCTCTCGAGCCTCGCCGCGGCCGCCCCGGCCAGCAACCCCGAAGCCGAGGAGGGCGCCCGCGCCGTCTCCACGGCCGCCGGTCAGACCCGCGAGCTCATCTATGACGACGAGGCCATCGACGGCGAATCGCTGCGCCCCGACCACGAGCGCATCGACTTCCGTCCGCCCGGCAAGCACCCGAGCCTCATCCAGGTCCGCGCCCACTTCATCCCGCAGCTCCTGCGGATGGCCACCGACGTCTAGTTCATCTGCCGCACGCGCGTCCGGGCCTCGCTGGCCCGCGCCGCGATCAGGTGCCGGTCATCAGCCATCGGCGCCAGGCTCAAATAGTTGTTGAGATCTTCGCTGGCGGCGCGAAATGCCCGTCGCTGCAGCTGCAGCAACCCGCGGTCGCGCAGCTCATCGACCTGCCCCGGCGCCAGCAACAAGATCCGGTCGCTGGCCGCCAGCGCCCGGTCGAGCGCCCCTCGGCGCATGTACGTGCGCTTGAGGTTCTGCAGCATGCGCAGCAAGATCTGCCGCGAGCTCAGCGGGCTGAGCATCGAGCGCTCGAACTCCACCACCCCCTGCGTCTTCTGACGCAGCAAGGTGCGGCACTCGTGCTCGCTCAGCAGACGCCCGCCGTGGAACATGTCGATGTACACGCCCGGCAGCTCGGTCGCGTGCGCCAGGAAATGTGCCGGCAGGCCGATCCCCACCACCGGCACGCCGACGCGCAGTCCGACCTCGATCAACACCACGCACAGGGTCAGCGGCAGCCCGACCCGTCGCTGCATGACTTGGTGCAGGCAGCTGTTGCGCGGGTCGTCGTACTCCGCCTCGTCGCCGTGCAGCCCCTGCTCGCGCACCAGGTACGAGAGCAGCAGGTCGAGCCGCTCGCGCGGGCTGAAACCCCGCAGCCGCGGCCCGACCCCTTCCGCCAGCCGTTCGAACCACTCGAGGACCGCGCCGACCTCGGCCTTCCCGTCCTCTTCGACGCCGATCAACGCCGCCAACTCGCCCAGCTCGAGCGCCTCGTCGGGTGCGGAGGCGAGCGCCGTGAAGCGGGCCCGCAAGCTCTCGGTGGCGGCGTCCATGCGACCTCACGATAGCGCAGTCCCCCGGCGAGGTGCGAGCACCGGGCGCACGCGTCGCCATCGTGTGAGCATGACCGCATCACACCGGGCCGAGCCAGCCACCGCGACACACAAATCTGCGGTAGAGCCGCAGCGATGCGCTTCCACGAGACCCTTCACGGCGTCTATTTCGACGATCTCGACGCGTTTCACATCCTCCACAACGCCCGCTACCTGCTCCTCTTCGAGCACGCGATCGGCTCCTTCTGGCGCACCCTCGGCTGGGCCGGTGTCCTCGACTTCAACTCTCACCCCGACCAGTACCACCTCGTCCGCGCCAACCACCTCGAGTACAAGCGCCCCGTGGTCGGCACCGGTCAGGTCCGCGTCCGCGTGTGGGTCGACCGCCTCGGCCGCAGCAGCCTCAGCTTCGGGCTGCGCGTGATGCCGCTCGACGAGGACATCGACTTCGCCTCCGGCGAACGCGTGGTCGTCCGCGTCGACCCCGACACCAAGCGCCCGGTCCCCTGGACCACCGGCTTCCGCGAGCAGCTCGCCCCCTACACCCGCGAGCTGATCGCCAGCGATTAACCTGTCCTCAAGGACAGCCATCCGCACCATGGAGATCCGCAGCAACCGCGAGCTCTACGCCCGCCTCACCGCCCTCAAGGTGACGCGCGACCTCGAGACCTACCTGCGCGCCCTGCTCGGCCTCGGCCGCGCGTTCGCCAGCGAACACCCCCAGCGCGAGCCCAACCCGGACGAGATCGCGGCCCTGTTCACGGCCGCCATCAACGCCACCCCGATCGAGCTCGAGGCGTCGTGGCGCGAACGCCCGCCGCCCTGGGCGGAGCCTCGCCCCCACGGTGTCGCCCGCTTCGAGGCCATCCTCATCCATCAGATCGCCGACCTCGAGGCGATGCGAAGCAGCGGCCAGCTCGGCGATTCCAACCGCTACTTCGGCCTCAATGCCCCCAGCGGCGCCCGTTGGTACAACTTCGATCCCGCCTCGTACCTCGAGTGCGGCGCCTGCGGCAGCGTCGGCGGCTGGGCCGACGACGCCGAGATCGTCCTCATCACCCCGCCCGAGCCCATCGACGAGGACGACGAGTCCCGCCGCAGCTTCGGCTGGGACGGCCTCTGCGACCTCCTGGTCTGCGGCCAGATCTACGAGTGAGCCGCGCTCTGGCGTAGGATGATGACGATGCGAAACCCCGGGCCCCTCCTCCTTCGCCTCGGCCTCCTCACCGCCGCCCTCTACCTCATCGCCCACCTGCTCGGCTGGACGGGCCTGGCCCTCGTCTGCAAGCCGCTGCCGGTCGTCTGCCTGCTCGGCTTCCTCATC
Organism: Nannocystis sp.; assembly: GCA_044228605.1. Lineage (GTDB taxonomy): Bacteria > Myxococcota_A > Polyangia > Nannocystales > Nannocystaceae > Nannocystis. The sequence continues at coordinate 8,621 of JBGAUO010000085.1, read as the reverse complement.
CCCCCGCGCACCCGCGACGCCGCCCTCATCGCCACGGGGCTGCTGCTCTCGGCGATCGGCGACCTCCTGCTCGAGGCTTCGCCCGCGCTGTTCCTGCCCGGCCTCGTGGCCTTCCTGCTCGCGCACGTGTGCTACGTGATCGCCTTTGTGGGCCGCACCCGCGCGCTCCATCTGGTCCGCCTGGGCCTCGTCGTCGCGTTCTCATGGGGCATGTTCTCGGTGCTGGAGCCCCACCTCGGCGCCATGCGGATCCCCGTGATCGCCTACGTGGTCGTCATCAGCGCCATGTTGTGGCGCGCCGCCGCGCAGATCGGTGAGGACCGCACCGGCAACCTGCGCCCGATCCTCGCCACCGTCGGCGCATGCATGTTCGCGATCAGCGACGGCATGGTCGCCTGGCACCGCTTCGTCGACCCCGAGGCCGCCCTCAAGCTGCCCCTGATGCTGCTCTACTGGGCCGGCCAGCTGGGGATCACCGCCTCCAGCCGCCGCACCTGAGGCGCGAAAGAAATTCACGAGCACCGTGTCGGGTCCGGCCCCGGTCCTGCGGACGAAGGGATGGAGACCCGACATGCCCATCCCCAAACAGCCCCTCGGCCCGATCCCCGGCCACCTTAGCGTCCGAGCCGCCCGGGACCTCTACCTCTCCTACAACGGCTTTAGCATGGCCGAGTACACCGCCCCGACCTTCAGCTTCCTCTGGCTCGGGCGCACGGTGACCCTCCCCAATCCGCCCGCGCGCCAGGTCGTCATCGCCCTCCACGACATCCACCACGTGCTCATCGGTTACCACACCGACTTCGCGGGTGAGGGAGAGATCAGCGCCTGGGAGCTGCGCTCCGGCTGCAACACCTTCTTCCTGTGGTTCATCAACATCCTCGGGCTCATGCTCGGCTTCACCGTCGCCCCGCGCCGGACCTGGCGCGCCCTGTGGAGCGCCCGCGGCACCACCCTCTACCGCGACGGCATCAGCTACGAGGCCGCGCTCGACATGCGCCTGGTCGACCTCCGCCGCCGGCTCGGGATCCCCGACGATGGCATCGCCAAGTTCCCAACCCCGGCCACCGCGGCCACGCACGCCGCCCACGCCTGACCTGTCCCCAGGGACAGCAACTAGAAGCGACCGCTGATCGACACGCTACCCGGCCCGACCCCGAACCGCGGCAAGTTGCGCCGCGCCGTCGCGGCCGCGCCGTCCTTCTTGGTCTTCTGCCGCGAGTTCACGAGGATCACGATCCCGAGGGTGAGCAGGGCTCCGCCCGCGATCGCCAGCGGGATGCTGAAGGGCTCGGTGCGCCACAGGCTGGCACACTCGGTGCGCCCGGTGATCGAGTCGCTGCCCGGGATGCTGTTGAAGTTCCCGTCTGGGTCGCCCGCGTAGCTCTTGCTGCACTTGCCGCCGAGCTTGTAGGGCTTGTCGTCGAGGATCGCGAAGCCGATCGCGCCGCCGATCGCCGCGAGGCCGAAGCCGAGCGATACGTAGCCGAAGCGTCGACCCGGCAGTCGGCTCGGCAGCTTCTCGAGCGAGAAGTTCAGGTCCTCGTTGACACCCTCGACGAAGGTCACCTCGCGCTCGATCGAGATGTAGCCCTCCTCGCTCACGCGGATGAGGTGCTTGCCAGGGACCACCGGGCGCTCGATCGGCGTCTCACCGACCACCTCGCCGTCGACCGTGACGATCGCACCTCTCGGGTTGCTCGTCATCTTCACCGACGCCGGCCCCTTCGACAGCGCGTCGAGCTTGAGCCGCAGGGTCGCTGCTGCGGAGTCGATCAGCCCGCTCGCGTCGACCACGCCGCAGATCTCGCAGCCGTCCTCTGTCTGGGCGAGGCGCTTGCCGTCTGCGCCGGCCACCAACTCGACCTTCACCGTGTAGTCGCGGTCCTTCACTGTGACCACCGCTCGCACCACGAAGGCCGCCCCGGTGCTCTTGGCGATGTTCTGGTAGCAGCCCGCGTTGTTGCACTCCGAGGCCTGAGCATCGGCCGCCAGCACCTGCTCCGGCCCGACGATCGAGAAGCTGCCGCGCTCGAGCCCCGCCGTCAGGGCCTTCGTCAACTCGGCCTGATCGGACTCGCTGATCCCCCCCTCGACGGTCACCGGCAAGATCGCCAGCTTCGCTCCCGACGTCGAGGGTGCCAGCATCGCTTGCGGCCTCCCGGCCGCTGCCTCCGCGACCCCCCAACCCGAAGAACTCAGGACCACACTGGTGGCCAACACCACCGCCGTACCCCGGTTTCGCCGCGCTGAGACCATCTCAACCGGAGGCTATCACGCTTGACCCCGACGCCACTACAGCCGACGCTCCCGGTTGCGTGTGTGACGCTCGAAATTCACGGCAGCTCACCCGCCCCCTCTCCCGGCTCGCCTGGCCCGCCTTCGCGCTCGCCTGCTGTGGGCCCCCCGAGGCCCCGCCGACAAACAACCGCGACCCCGTCGTCACCGCTGTGCCTGCCGCGCCGGCCACTTCGGCCCCGTCGCCCTGGCGCTACACCCCTGCCCTCGCCGCCGCCATCCCGACCGGCACCCACGCCGAACCGGTGCTCGAGCTGGCCGACGGCCTGCACGGCCATGCACGCATCGTCGTCGCCGTCGCCGTCGCCGATGCGCCCGCCCGGGTCGAGATCTGGGACTTCAGCCAAAACAATGACAAGGCGCTCCTGGCCCGGGTCGGCCCCTCCCAGGTCCTGCTGGCCCTCGCAGCCTCACCCGCAGACGCCAGCTGGGACCGCGACGCCGCGGCCACCCTCCGCCGCGAGATCGCCGGACCCGGCAACGAGGCCGTCCGCCCGCTCGGCCTCGCCGGCGAGGCCGCGGGGCTCTTGCCCGAACTCGCGCGCCTCGCCGCGGCCAGCACCCAGGGTGACGCCCCCACCCGCGCCCGCGCCCTCGCACACTTCACGCGAGGCCTCGACGAGCGCCTCTTGTTCGAACGGCTGCCGGAGCTGCTGCGCCGCCTTCAGGGCCCGGCCTGGACGATCGATCCCCCCGTCGCACTCGGCCCCCGCCGCGTAAAGATCTCCGCACACGAAGGCGAGCACGACATCGAGCTCGAGTTGACCCGCACCCAGCTCGGCACCGGACACGGGTGGATGATCACCAGCTTCAGCGAGGTGAGCGCAGCTCAGCCCTCGTCGGCCGCAGCAGCTCCCGCGGCCGAGCCATCGCCGACCGCGCCCTGACGCATGTACTTCTCCACCGCCGCCTCGTGCTCGGCGATCGTCTTGGAGAACTGGTGGGTCTTGTCGTTGCGCGACACGAAGTACAAAAACCGCGACTTCTTCGGCGCCAGCACGGCCTCGAGGGCCGCCTTCCCGGGGTTGGTGATCGGCCCCGGCGGCAGCCCCTCGTGGGTGTAGGTGTTGTACGGGTTCTCCGTGTCGCGCAGATGAATGCGCCGGATGCGATCGGTGAACTGCTGACACGCCGGCGATTTATCGACCAGCGCGGTGCACCCGTAGATGATCGTCGGGTCCGTCTCCAGGCGCTTGGGCTGGAAGGTCATGAAGCGCAGGCGGTTCAGGAACACCCCGGCGATCAGCGGCCGCTCGTGCTTCGCCGCGGTCTCCTTCTCGACCAATGAGGCCATGATCACGATCTCGCGGTCGCCCCAACCCAGCGTCTTTCGCAGCTCCTCGGTCGCCTCACGGTGGCTGCGTGCCACACCCGAGTAGACCTTGCGGTGCTGCTCCACCATCCGCCGCAGCACCTGCGCTGGCGTGGCCTTGGTCTGGAACTTGTACGTATCGGGGTACAGATACCCCTCGACGCTCGGCCCCTCGATCCCCAGCTCGTCGAGCATGGCCTTGTCGCGCATCGCCGCCAGCACCTCGTCGCGGCCGAACCCGCTGGCGAAGCCGGCGCCCGCCAGGATGTCCGCCACCTCGAGGATGTTGCGCCCCTCGGGGATCGTCACCCGCAGCTCCTCGGCCCGCTGCGCCCGCACGAGCTCGGCCAGGATCTCCTCCGGTGTCATGTCGCCGCGGAAGCTGTGTTCACCCGCTGTCACCTTGCTGGCCGACCCGCGGTGCAACACAAACAACTTGAAGTACAGCGCCTCGTCGGCCGGTACCACGCCAGCCTCGACCAGCTGCGTCAGCACCTGTGGAAACGACGACCCTCGCGGCACCTCGATGGCGATCGCCGCACTGCCCCCGCTGCCTGCTCGCAACGGGTAGCGCACCAGCTGGTCATACGCCCGCCAGCCGAACCAACCCGCGGCCACCAGCGTGCCCACCACGACCACCAGCGCGATGTACTGCCCCAAGCGCGAGCGCCGTAGCAGCCGCCGCCGCTTGCTCGGCTTCTTCGCGGCCTCGCTCACGCCTGCTCTCCCAGCCCCGCCACGTGCCCGCGCCGTCGCGCCTCGAGCCAGCCTTGCAAGATGAACTGCGCCGCCATCGCGTCGACCGCCTGTTTGCGACGCGCGCGCGAGATGTCCGCCTCGAGCAGCGTGCGCTCCGCCGCGGCGGTCGAGAAGCGCTCGTCCCAGGTGTACAGCGTCACCGGGCTGGGCAGGTCCTTGAGCACAGCCCGCAGCGCCGCCACGAAGCGCAGCACCAGCCGCGCGCGGTGCCCCTGCGAGCCATCGAGCTCGAGCGGTAATCCGATCACGACCGCATCGGCGGCCTCGCTGCGAGCCAGCTCGGCGATCGCCGCGGCGTCGACCACGTGGCCCTTGCGGGCCAGCACACTGCGAGCGCTGGCGATGGTCCCGGTGGGATCGGCCACGGCGACGCCGATGGTCTTGCTGCCCACGTCGAGACCGAGTGCCCGCATGCCGGCCGGCTGTATACCACACGCGATCCCTGATGTGGACGGGGCTTGCTGGGGACCCATGGGGACGCATAGAGTCTGACGACGCCCTGCGGGGCGGCGAAATCAAAGGACGTGCGAATGCAGCGAGATACTCTCAGTCGACGTGGCGTCATGGCCCTGTTCTCGTGGACCGGCACCGCCGCGCTGCTCGGCTGCGGTGAGACCGGCAACGAGACCCCCGGTGACGGCCGCAGCGTGCTCATCCTCGGGGCCGGCCTGTCCGGTCTGACGGCCGCCTACGAGCTCCAGAAGAAGGGTTACACCGTCACGCTGCTCGAGGGCCGCGAGCGCATCGGCGGCCGCGTGTGGACCCTGCGCGACGGCTTCGCTGACGGGCACGTCGCCGAGATCGGCGCGGTCCGGATCCCCGACGTCCACGAGCACACCCTCGACTACGTCAAGGAGCTCGGCCTCGAGCTCGACGAGTTCCCCGGCGGCGAAGCCCTCTACTTCATCGGCGGCCAGCGCTTCATGCACAAGGAGGGCGAGGACTGGCCGCTGCCCGGCCTCAAGCCCAACGAGCTCAGCGCCACTCTCGGCGACACCTGGTCCGAGTACATCGCCAGCTCCTTCCCCGACTTCGGCAACCCGCGCGACGGCAGCTTCCCCAAGCCGGGCATCGTCGAGAAGTACGACGACCAGATCTACATCGACTTCCTGCGCGAGCGCGGCGCCAGCGAGGCCTACCTCCCGCTCTATACCTCGGACAACGGGGCCGAGGTCTACACGATCGGCACCCTCGCGTGGATGGTCGCCGAGGTCGCTGATCAAGACTGGGACAAGACCTACCACATCCGCGGCGGCAACGACCTGCTGCCCAAGGGCCTGGCCGACAAGATCGGCGCCGACAACATCCTCCTCTCCCACAAAGTCGTGCGCATCGAGCACGACGACCAGGGCGTCACCGTCATCGCTGAACAAGACGGCGCCGAGCTCAGCTTCACCGCGGACCACCTCGTCTGCACCCTGCCCTTCACCCTCCTGCGCGACGTGGCGATCGTCCCCGAGTTCCCCGCCGACAAGATGGACACCATCCAGGGCCTCTTCATGATGAACGCCGGGCGCGGCTACATCCAGACCAAGTCCCGCTTCTGGGAGGCGGAGGGCATCGGCGGCCTCAAGATCGCCAAGACCGACACCGACGCCGAGCGCATCTGGAACCTCAGCGACGTCCAGACCGGCAGCTCCGAGAAGGGCATGATCGTCTCGTACACCCAGGACAAACACGCCGACACTTATTGCGGCAAGTCGATGGACGAGCGCGAGGCCTTCGCCCTCGCCGCGATCGAGACCTTCTTCCCCGACATCGCCTCCGAGAAGCTCGCCTTCTTCCAGTACTGCTGGAAGGAAGATCCGTGGGTCAAGGGCGCCTGGACTGACTTCCTCCCCGGTCAATGGTGGATGGCCGGCGTCGCCAAACGCGCCGAGGGCCGCGTCCACTTCGCCGGCGAGCACACCTCGATCTGGGCCGGATGGATGCAGGGCGCGATCGAGTCAGGAAAACGCGCCGCGCAGGAGATCGTCGCCGAGGCCTGAGCGCAGCGCTTGCGCATGCCCCGCGCCCTTGCGCTGCCCGCCTCGAGTCCTCGAAACTGCGGCGCCGATGTCTCGCGAGATCCCACTGGCGCCGCAGCACCTGCCCGTCCTCGGCCACATGGCGCGCCTCCTCACCGGCGCGCCGTGGGACGTCATGGAGGCGTGGCTGCGTGAGCGCGGCCCGACCCTGCGTTTCAAGATCCCTGGCGCCACCTACATCGCCAGCTCCGACCCTGAGGTCGTCCGTCACGTGCTGCTCGGCAACGCCGAAAACTACGCCAAGGACATCCGCAGCATGGCCCCTTTCCTCGGGCTGCTCGGCAACGGCCTGCTCACCAGCGACGGCCCGCTGTGGAAGCGCCAGCGAGCCACCCTCGCCAAGGCCTTCCGCATCGACGCCCTGCGCAACGTCGCCGACGTCACCCGCCGCGCCGTCGACCGCACCAGCGCCGCCCTCGACGAGCACGCCCGCCGCGGCGACATCGTCGACGTCGGCGCCCTGTTTCGCCGCCTCACCTTGCAGGTGATCGCCGAGGCCACGCTCTCGATGAGCCCAGAAGAGAGCGACGAGATCCTCCCGCGCCTCTACGAGCCGCTCGTCGCCGAAGCCAACCGCCGGGTCTGGCTGCCTTTCCGCGCCTACCTGCCGATCCCGGCCCGCTTCCACTACGACCGCTCGCTGCGCGAGCTGGACATCTTCCTCACCGCCAAGATCGACGCCCGCTGGCGCCAGCGCAAGGCCGAGCCCGGACGTCGACCCGTCGACATGCTCGACATGCTGCTCGTCAGCCTCGAGGACGAGCCCTGGACCGCCGCGACCGCGACCCTCGTGAGCGACGAGATCAAGACCATGCTCTTCGCCGGTCACGACACCTCGAGCGCCATGCTCACCTGGACGCTGCACACCCTCACGCGCCACCCCGATTGCCTCGCGCGCCTGCGCGACGCCGCCGACGAGGCCTTCGTCGGCGACACCATGCCCGACTACGAGACCCTCAAGCGCCTCGAATACGCCGGCGCCTGCCTCAAGGAGGCGCTGAGGATCTACAACATCGTCCCGATCGTCACCCGCAAGGCGCTGGCCGACGACCACTTCGGCGACTACCAGGTGCCCGCTGGCTGCCTGGTCATGCTCCACCTCCAGGCGCTGCACAAGGACCCCACGCAGTGGCCCGAGCCCGACGCCTTCCGCCCCGAGCGCTTCCTCGGCGACGCCACCGGTCAGGCCTGGCGCTGGCTCCCCTTCGTCAACGGTCCGCGCAGCTGCGTCGGCCAGCACTTCGCCCTGCTCGAGGCCAAGATCGTCCTCTCGCTGCTCACCCAGCGCTTCGAGTTCACCCCTGAGCCCAGCAACCGCGACGCCCGCCACCGCTTCAACGTTCCCGTCGGGCCCGCCGGCAAGATCGGCGTCCGCGTTCGTCGCCGCGCCTGACCCTGCGAGTCATGGACCTGGCCGCGCGGCCAGGTCCGTGATCGAGGCGGACCTGACCCTTCGGCCAGGTACGGCGCCGCAGCTCAGGCCGCCGCGTCCTTGCCGTGGCAACGACGGTACAGCTTGCCCGACCCGCACGGGCACGGGTCGTTCTTGCCGACCTTGGGCACCAGCTTCTCGCGCGGCGCCTCCTGCGGAGGCGCGGCCTGCGACGCCGCAACCGGTTGCCCCTGCGGCCGCGCCAGCGCCTGCGCCTGCGCGCCGAGCAGCCGCTGCATCGCGTCTCGCGCCGCGTCCTGCAGCTTGGCGATCTGCTCGTTGCCCGCCGCGGCGCGTCCCGAGCCGGCGCGACGGCGCGGCTCCTGGGCGTTGCGATTCGCGCGGGTGACCGCCGTCTCGTACTCGGCGCCCTCCTCGGCCTGCTGCTTCTGCTCGGCCGTCAGCCGCATCGACAAGATCTGCCGGAGCACCGTGTTCTCGATGCCCTCCCACATCTCCCTGAAGAGATTGAAGCCGCGGAGCTTGTACTCGTTCTTCGGGTTACGCGTCGCGTAGCCGACCAGGCCGATGCCGGTGCGCAGGTGCTCGATGTTCTTGAGGTGGGCGATCCACTGCTCGTCGATCTCCTCGAGGTAGAACTGACGCACGTAGAACAGGTAGGTGTAGAGCCCGAACTCCTGCTCGCGCGTGGTCAGAAGCGCTTCTACCTGCTTCCACACCCGATCGACCAGCTTGTCGATGTCCTGGATGTTGCGCAGGTCGACCTTGATCTTGAAACGCTCGAGCAGCACCGCCTCGAGCCCGTCGAGGTCCCACTCGTCGGGGTGCACCGTCT
>JBGAUO010000084.1:0-20032 GCA_044228605.1 Nannocystis sp. | reverse complement strand
AGCAACACGGAGCTCGAGGGCGCGTACTTCATCGCCTCGGCGGGGCCGAGCGTCGGCATGCGCGTGGCGGCGACCCGGAGGTTCACGCTGCTGATCGGCGGCGGGATCGACGGGGTGCTCGGGGTGCAGCGCTTCGAGCGTTCGCGGCTGGTGGCCCAGCTGGCGCCGGCGGTGGAGCTGGCGGCGTATGTGCAGCCGCGGCCGGAGCTGTACTTCGGGGTGGTGGGGCGCGGCGATGTCACGGTGGTGGGGGCGCGGTACGGCGGGCGGCGCTTGCACGCGCGGGTGACGGCCGAGCTGGTGTGGAAGCTGCGGGCGGGGAGCCGTCCGCGCTTCGCGGGGCTGCTTGTGGTGTACGAGGGCGGGCGCGTGGAGGCGGCGGCCGGGCACCCGCAATTCGCGGCGGGCGGCGAGCGCCGCGACGGACACCAGGTGCTGCTGGCGGGCGGGCTGACGTTTTAGGGCGCGGCGGCTCAGGGCGCGAAGGGCTGGCCCTGGCTGCGGACGATCGAGAGGTGCTCGGCGAGGTGCATCGCGTGGTAGCGGTCGTAGGCGTCGCGCGTGAACTCGCCGAACACGGCGTGGGGGGCGAGCGTGGCGGCGGCGTTGAACTCGTCGATGGCGGCGAGCAGGCGGGCGAGCGCGGGGCCGAGGGCCGGGCCGGGGTCGCGCTCGGCGAGGCCGGGGACGCCGGTCTCGAGGTCGTGGCGCATGAAGCCCTGAGACATGAAGCGCGGGAGGACGAGGCGGCGCGCGAGGGCCCGCACCGGCCAGGGCTTGTGCCGCGGGAAGCCGCGCACCGAACACTCGATGCTGGCGGCGCAGTGGTGCAGGACGCGGGCGGGTGACCATGTCCCATGGGACAGGTCGAGACCCGGGAGCGCCTCCAGGCGCTCCACGGCGCGGGCGGCCTCGGCGAGCGAGGTGAAGCGGAGGCGGCTCATGCTCGCAGCATAGCGTGTCGCCGCGCGTTGCGGTCAAGTCGGGGGGCGGCCGCGGTGGACGGCGATCTCGGAGCCCTCGGCGAGGAAGGCGGAGCGCGGGGGGCCGGCGAGGGCGGCGGCGAAGGCCTCGCCGTAGAGGCCGGCGAGGTCGCCGTGCAGCCGCGAGCGGGTGGCGGTCCAGACCCGCCAGGGCGGGTGCTCGACGCGATACTCGAGGGTGCGGCCGGAGCCGGCGGCGTAGCCCCAATAATGTTCGGTGATGAAGGCCGCCTCGGAGCCGGGCACGAGCTCGCCGGGAGGGCCGTCGATCGCCACCTCGAGGCCCTGCCAGGCGGCGCCGAGGCGCCACTCGTAGGCGACCTCGCCGTGGACGCGGCCGTCTTGTTCGTGGGTGAGGTCGATGCGGTGGCGCATGGGGAGGCTGTGATAGGCCTCGCCGTAGACGGTGCGCGCGACCCAGGCGATCGCGGCGCGGGGGACCAGCTCCTTGATGAAGACGACGCCGCGCTTGTAGCCGTCGGCGTCGACGTGGGGCTCGCCCGGGCGACCGGGGCGGCGGACGTAGAAGCGCAGGTTGACCTCGGGGAAGTTGCGGTGGAAGGGGATCGGGAGGCCGAGCACGCGGGTGCGCAGGAACATGAAGCCGACCACGCTGACGTAGGTCGTGCCGTGCCAGACGTCGAGCTCGACACCGGCGGGCAGGTGCGGCGTGAGGAGCTCGGGGTCGACGGCGTAGTTGAGCAGCGCGAGGTGGCGCCACTGGGCGGTGAGGAAGCGTCCGGGGTCTTGCATGCGAGCTGCGCAGGTGCGGGTGAGCGGTGCGCGGGGGGATCAGGATCACGCCGACGCGGAGCCAAGGTCTCACAGCTGCGGGCGCGAAAGGACGCGGGTCGATGGGGCGAGGTCGATCTCGCGGGCGCGCTGGTCAAGGTTTGCGCGGGCGGGTTACAAACGCGGTGAGGTCGGGGTGATCGGGCGGCGTATCGGGCTGGCATGGGTGCTGCGGTGAGCGTGGGCGCGTGGCTCGTGGGCGCATGGCTGGGGCTCGCGGGCCCGGTCGCCGAGGCGTCGACGGCGAGCGGCGCAGCGGCGAAGCGCTGTCTCGTGGTGGCGGGGCTGGTCGGGCTGGCGGCGGATCAGCAGCAGGTGATGCGCGCGCTGTGCACGAGTCGGGGCCGGCCGCAGTCGGAGCATGCGCCGCTGCTGGCTCGCCTGGCGGCGCGCGCGAGCTGGGAGGCTCTGGCGCTCGCGGAGCTGGTGAGCGGCGGGGCGCCGCACGTCGATCTCGGCGGGGATGTGGCGGCGGCTGGGCGGTTGTTGGTGGCGCGACGGGCCCTGGCCGGGCTCGACGCCCGACGCCTCGCGAGCGCGGGCTGCAAGCCGCTGGTGACGGCGATCGCGGCGTACGAGGCGGACGTGGGCGAGCGCGAGACGCCGGTGCCGCCGTTTTCGCCGGCGACCCTGGCGGACGGGCGCTGCGTGCCGCTGGCGCCGGACGGGCTGGTCGACGTGAACCTGATGACGATCCCGGCGGAGCCGGGGCAGTCGCTGTTCGTGGCGGCGGCGGCGGGCGATCGGGCGGTGCTGCAGTGGTTCGCGCCGGACGAGGCGATCGTCCGCGGGGAGCGGCGGTTGTTCGTGGTCGCGGTGCCGGCGTGGTCGGTGGTGACGGTGCGGGCGAGCCACGCCGAGGTCGCGACGGCGCGCAGCTGGGGCGGGTTTGTGACCCACGACGCGACGGTGTGGGACGAGCCGGCGCAGTTCGGCTGCCTGCGCCTGTCGGTGGACCTCGACGCGGACACGACCTTGATGATCGACGGGCGGGTGGTGAGCCGCGGGCAGCGGCTGGCGCATCGGACGGTCGGGGTGCAAGCGGGGTCGCACGAGCTGGTGGCGCTGCGCTGCGCGGCGCCGGGGCAGTGTGTGGTCCGCTTCCGCGAGACGCTGCCGGCGGCGGTGACGACCGGGACGCAGAACCTGTGCCAGGACGTGGCGCTCGACCTGCACCAGCCGCGCAGCGTGGCGATCGTGCGGGCCAGCGCGGCGCCGGGCTGCGACGCGGCGCTGGCGTGGCAGGCGGACCTGCTGGCGAGCGAGTACCTGCGCGGCAACGAGGCGCGGACGGGGCGGGTGTTTCGCGACCTCGCGTCGTACGCGACGATCACGACGGCGCTCGGGAGCCTGCGCGAGAGCCTAAACCCAGCTTCGGGCGCGACGGTCGGCGGGGCGACCGGGGCCGACAGCATGGAGACGGTGGCGACGGTGGCGAAGGAGGCGTGGCGGCAGGGCATCGACGAGCTGGTGAGCCTCGAGCTGCGCTGCGGGAGCGAGGGGGCGAGCCTGTCGCTGCAGGGCTCGGCGATCTCGGTGCGCGAGGTGTTCGGGCGCGACCGCGGCGAGGTCGCGGGCCTCGACCTCAAGCAGCTGCTGCGGGTCCAGACGCTGCGCTTCGCCTCGCAGGCGCAGCTCGAGTCGACGGTGGGCGGGGTGCTCGATCAACTGCTGGGGCGCAGCTACCTGCGCATCCGCGAGGGCCAGCGCGCCTTCCCGTACCGGACGCCCGCGCGGGTGGAGCTGGCGGCTTTCGGGCAGGGCGACGTCGACGGCAAGCCGCAGCTGGCGGCGTTTCACCTGGGCGACCCGCATGCCCGCGTGCCGCCGGTGTGCCTGGCGCTGCGGCGCGATCACGACACGGCGCTGGCGGGCGTGGACATGCTGCTCGGCGGCGCGCCGCCGCGCCCGGTGCCGGTGGTGATCGGCGGCAGCGAGTCGGTGATGCACGATCAGGTCGCGCTCGGCGGCGCCGCGGTGCACGACGTGGCGCTGCACACGGCGGCGGCGGTGCAGCTGGCGGGCAGCTTCCAGGCGATCCGGGCCGGGAGCTATCTGGTGGTGGCGCGCTGGGTCGACGCGGCGGGGCGGCCCGGGCCGGCGGTCGACGCGACGTGTGTGCGCTTCGAGGTGCCGGCGCGCGAGCTGTGGGGGAGCGTGATGTTCGCGCCGGACCTGACCACGCAGACGCCGATCCGCGAGTATCGGGCGCACCACCTGCGGGTGATGCTGGGCCAGAGCTGGTACGGGCAGCGGCCCTGGCTCGGCTACGGGGTGGCGGGTGGTTACACGTACACGCGCTACGCGAGCGCGGCGGGGTTGCCGTCGTGGCAGGACTTCGCGGTGAGCGGGGCGCAGAGCGTGCAGGCGCTGGAGTGGCACCGGCACGCGCTGGTGGTCGGGCCGACGGTGGAGCTGCGCACGCGTCGGGCCAACCTCCCGGTCGAGTTCCGGGCCCGGCTCGCGGCGGTGGCGGGGGTTGCGATCGTCGACGTGAGCCGGGTCCTCGCCTTCCCGGACTTTGTGACACCGGCGAGCTTCGGGCCGTCGACGCTGCGGGTGCGGCCGACGATCGACAGCACGCTCGAGCTCGGCATTAGCTACCCGGCGGGGCCGCTGACGATCGGCCACGTGATCACGCTGGGGATGACGGGGCTGCAGGACATGAACTCGGGGTCGCGGGCGGTCACGGCGATCGGCGGGGCGACGATGTTCGGCGGGCTCGGGCTGATCCTCGGAGGTGCGCGGTGAGGGCGGGCTTGCTGGCGCTGGCGGGGCTGGTGTCGGCCTGCGCGGGCTTTTATGTCGGTAGCGCGGAGGGCTGCGAGGCGGGCTGCGCGGCGGCGCACAGCTGCGGCTTTTTGCCGTCCGGGCTCGGGTACGGGGTCGACAGCGCGACGGCCATCGCCGACTGCGAGCGCCGCTGCGGCAAGTCGCCGCGCGACGAGGCCGACATCGCCACGATCCTGAGCTGCCTCGACGGCACGTGGGCGCGCAAGGAGGTGAGCGCGTGGTGTACGGACCCGGAGGCCGGGGAGCTGGCGGGGGACCTCGGCTGCGCGACGGCTTCGGCGTGCCTGGCCGCGGAGTTTCCGGACGGGCGCCTGCTCGGGGACGTCGCGGTCGAGGTCTCGCTGATCTCGCTGGCCGACTTCACGATGGTGTTCGGTGAGGAGGCGCTGGCCGGGCTCTACGGTGCGTCGACGGCCGACCCGATCACGAGCTGCGTGCCGGCGCTGTGCGGGGCCGAGGACTGCGCCGCGGGCATGGGCGGCGAGCGTCCGTGTGACACGACGATGTGCGGCCGGGAGCGGGTCAAGACGGGGATGACCTGCGGCGATCTCGGGGCGGTGGCGATCGAGCTCGGCGTCATCGGCCGCGACGGGCCGCCGAGCACGCAGGTGCTGCTCGACGACGATGCGGTGGTCGGGGCCAAGGAGTGCAAGGAGGCGAGCCGGCTGTTTCTGGCCGAGGACTACGAGCTGCGGCCGGGCCCGGCGCGGGCCTTCGCCCGCGTGAATGGGCGCCTGCCGGCGAGCGAGCTGGTGCGCATCGGGGTCAGCGCGGTCGATGATGAGGACGGCGCGGCGGTCTACTGCCTGGCCTTCCCCGGGATGACGGCGACGCTGCGCGCGGGGCAAAACGTGCTGTTGGTCCCGATCGGGACGATCGATGAGCTCGCGGCTGCGCAGCTGTTCCCGCCCGGTTGTGGTCCGGAGCTGCCATGACGGAGCCTTTGCACATCATCCTCGAGTTCGCCCGGGCGGAGAGCGCCGGGCAGCCGCACAGCTTCCGCTTCGCGGCGCAGGCGTACCTGGTGCGCACGCCGGGGGGCGGCTTCGAGGCGTCGGAGTTCCCGTGGAGTCGGACGCTGCTCGGGGACCTCGAGGCGCTGCGCGAGCCGGCGGCGGACCCGGAGCTGCTGCACCGGATCGGCGGGGTGTTGCGCGAGTTCCTGGCGGGGGTCGGCTGGGGGTCGCACGAGGAGGCGATCGTCGCGGCGGCGCGGGCAGGGGCGGCGATCGACATCACGATCCGCTCGGCGGCGGCGGAGCTGTACGCGCTGCCGTGGGAGCTGGTGGCGCTGAAGTCGACCGGGCAATTGCTGGGTGGGATCCCCGGGCTGGTGATCCGCTACGAGTGGCCCGAGACGCGCAGCTTCCCCGATCCGGTGGCGCCGGCGATCCGGCGCGGGCGGGTGCTGTTTGTGTGGTCGGCGGCCGGCGGGGCGGTGCCGGCGGCGGAGCACCAGGCGGCGCTGCAGGCCGCGCTGGGGGCTGAATTCGCGGTGGCCCGCGATGTCGTGGCGCACGCGAGCTTCGCGGCGATCGCGGCGAAGCTCGAGCGGGCGGGGCGGGACGAGCCGCCGATCGACGCGCTGCTGATCTTGTGCCACGGGGCCGCGCTCGGCGGGGCCTACGGGCTCGCGCTCGACGGGGCGAGCGCGGCGGTCGTGGTCGACGCGGGGCGGGTGCAGCAATTGGTTGCGCCGCACGCGGGGGCGCTGCAGCTGGTGGTGCTGGCCGCGTGTAACAGCGGGGCGGTCGGCGAGCCGGGCAATCACCTCGGGAGCATCGCGCAGAGGATCCACCGCGCGGGGCTGCGGGCGGTGGTCGCGTCGCGCTTCCCGCTGAGCACGGGCGGGTCGGCGGTGTTCTGCGCGGCGCTGTTTGTCGGGCTGGCGCGCCCGGGCACGGCGCTCGAGCGGGCGTTTGTCGGGGCCCGGGAGGCGCTGGTCCGCGACCCCGGGCAGCTCGACTGGGCGAGCGTGCAGCTGTACGCGCGGGCGGCGGACGGGGGGGCGACGTATCCGCTGGTGCGGCCGGCGGCGATCGGGGCCGCGGTGGTGAGGTCGTCGCGGCGGTGGTGGGGCTTGGGGGTGATCGCGGCAGGGGTGGTGATCGCGGGGCTCGTGGTTGCGGTGTGGCCGGCGCCGATGCCCGCGCCGATGCCCTCGCCGACACCCTCGCCGACACCCGCGCCGACGCCGGTCGACGATCCGGTGCGAACGAAGGAGCCGATCGTGGAGCCGAAGCCGGAGGTGCCGATCGTGGAGCCGGAGCCGGATGTGCCGATCGCGGAGCCGAAGCCGAAGCCCGTCAAGCCGAAGCCGAAGCCGTCGACGCCTGGTGTGTGCCCGGAGGAGATCAAGGGGTATCTCATGAGTGCGCTGCCGACCCCCGCGGCCGGAGGCGTGCGGCCGGAGCTCAAGGTCCGGGTCGCGGCGGGTGGTGGGCTTCGTTATGAGGTCGTCGGCGACAACAAGGGGTACGCGGCAGAGGCCGCCGCGCAGCGGCCGGAGCTCAGCAGCCGGCTCAAGCGCGACCATGCGGCCGCGCTGCCGTGCACGCTCCTGCTGCCGCGCTCGTGACGCTGTGGCCAGGCGAGGTGCTGCTGGGAGCGCGGCCCACGGGGCGTCGACGGCCCTGCACTTCGTGGGTACATCGTCGTGACGGTCCGGTAGAGTGAGCGTGCGACCTTGCCGTCGTCGTCGTCACGTGCTCTGCCTCTGCTCCATCGCCTCCGTTGTGCTCGCGCTCGGGTCGCCCGCCGCGACCGCGGACGCCGTCGTCGGCGGCGCGGCCGGGACGACGGCGCAACCTGCGGAGATCCCGGTCGATGGCGCCACGCCGCTCGCCGCCGGGATCGAGGCGCGGCCGCCCGCGTCCGCGGCGTCGCTGCCGGTCGATGGGTTGGCCCCGCTCAGCGCCACGCCGACGTCGGACGCCGTGTCCGCGCCGCCCTCGATCGGCACCTGGACCCCGTCGCCGTCGGGGCCGGTGTCGCTGCCGACCGACGGCCTCGCCCCGCTCGCGCGCGGTGACGCTCGCAATGCATCGTTCGAGCCCTCGCCGGGCCCGGAGCGCCGCGCGTCGCGGTGGGCCGAGCTGGTCCGCATCGAGCTCCTGGTCGGCCCGGTGTGGCGGATCCGGACCGCCGAGATGATGTCCCTTGCGAGCGTCGAGGTCGGGCGCCAGCGCGGGTTCTCCGGGACGGTGCAGGGCGGGATCATCGTCGCCCCCGATCGCAGGGTCGTCGCCGTCGCCGACTTCCCGATCGGCGCCGGTTTTGTGTTCCGGCACCGTTTCGGTCAGCGCTCGCTCCACGGCAGCGTCGGCGTGACGGCGGGGCTGCTCGTGCACCGCGCGGCGACCGACCTCGGCGTGATCCACCGGGTCGACCCCGACCTCCAGCTCCCCTTGCGATTCACCTGGACGGCCGGAAAGGTCGGATTGAGCGTCGCCCTCCTCCAGGGCCTGAGCACCCGCGTTCGGACCTATGCTCGCCGGGGGACCGAGGTCTGGCACCGGATTCCCTACCGGATCGGCTTCGCCGTTGGGATACACTTTGACGTCGGGGTCGGACGGACGCGGTCGCGCCGCTCCAACACCGAACCGAAAGGGCCGTGATGACTTACTTACGCTTATTCGCAGTGACTTCGCTGGCGCTCGCCGGCTGCAAAGATGCCATCGATCTCGATCCGCTCGACGACACGCCGCCGATCGAGGCCGCGGTCCGGCCGTCGCCGATCCTCGGCGGGACGCTGACGCTGACCGACGACGGCCTGGCGATCGCCGCCGACCCCGACCGCGATCTCATCCACGTCGTGGACCTCGACGCCGGCCAGGTCCGTCACACCATCGCGCTGGCCCCCGGCGATCAGCCGCACCGGGTCGTGCTCGGGAGCAAGGGCCAGGCCCACGTGGTCCTCCGCGGCGCCGGTGGGATCGCGAGCTTCGACCCCGCCGCTGGCACCGTCACCGCCCGTCACGCGCTGTGCCCCGAGCCCCGCGGCATCGCCTTCGACGACGCCGACACCTCGCTGTACGTCGCCTGCGCCGGCGGCTCGCTGCTCCACCTCTCGGAGGCCGGCGCGCTGCTCGAGCGCCATGAGCTCGAGCCCGACCTGCGCGACGTCCTGATCGTCGACGGCGAGGTCAAGGTCTCGCTGTTTCGTTCGGCGGCGATCCTCGACCTCGACGGCTCGCGCTACAAGATCCCCGACGTCGATGGATCCGCGGCCCGCGTCGCGTGGCGGACCTGGGTCACCGCCGAGGGCGAGATCGCGATGCTGCACCAGACGGCGAGCAGGAAGCCGGTGCCGATCGACCCCGGCCCCGAGGACGTCGCGGACGGCAACGCGCCGTACGGCGGCGGCGGCTCGTGCCAGCTCGGGATCGTCAACACCGCGATCACGACCATCGGCCCGAACGGCACGACGACGACGCCGCTGCTCGACTCGAACCTGACCGTCGACGCCGCGTTCTCGCCGTCCGGCGCCTTTGTGGCGCTGGCGGTCCCCGGCGTCATCCGACCGGAGGACCAGGTCGAGGTGGTCGAGCACGGCGGTCGCCGCAACGAGATCGACTTCGACACCCCGTCCGCCGCGATCTCGCGGCCCTCGCTGCGCATCACCGGCAAGCACGAGCCCGGGTGCTTCGACGAGATGGTCCACGACGGCGACTTCGGCCAGGTCACCGCGGTGGCGTTCGCCGTGGACGGCCATCTGGTGTTGCAGAGCCGCGAGCCCGCGCGCCTCATGATCAGGTCGTCGGACGGGTCCATGGAGACGATCGCGCTCGCGGGTGAGTCGCGCTTCGACACCGGTCACGAGATCTTCCACCGGGCCACGGACTCGGGGCTCAGCTGCGCGTCGTGCCACCCCGAGGGCACCGACGACGGCCACGTCTGGCACTTCGAGGGCCTCGGCGCCCGTCGCACCCAGCCGCTCGACGTCGGCCTCGCCGACACCGCGCCCTATCACTGGGACGGCGACATGGCGGACTTCAGCGTGCTGATGTCCGAGGTGCTCGCCCACCGCATGGGCGGCAAGCGCCAGTCCGCGGCGCGCACCGACTCGTTCACGCGCTGGATCTTCGACCAGAAGCGGCCGGCGGCCGCCAGCGGCGAGGAGCTGCAGCTCGTGTCAACGGGCAAGGCCCTGTTCACCACCTACGCATGCGACAAGTGCCACGACGGGCCCGGGCTCGGTGGTCGGCGGACAGAGACGATCGCGGGTGAGGACAAGCAGGTCCCCACCCTCCGGCGGATCTCCCTGCACCCGCCCTACATGCACGACGGCCGCTCTGTGACCCTCGAGGCGGCGATCCGCGACATGATCACGACGACCACGCCGACCACCTCCGCACCGGACGCGGACATCGACGCGATCGCGGCCTATCTGCGCACGCTCTGAGCCGCCGCATGATCGTCGTCACGGGTACCAAGCGCTCCGGCACCTCGATGTGGATGCACGTGCTGGTCGCGGCCGGCCTCCCGTACATCGGCGAGCGCTTCCCGGGCGGCTGGGGCGAGCTCTTGCGCGAAGCCAACCCCGACGGCTTCTTCGAGTCCGAGCTGATGATCGGGATCAACCATCGGACCAACCCGCACCCGCTGACGGGCGCCTACCTGGCGCCGCACCAGACCCGCGAACACGCGGTCAAGGTCTTCATCCCCGGGCTCGTGCGCAGCGACGTCGCCTTCCTCGATCGTTGCATCGCCACCGTCCGCAGCTGGCGCGAGTACGTGGTATCGATCCGCCGCGTCGGCATCGAGGACGCCGCCTTGCCGCCGGCGCTCGAGTGGTGGTGCTCCAACTTCGCGCTGATCCGCGACCTGGCGATCCGCGGCTACCCGACGCACGTGCTGTCCTACGACAGCCTCCTCGCGGACCCGGAGCGGGTGGCCACCGAGGTGTTGGCCTGGATCGGCCGCGGCGACCCGGCGGCCGCGGCCCGGGTGGTCCGCTCCGAGAAGGGACGCGAGCCGATCCGCGACCCCGACGCCGTCCTCGCCGACGGCATCGACGCCCGTCACCTCGAGATCTTCGACGAGCTCCACGCCACGATCGACGCCGGGCGGCCGCTGACGGCGAGCTTCATCGAGCGGCTCAACGCCGTCGACCAGGCGCTGCGACCGATGGTCCGCGAGCACCAGGCGAGCGTCGAAGCCGAGAGGATTGCCGACATTTTTGGGCGGCGGTGATACCATCGCGGCGATGGTGTTCGAGCCCGCCGCTCTCCACCTGCGCTTCCGCGACGACGCGGCCACGTCCGGACCTCCGGCCCCGCCCGACGTCGACGCGTTCCGCGGCCGTCCACCGGCGCCCAACGACCGGCGCATGCAGGACGAGTTCGGCGTGCTCCCGGGGACCGCACCGGTCGATCCAGCCGGCCCCCTGGTGATCTTCCTGCAGCACCCCGAGTTCGGGATCCCGGCCCCGGGATACGACCACAGCCTCCCCGACCTCGCGAGCTGGAGCGTCCGGCCGACGATCTTCGGCTGGATCGCCAACGTCCCGCCGTCGACCCGCGGCCCCCGGCGCGCCGCTCAGGTGCTCGCCGGCTGCCTCGCCCTCACCCTGCCGATCCCCGCCCACGCCAGCGCCCTCGCCGACGACGCGCCGGTGAGCTCGCCCACCACGCAGGCGCCCGCGAGCCTGCCGGCCAGGGCGCCGGTGAGCTCGAGCACCTCGACAGCCACACCGGTTGTGACCCCGCCCGCCTCGACCGCCACGCCGACCGCCGCGCCGACACCCGCGCCTGCAGCGACCCAGCCGGTGGAGACGACGCCGGTCGAACCTGCGTCGACGCCGGGGGTGATGCCGCCGCCGGCTCCCCGCATTCAGAACAGCAAGGCCGTGGCCGACGCCGCCTGGGAGGGGATCGACGGCTTTGTCGTGGTCGTCGAGCTCAAGGGCGGCAGGAGTCTGCGCGGCCGCATCGGCGCGGTGCAGGCCGACACCTTCACCCTGATCGACAGCAACGACGGGCAGATCCTGGTGATCCCGAAGAGCGGGGTGGCCTCGGTCCGCGGCTATGTCCCGCCGCCGCTCCCGACCAAGACCGGGGGCGGGCTGATCGCCGGAGGCAGCGTTCTTACCGCTCTCGGGGTGCCGGTCTTCATCTCCGGGATCGTCTTTGTCGCGATCCTGCCCTCGGCCATCTATCTCCACCTGCCGATGTTGATCGTCGGCGGCGGGGCGCTCGGTGGCGGTATCCCGATGATATCCAGGGGGCTCCAGCGGCGGACGGCCTTCCAGAAGGCCCTGGAGGAGCACCGCATCACCCCGACGGTGTCGCGGACGCCGTACCAGGGGTGGACCGGCGGACTGCAGATTCGTTTCTAGTGCGACGATTTGGCTCGTCGCGTGAATGCGTTGAGCTCAGGGCGCTGGTTTGTGCAGGGATGTGCGACGCTGTGGCCCGGCGGTGAACCATGATGCGATTCCCGGGAATTGTGACTGCTGCGATCGGTGTGGGGGTGCTGCTGCTGGGTTGCGTCGACCGGAAGGTGGCGGAGAGCGGCACGAGCGGCGGGCTGGCGACGAGCTCCGGGAGCGGGGCGAATGGGTCGGAGGCCAGCTCGCAGGGGACGGAGCCGACCGGGGGGACGACGGGCGTGGGGACGAGCGTGGGGACGAGCGTGGGCACGAGCGGGGATACGACGGGCGGCCCGAGGCTCGACGCGGGCTGTGGGGGGGCGTTTGCCGTCCCGCCGGACCATGGCGCTGGCACGATCGAGTGTGATGTCTTCAAGCAGGACTGCGGGGCGTGTGGGAAGTGCACGGCGTGGGCCGAGGGCGGCGGCGGGTCCTGGAACGCGACCAAGTGCGTGGCGATCACCGGGGATCAGAAGCCAGGGGAGCCGTGCATGGCCGTGGGGGGAGGTGTCTCGGGTATCGATGACTGCGAGAAGGGGGCGATGTGCTGGGACGTGAATATGGAGGGCATGGGGACCTGCGTCGCGCTGTGCACCGGCTCATGGGACGTCCAGGTTTGCGCGGCGAACGAGTATTGTGCCCTCAACGAAGTCCTCAATTTGTGCCTTCCGACTTGCGACCCGTTGTTGCAGGACTGCGAGGGCGAGGATCTGTGCCTCCCAAACGGAGAGCGGTTTATCTGTGTACTCGATGCGTCGGGTGACATGGGCGCGGTCAACGATCCGTGCGAGTTCGCCAACGCGTGCGACAAGGGCCTTGTGTGCCTCAATACCGCGTCTGCCTCGAGCGCGTGCATGCAGGCCTCGCAGGGCTGCTGTCAGCCGTTTTGCGACTTCTCGCTCATGGAGGCGTGCCCAAATCCGGACCAGAAGTGCGTGCAATGGTTCGACCCGGAGATGCCGATCCCGCCGGGTCACGAGGATGTCGGGGTGTGCGCGATACCTGTTTGAGGCTCACGGCGAAGGCTCGCCGTGTGGCATGTGATCTTTGACGAAGCCGCGGATGTGCCCGAGCAGCGCGCGCAGCTTGGGCAGGCTGGCGAGGGCGGTGGGTACGAGCAGGTGCAGCGGGCGCTCGCGGCCGACCAGCTCGGGCAGCACGGGCACGAGGGTGCCGGGCGCGACGTCGGGGTCGGGGAGCATGCCGTCGGGGATGAAGGTGATGCCGAGGCCGGCGAGGGCACACTGGCGCAGGAAGTGGACGTCGGGGGAGAGCAGGACGGGATCGACCTCGAGGGGGTCGCCGCTGCGCAGGGGCAGGAGGCGGCCGTCCTCGCCGGGCGGGGTCCAGGCGAGGAGGTCGTGGTGGGCGAGCTCCTCGAGGGTGTGGGGTGTGCCGCGGCGGGTGAGGTAGTCCTGGCTGGCGAGCAGCCACTCGCGCATGCGCAGGACCTCGTGGACCAGCCAGCTGCCGGGTGGTGAGACGGGGCCGAAGTGCAGCAGCATGTCGAGGTCGTCGATGCTGTCGCTGTGGGGGTCGTCGATGTGGCGCAGGTGGACCGCGAGGCGCGGGTAGGTCGTGTGGATCAGGCCGAAGAGGGGCACGAGGGCGTGCGGCGGGAGGCCGACGGGGAGGCCGCAGCGGAGCACGCCGACCGGCTCGCGGCCGATCTCGCGGACCGAGGCGATCAGGGCGCTGGCCTCGTGCAGGACGTGGCGGCCGCGGGTGGCGAGCAGCGAGCCGGCCTCGGTGACGACCACGCCGCGGGCGCTGCGTTCGAGCAGGGGCACGCCGGCGCGGGCCTCGAGCGCGTCGACGCGGCGGCGCAGGGTGGCGCGGGCGAGGTTGAGGTGGGTGGCGGCGGCCAGGAACGACCCGGTCTCGACCACCGCGAGGAAGGCTCGGAATTCTTCGAGGTCCATGCGCGTGGGGGGCTCAGCGGGCCTTGAGCCCGCCGGAGGCCTTGCTGACTGGTTTGCTGGCGGGCCTCGCGGCGGCCTTGAGGGGCGCCTGCGGGGCCTCGGGGGCCTGGCGGGCGGGCGGGCGTGGCATCGAGTTCTTGATCCACAGGCCGAACATGAAACACAGGCCGAGGGTGATCCAGAAGGTCCACGGCGAGGGCCAGGTCTCGAGGCCGTGGCGCAGGTTCATGCCGAGCAGGGTCGCGACGGCGGTGACGGGGAGGAACACGGCGGCGATCATGTTGAGGCGGTGGGCCGCCTCGAGCATGTGCTGGGCGTCGCGCGACTGCTCCTCGGCGCGGCGGGCGATGGTGTACTCGAGGCCCTCCTGGGCGTGGGCGTGGGTCAGCTCGAAGCTGCGTTCGGCGTCGCCGGCGAGGTCGCGGACGGTGATGAGGGCGCGGTCGTCCTTGGCGGCGTCGCGGGCCTCCTGCAGGGTGCGGTGCAGGTTGCGAGCGCTGCGCAGGAGCGGGCCGGCGTCGTGCACGAGGCGAAACCAGTGGTCGGCGCTCTGGGCCTGGTCGCCGGCGGCCTCGAGGCGGGCGGCGCCCTCGACGAAGGTCTCGACGTGGGCGCGGAGGGTGGCGATGCCGGGGGGTCCGCCGCTGCTGCTGTTCCAGGTGCCGTCGGGGGTGCGCCAGTAGAGGCGAGCGTCGCGGCGCTGGGGCGCTTCGGGGTCGGGGAGCTCGTGCAAGATCACCAGGAGGTGGCCGGCGTGGGTCATGCAGCGCTGGCGCCCGGCCTGGTTGCCCATGCGCTCGCGAAAGGCCTCGGGCACCTGCCAGGTGTGGGGGATCGGGCTCGTCATGGTGGTGAGTATCGGGCCAAACGCGGGGCGGCGAGAAGCCCGGCGCACGCTTGTGGGTGACGAGGTTCTGCGTGTATACGCGCGGGATCATGCATGATGTCCACGCACACGCAGTGCGGGCGTCGCTGGCTCTGGCGACGCTCGTGTCCACGGTCTCCCTGACGATCGCCTGCGGCGACGACGGTGGGGGCAGCAGCGGCCCCGGCGGGGTGATCACGACGGTCGGCCTCAGCGTGTCGGACGCGGGCAGCGGCGGCGCGTCGACGAGTGGGGGCGGCAGCGGCGGGGGGAGCAGCAGCAGCGGCGGGAGCGAGGCGACAGGCGATCCGGGGACCGGCGGCACGAGCACGGGCGGCACGAGCACAGGCGGCAGCAGCAGCGGCGGTGAGTCGAGCGGGGAGCCGTCGGAGCACGTGATGTTTGTCGACCCGCTCCAGGGGGGCACCCGCGGCACGGCGGTGGGCGGGAGCTTCGGTGCCGACGGGTGGACGGTGACGGACCGCGCAGATCGGGTGTACTGGGCGCTGCCGCGGCTGGTCGAGGGGTCGGCGGAGTTCACGGTCGCGGGGGTGACGCTGGCGAACCTGCCGCTCAACGATCACGAGATCTTCGCGATGTATGAGGGTGGCAAGGGTATCGAGCACCCGATCAAGTACAACCCCGAGTTTCGCAACAACGCGTTCAAGTCGATGATCCGGATCTACGGCACGGCCGAGGTCGGGCGCGAGGGGCAGCAGAAGATCATGTGGGGCATGTGCCCGTTTGGCGAGGGTTACCACGGCGGCGCGTGCCCGTGCGCGTCGGGCTTCTTCGAGGAGCCGTTTGGCGGGGACGGCAATTGGGACGGCACGCCGCAGCGGCTGCGGGTCGAGTGGGCCGACGGGGTGACCCGCTATCTGCGCAACGACGTCGAGGTGCTGACGATCGAGTGGGCGGCGAGCGGGCAGACCTTCGGGCCGGAGGCGCTGTATCTGTCGCTCGGTGGCCCGCGTCCGCAAGACGTCGACACCGCGGGCATGCCGATCGGGGCGGTGTTCTCGGAGCTCGTGGTCGAGGGGTGGACGGGGCCCGAGAGCGCGATGTGTGGGTGAGCGCGTGGCGCTCGGCTCAGGCCGGCGGGACCCAGTTCTGGCAGGCCTCGCCGATGACGGGCAGGGCGTCGGAGAAGAAGGGCGCGTAGTCCTCGGCGCAGACGTCGCCGATGAAGCCGTGCTCGTCGAAGAGATTGGCGAAGCCGAGCAGCTTGGAGGCCGGGGTGGCGGCGCAGGGGTTGTCGAGCTTGCGGCCGATCAGGGCGAGGACGACGATGTTTTGCGCGGTGTTGTTGCGGTAGGAGAGCAGCTCGTCGTACCAGGCGTTTTTGTCGCCGCCGGAGCCGTAGCTCATGCACACGCCCATGTCGTCGCAGCCGTCCGGGACGTCGTCCTCGTCGGTGATGATGACGACGACGAGCAGGGCCTCGGGGCGGGAGAACAGGGCGTTGCAGCCGCCGGGGGCGTTGTTCTCGGGCTTGAGGGCGTTGAGCATGCCGCGGATCGGCCGCTCGTCGCTGCTGCCGCCGGTGCCGATGAGGCCCATGCAGGCGAACTTGGCCCCGAGGTCTGGCTCGGTCTCGTCGAGGAAGCGGGTGCCGCTGGTGAAGGGCTGGCAGTTCATCGCGCTCGAGCCCGGGCCGCCGGTCTGGGTGATGAGGTCGCCGATGTCGATGCAGTTGGCGGCGTTGTCGGGGTAGATGTCGGTGGTGACGACGCCGATGTGATAGCTCTTGGCGCCGCCGAGCTGCGACTGCACGGCGGTGATAAAGCCGGGGAAGCTGGCGACGAGGCTGGCCTGCTGGTCGGCCATGCTGCCGGAGTCGTCGATGACAAACAGGATGTCGACGCTGGGGCAGCCCTCGCCGGGGTCGGCGGTGGTGGTGTCGGCGGCGACGTCGAGCTTGGGGCCGGCCTCGGAGTCGGAGGCGGAGGCGGAGCCGGAGGTGGTCGGGGCGCCGGTGGCCGAGTCGGTGCCGGCGGAGGCGGATTCGCCGGTGGAGGCGGGCGTGGTGGCGGTGGTGGCGGTGGTGACGGTGGTGGTCGCCGAGGCGGTGCCGGCGTCGCTGCTCGAGTCGCCGCAGGCGGCGGGTCCGAGCAGCGTCATGGCGAGGGTGAGCAGGCGCGGGCGCAGCATCGCATGCATCGATACGATGAGAGCGGGGCCGCGCGCAAGCGGGGTGTCACGGGGTGCAGATCGCGGCCTTGGGCGCGAGCTGGCAGTAGCGTTCACCGGCCGGGATCCGGCGCGGGTCGGCCTCGTCGGGGGCCGCGGGATCGAAGGGAGGCCACGCGCTGGCGCCGAACCAGTCGGGCGCCTGGCTCAGGTAGTAGCTCGCCGGAATGTTCTGCGTGTCGATGTCGGGGTCCCACTCGACACCAGCGCCCGGGGCGTCGTCGGCGATGCGTGAGAGCCAATTGCCGTGGCGAACCATGGTCGTCTTGACCATCGGGTCGTGCAGGTTGTCGTCGGTTCCCAGCGCTTCATAGCCGAAGCGATAGATCGCGACCGGCCCGTTCGAATAGGGGTAGGTTTCGCCGTTGAGCTCGTTGGCGTCCTCCATGCCCTCGACGCCGAGCAGGTTGCCGATCAGCGAATAATACCAGTTGCGGCGCTCGATATCGATGGTCCATGACTGCGACCATTCGGGGCCGCGATCGGCCTGGGTGATGCGGTTGCGCAGCAGCACGAAGTGGGAGGAGGTCCCCCAGTACTCGTCGGCGCGGAACCTGCCGGCGCTCCAGTTGCCCTCGAGCAGGTTCATGAAGGGGTGCGGCCCGTGCATCAGCGGCCCGAAGCGGCGCGGGGCGTCGCCCGTGTCGTACCACCACATATCGGTCGACAGGTTGTAACTGTAGACATTACCGCTGGCGTTGCCCTCCCAGGCGATCGCGTTGGTCAGGCGGTCGAGGATGTTGTCGGTGAAGAGCGAGGCGCTGACGTGCGGGCCGAGGAAGATACCGTAGCCGCGGTCGGACATGTACTGCGGGTCGAAGTCGGCGCCGATCGGCACGCCGCCGGTGAAGCGGCAGCCCTGGACCGTCAGCCACAGCGCTCCGTAGGCCCACAGGGCCCGGCGGTGGTTGCCGAGCAACTCGACGCGCAGCAACCAGCTGTTGAGCGCGCCGAACAGCGCGACGGTGTCCTGGGCCTCGGACATCAGGTTGTTGAGCGTCAAGTCCTCGACACCCGCGCCCTCGGTCAGCCCGACCATGCGCACGCCCTGCGGGGCGTTGGCGTAGCTCCAATAGAGCGGCGGGTCGATCTCTACGGTGGTGGGCGAGGGCGTGGCGACCACGCGCACCCACTGCCCGATCGGCCGGGTCCCGTCCGTGCGTCCGCACCAGCCGCAGTCGCCGAGCGAGCCCTTGTGGTCGATCGGCGGGTCGCCCATCGGCTGTTGGAGCATGTCGATGAGCACGACATCCCCCTTGGACCAGCCGTGGGGCGCGAGGGTGGCGATCGTGTTGCTGCCCTTGACCATGGTGGCGGGATCGAGATCTTGCGCCGGCTGGCCCCATTCGCTGTCGAAGCCCGCGTCCATGGCGATCAGCGAGTTGGCGTCATAACCCGGCTGGCCGAGGAGCACGGTCTTGCCGATGCCTGCGCCGCGCAGGGAGACGCCGGGCGGGATCGTGAGCTTGTCGTCCAGCGGGAAGTCGCCAGCGTCGAGCACGACCACGCCGTCGACGCAGGTGTCGAGGGCGGCCTGGATCTCGGCCCTGGGGGTCCCTGCTGGCAGGGTGGCGCAGACTTTGCCGCGATCGGGGATGCCGCCGCGCACGCCGGGGTCCCAGTCGATGCGCCGCTCGGGGGCCAGCGGGTCTGGACCCGCGGTCCCGGTGGTCGTGTCACCGGTGGTGCCCGTGCTGGTCGGGCTCTGGGTCGGGTCGCCGGTGCCGCCGGACTCGCTGCCGGTGGTCGTGCCCCCGCTCGTGGGCGTGGTGGTGGTCGCCGTGGTGGTCGTCGTGGCGGTGGTCGTCAGGGTGGTCGTGCCCGCCTCGGTGTCCGCGGGGTCCGAGCCGCCGCAGCCGCCGAGCACGAGCGTGACGAGGAGGGCACAGGATGGGGTCGTGGTGGTCCGCATCTTCGCAGACATTGTCTGGCAGCCAGGCGGCCGCCAGAACGTCCGCGAAGGAGGCCTCATGGGCGCACTTGTGCGCAGATCACTTGCACACGAGGTTGCAGCCGGTGCCGAGCGGCGGGTGGACCGTGCAGCCCCAGACGCCGCCGGTGCAGACCATGCCGTCGCCGATGTTGTTGCCACACGCGGCGCCCTCGACGTCGCAGGGCATGCCGCAGCTGCTCGGGAAGTCGTCGGGCGGGCACTCGCCGGGGCAGGCGGGGAGGTCGATGCCGGCGCAGGGGTCCTCGATGAAGGTCTCGCACTGCATGTCGTTGCACGCGACGCCGACCTGCAGGCCCTCGGTCTGGCTGGCGCCGTCCTCGGCGATCGTGGGCTTGGCGACGCAGTCGCACAGCGGGTACTGCGACTGGCAGAGGGCCTCGGCCTCCATGAAATTCTGCGCGTCGCCGATCTGGATGCCGATGGCGATCAGGGAGCCGCAGCAGTCGAGCGCGTGAAGGCCGATCGCGCAGTCGTCGGCGGTCTCGCAGGCCTTGGGGAAGGCGGGGAAATTCGCGGGGCCGTCCTCGCACATGACCGGCGGGGGGCCGCCGGTCATGGAGGTGCCGACGGTGGTGGTGCCGGGCTCGGTGCTGCTGCCGTCGGTGGTGCCCTCGGAGGAGGTGCCGGGCTCGGTGTTGCTGCCCTGCGAGGTGGTCAGGGGCTCGCTGCTGGCGCTGTCGCTCTCGCTGCTGTCGGAGGCGTCGCCGGTCGGGTCGCCGATGGTCTTGGGGTCGAGCTGGCAGGCGGTGGCGAGGAGGAGGAGGGTGAAGATGCGTGCGGACATGGGAGGCTCCAGGTAAGTCAGGGGCCGCCGTCAGTGGCGGTCGGTGATGGATGTCCGCCCGCCGTGGTTCTCGTTGCCGGTCCCGCAATTTTGCAGGCGCTGCGGACTCGCTCGGCGAACATCGAGTCCGGGTGCGCGCGCAGGAAGCGGGCGGCCTCGTCGTCGGCGTCGGTGGCGCCGAGCTGGCAGCGGGCGATCGCGCGGAGGGCCAGGTGCTCCTCGCGCAGGCGACCGTCGGGGAAGGCGCGCGCGTAGTCCTCGAGCCGGGCGAGGGCGGTCTGCGGGTCGCCGGCCGCGAGCGCGAGCTGGTACAGCGCCGACCACTTGAGTTCCCGGTAGATGAACATGCCCACGCAGAAGCTGTACACGGCCGCCAC
>JBGAUO010000083.1:0-20077 GCA_044228605.1 Nannocystis sp. | reverse complement strand
TGTCCGGGCGGAGGTCGTCGCGCGTGCGTACGCGCGGCACGCGGACACCGTCGGCGCCCCGCTTGTGCCCGGGCGGAGGTCGTCGCGCGTGCGTACGCGCGGCGCTGTGTGGCTGCGTGCGTGCGTGGTGACGCAGCGAGAGGAGCGGGGCGCCGGCGAGGTCGTGGCGAGTGCGTACGCGCGGCACTGTGTGGCTGTGCGTGGGGAGGAGCGGGGCGCCGAGGATGCACACTCCGGTGGATGAGGGGCCGCCGCGGGGGACACAGGCGGAGGGCCCCGGCGAGGTGGGCGCGCAGGCGCATCACCGCGAAGGGGGTGACGGGGATGGCGAGTGACAGGGTGGTGGTCGGAGTCGACGAGCGCCGAGCACCCGCCTCGACGGGAGGTGCCGCCGTCGTGAGGGACCCGCAGTCGGCGGCCCCTCCTCCGCCGGGCCCATGAAGCCTCGCCCCGCGGTGTGCTTCGGGGCCCATGAAGCCTCCGCCGGGCCCATGAAGCCTCGCCCCGCGGTGCGCTTCGGGCCCGTGAAGCAGGTGCGCTTTGGGCCCATGAAGGCCCGAGCGGCTCAGCCGAGCTCGCGATGGAAGGCGTCGCGGGCGGCTGGGCCGAGTTTCTCGGCGATCGCCTCGATGCGCTCGCGCTCCTCGGCGGAGACGTTGCCGACGTTCATAAAGCCGCCGGAGGCGTTGGCGACTTGCAGGCACAGCTCGACGATGTTCTCGGCGCGGGCGTCCCCGACGGCGAGGCGGAGCACGTCGAGGCTCTGGTTCAGGAACTCGTCGGAGGGGCGGACCTCGAGCAAGGTCTCGATCATGACAAAGGGCTCGGAGCCGTGGTCGCAGCCGCGGGCCTTGACGACGTCGAGGATCGCGGTGCGCTCCTGACGGGACACGCTGCCGTCGGCCCAGGCGACGTGGACCAGGGGCATGAGATCGAAGACGCGGAGCTTGGCGCCGGAGAAGCCGAGGGCCTGGACGCGCTGGGCGATCGTCAGCTTGTCGGTCTTGCCGGTGAGGTCGTCGGCGGCGGCGTGGAGCTGCTCGCGCAGCTTCTGACGCAGCTCCTGGTCTTGCTTGCGAAAATAAGCGTCTTCTTGATCCGTGGGATTGATCGACATGGCGCGGGCGGCACTCTATCGCGGGGCCGCGCCATGTCAATCCACCCGTGGCGCGCTACTGGGGGAGGGGCTCGAGGTCGAGGCCGCCGGGGTACCAGTAGCTGGTGTACTGGCCGTAGCCGTAGACGCTGATGCCGACGGCCTTGTCGGACTTCACGTCGTGGTTGCCGTCGACGTTGTTGGCCAGCTTGATGCGAGCGACGCCGAACTTGGTCTGGCCGATCGCCTTGAAGCCGGCGATGGGGGCGCCGTCGAGGGTGACCTTGGCGTCCATGGGGGCGACCACGTTGAGGTAGTTGGTCTCGTAGTTGATCGGGGCGTGGAACAGGTAGGTCTTGCGAAACTGCTCGGTTGCGACCGTGAGGGCCATGGCGGGGTCGCCCGAGTCGCCGCCGGCGTCCTGGCCGAGCATGGTCTGGGCGATGATGATCTTCTTGTCCGAGCTGACCTGGAAGTCGGCGGTGGTCTGGTCGAGCTCGATGTAGGCGCCGGCCTTGGCGATCTTCGCGGGGGCGGGCTGCGGCGGGTCGTAGGTGAGGTTGGTGTCGTCCTCGGTGGCGACGATGCGGACCATCTGGGCCTTGGGGACGTTGCCGCCGGTGGGGATCAGCGGCGGGGTGACGATGTACTGCTTGGCCAGGGTCTCGTAGGGGAAGATCGACTCCTCGAGGTGGTCGCAGTAGCCGGTGTCCCAGGGGACGAAGCTGCAGATGTGGCCGCCGATGACCTGGATCGGCTTGTCGGCCTTGACGCGGGTGCCGGTGACGTCGGCGGCGCTCGGGTTGCCGCCGACGGCGGCGGAGAAGACCTCGAGCACGTCGCCGCGGTCGAGCATGATCTTGCCGGTGCCGTCGGCCTGGACGCCGCCGCCGGCCTTGACCAGCTTGCCGGTCTCGGAGGGCTGGAGGTCGACGGTGGTGCCGTCCTCGCTGGCGGTGACGGCGTAGAAGCCGGGGACCATGATGCCGAAGTCGACGGCGTCCCAGGTGTTGCGGGCGACGACCACGTAGTCGCCGCTCCACACGTTGACGGGGAGCAGGAGCGAGGCGTCGTTGGTGAACGAGTTGTCGAACTGGCCGAGCTCGTACTCGATGGGGTTGTACTGGTAGACGGTGACGGGCTGGTCGGAGCGCAGGCGGTAGGCGCCGCCGTCGACCTTGATCGAGGCCTGGGGCTCCTGGTCGGCCTTGAGGTCGAAGTCCCAGGGGAGCTTGATGACCTTGACGCTCTGGGGGCCGACGTTGTCGTTGAGGACCAACATGCCGCCCTTGTCGATCTCGATGTCGGCGGCGAGGTCGGTGGTGTTGGCGATGGCGACGGCGAAGTTGAAGTTCTCGCCGACGATGTTGGCGGTGACGGTGGGGTAGTAGTCGCAGCCGATGTAGCTGGTGCCGAGGGCCTTGGGCGAGCAGGCGCCGACACACTCGCCGCTGTTCGCGTCGCAGGTGACGCCCTGGACGCCGTCGCAGAAGATCTCTTGCTCCTCGGTGCCGGTCTCGTTGCAGATCTTGGAGACCTCGCCGTCGCAGGACTTGGCGTTGGGGACGCAGACGAGGCAGCCCTGGCCGTCGACGCAGGCCATGTCGCAGAGGGTCTCGTCGCTGAAGCCGCCCATGCCGTCGCAGGTCTTGGCGGTGTCGCCCTCGCAGATGATCGTGCCGGCCTCGCAGGGGCCGCCGGTGGTGCCGGTGGTGCCAGTGCTGCTGGTGGTGCCGGTGCTGCTGTCGGTGACGACCCCCATCGTCGTGCCGCTGCTGGGGTCGTCGGTGGTGGGGCCGCTGGTGGTCAGCGTGGTGGTGCTGTCGGTGCCGGTGCCGGTGCCCTCGGTGGTGGTCGGGGGCGCGGTGGTGGTCGGTGGCTCGGTGGTCGGGCTGCTGGCCGGGGTCGGGTCGACCTCGGTGGCGCTGGTGTCGGTGGTGCCGGTCGAGCTGGCGTCGGTGGACGTGGCGCTGCCGGCGTCACCGCAGGCGGCGACGAGCAGGCCGAGGCAGATCAGCGACGGTGGCGAAAAGGAGGTAAGTCTGGCGATCATGCGCGCGAGGGTGTCAGGTTCGCGCGCAGTCGGCAATCGCAGCGGGATTCAGGGTGCGCGGGTGGAAGCCCGCCACTGGCTCACCCGGGGATGAGGTCGAGGTCGAGGCCGCCGGGGTACCAGTAGCTGGTGTACTGGCCGTAGCCGTAGACGGTGACGCCGAAGGGCTTGTCGCCGGCGAGGGAGTGGTTGCCGTCCATGTTGTTGCTGAGGGTGACGCGCATGACGCTGTAGCCGGTGGTGCCGATCGGCTTGAAACCGTTGACCGGCTGGCCGTCGAGGGTGATCTTGGCATCGCTCGGGGCGACCAGGTTGGCGTAGTTGTTCTCGTAGCTGAGCGGCGCGTGGACCAGGTAGCTGTCGCGAAACTGCTCGGTGGCGACGGCGAGGGTCATGGCGGGGTCGCCGGAGCTGTCGTTGCCCTGGCCCTGCATGTACTGGGCGATGAGGATCTTCTTGTCGCCGGTGATGCGAAAGTCGCTGACGTTGGCGGGGATCTCGAACCACTCGCCGGCCTTGGCGATCATGGTGGGGGCGCCGTTTTGTGGCGGCTCGTAGGTGATGGTGGTGGCGTCCTCGGTGGCGATGACGCGGATGTACTGGGCCTTGGGGACGTTGCCGCCGGTGGGGATCAGGGGCGGGGTGACGATGTACTCCTTGGCGAGGGTCTCGATCGGGAGCATGGCCTCCTCGAGGCGGTCGCAGGCCTGGGTGCCGAGCGGGACCTGGACGCACTTGTGGCCGCCGAACACGGAGACGGGCTTGTCGGCGGTGACGAGGGTGCCGGTGAGGTCGGCGTCGGGGATCTGGCCGGTGGTCTTGGTGAAGACCTCGAGCACGTCGCCGGCGTTGAGCTTGATCTGGCCGGTGCCGTTGGCCTTGATGCCGGCGCCGGCGTAGACGGAGGCGCCGGTGCTGCTGGGGGTGATGGTGACGGTGGTGTCGTCGTCGCGGGCGACGACGGCGTAGAAGCCCGGCAGGTAGAGGCCCTGGATGGTCCAGTGGTTGCGCGAGGCGACGCGGTAGTTGCCGGTCCAGATGTGGGTGGGCAGCAGGAGGCTGGCGTCGTTCGTGAAGGAGAAGGCGCCGCCGATCTCGTAGTCGATCGGCTCGTATTGGTAGACGGTGACCGGCTGGGTCGAGCGCAGGCGGTAGGAGCCGTCGACGACGATCACGCTGGGGCCGTTCTCCTCGATGGTCGGCTTCACGAGGGCGTCGACGTAGGGGAGGTTGATGACCTGGGCGGTGCCGGGGCCGACCTTGAGGTTCTGGACGGCGTTGTCGCCCTTGGTGATGGTGATGTTGGCGGGGTCGGCGGTGGTGTTGGCGACGACGATGGCGTAGTTGAAGACCCAGGGCTGGGTCTCGTGCAGGTTGGCGAGGGTCGCGGGGAAGTAGTCGCAGCCGATGTAGCTGGTGCCGAGGTCGGCCTTGGAGCAGGTGCCGAGGCAGGCGCCGGTGCCGGGGTCGCAGTTGACGCCCTGGACTGGATCACAGGTCTCGTAGTCCTCCCACGCGAAGTCCTTGTTGCACTTCTGGGACAGCTCGCCGACACACTGGAAGGTGTCGGGGGCGCAGGGCTTGCAGCCGACGTCGGGGACGCAGGCGTCGCTGCAGGCCTCTTCGCTCTTGTAGCCGCCGGCGCCGTCGCAGACCTTGGCGCTGCCGTCGATGCAGAGGATCGTGTCCTCGGCGCAGGGGGCCGGGCCGGTGCTGCCGGTGGTGCTGGTGGTCGTGGTGTCACCGGTGCTGGTCGTGAGCACCGACATGGTGGTGTCGCCGGTGGTGGTGCTCGTGCTGGTCGAGCTGTCGCCGGTGGTGGTCGGTGTGCCGGTGGTGGTCGGCGTGACGGTGGTGGGGCCCGGGCCGGTCTCGGTCTGGCTGCTGAAGGTGGTGGTCTCGCTGTTGTCGCTGCACGCGGCGAACAGCATGGCGAGCGCGAGGAGGCCGGGGGTGCCGTGCGTCAAGGTCATGTTGACAACACTCGCACGCTTCGCGGGCGGCTCGCAAACGCGGGCCGAATGAAAGTTGGAGTTTGCTCCCGTTCACGGGAGCTTGATGGTGTGGGTGTAGCGGGCCTCGCTCTCGGAGGCTGGAAAATGGATGCGGTGGACCAGGCGGCCGACGCAGGCACGCAGCGCCGGGTCGTCCTGGTGCACGCCGAGGTTCATGGCGACGCCGTTGTGGCGCGGGCCGCCGATGGTCAGCGAGAGCTCCAGGCGGAGGGGCGGGGGCGTTTGGCTGCGCATACACCGATGCAGGCCGGGGACGACCGTGTCGACGAGGCGGTGAAAGGTGGCCTCGGGCGGGGCGCCGGGGGTGCGGGCGGTGGCTGGCTCGGGGACGAGGCCGGGGCTGGCGGGTCGTGGTCTGCGGGGGGGGGGGGGTGGGGGGGGGGGGGTGGTGGCGCGCGCGGCCCGGCGATGGCGATCGCCAGCAGCGGGGCGGGGGCGGTTGGGCGGACGAAGCGCGGGGGGTTGCTCGCCGGGGCCGTCGCATCGGTGGAGCTCGTGGTGCGTGGCGGGGCGAGGACGGGGCCGTCGTCGGGGACGCGCCAGGTGGGGTGTGGACCGCCGGGCATGAGGACGGCGACGGTGATGCCGACCAGGCCGAGGAGGAGCAGGAGGAGGCCGCGCAGGCGCCCTGGTGTCTGGGCGGGGTTTGTGGCGGTCCGTGGCGGGAGCTTGGCGAGGCGCCACAGGCCCGAGGGGTCGGGGTCGGCCTCGTGGATGGCGATGGTCTCGGCCTCGGCGTCGGCGGCGGCGCTGCGGATCGCCTGGGCCATGGCGTGGGCGCTGGGGTAGCGGTGGGCGCGGTCCTTGGCGAGGGCGCGCAGGACCACGGCCTCGAGGCTGGCGGGGATCTCCGAGCCGGCGCTGCGGCGCAGGGGCGCCGGCGGGGTCTCGATGTGCATGCGCATGATCGCCGCCGGGTTGTCGCCGGTGAAGGGGAGGCGGCGGGTGAGCAGCTTGTACATCAGCACGCCGAGGGCGTAGATGTCGACGCGGTGATCGCAGGTGAAGCCCTGGATCTGCTCGGGGGCGAGGTATTCGGGGGCGCCGAGGCGACCCGGGGGGGTCGGGCGGCCAGAGCTCGGCATCAGGCGCGCGAGGCCGAGGTCGAGGACCTTGACGAAGGTGAAGGGGGGGCCGTGATCGAGGTCTTGCTCGGCGGCGTGATCGCTGCCCTCGCGGCGGACCAGGAAGCAGTTGCCGGGCTTGATGTCGCGGTGGATGACGCCGCGGTCGTGCGCGGCCTGGAGGGCGGCGCAGACCTGGACGGCGATCGTGACGACGCGCCGCCAGGGCAGCGCTCCGGGTCTGGCCGCGAGCACGGCGTCGAGGCTCTCGCCCTCGAGGTACTCCATCACCGAGTAGAGCAGGCCGTCGTCGCTCTGGCCGAGGTCGGTGACGGCGACGCTGTGTTCATGGCGGAGGCGGGCGCCGAGCCGCGCCTCCTGATGAAAGCGGCGGCGAAAGTCCTCGTCGCCGCAGTAGTCGGGGTGGAGGACCTTGACGGCGACGGCTGTCCCAAGGGTCATGTCGCGCGCCTCGTAGACGGTGCCGAGGCTGCCGCCGCCGATGCGGCGGCGCAGGCTGTAGCGCTGGCCGAGGACGCGGCCGGAGAGGTCTGGCGCGCGCACGACGGGGAGCGGGAGCTCGGCGTCGGCCGAGCTTCGCAGTTTGCTGCCCGAGGTGAATCGGATCTCCACCGTCGCCTCGAGATTCCATGGATCGCGGTGGATGTCCACCGCGCTCGCCAGGGGCAGGCATGCCAATGCCTGTTGTTATTTCTGCGATCTAGCTGACGCTTCTTTCAGCGTGTGATCGCGTGCCGCGGCGTCGTCAGGCCGGCGGCATGGTGCTGGGTTTGTTGCCGCTCGGCTCGCAGCCCCACTTGAAGTTGTCGAGGAAGATGTAGCTGTCGAGGATCGGGTCGGCGAGGTCGAAGATGGCGAAGACGACGGTGATCTGCTCGCCGGGGGTGACGCCGGCGGTGGTCTGCAGCCAGTTGGTGCCGGCGTGCTGGCGCATGCAGGTGCCGCCGAAGACGCCGAGGTTGCCGCCGTCGTCCTTGAACTCGAGGAAGCCGGCGTTGAGCGAGATCGGGTGGCCGTTTTGGTCGAAGGAGATGTTGCCGGTCCACTGCTCCGATTCGAGCCAGCCGATGTACATGTCGTTGTATTGCGACTGGTAGTAGTCGGGGTATTCGACCGAGAAGAAGGCGAAATCGTAGCTGAAGGAGGTCACGTCGGGCGGGACCTGGAGGGTGAAGCGCAGCTCGGCGTAGTCGAAGGCGGCGCCGCCGGCCTGGAACTGGGCCTGGAGGGTGTTGGAGCAGTCGCCGGTGCCGATCAGGGCGGGGTTTTGGATGCAGTCGCCGCCGACCTGGTTGATCTTGATCGGGGGCATCGGGTTGCCGACGTCGTTGTTGCCGGGGAGCCCGTCGTTGCAGTGGGTCGGGCCGAGGTTGCTGTCGCCGTTGGGGGTGACGAGGTTGAGGTCGGCGACGAGGCCGCTGCCGAGCACGGCGAACTGCGAGCCCTCGCGGGCGTTGAAGATGCCGGCCTGGCCGAAGTTGCTGCGCACGCCCATGGCGCCGACGTTGCCGAAGGTGGTGGCGTTGACCTGCAGCTCGCCGGGGCAGTTGAGGCCCATGGCGTTGAAGAGGTTCTGGGTGCCGTTGTCGCAGGGGGTGTGCTCGGGGATCGTGCACATGCATTCGGGGTTCTGCGGGTCGGCTTTGCAGTCGATGTCGCCGGACTCCATGCTGCCGGTGGTCTCCGGGATGCCGCCGAGGTCGAACTTGGGGCCGGAGTCGGCGTTGCCAGTGTCCGTGGGGGAGGCGGTGGTGGCGTCGCTGGTGCCGGTCTCGCTGGCGCCGGTCTCGCTGGCGGCGGTGCCCTCGCTGCCCGGGGTCGTGACGGTGATGCTGCCGATGCCCGGGCCACCGCCGACCTCGTCGCCGTCGTCGCCGCCGCTGTCCTTGCCGCAGGCCGTGGTGGCCATGGCGACCATGATTCCGGCGAGTCCGTAAAAAACAGTGTTCGAGACGGAGGACATCATGTCGCCACGGTACCGAATGTCGGGACGGGGAAAAATCTGGAAATGAGGTCTGCGATCGAGTTGGGGGTTTCCTGGCCCCGTGATGGGGCGCCCGATGGCAAACGTTGCTGTGTAAAATATGTAGTCTTTAATACAAAATAACGCTGATAACTCAGGTGCGTTGCGGTCCGCGGCGGGTGTGGGCCGATGTGGTGGTGAAAGTCACGGCGCGGGCGGGGATCCGCGCGGGCGGACAGCTGCGCAGACCTGCAGGCGCGAACGGGGTGATTTTTTGGGAGATGCGGTAGCCTGCGGGCCGAACGTGGTGGAGCTGGAGCGGACGATCACGGCGGGGGCCGAGACGATGGCGGGGTGGTCAAAAACCGCGATCGGTGGTCCCAGCGAGGCCGACCACGCGGAACCACTGCGTGAGGGCGTTCGCTTCGGGCGCTATGTGGTGATCGGGCGGCTGGGGGAGGGTGGCATGGGCGTGGTGTACGCCGCGTACGACCCGGAGCTGGACCGCCGCGTCGCATTGAAGCTGCTGGCAGGGACCCGCAGCGACGCGGCGCGGGTGCGAATGCTGCGCGAGGCGCAGGCGATGGCCCGCTTGCAGCACCCGAACGTGGTCACGGTGTACGACGTGGGGACGACGGACGACGAGGTGTACCTGGCGATGGAGCAGGTCCAGGGCGTGACGCTGCGCCGCTGGCTGGAGCTGGCGCGGCGATCGTGGACGCAGGTGCTGACGGTGATGCAGGGGGTGGCGCAGGGGCTGATCGCGGCCCACGCGGCGGGGCTGGTGCACCGCGACGTGAAGCCGGAGAACGTGATGATCGGCGAGGACGGGCGGGTGCTGGTGATGGACTTCGGGCTCGCGCGGGCGCACGGGCCGACGACCGAGATGGAGCTGGCCGGCGCGCTCTCGTCGACCACCTCGCTGCTGAGCAGCGAGCTGACGCGGGTGGGGGCGGTGGTGGGGACACCGTTCTACACGGCGCCCGAGGGGATCCGCGGCGAGGTGATCGACGCGCGGGCGGACCAGTTTAGCTGGTGCGTGACCTGCTGGGAGGCGCTGTACGGCGAGCGACCCTTCGTCGGCGAGGACCTGGCGGAGCTGCAGCGCAACATCCTGGGCGGCAAGCTGCGCGGGCCGCCGGCGGGCAGCAAGGTGCCGGGCGGGGTGCGCAGGGCGCTGCTGCGGGGCCTGGACATCGACCCGGACCGCCGCCACGCGTCGATGGCGGCGTTGCTGACGGCGCTGGCGGCGACGATGCGACGGCGACGCTGGCGGGTCGCGGGTTATGTGGCGGGGGCGCTGTCGCTGGCGGTCGCGGCGGGGTTCGGGTGGCAGCGGGTCGCGGCGGCGGCGGCGGCGGAGCGCTGCGTCGCGGCGGGCGCGGCGATCGCCAGCACCTGGGACGAGGGCCAGGCGGAGCGGCTGTCGGCGGCGTTTGTGGCGACCGGGCGGCCCGAAGCGGCGGAGGTGTGGGCCCGGACGCGACCGTGGCTCGACAAGTACGCGGCGGCGTGGGCGAGCGCGCGCAGCGAGCTGTGTGCGGGGTCGCTGGGGCGGGCGCCGACGGCTCAGGACGAGCTGGCGGACGAGTGCCTCGAGGATCGGCGGGCGGGCCTGGAGGCGCTGGTGGAGGTGTTTGCGCGGGCCGACGAGAGCACGCTGCGGCGCGCGGTGACGGTCACGTCGCGGCTGCCGGCGATCGCCACGTGTGGCGATCCGGAGTGGCTGGCCCGGGCGCCACGATCGCCGCGTGAGCCGGCCGCGAAGGCCGAGGCCGCGCGGGTGCGTACGGGGCTCGCGCGGGTGGCGATGCTGGTCCACGCGGCCCGCTACGACGAGGCGATGCGAGAGGTCGAGCTCGTCACACCCGCGGCCGAGGCGCTGGGCTTCGCGCCGCTGCGGCTGGCCCTGCAGGTCGAGCGCGGCGAGTTGGAGGGCCACCGGGGCGCGTACACGGAGGCGGAGGCGTCGCTCGAGGCGGTGGTGTGGGCGGCAGAGGCGGAGGGCCTGGACGAGCTGGTCGTGGATGCGGCGACCGGGCTGGTCTTCACGGTCGGACTCAGCCTCGCGCGGCCCGAGGAGGGGGCCCGCTGGGGTCGCTTCGCGCTGGCGGTGCGGCGGCGGATCGGCACGGACGAGACGCTGGGGGCGTCGGACACGTACGCGGCGCTCGGGATCGTGACGGAGGCGCGTGGCGAGTTTGAGGAGGCGCAGCGGCTCAAGGAGAAGGTGCTGGATCTGCGGCTGCGGCACCTCGGCCCGGACCACCCGTCGGTCGGCAACGCGTACGACATGCTCGGGGTGGTGCTGATGGAGCGTGGGGACCTGGCGGGGGCGCGAGTGGCCCACGAGCGCGGGCTGGCGATCCGGCTGGCGACGCTGGGCCCGACACACCTGGAGGTCGGCAACTCGTACACCAATCTGGGCAACGTGCACTCGCTGCTGCGGGAGCCGGCGGTGGCGCTGGAGATGCAGGCGAAGGCGCGGGCGATCTTCGCGGCGGTGCTGGGACCGGAGCACCCGACCACGGCGGTGGCGATCGAGAACGGGGCGGTCTGTCGCTTTCAGCTCGGGGAGTACACGGCGGCGCTGGCGGACCACACCGAGGCGCTGGCGATCCGCGAGAAGGCGCTGGGGGCGGTGCACCCGCACGTGGCGGCGTCGCAGTTCGGGATCGGCGACGTGCTGCGCGAGCAGGGGGATCTCGAGGGGGCGGAGGCCGCGTTTACGCGGGCGCTGACGATCACGGAGGCGACCCAGGGGGCCTCGCATCCGCGGGTGGCGGTGGCGCTGTGCAAGCAGGCGGAGGTGTGGCGCGCGCGGGGCGAGCTGGGGCGGGCGTTGGTGGCGCTCGAGCGGGCGGCGGAGATCCGGGGGGCGCGCGAGCTGCCGGGGGCGACGGCGGCGCTGATCGATTTTCGCCTGGGGCAGGCGCTGTGGGAGCAGGGCGAGCGGGAGCGCGGGCGGACGCTGATCACAGGAGCGACGCCGACGCTGCTGGCGGACGACCCGACGGCGAGCGACCCGGACACGCGGGCGATGCAGGCGTGGCTGGCGGAGCACGCGGCCGAGCTGGGGAGCTGAGTCAGGGCCAGGCGAGCTGGAGGCGGCCGTCGAGGTGGGGCGCGCCGGCGGTCGGGGTCTGGCCGGGATCGACGCGGCGGTGGACGTGCTCGGCGGGGCGCAGGACGGCGTCGCGGCCGCGGGTGAAGGACTGCTCGCGGACGACGGCGCGGTAGGCCTTGGCGAGTGCGAGGGCGCGGGCGCGGGAGGGGGCGAGCAGGTCGGCGAGGTCGCTGGCGGCGCGGACCTTGGCCTCGTCGAGCGTGCCGCCGGGGAAGAAGCGAGCCAGGAGCTCGCTGTTTTGGCGCAGCTCGTCGCCGGCGCCGACGCGGCGGAAGTAGGTGAGGACCTCGCCGTCAGGGTGGCCGACCTGGGGGGCGTCGGGGATGCCGCGCAGGTCCTGGGTGCGCCAGCCGGCGGCGCCGGGGAGCTTGCGCGGGAAGCTGAAGGTCTGGTCGACGGTGACGCCGATGCCGTCGTGGCAGCCCATGCAGAAGCGGTGCTCCTCGTCGGTCTGGAGGCGCAGGCGGCCGGCGTCGTCCTCGATGAAGGCCTGGAGCTGCCAGCCGAGGTCGCCGCGCAGGCCGAGCTCGGCGGAGCCGCGCGGGCGCGGGAGCTTGCCCTCGTCGCGGGCGTCGTGCTCGCGGTTGTAGGCGGCCTGCATGGCCCAGCGGTCGAGGTCCTGGACCTTCTTCATGTAGCGCAGCTCTTTCATGCGGGCGGCGAGGAGGTCGGGGCGGTCGGGGTCGACGTAGCGGACGCTGTGGAGGAGCTCGGTGCCGGCGGGGTAGAGGCCGCGGCGGACCGGGATGTCGGCGGCGGCGCCGAGGTAGTGCGAAGGCAGGCCGCGGAGGGTGGCTGTCCCGGGGGACAGGTGGCCGTCGCGGTCGAGGTCGACGCCGAGGAGGGTCTCGTCCTGGGGGTCGATCGGGCGGACGAGGTCGGCGTCGGCGATGCGTGGGTCGCTGGCGAGGTTGGCCTCGAGGACCGCCAGGTTGGCGCGGTAGGTCGCGCGGTCGCGGCGGAAGGCGGCGGGGAGGCGGATGAAGGCGTCGCCAGCGCTGCCGTTGGTCGGCCAGAAGGCGCCGGGGAAGGGTTTGTAGCGGTAGGCGCGCCAGCCGCTGCCGTCGACGGCGAGGCCGTCGGGGTCGAAGCCGAG
Organism: Nannocystis sp.; assembly: GCA_044228605.1. GTDB lineage: Bacteria > Myxococcota_A > Polyangia > Nannocystales > Nannocystaceae > Nannocystis. Next base: position 7,642 of record JBGAUO010000083.1, on the reverse strand, counting down.
GGCGAGGTCGAGGTCGGGGCGGTAGCCGCGGTAGTCGTCGCGGGTGGCGAGGGCGGCGCGCAGGGGGGCGTAGTTGTCGACGCGGATGTAGGCGAGGATGTCCTCGTCACGGACGGCGGCGATCGCGGCGCTGCGGTCGACAAACAGGTTGTGCCAGCGGTTGTCGAGGCCGGGTTCGGAGAAGGCGTAGCTCTGCTGGAGGTGCCAGTCGGCCATGCCGTTGGGGGCCTGGGAGTCGGTGTGGCAGGTCCAGCAGGGGTTGCTGGTGGGACCGGTGGCCGTGTAGCAGGGGGGCGGGATGCCGGCCTCGAGGTTGTCGACCTGGCCGCGGCGGGCGCGGGCGTAGGCCAGGGGATCGGGGTCGGCCGGGACAGGCGCCGGGTCGGCCGCGGCCGGCAAGACGGGCCGGTCGTCGCTGAGGGCCTGGGCGGCGAGGGGGACGAGCACGAGCAGGGCGAGGGCGGGGATGAGGGGGCGCATGCGGGGCTCGGGGTTCGTGGGGACCGTGGGCGCGGGGCGGCGTTCGGGGGTGGGTCAGCGGGGCCCAGCGAGCGGGGTGCCGGGCCAGCAGGAGCGGGAGCGGGCGCCGGGCCAGGGTGTGCGGCGGGTTGGGCCACGGCTCGTGGCGAGCCGTGGCGTCAGCGGCCGGTCAGAGCGTGCCGGGCCACTGCGAGAAGTGGTCCTCGCCGGGGTGCTGGACGCTGTAGAACAGGCTGCGCTGGTCGCTGCTGAAGGCCGGGCCGGTGGCCTCGCTGTCGCTGGGGCCGGCGACGACGCGGAAGGGGACGCCCCAGCTGGGGTTGAGGACGCCGGGTTGGCCGGGTTTGTGGGCGGGGTCGAGGTCGAGGTAGTAGAGGCCGTCGGCGTGGCCGTTGGTGCCCCAGTTGCCGTCGGTGCCGAACCACACGCCGCCGTCGCGGTCGATGACGAGGTTGTCGGGGTTGGCGACGTCGAAGGTGCCGGTGCCCTTGGTGCCCTGGAGGACCTTGAAGTAGGTGAAGGTCTTGGAGGCGGCGGGGTCGCCGGGGTTTTGCTCCTCGAGGGCGAAGATCGTGCCGACGCTGTCGGCCCGCTTGGGGGCGTTCATCGCCCACTGGTCGGGCGGGTAGAGGGTGCCGTCCTGGGCCAGCGCGGTCTGGGCTCCATGTTTGGTGAATGCGATGTAGAGACGGGGCTTTCCGCTGGGGTCCTTCGGGTTCCACTCGAGGTCTTCGGGGCGGTTGAGCTCCATGACGCCGAGCTTGTTGACGGCGGTGAAGAGGGAGAGGCGGAGGTGGTCGTCGCTGGTGAAGCTGCCCATGGCGTTCCAGTCGGCGTCCTTGAGGGCGGCGCCGACCTTGGTGTCGGCAGGACCGGCGCTGGTGCCCGCGTTGGGGGCGAGGTCGGTGTTGTTGCTGAGCGAGAGGAGGAGCCACTGGCCCTTGCCGGGGGCGGACTCGCTGGCCTCTTTGCCGCCGAGGAGGGTGGTGCCGGTGGTGTTGTCGAGGTCGGCGAAGTGCGCGACGTAGAGGTAACCTTCGCCGAGCAGGTCGCGAATTTGTGCTTTCTTCATGCCAGCTTGGTAGGGCTTGCTTGAAGTCCACTTGTAGATGCGGCCGCTGCGGCGATCGTCGCCGGTGTAGATCGTGATCGGTTTGCCGGGGAGGAGCTTCCAGTCGGCGTCGGTGGCGAAGGTGGCGTTCTCCCAGCGGGCGCGGCCGATGCTGCCGAGCTTCTGGTGGCCGACACCCGGGGTGGTCTTGCCGTACCACTCGCCCGGGGGCTGGCCGGGGTCGATCTCGACGAGGTAGCCGTAGCGGTCGCGGGCGTGTTTGCTGGCGGCGTCGGGGGCGATGCCGAAGGCGCTGTCGTCGGTCGGGGTGTTGTCGAGGGTGATCGCGGCGCCGGGGTCACAGCCGGCGGCGGCGACAAACTGCTGGCCGCTCCAGCACTCCTCGAGGTCGCCGTAGTAGTCCTGGACGTTCTCCTCGGCGCTGAAGATGGTGCCCCAGGGGGTCTGGGCGCCGGAGCAGTCGCCCATGATGCCGGCGGCGAGGTTGTTCTGGGCGAGCGGGGCGCCGAGGTCATCGGTGTCGGGGGCGGTGAAGCTCATGCCGGTGATGGCGGTGAGGGTGTTGCTGGTGGCGTCGTAGCGGACGGCGGGCTGGCCGCGGTCGATCGCCCAGTCGCCGGTGGCGGGGTCCTGGATGGCGTGCAGCCAGCTGCCGCCGAGCTGCTGCTTGTGGGCGAGGACAAAGGCGTTGAGGGAGGCGTCGTCCCACACGTCGCTGGTGATGTCGTTGGTGAGGATGCCCTGGCGGCGCAGGTGCGCGGCGAGCAGCTTGTGCTGGCCGGTGGGCGCGGTGGTGCCGGTCGGGACGTCGCCGGAGACGTACTCGTGGTTGATCCAGAGCCAGGCGCTGGTGCCGTCGCCGTGCCACTGGGGGGCGTCGCCGGGGGTCTTGTCCCAGCCGTCGCCGAAGTAGGCGATGTAGTCGTTGTTGCCGCCGAAGCGGGGGGCTTCGGGGACCTCGTCGTAGGCGAGCGGGTCCTGCCAGCGGGCGAGGATCGTCGGGTGCAGGCCGGCGATGGCGCGCAGGGTGTCGGTGGAGGCCGGGGCGAGCGGGAACTGGAGGCCGACCGGGAGCTTGGCCTCGGTGTGCTTCTGGACGAGGATCTTGACGAGCTCGGCGAGGTCGGTGGCGCCGGTGCCGAGGTCGTCGGCGAAGGCGAGGGCGACGACGGCGGAGCGGGGGGCGAGGGTCAGGTCCTGGCCGGGGTCGCCGGGGTCGCCGGGGTCGCCGGGTTTGCCGTCGTTGCCGGGGGCGCCGTCGTTGCCGTCGTTGCCGGGAGCGCCGTCGTTGCCGTCGTTGCCGTTGTTGCCGTTGTTGCCGTCGTTGCCGGGGGCGCCGTTGTTGCCGTTGTTGCCGTCCTGGCCGTCCTGGCCGTCCTGGCCGTCCCCGCCGGTGCCGGCGACGGTGTCGTCACCGCAGGCGGCGCCGAGCAAGATGACCGAAAGGCCAGATCGGAGGAGGCGGGAGTGGGGGCGATCGAGACGCTGCATGGGCGCGACCGTACCCAGGCGACGTGTGTGGGGTGTCAACGCGCGGCCGAGAGCCGGCAACGTTTGTGTCACGAAATCGCGCGTCGATCTTCGTGCTGCGACGGGGTGTGCCGGCGCGGGAGCGCCTGGTCGTGGTGGGCGTCGGCGGCGTCAGTCGAGCAGGCGGATGCCGAGCAGGCGGTGCTGCTGCCGACGAAAGCGCGACTCGTGGTAGAGGCCGAGGTAGTTGATCTCGGTCTCCCACGGGGGGGCGCGGCGCTCGAGGTGCTCGAGGCCGGAGACGACGTCCTCGAACTTGTGGACGAAGTGCCAGGCGGGGCGGTCGATGGTGTGCTCTTGCGAGTCGAGGGCCGCGGTGAGCTTGCGGAGCGCGGGCGGCTGGACGAAGCCGCGGCGCATGAGGTCCTGCACCGAGTTGGCGACCCGCTCGGGGGTGTAGCCGGAGGCGGCCATGGCGGTGAGGACCCGGACCAGGCCGCTGCTGGCGAGCAGGCCGGCGTCGAACAGGAGGACGGCGACCTGGAAGTAGTTGTAGATGGCGACGACGCGGGCGCCGTAGGGGGCAAAGCGCTCGAGCGGGGAGCGGCGGTCGAGGTGGATGAAGATCCGTCGCACGACGTCGCCGGCGCCGGCGAGGCGACCGTGCAGGGTCATGATCTCGTCGACGTCGTGGCGGTAGACCTTGCAGGCGGCGAGGATCGCGGCCATGCGCTCGGCGGGGATCCGACCGGCGAGGATGTCGCCGTAGAGGCTGTAGATGAAGGCGTCCTGCTCGGCGTCGTCGCCAAACAGGTACTCGTGTTCGGTCTCGTCGCCGAGGTGGCTGTGCAGCAGCGACTTGAGCTTGTAGCCGACCTGGCCGCGCAGGGCCCGGAAGCGGCCGCGCAGGAGGTTCTCGAGGTTGGGCTTGAGGATGAAGACGTCGGGCTCGACGCCGTCGAGCTTGAGCTTGCCGGCGAGCACCTTGCGCATCTGCCGGGGCGAGCCGCTGATGAAGGTGACGTGGCGCTTGTCGCGGTCGGCGGGGTCGAGCAGGGCCTGGAGGAGGGCCTGGGCGCCGGCGACGGTGGCCTTGTCCTCGGGCTTTTGCCAGAAGGTCTTGACCAGGTCCTTGAGGCTGTCGAAGTTGGTGGCGAGGTAGGTCTTGTCGAGGTCCCAGCGGAGGTGGACGAGGCGGCGCGGTGGTTTGGGGTCGTCGGTCATGCGCTGGGCTCCTCGGCCGGAGGCTCGGCGGGGCCCGGGCTGGCGGTGGGGTCGGGGCTAGCGGTGAGGTCGGGGCTAGCGGGGCCCGGGCTAGCGGGGCCCGGGCTAGCGGGGCCCTGGCTGGCAGCAGGACCACGCAGGGCGGCGACGCCGGCGGCGACGGCCTGGAGCACCTGCAGGCGGTCGATCTTGGCGCCGAGGCGGATCGCGTTGAGGAAGGCGCGGCGGCCGGAGTTGGCCTGGGTGACGATGACGGCGCGGTCGAGGCCGAGGAGGGGGGCGCCGCCGTAGTTCTCCCAGTCGGTGAACTCGCGGACGGCGGTGAGGCCGGTCTCCAGCATCCTGACGCCGACGCGCCACTGCAGGCGCTCGGCGGCTCGCTGCAGCAGGGCCTCGCCGGTGGCGGCGATGCCCTCGAGGGTGCGCAGCAAGACGTCGCCGGTGAAGCCGTCGGTGACGATCACGTCGGCGTCGCCGGAGGTGACGTGGTCGGCGCGCAGGCAGCCGATGTACTCGAAGTCCGGGCTGGCGCTCTGGAGGCGCAGGTGGGCGTCGCGGACGCGCAGGGGGGCGCCGCTGGTGGAGGTGCCGTTGGAGAGCAGGGCGACACGTGGGCGATCGATGCGCGAGATCTTCGCCGCGTAGGCGGCGCCCATGGCCGCGAAGGTGACGAGGTCGTCGCTGGTGCACTGGACGGTGGCGCCGACGTCGAGCAGGAGGCCGAAGGGGTCGGAGGCGGGGCCGTGCGGGCGCAGGGTCGGGTAGACGGCGGCGAGCGCGGCCCGGTTGACGGAGGGGATGCGCTGCAGGGTCTGGAGGGCGGTGGCGACGATCGCACCCGGGCCGCCGGCGGAGACGAAGATCGCGGCGGGGTCGCGGGCGAGGACCTCCATGCCGACGGCGACGCTCGAGCGCGGGGCGCGGGCGAGGGCGGTGCGCAGGTCGAGGTCGGGGTCGATGCGATCGCCGGCGTGCACGACCCGCAGGTGCTCGGCGTCGTGGGCGATCCTCTGCAGGGCGAGGGTGACCTCGGACTCGTCACCGACGACGGTGATCTGGTGGACACGCTCGAGGCTGGCGATCGCCGCGGCCTCGAGCGCCTCGCCGCCGCAGTCGCGTCCGGCACAGATGTCGATGACGATGTGCGCCACGGGGCTGGCGTTGTACCAAACCCGGGCGGTCGCTGGCCAGCGGCGCAGGCCACTACATGCGGGCGCAGCGGAGCTCGACCAGCCAGGACTCACACGCGGCCTCGTTGGCGGCCTCCTCGGGCAAGGGGCTGTGGGCGAGGGCGGCGGCGAGGTCGGCCTCGAGCGCGGGCCAGGCGGCTCGGTGCTGGGCGTCGGTGGTGGGGTCGACGGCGCCCTTCTCGACGCCCTCGATCTTGATCTTGATGAGGGCGAGGGCGTCGGGGTAGCCGAGGCGCGGGGCGAGCTGGCGGAGGTCGGCGATCAATTCGCCGGTGCGGAGGAGGTGGATGCCGGTGAGGGCGACGCGGTAGGCGTAAAGCAAGGTCTTGGCGCGGGGTCTTTCGGCGCGCTCGTGTTCGCGGCACATGCCCTTGAAGAAGCCCTGGTAGTGGCGGGCGCAGCGGCGCGAGACGCTGGCGCGGGCGAGGGCCTGGAGCTGCGCGAGCTCGGGGCCGGGGTAGAGCTGGAAGCCGGAGAGGAGGCGCTCCAGCAGGTTTCCGTTGCCGTTGACGAGCAGTTGCAGGCCCTTGCCGAGCTCGGTGAGGGTGAGGTCGCACTCGCTGCCCTCGAAGTCGAGGAGGCGGTCGAAGGCCTCGGGCGGGCGGTGCAGGCCGAGCAGCTCGCGGGTGGGGGCGAGGAAGAGGCCCTTGAGGTCGAGGTCGCTGTCGGGGGAGGAGAAGCCGTAGTCGTGGCTGCCGGTGACGCCGCACTGGATCGCCAGGCCGGGCACGGGGCACTGGGCGATGAAGCGGCGGCCGAGCTCGAGGTCGGGGAGGGCGTTGGGCGGGAGGTCGAGCGCTGCGGTCATGGCGTGGCCTGAAGGACGCTGGCGACGATGTCGGCGCAGAGGACGTCGAGGGCGGCGTCGTCGGGGTTGGCGGGGAGGGGAGAGGTCGCGGCGGCGGCGTGGACCTGCTGGCCGAGGGACTCGGCGCGGGCCATGAGCTCGTCGTAGCTGAGGGCGCCGGCCTTGATGCCGAGCAGCTCGTCGCGGTCGTCGCGGCGGACCAGGACGCGGCCGGTGGCGACGATCTCGAGGCCCATGCGCAGCAGGCGGATGAGGTGCAGCGCGTGTTTGGTGTCGTAGCCGAATTTGGCCTCGAGCTCGCTGCGCCGCGGGTTGCGGGTCTTTTGCCACGACAGGAAGGAGTCCCACTCCTTGCGGGCGGTGCGATAGCGGCGCTCACGCTCGAGGATGTCGAGGAAGTTGGTGCTGAGGTCGACGGGCTCGAGGCGGCGGTCGGCGAGCATGGCCTCGACGGCGCCGAGCTGGTCGCGGGAGATCTGGGCGCGGTCGGGGAGGCCGAAGTCGGGGCGCTGCGGCTCCTTCTTCGGCGGGTTCATGACCCACTTGCGGTGGGTCTTGATGCGGCCGAGCTGGGACATCGCGTAGCCGCTGAAGCTGTCCTTGACGCGCAGCGAGAGGAACTGCTCGCGGGCGGCGAGCAGGCGCTCGCCGGCGGGGGTCATGTGGACGTGGCACTCGGGTGGGGTCCACAGCAGCTCGAGCACGGTGGGGTTGGCGGCGGCGGCGAGGCGGAAGTACTTGCGCAGCTCGTAGCGGACGTGGTCGCCGTTCAGCTCGACCTGCTCGGGGCCGCCGAGGTAGCCGTGGTACCAGCCGGCGGGGCCGACGAGCACACCCTTGAGGTCGACGTCGGAGGTGGGGGTGGCGAGGCCGTAGGCTTGTGAGCCGTGCACGGTCTCGTAGATGAGGGTGCCGGGGGTGTCCATGGCAGCGTGGACGGTATCACGGGGGCGGGCCGGCGAGGCCGAGGTCTTGCAACTCGGCGCGGACCTCTCGCATGAAGGCGGGGCCGGGGTCGCCCTTGCGGGTGCGGTAGTCGGGTTCGCGCTCGCGGAAGTAGGGGTGGCCCTCGAAGGCGAGGTACTCGTGGTGGCCGATGAGGTGGGTGATGCCGGGGAAGCGGGCGACGAGGTGGCGGACCAGGGCGACGTTGGCGGCGCGCTGGGCGGGGGTGAGCGGGAAGCGCTCGAGGTCGCCGACGTTCTCGACGCCGATGGCGAGGTGGTTGAGGCCGACGACGTGGCGGGCCATCCAGGTCTCGGGCATGAGGCGGACGATGGTGCCGTCGCGGTCGACGAGGAAGTGGGCGGAGACGTTGAGGTCGCCGGCCCTGGCGATGATCTTGCGGCCGCGCTCGACGCTGGGGCGATCGAAGTAGCGCCAGGTGCCTTCGAGCGA
>JBGAUO010000082.1:0-20151 GCA_044228605.1 Nannocystis sp. | reverse complement strand
AGGCTCTGCGGGGCTGCCTTGTTGCTGGGTTGCCCAGGGACAGAGAGCCCGGAGGAGGTGTCGGGCTGCCGCCGGGACACGGACTGCAAGGGGGAACGGATCTGCGAGGCGGGGGTCTGTGTGGCGCCGCGGCCGGTGGTCCCAGCTAATTCGCCAGTGTCAGCGGCGCCGTTGGTGGCGGGTGGGTGGCGCCGGGGGGGGCCGGGACGTCCGGACCAGGCTCTTGGGACCGGTCCCGAAGGACAGCCGCAGATCGTTTGGGACGTCGATCTGGGGGCGGTCGTGTTCGCGTCGCCGACACTCGCCACGGTCGGAGGGGAGCTGCTGGCGTTGGTCGGGACGCACGCGGGGCGCTTTGTTGGGGTGGCGGTTGAGGGGACGCGGGCGGGGCAGGTGGTCCTGGATCTGAACCTCGGTGGGATGATCTGGGCGACGGCAGCGGTGGCGGATGGACGGGCTTACGTGGGTGCGGACGACGATACGTTGTACGCAATCGACCTGACGACGAAGACCGTGGCCTGGACGTTGAAGGTCGGGAATTGCGGCGAGGCGCGAGCGCCGGGGCCGGAGGGGGCGCGCTGCGACGCCGATGGAGGGCCGACGATCGGTGCCGACGGCGACTTGTACCTCGGGGCCGATGGGGTCTACCGCGTGGGGCGTGACGGCAAGGTTCGCTGGCACTACCCGGCCGACGCGGCGCTGAAGGCCAAGCACGTGTTCGCGGCGCCGCTGGTGGCGGGCGACGGGAACGTGTACGTGGGCAGCCAGGACGGGCTCATCCTGTCCCTTCGGGCAGCTGACGGGACGCTGCGGTGGACGTACAACGTGCGGGCCGACGTCGACGGCGGCCCGGCGATGGGGGAGGACGGTAATCTTTATGTCGGTGCGGACGACGGGCGATTGTACGCGCTGCGCAGCGACGGGAGCCTGCGCTGGAGCTTCGTGGCGCAGAAGGACATCCGCTCGGCGGCCGCGGTGGCGGCCAGCGGGTCAGTGTTCGTGGGGTCGTTCGACGGGAACCTCTATGCGCTGGCGAGCAACGGGGACGTGAAGTGGGTGCTCCCGACGGGCGGCAAGATCGCGGCTTCGCCGGTCCTGGACGCGGCGGGCACGATCTACGTTGGTAGTCAGGACGATCATCTCTATTCCGTGTCCGCGAAGGGACGGGTGTTGTGGAGCGTGGAGCTACCCGGCGACGTCGATGCATCGGTTGCAATCAGTGACAGCGGCGTGCTGGTGGTCGGCTGCGACGACGGGCATCTGCGAGCGCTCAAGTGATCCGTGCGTTTTGGCCGTTTGCGCGGGCGCGCGAGCGTGGGCATGGTGGGCGCCGTGAAGAGAGAGAACAAGAGTCGCAGCGGGGGCGATGGCCCGACCGTTGCCAAGTTACTGGTGAACCCGGCAGGCTTCGCGTTCGCGGAGCCGCTCGACGGCAGTGAGAGTGTTTATATCCCGCGTGGGCGCCTCGGCGTCGCGCTGGATGGCGACGAGGTGACGGTCCGTTCATGGCCGTCCGACAAAGGCTTCGAGGGAGAGATCGTGGAGTTGGTGCGGCGCGGCCGGACCCGGCTCACCGGCGTGCCGCGGCTGTACGGGCGCACGTGGGTGCTCGAGCCGGACGACCCGCGGGTGCTGTGGCGCCCCGAGCTGGTGGCGCCGGGCGCCGGCCCGCCCGATGGGATGGTGGTGGTCGCTACGATTACGCATTATCCGACCGAGCCGCGCGACGCGCTGCTGGTGAAGATCGACAAGGTGCTCGGACCGCCGGATACGTTGGCGACCGAGCAGATGAAGATCTTGCTCGAACGCAACATCAACCCCGAGTTCCCCGAGGCGGTGCTGGCCGAGGCCGCAGGCGTGCCGAGCAGCGTACAGCCGGAGGATCTGGCGGGCCGCGACGACCTGCGTGGGCTGCCGTTCATGACCATCGATCCCGTGGATGCCCGCGACTTCGACGACGCGGTGTGTGTCGAGTTGCTCGGCGACGACGTGCATACCGCGGACATGCGGGTGCACGTGGCCGTGGCCGACGTGTCGCACTACGTCCGCGAGGGCACGGCGATCGACGACGAGGCGGCCGTGCGCTGCTTCTCGGCGTATCTGCCGGATCGGGCGATCCCGATGCTGCCGCACGCGCTCAGCTCGCACATGTGTTCGCTCGTGCCGAACGAGGACCGCCTGGCGATGGTCATCAGCCTGCGCATCGACCCCGGCGGCGAGACGCGTGAGGTCAAGCTAAGAGCGGCGGTGATCCACAGCCAGCGGCGCCTGAGCTACGAGCAGGTGGCGGCGGAGCTGGATGGTGCAGGCAAGTTATCGTCGGTGGAGATCGATCGCATCAAGCTGCTGCGCCGCGCGGCGGACCGGCTGCGGGCGATGCGGCTGCGTCGCGGTGCGGTCGAGCTGAACCTGCCGGAGACCAAGATCGTGCTCGATCAGGACGACCCGAGCCGGATCCGGGACATCGTGCCGTCGCGGGCGTCGGCGTCGGTTGCGTCGGCTTACAACCTGATCGAGGAGCTGATGCTGGCGGCCAACGAGGCCAACGGCGATATCGCGGTGGCCCACAAGCTGCCGATGGTGTTTCGTGTGCACGACCTTCCGGACGCTGACAAGCTGCAGCTGCTGGCCAATGCGGCCGAGGCGCTGGGGATGAAGGTCGACCCCGAGAAGCTGCGTACGCCGCGGGGTGTGCAGAAATTTCTCAGTCAGGCGGAGTCGCACGCGCGCGGTCAGGCGCTGCACATGTTCATGCTGCGGGCGATGGCCCAGGCGGCCTACAGCACCGATAACTGCGGGCATTTCGCGCTGGCGAGCCCCGCGTATGTGCACTTCACATCGCCGATTCGTCGCTATCCGGACCTGGTGGCACATCGGGTGCTCAAGGCCTATCTCAAGCGCAGCGGTGGGCAGGCGGGGCCGGAGCCCGTGCCGGGGATGCCGGAGCTCGAAGTGAGCCAGGCCCAGGCGGCGCGCAGCAGCCTGCGCGAGCGGGCGACCGCCGATGCCGAGCGCGACAGCAAGGCGCTGTTCGCCGCTGCGTACATGCGCGACCGCCTGGGCGACCGTTTCGAGGCGACCATCACGGGTTTCGGGTCAGCGGGGATCTACATCGTGCTGGACCGGCCCTTTGTCGATGGGATGATCCGCCAGGGTGCCCTCGAGCGCGAGCGCGGCGAGCTCTACGAGCTCGAGGACAATGGCGTGCGCCTGGTGGGCAAGCGTTCGGGGCACGCGTTGACGATCGGCGACAAGCTGATGGTCGAGGCGCTCGACGCGAGCCTCCAGCGGCGTAAAGTCGACTTCGCGTTTGTGTCGCGATTGACCAACTGAACGTGGACCTGCCCGAAGGGGCAGGTTTGCAGAATCACGGGCCTTTGTTCGGGCCCGTGTTTCGTGGTGCGACCGCGGCTAGAACTCGATCGCCAGGCCGACCAGCCAGGTGGAGTCGCCGAGGTTGATGCTGTTCTTGCGGCCGAAGTTGTTGACGCGCGAGAACTGCCACTCGCCGAACAGGTACGTATGGTTGATGCCGGTGATCCGGTCGAGGTTGCGAGCCTCGCCGCGCTCGAGAAAGTCGAGGCGGAGCATGCCACCGACATTGGTCTGGAAGCCCCACGCGCCGCCGCGGGCCTTGTCGATCACTTTGCCGTTGTCGTCCTTGATCGTGGAGATGTCGCCGCTGCCGTCCTTGGACCACCAAAACGAGTAGTTGACGCCCGCCTTGGCGTAGGGGACCAGGGGGATGCGAAACCGGTCGGCGAGAAATTCGAAGCGGTACACGACCTGGAGCGCCATGGGCATGACGGCAAAGCGGGTCTTGTCCGCGGCGGAGCGGACGGACTGTGTCTCGTCGGCGGGGGGATCGGCGAGCAAGGCCTGGGCTTTGTCGCGGAACAGGCTCCACTGAAAGCCGACACCGAGCGGACCGAGCAGGTTGACGATCTGGTACTCGAAGGCGACGCCGCCGTAGAAGCCCTTGCTAGGTTGTCCGGTGGCCTCGCCGCGGTCGTTGGTGACGCCGTAGACGCTGGCGTAGGGGCCGAGGCCGGCGCCGCTGTATTTGCGATCGATGTCGGGGAGGTAGGGGCCGAACTTGACCTCGACGGCGAAGCGCTGCGGGCTGGCGAAGGGCTTGGGCTTCTTCTTGGTGGCGAGGCTGTCGGCGAGCTCGGGGTTGCCCTGAACAGCGACGGCGGCTTCGCTGGGGACCGGTTGTTTGAGCTCGTAGGTGGGAGGCGAGATTGGGCGCCAGACCTCGCCCTCGCGCTTTTCCCCGCGGCGTGAGCCGGGCGGTGAGGTGGTGGGCAGTTCGCCGTCGACGTAGCCCTCGCGCTCAGGGACGGCAGGAGGTTCCTTGGTGGTGTCCGAGTCGGGCGTGCTGGCCGGAGGGACAGGTGAGGGCGCCGCTTCCTCCGAGCTGCCCGCGGGGGCAGCATCAGGGGGAGCGGTGAGGATGAGCAGGAGCGAGGCGATGCCGGGGGTCACGCGCGCGTCCTTGTGCTGCGGCGGAGCAGGCCGCCGAGGCCGAGACCGAGGCCGAGGAGGGCGCCGAGGCCGAGCAGCGGGTCGCCGCGCTCACTGAGGTTGCAAAAGCCCGACTCGCCGCAGACATCGCCCTGAGCGTGGCATTGCTCCCACAGGTCGCGCGTGTCGACCGGCTTGGCCCGGATGACCTCGTTGGAGGCCAGCGGATTGCCCGACTTGTCGTAGGCGACGAGCAGGAAGTTGTACTCCTTGCCGTTTTCCAGGCCCTCGATGCGCACGTTCTTGGTGTTGTAGGCGAGGTGGCTGGTGCAGACGTAGGCCCAGTCGAGGTCTAGCATGCCCTGGCTGACGTTGAGGGTGCAGCTGGTCGAGCACAGGCCATTTGCGCCGTTGTCGGTGCCCTTGTCGCAGATCTCCTCGGGACCCACTTTGCCGTCGCCGCAGACGTCGAGCTGACAGTCGAGGTGGCAGGCTTGATCGTCGCCGTTGAGGTTGCCTTCGTCGCACTGCTCGCCCTCGTCGGCTTGCAGGACGTTGTCGCCGCAGTGGGGCGGCGTGATGCCGTCGGTGCCGCCCGACGTGGTGGTGCCGGCGGTGGTGCTGGTCGTGGTGGTGCCGGTTGTGGTGTCCGTGTCGCCGGTGGTGCCGGTGTCACCGGTGGTGCTGGTGTCACCGGTGGTGCCGCTGTCGTCGATCGGGCTGTTGGAGCCGCCCTTGAAGGTGGAGAACGGGCCATTGGGGCAGAGATTGCCCTTGGTGTAGTAGACCGTGCCGTTGGGGATCTTGTCGAGGGCCGGTGCGTCCAGGCCCTTGCCGGGCGGTGGCTTGCCGGAGTCGACCTCTTCGCAGAGGACACGAAAGCCGTTGATGTCGCCGGGCTGGACGTCCCAGGAGACGACGACCGCGGAGTCGCCCGAGGACGCCTTGATGTTGCTCGGGGCGGTGACCGGCGGCAGGAAGTCGAACTTGATCCCGCCGCTCATGCCGGCAGGGAGGTTGCTGTTCTGGGTGCCGCTGATGAAGAACTCGTCGCTCTGGCAGCCGCTTTGCGTGTTGGTCTGGGCGCACATCCAGACGCCGGACTCGCCCTGGCCGCCGACGCAGGAACCCGCGGCGATGGCTCGCTGCGGGTCGCGGATGTCGCCCGATTCGATGGCGACGCCGTTGGTCAGCCAGACCGGGTGGAAGGTGGTGTTGAGGCCCTGCACGTAGTCGGGGGCGGTGCTGGACTTGAGCAGCGCGCAGCGGCGAAACTGGCCGACCGGGTTGGCTTCGGCGGTGCCGCAGTTGGTGCCCACGAAGGTCTGGATCAGCTTGGTGTTGTCGTAGGTCTTGCCCGAGGTCGCCTTGAGTCGGACCTGGGTCTCGATCTGGTGGCCGCACTCGCAGCGGGCCTGGTTGACGAACTGCAGGAAGTCAGTGGCGGCCATCGCTCGCAGGCGTTTGCCGTCCTCGTCGGTGACGTAGTAGCGGATGTCGAAGGCGTCGGCGCCGGGCACCGAGGACATGCCTGGGTCCGCGGGTGCCTGCGCCGCGGCGATGTTTGGTGCGAGCGTGGCCCCGGCCGCGAGCACTGCGACGAGGGTGAGGATCTTTGGCGGGTGTGGGCGGCTCGGCACGGGCGCAGGTCCGTGCAACCACAATGCCACAGTCACGCGAGGCCGGCCCACGCTGCCTGCGCCAGGATGCGAGCGCCGGGTCACGTGCGTGGCTGACAAAATGTCAGCTGGAGGTGGTGCTAGCTGCCTTTTTGGGGCGCTTGGGCTTGTTGGGGGCGGCCGCGGTTGCTGCGGCGGCGGCGCGGTCGAGCAGGGGCTGGAGCCGGCGACGAGCCGGGAACTTGTTGAAGGTGAAGACGGATGGGTGGCCGAGGACGCGCGCGCCGAGCTCGGGGTCGCGGGTGAGGCTGAGGTCGACGCCGAGAACGAGTCCGGGATCTGGACGCGCGTTGAGCTCGTCGAGGCGGCGGACGAGGGCGCTGCGGTGCCATCGGTGGAACAACTCGACGGCGAGCGCTGCGGAGGTCTCGGCGTCGCGGAGGCCGAAGTCGGGGACGCACATGCCGAGGGCGCCGGTGTGGCGCAGCTCGGGGAGGGGGTCGATGCTCCAGCGCGCGTCGGCGAGGCTGGCCAGGCCGACCTCGATCTCGGGGGGGATGTGGCCGAGGGCGCTGCGGTCGAGCGCGCGCAGGGGATCTTTGTGGTCGAGGACGAGGGTGCCCCGGGCGCCGCGCGGGATGTCGACCTCGGCCTCGACGCTGAACTGGCTGAGGAGGGGGACGGCGGCGAGGAAGGTGGCGAGCTGCAGGCCGTATTTTTTCTGCATGTCGAAGATGGCGCCGGGGCCCTCGACCTGCAGGACCCACTCGTCGCCGTCGCGGGTGACCTCGGCGACGAGGCGGCTGAACTTGAGCCAGCGCAGCAGCTTGCGCAGCTCGAGCTGGCTCTGGGTGCCCGTGCGGACGCGGAGGCGCTGGGCGTAGAGCACGAGGCCCTGGGCCTGGGCGAGGTTGTAGCGCTCGAGCAGGGCTTGCGGGGTAGGGAGGGCGCTGCGGAGCAGGCGGCGATGCTCGCCGAGGTCGTCGTAGAGCTGGGCGCGGCAGTCCTCGATGGGCGCCGGGAGGCCGGCGGCGATGCGCTCGAGGTAGAGGGCGAGCGGGGCGTCGTCGGGGAGGGCGCGGAGCACCGCGGCGGACAGGCGGAAGGCCTGGTGGCGCAGCGTCGGGGCGGCGTCGCCGGGCTCCTCGAAGCTGCACTTGTCTTGCAGGAGCTTGACGAGGCCGCGGGCGAACTTGGGCTTTTTGTGTTCGCCGACGAGCACGCCCTGGGCCTCGTCGAGGGCGCCGCGGGTCTCGCCGACGCCGTGCTCGAGGATCTGCACGAGACCGGCTGCGAGGGCGAGGTGGTCCTCGTTCTTGCTGTCGACGAAGGTCGGGCGCAGCTTGCCCTTGACGGTGCGATAGATGAGGAGGTCGCGGGTCAACATGCGGCGTCCTCGGGCGGGTACCACTCGTCGAGGTCGGCGGCGACGTCAGGGGGGAGGTCGCTGAGCTCGGTCCCTTGGCTCGGCCCTGGCAGGTGATGGTGGACGGGCGGGTCGCCGCGCTGATAGGCGCGATGCTGACGACGACGCTCGCTGATGCGGCCCTCGGCAGCGACGGCGGTGCAGATCTCGTAGAGGCTGGCGCGTTTGCCCTCGCGCTTGCGGAGGATGCGACCGAGGCGCTGCACGTGCTCGCGGACGCTGCCGTTGCCGGAGAGGATGATGCCGACGTTGGCGTCGGGGACGTCGACGCCCTCGTTGAGCACCTTGCTGGTGAGGAGGACCGGGAGCTCGCCGCTGGCGAAGGCCTGCAGGAGTTCGACGCGCTCGCTGGGCTTGGTCTGGTGGGTGATGACCGGGAGGAAGAGCAGGCGCGAGAGGCGGTAGACGGTGTCGTTATCCTCGGTGAAGACGAGGATGCGGTCGCTGCGGTGGCGCGCCAGGACGCGCCACAGGGCCTCGAGCTTGGACCTCGCGGTGAAGGCGATGCGCTTTTGTTCGCGGTAGGCGGCGAAGGCGATGCGGCCCTCTTCGCTGCGGTAGCAGTGGGCGATGAACTGGGCCCAGCCGCTCGGGTGATTGAGGGCGATGCCGCTGCGGCGCAGGGCGTCGACGTAGAGGGCGCGGCACTCGTCGTAGCGCTGCTGTTCGTCCTCGTCGAGGGTGACGTCGAGGGTGTGGATCTCGTAGGGGGCGAGGTAGCTGCCCTCGAGCTCGTCGATGCCGGCGCGGTAGCGGACGGCGCCGAGCAGCTCCATGGCGACGGTCTCGCCGCGGTCAGGGCGGTCGAGGGTGGCGGTGAGGCCGAGGCGGTATGGGGCGAGCGAACCGGCGGCGATGAAGCGGTAGGCGGGCGCGGGGAGGTGGTGGCACTCGTCGCAGATGAGCAGGCCGAAGCGGTTGCCGTGGAACTCGGTCTGGGCGGCGGCGGAGTCGTAGGTGGTGACGGTGAGCTCGCGGCGCTCGTGGGCGCCGCCGCCGAGCATGCCGATCTCGCGGCCGAACCATTTTGCGAGGACCTGTTGCCACTGCGACATGAGGTCGATGGTGGGGACGACGATCAGCGCGGGTCGGCCGGTGTGGGCGATGGCGAGGACGGCGAGCAGGGTCTTGCCGGCGCCGGTGGGCAGCTCGACGATGCCGGTGCAGCCGCCGGCGACCCAGGCGTCGAGGGCGGCCTGCTGGTGCGGGAAGGGGTGAAGGGGCGTGACGAGGGGGAGGTCGATGCGCTCGTACTGGCGGGCGAGGTCGTTGTAGGCGACCCCGCGGCTGTGCAGGCGGGCGACGATCTCGCGATAGCGGTGGGCAGGCGCGCGGTGGCTGCCGGTGCGACGATCGAGGACCAGGAGCTGGGCCAGGCGCTCGTCGTCGGGCAGGGTGCCGGGGACGACCAGGGTGCCGTGATCGAAGTGGAGCTCGAGGGCCATGACAGGGGTGACGGGCGGCGGAGCCTAACATCGATGCGGCGCGGATGCGCACAGGCGGGCGGGTGGACCTACGCATGGGACGGACGCGACGACGTCGGCGGCGCCCGGGATCACGGTCTCTGCGATCTGTGGGCTGTCGACGAACCAGGCCCTGGACTGCCCGAACTCGTGAGGGTCAGGGGGCGGGCGGGGCGACGACGCCGGAGTCGAGGTTGGCGTTGTTGCGGGCGCGCTCGATGACGGAGACCTTGTGGCGGCTCTCGGCCGCGGGGAGGTGGATCTTGAAGAGCATGGCGCCGCCGACCTCCTTGACGTCGAGGCGGCAGCCCTCGATGCGCAGGAGTGCGTCGGCGATCGGGAGCTCGAGGCCGAGGCCGCGGTGGCCGGGGAGGCGATGGAAGCCGCGGCGGGCCAGGTCGAGCTGCTGCGAGGTGGAGGGTTTGACTGGCGTCGTGATGTGCAGCTGTAGGCCGAGTGGGGAGTCGCGATCGCCGGCGCGCAGCTTGATGGCGATCGTGCCGGCGGGGAGGCGCTTGCCGGCGAAGAGCAGCAGGTTCTCGAGGGCCTGGACCATGTGGCGCGGGTCGACGAAGGCGGTGGGCAGGCCTGGGGCGGTCTCGATGCTGTAGTGGATCTGTTCGCTGGTGTGGGTGCGGGCCTTCTGGACGGCGCGAGAGATGAGCGGGGCGAGCGGGACGGGCTCGGCCTGCAGATCGATGCGGCGGGCCTCGATGCGGGCCATATCGAGGATCGCGTCGATCTGGTGGAGCAGGTCCTTGCCGGCGTTGGCGATGGTCTCGACCATCTCCTGTTGATCCTGGTCGAGCTTGCCGTCGACGCCGCGCAGGAGCAGGGTGCTAAAGCCGAGGATCGAGTTGAGCGGGGAGCGCAGGTCGTGGCTCATGTTGGCGAGGAACTGGCTGCGCAGGCGGTCGGTCTCCTCGGCCTTCTCGAGGGCGACGAAGCGGGCGATCGTCGCCTCGTGCATGCGCGCGACCAGGTGGTCGATCGCGTGGGCGAGGGCGGTCCACTCGGGGGTCCCGGGGGCGGCGACCGGGCTGGCGCCGGCGTCGGCGGCGATGCTCGCGCGCAGGCGCCTGAGGTCGCGCTCGCGCTCGCGGCCGAGCAAGAGCACGGCGGCCCCGCCGGCGAGCAGGCAGAGGCCGGCGCACAGGCCGAGCAGATCGAGCGGCGGGGAGGGTGGACGGGGGACGGCGACGACGGCGGTGACGCCGGATTCGCTGAGGCTCAGGACCTCGTTGTCGGCGGCGGTGGCCTGTCCTGAAGGACCTGTTCCTTCAGCCATGTTCTCACCGTAGCTGGTGCCGCCGGCGATGTGGATGGCGGCGCCGGGGATCTGTGCGAGGAGGCGGCCGAGGTCGTCCTCACGGCCCGGGCTGGCGGCGTCGAGGAGGTTGCGGGCGGCCCGTTGGGCGGTGCGCAGGCCGTCGCCGCGGGCCTGGGCCTGGACCCACAGTTCGGACAGGACGAGGGGGGCGGTGGCGGCGGCGATGAGCGTGAGGGCGGCGGCCTGGTAGACGCCGCGGGACATCGGTGGGGGGTCGCGCAGGACGAGGGCGGCCTGGGGGGCGGCGAGCAGGTCGGCGCGCAGGGCCTGGCGGACGCCGGCGGCGCTGAGGACGGCGAGGGGGCCGGCGAGGGCGAGCCAGAGGGCGAGGTGGCCGAGGGTGGTGGGCCAGGTCCACAGCAGCTGGTGGCCGGCGATCAGCGCGTCGCTGAGGCCGACGGCAGCGAGGCCGCCGAGGACCAGGCCGGCGCAGGCGCGGGGCATACCGAGCAGGCCGACGAGGGCGTGTTCGACCTCCTCGCGGGCGAGGGCCCGGCCGCGTTCGTGGCGGTCGCGGGCGTCGAGGATCGGTCCGACTGGGAGGGCGAGGAAGCCGAGGGTGCGGGCGAGTCTGAGGAGGGGTGGGCGGTGGCGGCGGGCGAGTTCTTCGGGGGCGAGCCAGCGGGCCGCCGGGAGGATCAGGTAGACGGCCGCGAGCACGCCGGCGAGGACCAGGAGGTGCGGGACCACCAGGGCGAACACCGGCCAGGCGCCGGCGGCGATGCGGCCGTCCCAGGTGATGAGGGTCGAGGCGACACAGAGCGCGGCGGAGGCGACGAAGGTGGCGGCGAGCACGGCCATGACGTCGCGCTCGGCGGCCAGGCGGGTCGGGACACCGCGGGTGGGGACGCCGGGGATCATGTCGTCGCCGCCGGCCTCGAGCTCCTCGGTGTGCCCGTCCCAACCTGAACTTTCGGACAGATTGTCCGCGCTGTCGAGTTCGCGGCTCACGGGACGAGTTCCTGGGGGAGCCGGGCGATGCGGAAGCGCTGCGAGGCGCGCACGAACTCGGCGGTCATGTCGATCGAGGTGGGTTTACGGGCGGGGTCGAGCGGGAGGGCGAGGGTGAAGGTGGAGCCGCGGTGCAGCGTGGAGCTGACGCTCAGGGCGCCGCCGTGGTGGACGGCGATGCTGCGGGCGATGGCGAGGCCGAGGCCGGTGCCTTGTTTGCGGCGGGCGAGGCTGCCGACCTGGTGGTACTCCTCGAAGATGGCGTCGATGTCCGCCGGGCCGATGCCGATGCCGGTGTCGGCGACGCGGACGAGCAGGCGGCCGGCGAGCGGGTCGTGGAGGGCGGAGATCGTGATGCTGCCGCGCTCGGTGAACTTGGTGGCGTTGGAGAGCAGGTTGTTGAGGATCTGGGAGACGCGGCGGCGGTCGCAGACGACGCGGGGGAGGCCCTGGGGGATCTCGCAGCGCAGCTCGAGGCCGGCCTCTTTGACCAGGGGGCGGTGGATCCGCGCGACCTCGTCGACGACCTCGGCGATGTCCTCGGGGGCGAAGTAGAGGCGAAGCTCGCCGGACTCGATCATCGAGATGTCGAGGATGTCGTTGATGAGGCCGAGCAGCTGCATGCCGCTGGTGCGGATCAGCCGGACGTCCTCGCGTTGCTCGGTGGCGAGGGTGGTCGGCATCATGCCCTCGAGGAGCAGCTGCGAGAAGCCGCAGATCGAGTTGAGTGGGGTGCGCAGCTCGTGGCTGACGGCGGCCAGGAACTCGGCCTTGGCGACCGAGGCCTCGCGGGTCTGGGCGAGGGTGTCGTGGTAGCGCTGGTGCTCGGCGGCGAGGTCGCGGCGGAGGTTCTCGAGGTCGGCCATGAGCTCGCCGAGGCGGTCGAGGCGGGTGACGACGAGCGGGCGGACGGCGGCGCTCTCGTCGATGCGGTCGAGGCGACGGGCGACGGCGATGACCTCGCCGCTGCCTGCGGCGGCGATGCTCTGGCCGGCGACGGCGGCGAGGATGACGACGGCGAGCAGGCCGGCGAGCAGGCCGAGCAGCAGGCCGCTGGGGGGCGGCGGGTCTGCGACGCCGCGGCCGAGCGCGTAGCCGAGGGCGACGATGGCGATGGCGGTGGCGCAGGCGGTGAAGATGCCGGTCCAGCGGGCGACGCCGGACTCGGGCTCGGCGGCGGGGTCGGGGGCGAGGCGCGCGAGCAGGACGGCGGTGGGCGGGGCGGCGAGCAGGGTGGCGGCCCACACGGCGGCGAGCACCGGCCCGACCTGCGGGAGCAGGGCGGGGATGCTGATCGCGGCCAGGCGGTTGCCCCACATCAAGGGCACGACGACGAGGACCGCGAGCGGCGGGCCGACGATGAGGGCGCGCACGGCGAGGTCGCTGGCCTGGCTGATCGGACCTGTCCTTGCGGACAGGGTGAGAAGGATGAGGTGGACCAGTCCGACGAGGCCTGCGAGGGCCGCGGTCGCCGGGCCGAGGCGCAGCGCCGCGGGGCCGGCCATCCAGGTGAGCAGCGCCTGGGATGCGGCGAGCACGGCGATGCACGCGACGAGGGCGACGCCCTGCGCCCACGCGCGCTCTCGGCGTGATGCCACGGTGTTTGGCATGCCGGGGTCAGGGTATCATCGCCTGCGACGCGGCGACGGGCGTGGATCGGACGCTGCGACGGTGGCGGAGGCGCGTTCGCGAGAACGGGCCCCGCGGTCACGACCGGGGGCCCGTGCGGGCGCGACGAGGCGGGGCCTTAGCCGGCGCTCTTCTTGGCCTTGATCAGCTCGATGAGGCGGGGAACGGCGTCCTCCCACTTGGCGACGAGGCCGTAGTCGGCGACCTGGAAGATCGGCGCCTCCTCGTCCTTGTTGATGGCGACGATGACCTTCGAGCCCTTCATGCCGGCGAGGTGCTGGATCGCTCCCGACACGGCGACGGCGATGTAGAGCTCGGGGGCGACGATCTTGCCGGTCTGGCCGACCTGGAGGTCGGCGGGGACCATGCCGGCGTCGGTGGCGGCG
The DNA here is from genome assembly GCA_044228605.1 of Nannocystis sp. Lineage (GTDB taxonomy): Bacteria > Myxococcota_A > Polyangia > Nannocystales > Nannocystaceae > Nannocystis. Next base: position 6,880 of record JBGAUO010000082.1, on the reverse strand, counting down.
CGGCTGGCCCCGAGGGCGCCGCCGAGGAGGTCGGTCAGCTGCTCGAGGAGCTTGAAGTTGGCGCCCTCGCGCATGCCACGGCCGCCGGACACGACGACCTTGGCCTCGGTGAGCGCGGGGCGGCTGCTGACGGTCTTTTGCACGCCCTTGACCTCGACGCCGCGGCCGTTGAGGCTGGGGGCGCTGAGGGCTTGCACGGCCACGGCGGCGCCGGGCTGCGCGGGCTCGAACTCGGTGCCGCGGGCCGTGAAGAACACGACGGGGGCGCTGGCCTTGACGTCGAGGAGGGCGCGGCCGGCGGAGATCGGGCGGGTGAAGGTGTCGCCGCTCTTGACGGTGACGACGTCGGGGACGAGCGGGGCGTCGAGCAGGGCGGCGGCGCGTGGGAGCGCGTCGCGCAGGGTCGACGAGGCGGAGCCGCCGATGACAGTGGCGCCGGTGAGCTTGATCGCGTGGACGATCGCGTCGGCCCAGGCTTCGGCGGTGAAGGGCTCGAGCGCGGGGGCTGCGAGGGTCAGCACGCCTGCCGCGCCGTAGCCAGCGGCGGCGATCGCCGAGGCGGCGGCGCCGGGATCGGCGCCGAGCACGAGCAGCTGGAGCTGCCCGCCCTTGGCGCGGGCGATCTGTGCGCCGCAGGTGATGCCGGGGAGGCAGTGCGGACGGAGCTTGCCGTTCGCGGTCTCGAGGATGACGAGTACCGTGCTCATAGAACCTTGGCCTCCTTCGTGAGCTTCTCGAACAGCTCCTCGACGGTCTTCACCTTCTGACCGGCCTTGCGCTTCGGGGGGGCGGTGACGCCGGCGCTCTGCTCGGTGGCGCTGCCGGCGACGCCGAGGTCGGCAGGCTTGAGTACGGCCACGGGCTTGCGCTTGGCCATCGTGATGCCCTTGAGCGAGGCGAGGCGGGGGCCCTCGTTGTAGGCGTGGGTGGCCGGCGTGGAGCCGTTGCGCACGCTCTTGGGGAGGACGATGCGGAGGTCGACGGAGACGACGCCGGGCAGCGGGATCCGCTTGGTCTCGACGCCGTCGTCGACCTCGCGGCTGACGCTCAGGGCGCGGCCGGTCTGGTCCCAATCGATGGTGGCGGCGAAGCAGGCCTGCGGGAGGCCGAGGATGCCGGCGACGCGCTGGGCGACCTGGTTACCCTCGTTGTCCTGCGACAGCTTGCCGGCGATGAGCAGGTCGCACGCCTCTTTCTTGAAGACGGCGGCGATCAGCTTGGAGACGGCGACGGTGTCGAGCTTGTCGGGGTCCGCGTCGACGATGACCCCGCGGTCGGCGCCCATCGCCAGGAACTGCGTCACGTGTTGACGCTGTCCTTCCGGGCAGATGCTGAGGACGATGACCTCGGCGAGCCGCTGGGTGCCGCCGACGACCTCTGCGAGGCGCAAGGCGGTCTCCACGGCGTACTCGTCGAATGCATTCGGGACCCACTTGGAGGCCGAGTAGTCGAGTCCGCCCGCGGCGAACTTGAGGCTCTCGTCCGGATCGGGGATCCGCTTGACAGTAACCAGGATCTTCAACGGGGACTCCTCCTGACGCGGGGTGTATCGCCCGCGGGCTGGCGGCCTGTCAACGTGTCGTTGCTGGGCGGGGGCAGTGCGCGGGCTGTGCTGGCTGGCGGACGGGCGTCCGAGGCGTGGCGCGCGGGGATCGCGGTGGAGGGGGCTGCCTGGTCTTGCGGCTCGCCGGGGCGTGCGTTAGCGTTGCCCCCCGGCCGGGCCCCTCAGGACCACTCGTGATGAATTCCTCTCAGTGCATGCTCGCACCCCTGCTGCTCATCCTTTCGGCCTGTAGCCCGGCCTGTACGGCCCCGCCGGCGGGGCCCGACGCCGCGACTGCGCCGCCACCTCCGGTCGCGACGGGCAAGGACCCTGTGGGCGTCGGCGGCAGCGGTCCGGAGCCGACGCCGACGCCGTCGTCCGAGATCACCGAGGCGAAGGGCGTCGACCTGTCGCGCCTGAGCGAGCCGCAGAAGACGAGCTTCTTCCAGCTGATCAACAGCGAGCCGAGCGCCTGCGCCAAACCTCACAGCCTGGCGGTTTCGCTGCGCGATGACGCGTCGTGCCGTGACTCGCTGAGCGTGTCGCAGTTCATCGCCGACGCGCTGGCGCAGGGGAGCTCGGCGAGCGACATCAAGGCGAACTACGAGCCGCTGGTCGACTCGCTGCGGCCGCGGGAGATCAACATCAAGGGGCGCCCGATGTACGGCAACGAGCGCGCGCCGGTGACGGTGGTGGTGTTCGCGGACTTCGAGTGCCCGCACTGCCGCCAGGAGGCGCCGGTGCTGCGCCAGGCGATCGACCAGTTTCGCGGCAAGGCCAAGCTGGTCTACAAGCACTTCCCGCTGTCGGGGCACGTGCGGGCCAAGGCCGCCTCGATCGCGACGGTGGCGGCGATGGAGCAGGGCAAGTTCTGGGAGATGCACGACATCGTGTTCGAAAACCAGATGGCGCTCGAGGACGCGGACATTCGCAAGTACGCGCAGAAGATCGGGCTCGATATGGGCAAGTTCGATGCGTCGTACAAGGCGAAGAAGGGGCAGGAGCTGGTCGAGGAGGACCGGGTCGAGGGCGAGAAGCTGAACATTCAGGGCACCCCGGCGGTGTTCGTGAATGGGCGGTACATGAACTCGCTGCTGTTCGGGGGGACGATCACCGGGTGGATCGAGGACGCGCTGCGGCGCTAGTCGCATGGCACGTCCGCGGCCCTGGATCGAGGCGTTTGCGCCGGCGACGGTGTCCAACCTGGGGCCGGGCTTCGATTGCCTGGGGCTCGCGCTGCGCGGGCCGGGCGATCGGGTGCGGGCTCGCCTGTCTGAAAGGCCAGGTGTGACGATCGTCGGGATCGAGGGCGACGGCGGCAAGCTGCCGCGAGAGGCGGAGCGCAACACCGCCGGGGTCGCGGTGTTGGCGATGCTGCGGCGCTACGCGGTCGATGCCGGGGTCGAGCTCGAGCTGTTCAAGGGGCTGCCGCTCGGCAGCGGCCTGGGGTCGTCGGGAGCGAGCGCGTGTGCGGCGTTGGTGGCCGCGGACGCGGCGCTGGGGCTGGGGCTGGCGCCGACGCAGATGGTCGATCTGGCGCGCGAGGGCGAGCTGATGGCCTGCGGGGCGGCGCATCCGGACAACGTGGCGCCGGCGCTGCTCGGGGGGATCGTGCTGATCCCGTGTGGGGCGCCGCTGCGGGTGGTGAATCTGCCGGTCCCGAAGGACCTGTGGATCGCGGTGTACACCCCGGCCTGTCAGGTGAACACGGCCGACGCGCGGCGGGTGCTGCCCGCGACGGTGCCGCTGGCGGCGACGGTGCAGCAGGCGGCGCGGCTCGGGCTGCTCGTGCACGCGCTGCACGAGGGGGACCTGGCGCTGCTCGGGGAGGCGATCGTGGATGACATCGTCGAGCCGGTGCGGGCGCACCTGATCCCCGGGTTTTTGGACGCGAAGGCGGCGTGTCAGGAGGCGGGGGCGCTGGCTTGCAGCATCAGCGGCTCGGGGCCGACGACCTTCGCGCTGGCGGCCTCGTCGTCGCGGGCGGAGGCGCTGCTGCTGATCCTCGAGGAGTGCTTCTCGCTGATCGGGATCGCCGGCAAGGGGCACGTCGATCAGGTCGGGCCGGGCGCGCGGGTGCTCTCGACGCCGCTGCACTGAGCGGGGTCACTCGCCAGTGGTGCTCTCGGTGGTGCTCTCGGTGGTGCTGCCGGTGGTGTCGGGGGTGTAGGCGGGACACTCGGCGGTGTCGGGGCGGGTCGCTACGCAGCCGTGTTGGGGCGCCTCGCAGGGCGAGCAGAACGGGCGTGCGGGGTCCTGGGCGGCGCACCACGCGTCGGCCTCGATGGCCTTGTGGACGCAGTGGTCCTCGTTGGAGATGTGGCAGGCGAGGCCGAGGGCGAGGCCGAGGGCGAGGCCACAGGCTCGCGCGCGCTGGACGATCACGCGGGGGAGCATCGCACGCCGCGGGTCGCCGGCGCTACAGCGCGGGGCGCAGGTGCCCGGCCAGGGTGGCGCGGCGGGCCTGGCGGCTGGCGCGGACCGCCGCGAGGGTCATGAGCAGGCTGGTGGCGAGGACGCCGATGCCGATCGTGAGGACCGCGGTGCCAGCGGGGCGGTAGGTGATCGCCATGGTGGGGTCGTCGGGGTCGGTGGCGACGGGGCGGGCGGCCAGGACGGCGCCGGCGATCACGCTCGCCACCCCGAGGGCGCCGCTCACCGAGCCGAGGATGACGAGGCGCTTGCACGGGCGTGAACCGTGGCAGGCGCCGCTTGGCAGCGGCGTCGGGGCGGGTGCGGCGGGGGCCGGGGCGGGGCCCTCGACGGGGGCGATGAGCGCGGGCGTGAGCGCGTCGGGGGCGGTCACGGCCGTGGGGTGGTCGGCGTCGATGAGCGAGCGGTCGGTCGGGGCCGCGGCGCTGGCCGCAGGGACGCCGTCGGTGGGCCCTGGGGGCAGCTGGCGCGCGGTCGGCTCGGCTGACTGTTTAGACATGTCCTGTGGGCCAGCCGAGGATGGCTGCAGGGACATGTCGTTGGGGACAGATACCGGCGGGGTCGCGGCGAGGAGGGCCGCGAGGAGGGCGGCGGGGAGGCCGGGGACAACCATGCGGGCTCGCTGGCGGGATCAGCCGTGGGGCAGGCCGGCGGTGGCCTTGCGGGCGAGGTCGGCGAAGGGCTGGAGGACGACGCGGGCCATGCCACGCAGGATCGGCTGGTGGTGGACGACGCGGGCCAGCGGTGGGCTGTAGGTGTAGTAGAAGCGGACCAGGTCGCGGCCGACCGGGGAGGTCTTGAGGTAGGCGTCACGGAACCAGCGCATGGCCTGGACCTGGCCGACCCAGGCGGCGCCGTAGGCGGCGGTGGCGATGAAGCAGAAGCCCTCGACCTGCTGGAACTTCTGCGCCTCGGTGGTGATCGAGGCGGAGGCGAGCTTGCTGCGGTTGCCGCACTTGTCCTCGTAGGTGAGGCCGATCTGATAGGTGTAGTTGCCCCACAGCTGCTCGACGTCGATGGTGGAGGGCTCGCCGAGGCCGCCGTCCTCGACCACGGTGAACGGCGGGAGGTGGGCGGCGTCGAGGGTCTCGGGGGTGAGCGGGTCCTCGCCCGTGAGGAGGTGGACGCCGAGCTTGGCGAGCACGAAGTCGGGGTCCTTGGGGTCGGGGACGGTGTAGTGGACGCGGACCTTGTCGAAGCTGAGGCCCTCGAGGCGGAGGTCGGTGACGGGCGGCAGGTCGCGGATGTCACAGTGGCCCCAGCCGCCGTCGTCGCCGCCGGTGCCGCCGGTGTCGCTGCCGGCGCTGGTGTCGTTGCCGCCGGTGTCGCTCGAGTCGGTGGTGTCGCCCGTGTCCGTATCGGTGCCACCGCCGCCGCCGTCGCCGTAGGCGTAGACGCCGAAGCGGAAGGTCTCACCGTTGAGGGTGTACTGCAGCAGGCGATCGGCGCCGCTGCCTCCCTTGGTGCTGATGGTCGCGTCAGGTGGGTGGAGCTTGCCGGTGGCGCCGTTCCAGTCGCCGTAGCCGGCGTAGCTGGAGGTGCCGTTAAAGCCCTTGGTGCGCGGGTCGAAGGCGATCTTGTAGGCGACGGAGGGCTGGCCGAGGTACTCGACGCCGTAGGTGTCGAGGCGCGGGTCGACGTAGTGGTCCTTCTCGCGGTCGTAGTCGTAGTTGGGGTTCTCGTCGTGCTCGAGGCTGACCTCGATCCAGGCGGTGAGCGGGCCCTTGGCGACGATCGCGGCGGGGATCATGGCCGTGGCGTACTCGGCCTTGTTGCCGGGCGGGGTGGCCTCGGTGACGGCGTCGAGGTCGTTGAGGGCGGCGTAGGTCTTGGCGTCGGGCGAGTCGGACTTGTCCTCGAACTCGAGGAGGTCGTTGCGCGGCGGGTAGGGGCTCTTGGCCTTGGGATCGAAGACACCCTTGTCCGTCTGGAACACCGCCGGCGAGGGGCAGGTCATGGTGTCGACGGAGATGGTCTTGTTCTCGGCGTCGGTGAGCGGGCGACAGTAGTAGTTCTCGGCGGAGCTGGTGTTCTCGTGCCAGCCGAGCGACTCGAGGTCGGCGGGGTCCTTGTCGAAGAAGATGAGCTTCGGGTAGGTCTTGCCGCGGCGGTGGGCCCAGATCGGGAGGACCGAGGGGCGCGGGCCGTACGGGGCGCGCCAGCTCGAGACGAAGTTCCACACGCCGGGACGGTTGCCGATGCCGAGCTTGCCGGTGGCCTGGGTGACGAGGATGTCCTGGACCCACTTGCCGTCCTTGTCCTCGAGCCAGATCGCCATCTGGACCCTGGGGACCGGCTTGTAGTGGAGCTCGATCAGGAGGTTGCCACCGGCAGCACGGGCGTCTCCGCCGTAGAGACCTGCGCCGAAGCTGCCGAGGACGAGGGCGCCAGCGAGGCGCTTTAGGCTCAAGGAGCGCGACATTTCGCCAGTATACACGTCCTTTCGCCGCGACCAGGGGGTGCGCGGGGCCGGGGTCGGCGGGTGCTTTGGATCACCCCAGGAGGGTGGCGGCGGCCGTAGGATGGCGAAGGCGTGACCTCGCAGCGCAGCCGGCCTCCGCAGTCGATCGCCCGCAGGGCGGTGGTCGCGGCGGGCTTCGGTCTGTGCGCGGCGGCCCTGACCTGCGGGCCGAAGCAGGCGCCGCTGACGGCCACGCCGGCGCTCAGGTCGACGGCGCTGCGCTTCGATCAAGGACCTCCGCCGCCGCAGGGGGGGCTCGGCTTTCCGGGGCTGGCAGTGTCGTGGACCCCGCCGAGCGTCATCGCCGGAGATCCCGCGGCCCTCGGGGTCGCGCTGGCCGAGGCGGGCGCGGTCACGCTATTGCTCGGACCGCGCCTCGCGGGCGACGCGTGGGCGCAGCGTGCCGCGGGTCTGGTCGCGGCGCTCAGCCCTCACACGCGCGT
>JBGAUO010000081.1:0-20192 GCA_044228605.1 Nannocystis sp. | reverse complement strand
CCGCAGCTCGCGGACGTCGTGCTCGGCCAGCTCGCGCATGTCGGGGTCGGCGAGCAGGCCCTCGGCGCCCGCGAGGCTGGCCTCGACCTGCGCGTACTGCTGCAGCGCCAGCGCCAGCGGGGCGATCTCGCCGTGCTCGCGCGAGAGGGCGAGGAAGCGGGATTTGTCGTGCACGACCTCGGGATCGCAGAGCATCGTTCCGAGTTCGTCGTGACGATCGGCGATGCTGTCCAGCTTGGCGCGCAGGGAGGCTTCCACGGCGGAGCGGGAAGCTAACACCCAAGGCCCGCGGCCGCAACGCGCCCCGGACGTTGCCAGCGGCCCGGTCGGCGGGATAAAGAGTGGGCGCCCGCATGCCCGCCGGATCCGACAGCCGCGAGAGGCCGCCACGCGTCGTCGATGCGTCGGCTGCGACGTCGCCCGGGACGTCTGGCGTCACGTTTGGCGTGACGGCTGGTGCGGTGTCTGGTGCGGCGTCGGGTGCGGTGTCTGGTGCGGCGGCTGGTGCGGCGTCTGGTGCGGCGTCATCGGTCAGCGGGGCGCCGAGTCCGACGGTCAGCGCGGTCCAGGAGGCGCCCCGATGGTGCGCGAGGCTCGGCTTCTCGCGTGACCTGTGGACCGGTCGCGCGCGGGTGGTGTGCGACCCGGAGGTGGAGGCGTCGCTCCGCGACACGCGGCGGCTGTCGGGCGCGGCGGCGGGGCTGCTGGCCGAGCTGTTGCCGGAGCGGGCCAGCACGGTGTGGTTGCTGGCGCAGCGGCCCGACGAGCTCGCGGGTCCGCGGCGTCGCGGGGTGCACTCGCTCGAGGAATTCGACGGGCTGCTGACGCAGGCGCCGTGGGAGGTGGCGATCGTCGATCTCGGGCAGTTCCTGGTCGACACGGCGAACCTGTCGCGCTTCGCGGCGCGGGCTCGTGGGCGGCTCGAGAACCGCCTCGACACGCGGGCCTTTCGCCTGCTGAGCGCCGCAGGGGAGGGGGCGTACGCGGGTCGCACGGTGATCGTGTCGGTGCCGGCGCAGAGCCGCGGCGGGCTCTCGCTGTCGGACTTTCAGGACCTGCTCGAGCAGCACTTCGCCCGCGCCCGCGTGTACGCGCTGGCGCCGGTGGCGGTGGCCGTGGTTGTCGACTGCGGCGAGGTGGTCCGTGAGGACGAGGACGAGGGCGACGCTGGCGAGGACGAGGATGACAGGGCGCCGCCGCTGGGCTTCGACAACCGGCTCGGCGAGGACCTGGGCTACGACACGTACCTCGCGCTGGTCAACGCGCCGGCCGAACCCGAGGGAGTGACGCTGGTCGAACTGCCGGCGGCGGCGCTGCTGGCGACGCGCAGCTCCGAGGTGTCGCGTCCAAACGCGGCTGCACGTCCGCAGGAAGCCCGCCGCAGCGAGCGCGGCGAGGCCGAGCTCGAGAACCTCAAGATCCAGCTGGGGCAGGCGCGGCGGCAGGTCGAACTGGCGGCGATCGCCCGCCAGTCGCTGGTCGAACAGCTCGACGCGGCCCAGGCTCGCGTCGATAGCCTTGAGGATCAGGTCGCGGAGCAGCAGCGACGACAGAGCGCGAGCGAGGTCAACGATCGCCGGGTCGCGGCGCTGGCTGCGGCGCCGACCGGAGAGCAGGTGCACGCCGAGCCACCGACCGACCTGCGGCCCGACGCGACCCAGGCCACGCTGCTGGCGCTGCGCTGGGAGCTCGAGCAGACCCGCGAGGAGCTGCGCAAAGCTCTCGGGCGGCCTGTGGACGCGCTCGAGCGGGAACTCGCCGAGCTCCGGGCCCGGCTCGGCGTGCCAACGCCAGCGGACTGACGCTGTGCGGCGATCGAGGCTCTCGGCCCCCTATTGGGCTGTCGGCGGTGGAGCGAAGGGCGCGTGAGTGGGCAGTCTTGCGCGTCGCGGGTCGGGGACCCGACGGGGGCGTGGTTGCCCGGCCCAGGGGCATGAGACTATGCTCGCCGGGCGCCATTCCCCCCAGAGTGGGCGCACCGACCGACCCGCCACCACGTGTTTGCGAAACCCGCGCCTGACCAGCGCGGTCGCGCGCGGTGCACCGGGCCTCCCTATGCGAAAGCGACTTGGCCATGAAGATCTCGTCCGACGCGCCGATCCCCGACTGGTCGGCCCTTGAAACTGCCTTCGAACACAACGCCCCCGATCACCACGCCTATCTCGACCTCAGCAACGGGCAGGTCGTCACGATCAACGACAGCCGCCCGGAGGATGAAGAGAAGCGCCAGCTGATCAGCAAGAGCACCGGGCGCTTCGTCCACCTCGACCCGGCCTCGTCGCGCGAGCAGTACCGGTGGATGGAGCGCTTCGTCGCCTCGGTCGAGGAGGCCAGCCTGCGCGAGCGGCTGGTGCTTGCGATCGACGGCAAGGGCGCCTTCCGCCGCTTCAAGGACGTGCTGCTGTCGTACCCGGTCGAGCGCGACCGGTGGTTTAGCTACCGCGCCAACCTGCTGCACATCTACATCGACGGCTGGCTCGCCGGGCAAGATGTCTTGCTCGGCGCGTACCCGCCGTGGGGGAAGCCCGAGGAGCCGACCGAGCCCAATGTGCCGCTGGAGAAGCCGCCGGGCGAGCGGGGCGCGGGTGCCTCGGAGACCCTGCGACGCACTGCGCGCGACCTCATCGACCGTCTTCCCGCGCTCGAGCTGCCGGCGGCGATCGCGTATCTGCAGTACTTGCATGAACGCGGACCGTCGGTTCCCGACGCACCCGTCGCGTGAGTCAGGCTGTGCCTTCAGACATGTCCCAGGCGACAGGTCGCCGATTCGCTCGCTTCATCGGCATCAACCTCGGAGGCGGGCGTGGCAAGACCACCGCGGTCGCGCGCCTCGAGGCGGCGCCGACCGGCGGGGTACGCCTGGTCGAGGCTCGCATGCGCCATGGCCACCGTGGGGGGGGCGAGGACAGCGGTGATGACGCTGGTGACCCGTTGTTCCGCGACGAGGTGTTGGTGGCCTACGTGCAGCGGCACCTCGACGACGAGACGGTGGTGGCGATCAATGCCCCGCTGACGCTCCCGCCGTGCATCCGCTGCCTGCTCCCGTGTCCAGGGGTGCCGAACTGTCAGGTACCCGTGGTGGCGTGGATGCGGCGGCACGCGCCCAAGCTGATCGTCAACCGCGGTCGCAGCGATCGTGGCAAGCCGGCGGTCACGCCATACACGCAGCGCGCCGCTGACCTGTTGCTCGCCCACGCGGGGCTGCAACCGCGCGAATCGCTCGGGCAGGGGATGGGCCCGCTGGCGGCGCGCGCCGTGTACTTGCGGCACGCGCTGTCGCCGATGCTGCGGCTTCACGAGAACCTGATCGAGGTCCACCCGCCGGCAACGTTGATCCGCCTGTTCGGGGCGGCCACAGTGCAGCGCCTCGGTCGTGGCCCCACCGATGAGGTCGCCGAGCAGCGGCGTAAGATCTTCGTCGGGCTCGGTGAGAAGCTGCGCTTCAATTATGTCTGGCCCGAAGTCGTGGTCCGAAGCCCCCATATCTTTGAGGCTGTACTCTCGGCCTTCACGGCGTTCCTGTGGGCGACCCAGAGCTGGCAAGGGCCCACCGACCTGGTCGCACCCGCGCCGGAGCCTGGAAGTCCGCCCGCGATCGTCCGCGATCCCCTGATGCCGGCAGTGGCCGAGCTCGACCATCTGTGGCTCGAAGACGGCTGGATCTGGGTGCCTCCGGTGCAAACCCGCGACAACGGGAACGGGGTCGTGTGATACGGCACGTTCAAACTGGCAGACCCGGGCTGGTGGGGACCCGTTCATGCCGACCTGTGATGGTCACTCACGCCAACATGCCTGACAAGTCGGCCCTGTCCGATGTCTGCTGGACACGGGCATGGCGCGGCGCCGGCGAGCGGCTTGCCTGGGGCGTGGCCGCAGGTGCACCATCCTTTTGTCGCCCTGGGAGCGAGCCGCGCTGAGGACTCATGGCAGATCCGGACCACACGTCTTCTGAGGCCGAGGCGGCAGCCGAATGGTCGCCCGCCGAGCTTGATCGCCTCGAGGATGCGCTCGAGAGCTGGACGGGCGAGGACACGGAGGCTGTCTCAGAGGACAGTTCGCTGTCGCCGCGGATGCGTGAGCGGCTCGTGTCGTACCGCGAACTGATGGCGATGAGTCGCGCCGAGATGGCGATGGAGGAAGTGCCCGAGGGCCTGCTCGCCGGCGTGCTCGCGGAGGCCGCACGTAGCGGATCGCCGACGCAGCGGGAGGTCAAGGTCGCAGCTGCGAGCGCGGGGGCTCAGCTCGGGTTTTGGGAGCGCTTGCGGCGATCGATGCTGCTGCCAGGCGTGGCTCTCGCGGGCTCGGCGGCGCTGCTCTTGTGGATGGTACAGCCAGGGGAGTCGGCGCCGGAGCTGCAGGCCACCAACACGGCACCTGCTCGGCTCGCGCCCGGCCCGAGTCCGGCTCCGGCCGCGGCGCAGGAGCCCGTGCCCGAGGGCGAGCGTGCAGAGAAGGATGCGCGTGTTGTTGAGGAGGCGCCCGCTGCACCATCCCCCGCCGCGATCATGGCCGAGGCCGATGACGCCATGAAGGACAGCGCGCCGGCCGAGAGCAAGGCCGCCGCTGGCGGCAGGTCCAAGGCGAAGAAGTCCGAGATGGCAAGCGCGCCGGCGGAGTATCTCGAGGGCCTCGAGGAGGTTCCGACCGACGCAGGTGCCGACAAGGACGAGCTGCGCGACACGCTCGAGCTGGCCGACAAGGCCCGCCGCAAGGGCCGTTGCGGCGACGCGCTCAAGATCTATCGGTCGGCGATGGAGATGAGCGGTCCGCGGGATGAGCAGGCCCAGGCGCGGGCCGGCTACGCGCTATGCCTGCAGAGCCAGGGCGACGACGCCAAGGCCAGCAAGTACTTCGAGGCGGCGAGCAAGGTCTCGCCAAGCATCGATGGCTGGGTCAAGCGAGAGCGCGGTGAGGGCTCGCCCAAGAAGGCGGCAGCCAAGCCGAGCTCCAAGGTGAGCCTCGACGATCCGTTCCAGTGAAGCAGGTGCCTTTGGGACAGGTCGCAAGCGCCATGTCCCAAAGGCCAGATGGTTTACTGGATGTCGACGCCGAAGCTGACGCCCATCGCGGCGCCGTCGAAGGCCGGAAAGCGATGATCGTAGACGGCCTTGCGCGCGCAGCTGGGGATGCCCCATACGCGCAACCCGCTCGCGGCCGTGACGCTCACGCTCTCGACCTTGCCGCTCGGGAGCACGCGTAGCTTGAACTTGAGGCTGCCCGGGGGGATGTCGCCATAGGCGCTGGCAGTGGTGACGCAGCGCTGGATCTGCGGGGTGACCTGCGCGAAGTGGCGATCGAGATCAGACTCACTGAGGCGCTCGCTGCCGGCGTTCAGGTCGAGGGTCTGAGCGTCGGCGTTGCTAAATTGTGGGATCTTGCTGTCATCGACCGGCACAAAGGGCGGAGGGGCCTGTACTGGGGCCTCGTCCTCGGCTTCGTCGTTGCCCGGGTCGACGCCATCGCTCGCGGGTGGGGCACCCTCTCTGGCGACCCGGGGCTTGCGCTTCTGCTTGCGCTTCTTGCCCGGCTTCTCCGGCTTTTGGGGCGCGGGCGCGACGATCGGCTGGCATCGATCCGCGACGCACTCGGTGCCCGCTCCACACAGTCCTCCGCAGGGCTCACGGACCTCCGTGGTGCAGGCGACGGTGACGGCCGCGAACATCGCAGGGCCGAATGCGACGAGCGGGCGAGCCACCGCCGGCAAATACGCGGGCAGGGGGGGGCTGTCAAGCGGGGGTGGTCAGGAACCGGGGGCTTCTGGCCGTTGCAGGCGCGCCAGGCTCATGGCAGCTTCCGGCCGTGTCCGCGCCCAGCACGCCTTCCCAGTCGCTCGCTAGCTTCGCCAACCCGAAGCCGGGACGCAGCTACGAGATCCGCTTCGAATGCCCCGAATTCACGTGTCTGTGCCCGGTGACGGGCCAGCCCGACTTCGCCACCATTCGCATCCGCTACACGCCCGGCGAGCGCTGTGTCGAGCTCAAGAGCCTCAAGCTGTATCTGTGGTCGTACCGCGACCGCGGCGCCTTCCACGAGGCGGTGACGAACCAGATCCTCGACGATCTGGTCGCCGCCGTCGCACCGCTGCGGATGACCGTGGAGGGCGATTTCTACGTCCGCGGCGGGATCAGGACCGTCGTCGAGGTACAGCACCCGTAGCCCGCCCCGGGCGGCTCGGTCGGCGTGTTGGCGGACGGCCCTGCTGTGTTACCGTGCGCACGCATGCGGCACCTTGTCGCTGCCGGAGATTCGCCATGCCACTGCTGCCGAGCCTTGCGGGCGCCCTGCTCGCGCTCCTCCTGGAAGGACCTTTCAACTACGAGTTCTCCCGCGTCACTGACGAGAAGGGCGAGGCCTACTTCGTCGTACGGGCCAACGAGAACCTGCCGCAGATGGAGGTCACGATCGTGGGCGATCGCCAGACGATCAAGAAGCAGCTCCCGCCGATCAAGGCCGGCAAGGAGCACAAGATCGTGTGGACGCAGAACTCGCCGGCCGCGGCCTACGACGTGAAGATGGTCGCCGGCTCGGCCGAGGCGCAGACCGGCTTCGAGATCAGCCGCGCGAGCGGCAAGCCGATCAGCGGCGCAGCCGGCAAGATCACGGCCCTGGCGACCGCCGAAGACCTCGTGTTCAAGCACCAGTCGATCTACCAGACCTCCTTTGATGTGACGGGCTACAAGCTCGAGGTCTACGACACCGACGGCGACATCATCCACAACGACAACGGCAGCCAGGCGCCGTTCAAGGCCGGCGAGCGGGTCACGTTCAAGTGGGATAGCCCCAACGACGTTTTCCTCGTCAAGGTCCGCTTCGACGGCGAGGGCGGGCAGTACGGCGAACACATCCTCGCGCCGATGGCGATCGAGATCCCACATACTGAAGTCGTCTTCGACAGCGGCAAGGCGCTCATCAAGGGCGAACAGTCGCCCAAGCTCGACGAGGCCGCGGCGGTGGCGATGAACAAGCTCGCCGCGGTGGAGAATGCCAAGGCTGCAGTCGGCAACGCGCTGGCCGGCAACGGCTACATCGCCAAGCTGTTCATCAGCGGCTACACCGATACGGTTGGCTCGCCGGCGGACAACCAGAAGCTCTCGCAGCAGCGCGCCAAGGCGATCGCCGACTATTTCTACAGCAAGGGCGTGTGGTCCGAGATCTACTTCGCCGGCATGGGGGAGAAGGGCCAGAAGGTTGTCACTGGCGACAGCATCGACGAGGAGAAGAACCGCCGCGCGGTCTACGTGATCAGCTTTCAGCCGCCGACTGGCGCGTGGTTTCCTTCGCCCGGCGCGTGGAAGAAGGCCGCGGGCTCGCGCGCGCGGCCAAAGGAGATTCCACCGTACCCGGAGAAATGGAAGCAGCACGAGAAGGAGAAGCGAGACGCCGCTCCGAGCACAAGCGGTGCAGGCGAAACGGGCACGGGCGGCAGCGACAGCGGCACCACGAGCAGCGTCGGTGACACCGGCGGCGGTGAGGAAAACGGTAGTTCGCGCCGTCCCGGCCTGGGCGAGGGCGGCGATCCAGGCACGCCCTATCTCGGCGGGGCCGAGGACCCACCACCTGTTGGCGGCGAGCCCGGCGCGACCAAGAAAGGCTGTAGCGTGCACCAGGACGAGATGCCTGGAGCGTTGATCGTCATGCTCGCGGGCATCCTCGGCCTTCGTCGTCGGCGTCGCGCGTAGCGCCTCCTCGGCGCGGCGCGGGGATGTCACTCGTGGCTCTCGCGACAACGGGGTAGGCTGTAGAGATGTCGCTCGAGACGATCTTCTCCGCCGCCAACGGCCTCGCACTGCTCGGGTGGCTGCTGCTGGCCGCCGCGCCGCGCTGGCGCTTCACCGAGCGTATTGTGCTCTCGGGCGCGGCCAGTCTCCTGCTCGCCGCCCTGTACCTCGGGCTCGCGGTCGTCTACCTCGGCGACAGCGAGGGCGGCTTTGGTTCGCTCGCCGATGTGGTCAAGCTGTTCTCGCGGCCTCCGATCGTGCTCCTCGGCTGGGTGCACTACCTCGCATTCGATCTGTTCGTCGGCGCGTGGGAGCTGCGTGACGCCCGGGCTCGCGGCGTGCCGCACCTGGCCCTGCTCCCGTGTCTCGGCCTCACCTTTATGCTTGGTCCGATCGGTCTGCTGCTCTACTTTGGGCTGCGCGGCTTGGTTGGCCGGCCGCCGGCGACCCGCTGAAACACGGCGAGATGCGGGCGCGACGGCCTGCTGTTCTCGGGCTGCGCGGGGTGTACGCTCGCACAGCAACGCGCGGTCATGATAGGCGTGCTCGCGTGCGCATGCTCGCCGTGACCCTGGGATGGCTCGGTCGCCCGAGCGTGCGCATCTGAGCGAGTGCACCATGGTTGCTCGCCAGTGGGGGTCGTGGTTCCATTGTCGCCATGCGTGGTTCGGTTTGGCGTATCGGTGAATATTGCTGGCTCGGGATGGCGTTGGCAGGCTGCGCCGACGATGGAAGCCGCGGCGAGGGTGGAAGCAGCGGTGGCACCGGGCAGCAGAGCACCGGCACCTCGATGTTACCGACGACTGCGGACCCGCCGACCACCGGTGAAACCGGGACGACCCCCGGGAGTGGGAGCGACAGCCTGTCGATGACACAGAGCTCAACTGACCCGACCGTGACAACGAGTGGTCCGAGCACGGTCGGCGAGACCAGCACCGGGGATCCGGTCGACACCACCAGCACGAGTGGCGGTGTCGATCTGTGCGAGGGGGGCACGTTGTGTGGCCAGGTCGCTGCGTGTTGCCCGGCCGGGAATGAGTGCGTGGACGACCTGTGCCTGCCTGAGTGTGCGAGCGAGGTCCGTTGTGGGCCCGATCTCTCGGTCTGCTGCGAGCTCGGCCAGGTCTGCTCGGGTGACGAGTGCGTGCTGCCGGGCAAGGATTGTGTCGACTCCTACGACTGCGACCCTGGCGAGTACTGCGAGCCGACGCTGAACAAGTGCCTGCCGCAGCCCGAGCCTTTGACCTGCGAGGTGATCCCGTCCTTCGACATGATCACGGCCGTACCCGAGTGGTCGTGGACCGATCAGGAGGTCCTCTCGAGCCCGGCGGTCGCGGATCTCGATGGCGACGGCACGCCCGAGGTGGTTGTGAACACCACGAGATACAAGTCTACCGAGTTCACCATCGGCGTGATCGTCGTGCTCGATGGCAAGACCGGCGCGCTCAAATTCATGCTTGAGCCCGACGCTAACAAGAAGCAGTACGGCTCCAACGGGCGCTCGACGCTCGCGGTTGGTGACGTCAGCGGCGACTCGCTGCCGGACATTGTTTACGCGGGTCGCGAGAGCGGCGGAAAGAGCCCTCTGCACGCCGTCGACCACACAGGCGCGTGGCTGTGGACGGCACACAGCGCCAACAACATGACCGTGACCACCGGCGTCAACAACGGCGGCGCGACGCTGGCCAACTTCGACGACGACCCGCAGGCCGAGGTCGTCTTCGGCGCAAGCCTCATCGATCACGACGGCCTGGTGGTCTGGAACCTGGGCAACAATGGCGGCCTCGTCGGAGCGCCGGCTAGCTATACCGGCGGGCTCTCGGCGGTGGCGGATCTCGATGGCGACGGCAAGCCCGAGATCGTCAGTGGCAAGCAGGCGTGGAAGGTCGACTGGACGCCCGGTAACCCGCCGACCGTGATGGTGAGCGAACTGTGGAACAATGCCGACGGAACCGATGGCTGGCCGGCGGTCGCCGACCTCGACGACAACGGCACCCCGGAGGTGATCCTCGCGGCCACCGGCAAGGTGCGGGTGCTCGATGGCAAGACGGGCAAGCTGTGGTGTGGCGTCGATCCGAGCGGTGTGATGTGTGACAACAACAACGGGCTACGGACCCAGCCGCTCACGATCCCGGGTGGGGGGCTCGGGGGTCCGCCGACGATCGCCGACTTCGACGGCGACGGCAGACCCGAGCTGGCGATCGCTGCCGCCGCTTCCTACACGGTCTTTGACCTCAACCGTGCTGGCGAGGAGATCGTCAAGCCGATGGCCGATCCCGCGCCCAAGCTCGGCGCCATCTTCCGTCGATGGTCAGCGACAACCCAGGACCAGTCGTCCAACGCCACTGGCTCTTCGGTCTTCGACTTCCAGGGGGACGGCGCCGCCGAGGTCACTTACAACGACGAGTGTTACGCCCGCGTGTACTCGGGCAGCGATGGCAAGGAGCTGCTGAAGATCGAGAACTCGAGCTCGACGATCCACGAGTATCCGCTGGTGGTGGACGCTGACGCTGACGGCAATTCGGAGATCTTGATCGTCGCCAACATTGTCGGCAGTTGCACAGCCCCCGGTTACAAGGCGCGCAAGGGCGTCTTCCTCTACGGCGACAAGGGCGACGGCTGGGTTCCCACACGGCGCGTGTGGACGCAGCACACCTATCACGTCACCAACGCCGGCTCCGATGGCAACGTCCCGGCCGCCGAGGTCGACAACTGGGGCGTCAAGGGCCTCAACAACTACCGCCAGAACGTGCAGGGCGAGGGGGTTTTCAACGCCCCCGACCTCACTGTGCAGCTGGCGATCGGCCTGGAGAGCTGCCCCGGTGAGCTCGAACTCATCGCAACCGTCCGCAACGAGGGCGCGCAG
This sequence comes from Nannocystis sp., assembly GCA_044228605.1. GTDB lineage: Bacteria > Myxococcota_A > Polyangia > Nannocystales > Nannocystaceae > Nannocystis. Next base: position 9,608 of record JBGAUO010000081.1, on the reverse strand, counting down.
GGTGTGCCTGCTGGCGTCGATGTCGATTTCTACGCCGGTGTCGACGCAACCGGCATGCTGCTCGGCTCGGCGGTCACCGACAAGCAACTGCTTCCTGGCGGCTCGACCAAGGTCAAGCTCAAGGTCCCCGCGCCGCCCGAGGGGCAGAGCCAGGATTATTACGTGGAGGTCGACAACGCCAGCGAGGGCAACGGCGCGATCCTCGAGTGCAACGAGGACAACAACGGCGGCAAGACCACGATGGCCGCTTGCCCGATGCCAGGCTGACGCAGCCTCGCCAACGGGCCGCGGCTCAGGCGGTGCGTCGCGCCAGCTCGAGCAAGAACAACTCCTGCAGCGCGGGGCCACGGGCGCCGTGCACGGCTGGATCGAGGCTCGCCGGTGCGGCCGCGATCTCAAGGCGAACGACGAAGCCGTTGGCCTCGATCACGCTCACCGCCTCCTGCAGGTGCGGCCGTCCCGGGTCCGTCAGCAGCACCCGTGTGTGTGGGCTGCAAAGCTGCGCGAGGGCCGGGCCGAGCGTCGTCGCCAGTCCGGCCTCGTAGAGGAGGTCGCTGCCGAGCACGATGTCGAAGGGCCCATGCAGCTCGCGTATGGCGTCGAGTGCAGCGGGCATCCGCCAGTCGAGCCGCTGGTAGGTGATCGTCACCTCTGCCCGGGCCGCGTTGCGCTCGAGGAAGCTGGGTACATCGGGGTGGCAGTCGCTGGCGACGACCCGCGCCCCGAGCCGCGCCGCGACCAGTGAGGGTAGGGCGAGGCCACAGCCGAGCTCGAGAACGACCTGTCCCGAAAGACAGTCTTGTCGGTCGCCGCCGCGCCGCGCCAGCCAGGCCGCCAGCCCGCGGCCCGACGGCCACAAGGTCCCGAAGTAGGGCGTCAGCGTGAGGATCTCCGCCGCCGTCACCCCGCGCTCGCCGAGTCGGACGAGATCGTCGAGCACCTCGTCGATGCTGGCGAGGAGCACGATCGGCAGCGACAGTTCACCGACCTGCTCGCAGATCTCGCGCAGGCGATAGGCGATTCTCACGCCCTGGAGCGACTCGCTCACGAGTTGGGGCCCACGGTCAGCACGACCTTGCCAAATTGCTCGCGGCGGTCGAGGTAGCGCTGGGCTTCAGCCGCCTCCGTCAGCGGGAAGCAGCGGTCGACGATCGGCCGCAGCTGGCCGCGCGCCATCAGGTCGATGATGCGGTGCAGGTGGGCCTTGCTACCCATCGTGCTCCCGAGGATCTGCAGCTGACGGAAGAACACCTGGCGCAGGTCAGTGCTCGCGGCGTGGCCCGAGCTCGCGCCGCAGGTGACGACCGTCCCGCCGCGCCGGGTCAGGCGCAGGCTCGCCTCCCACGTGGACATGCCGGTGTGCTCGAACACGACGTCGACCCCGCGCTTGCCGACCGGAGCGAGCGCTCGAACTTGTTTCTCCCAGTCGGGCGCGTCGCTGCGGATCGTGAACTCAGCCCCGAGCGCGCGCGCTCGCGCGAGCTTGGCCTCGCTGCTCGCCAGCGCGATCACCCGGGCGCCGTGCAGCCTGGCGATCTGCAGGCCGGCGACGCCGACACCGCTTCCGACCGCATGGAGCAGCACCAGAACGCCTGGGCCGACCTGCGCTCGCTCCGTCAGCATCTGCCACGCGGTCAGGAAGGTGAGGGGCGCCGCCGCTGCGGTGACCATGTCGAGGTTCTCGGGCTTCGCTACGAGGTTGGCCGCGGGCACGAGCACGCGCTCTGCGTAGCCACCGGGCGCCGTTTCTCCGAGGATGCGGTAGCTCGGGCACAGGTTGTCCCAGCCCGACAGGCACATCGAACATGTCCCGCAGGACAGCCCGGGATTCACGACCACGGGTCGCCCGAGCCAGCTCTGGTCGGCTCCGGGCCCGAGCGACTCGACCACCCCGGCGATGTCGCTGCCGAGCACATGTGGGAGCGGCAGCCTGGCCCCGGGAAGCCCGCCGCGGACCCACAGATCGAGCCGGTTGAGCGCACAAGCGTGCACGCGGATGACCGCCTGGCAGGGGCCGGCGACCGGATCGGGGAGCTCGCTGAGGCCCAGTTGCTCGGGCCCACCGTGGGCGTGGAAGACGATCGCGCGCATGGTTTGAACAATGGCGACGGCTAGGGAGCGGCGCCCGCCGCCGCGGCGAAGTTAAGCGCCGCGAAGTCGCGGACCAGGTCGTTGTACTCGCGGACGGTATCCCCGATGTCGCCAGAGCGGGCCTTGTTTTCCTGCAGCCCGACACGCAGCGCCTCCGCGGCGCCGCGGTACTCGCCGAGGCTGGCGACAAACTGGCTCATCCAGAACACCTTGTCCGCGGCCGCCGCGTCGGCGTCGTGGACCGCCACAAAGGCCTTGTACGCCTCCTCAAAGGGCACGTAGAGCCCGGCGCAGATCTTCGCTGTGATCTCGTCGTGGTCGCCCAGGCAGCGGACGTAGGGCCGGGCAGCCCGCATCATGTTGCGCGCGTGCCATTCGAGCCCCTTGCCGCTGCGGCGCGTAACCTCGGCCAGCACCTGCTCGTCGACGCTGGATTGCTGGCGGTCGATCTCGCGGTCGAAGTCCTGGCGCGACATATCCCAACGGCTGAACGCCGCCGCGAAGCGTGTCGTCGGGTCCGTCGACCCCGGGTCTCCTTCGCCTGGCTTTTCGGACAGGCCTGCGCGTACCGCCCCGATCGCCGCCGCCAACTCGCGGGCCTTCGCCAGATAGTCGGCGGCGGCCGCCTCGAGTTCGACCAGCGGCGGCTGCAGCAGCGGCCCCTCGCGCTGGGCCTTCACACACGGCTCGAGCCACTCGTCCAGCACCGGTGTGATGGCCTCGGCGCGCGCCTTCTTGTCACTCGACTGGGCCGCGTTGACCTCGCGAAAACCAGCGTAAAGTGGGACTCGCGTGCTGTTGGCGCAGTCGACGTAGAGGCTCAGCTTGTTGCTCACCAACTCCGGCGGCAGCTCGGCGCCCGCGACCGTCGGTCGTTCGCTGTCTACGAGGCGCTGTTGCAGGCGTTCGCCGATCGTGTTGCGCAGCTCGTCGCCACACGCCGTGGTTGCCAGCAGCGCGGCGGCCACCGTCAGAGCGCGAGGACCTTGAAAAGTCGGGAGCGAGGCCACAGTGCTAGACCCAGTGCGCGTCCCGAGGGACGAGGATGCGAAGGTAATGGTAGAGGTTCTCGATGCGGTAGTGATCTGCGGCGAGGAACTCCTCGCCGTCGATCTGGGCTGGGAGCGGCGGCATGCCCTCCGGGCGTGTGACCCGGATCTCGATGACACGCCCGCTCGGGATCTCGCGCTGCGGGAGGCCTAGCACCTCGAGGTCATCGCGCGTGACCGGATTGCGCTTGTGGGCTCCGATCGCAGCAGCGCCCCAGTCGGTGTTGTTCTTGACGATGATCACCTCGAACTTGCCGTCGTCGGGTTTGCCGTCAGGCGCGAAGATCCAGTCGCCACCGTAAAGGATCGTGCCCTTGATCACGATGTCGTTCACGCCGTCGTAGCGGACCGTGCGGTCGTCGATGCGGATCTCCGCCGCAAAACGGGCCCGCCCGATCAGCGACTTGAACACATTCTTGAGGTAGCTCGAAAGCCCGGCCCGCAGGTACACCAACTTGTCGCGGTAGATCTGCCGCACCAGGGGGATTCGCTGCACGATCTCGCGATCGCGGTTGCGCTTGGCCAGGATCTGGGCCGACAGTCCGAGGCCCCAGCTATCGAACCATAGGTCGCGGACCAGGGGCTCGCCCGTGGCGTCGAAGGCCTCGACCTTGCCGACGTCGAGCCACTGCTCGATGCCTTCTGCGATCACCTTGATATTGGTCGCCAGCGCCTTCACGCCCGAGTGCACCCCGAAGGATCGCCCTTGATCGTTGGCGGTGCCCATCGGCAGCATGCCCATCGGCGTATCGACCCCATATTGCTCGCGGGCCAGGATGATCCCCTTGGCCGTCTCGGCGAAGGTGCCATCGCCCCCGAGGTAGATGGCCCGGGCCACGTCCCCGTGCTCGAGTCGCTGAGCCAGAGCGGCCACCGTGGCCCCGTCCGGCAGCGTCGAGAAGAATTCCGGCTGCAGCCGCGCCGCCTGCAGGCCCGCCATCGCCGCCTCGATCGCCTTCGCGGCCTTGCCGGAGCGGGCGGTCGGGTTACCGACGAGCAGCGATACACGGGGTTTGGGCACCTGCTCGCTAGCCTAGTCGCCGCGAGCCCACGGCCCTGCGTCATCCAAGCAAAACCACGGGGACCTTGCTCACGGCCGTTGCCGAGCGAACTGCCCTCGATCGCATCACACGACCTCCTGGAGACCCGCGCCATGACCTTGGGGTTTCGTTCGGCCTTCTCGTCGGCCCCCGGGGGCGACTCACGGGGGCGGCACTGCCCGACCTGCGCGTAGATCTGATACCTGTCAATGCCATGCCGAGCGCGCGCCTCAAGCTGTCCATTGCCCTGTCCTCACTTCTCCTGGCCTGCACGGGTAGCAAGGCCGACTCGGCCACCCCGGGTGGCAACGGCACAGAGGCTGGTGCGGGCGGGAGCAGCACGCCGGTCGCCTTCAAGTTCGAGAACCCCGGCGGCATGTGGATGCCGCGGCAGATGGCGCAGTTCTCCGACACCCTCAAGAAGCTCGGCCTCAGCTACGACCCCGCCGCCCTCACCGATCCGACCGCCAAGCCGCTCGGCGCGGTCGTCAGCCTCGGCGGGTGTACGGCCTCCTTCGTGTCCCCTGACGGGCTCATCATCACCAATCATCACTGTGTCACCCGCTACCTCCAGCACAACGCGACGCCCGAGAAGAACCTCCTCAAGGACGGCTACCTCGCGGCGACTCGCAGCGACGAGAAGTCCGGCGGACCGACAGCGCGTGTGTGGGTCACGAGCGCCTTCACCGATGTGACCGACAAGGTCCTCGGCGATCTCGCCAGCGTCACCGACGACAAGGAGCGCTACAAGCAGATCGAGGAGCGTCGCAAGCAGATCGTCAACGCATGCGAGAAGGACCGCCCCGACATCGCTTGTTCGGTCGCCAGCTTCTTCGAGGGCGCCCAATTCTTTCAGATCGAGCAGTCCGAGATCCGCGACGTCCGCCTCGTGTACGCGCCCGCTGCCGGTATCGGCAACTACGGCGGTGAGGTCGACAACTGGCGTTGGCCCCGGCACACCGGCGATTTTTCGTTCCTGCGCGCGTACGTCGGCAAGGACGGAAAGCCGGCCGACTACAGCCCCGACAATGTCCCTTACAAGCCGGTCCATCACCTCAAGGTCGCCACCACCAAGGCAGCCGCTGATGGCTTTGTCATGGTGGCAGGTTACCCTGGCCGCACCCAACGCCTGAAGACCGCCGCCGAGGCCCAGCAGGCCGCAGAATGGTACTACAGCCGCCAGATCGCGCTCTACGAGGAGCACATCGCCGTGCTCGAGACGCTCGGTAAGGAGCGTCCCGAGGTCGCCATCAAGGGCGCTTCGCGGCTGCGCGGCCTCCACAATTACCTCACCAACTTCAAGGGCGTGCGCGACGGTCTCGTCAAGGGTGGCGTCGCGGCGGAGAAGACCCGCCTCGAGGGCGAGTTGCAGAAGTGGATCGACGCGGACGCTGGTCGCAAGGCCAAGTATGGCGACGTACTGGCCAAGATGGCCGCGCTCAGCCAGGAGCGGGCCCGCACCCGCGAGCACGACATGGCCCAGGACGAGCTCCTGCGCGCCTCCCAGCTGTATGGCGTCGCCGACACGATCATGCGGGCCGCCGACGAGCGGCAAAAGCCCGACGCCGAGCGCAAGCTCGGGTTCCAGGAGCGCGACGCCAAAGACCTCGAGCAGGGCTTCCAGGCCATGCAGAGCGCGTACGACCCGGACATGGACCGCGCCGTGTTCAAGCTCTATCTGCAGCGCGCCGCCAAGCTCCCGGAGGCCGATCGGCCTGAGGTGCTCGCCTCGGTGCTCGGCGCCGGAAAGACCAGCGATGCCGACATCGACCGCGCGCTGACGGCCCTCTACAAGAGCAGCAAGCTCGGCGATCCCAAGACCCGCATCGAGCTGCTCAAGACAGCGACGCCGGCGACCCTGGCGAAGAGCAAGGACCCGTTCATCAAGCTCGTGCTCAAGCTCAAGCCGCTGGTCGACACCTACAAGGCCCGCAACGAGACACAGGCGGGCGCCCTCGCTGCCCTGCGCCCGCGCTACATCGAGGCGCTCAAGGCCTTCTCCGGGGGCAACCTCGCGCCGGACGCCAATAGCACCCTGCGCGTCACCTTCGGCACGATCCGCGGCTATAGCCCGCAGCCCGGAGCTCCGGTCTATACCCCCTTCACCAAGCTCTCCGAGGTCGTCGCCAAGCACACCGGCGAGGAGCCGTTTGTCGCCCCCAAGGCGCTTCTCGATGCCGTCGCCGCCAAGAAGTTTGGTCCTTACGTCGACCCGACGATCGGCGAGGTCCCGGTCAACTTCCTCACCGATCTCGACATCACTGGCGGAAACTCGGGCTCATCGACCCTCAATGCCGCCGGCGAGCTCACCGGCCTCGTGTTCGACGGAAACATCGAGGCGATGGCCAGCGACTGGGTCTTCAACCCGACGATCACCCGCGCGATCCACGTCGACATCCGCTACGTGCTGTGGGTGATGGACGCGGTCGACAACGCCGACCACCTGCTCACCGAAATGGGCGTCACGCCCGCGATCTGAGGCAGTTCGCGCGCGTGCACATCCGTTGCCCCATCTGCCGCAAGCAGATCGCGGACGCGCCAGACGACTACGCCTGGCGCCCGTTCTGCTCGCAGCGTTGCAAGACGATCGACCTCGGCAACTGGCTCGGCGAGGCGTACCGCATCACCCGACCGATCGGCCCCGACGACATCGACGACGACGGCGAGCGCGGCGTCAACTGACGTAAAAACGACGGGCAGGTCTTGCGACCTCGCCCGTCGTTGCTCCTCCGCCAGGCTACTTGCGGCGGTTCTTCTTGCGCGCCAGCTTCTCGGCCTTGCGCTTGGCCGCGATCGACTTGTAGTCGATCGTGGTCTTGGGCGAGTGCCCACCCATGCCGCCGTGTCCACCGAGGTTCGGCATGCCGCCTTGTTGGCCAGGCAGCCCGGGCATGCCGGGTAGACCAGGCATTCCGCCCATGCCGGGCAATCCACCGAGTCCGGGCATGCCGGGCATGCCGGGCATGCCGGGCATGCCGGGCATGCCGCCGCCGAACATCGAGCTGAGCGCCTCGGGGTTTTGGGCCAGCTTGCGCAGCGCATTCAGCTGCTTGAGGCTGCCCATCCCGGGGATCTTGTCCATCAGCCCGCCGAGACCGCCACGCTTCTGGTCGCCGCCAGGCATGCCGGGGATGAGCCCGCCGAACATTCCGCCCATCATGCCGAACATGTCGCGCATGCTGATGAAGCGGGTGATGAGACCGCGGACCTCATCCTCCGTACGCGCGCTACCACGGGCCACCCGGGCGATCCGGCTCTGCACGAAGTCCTCGGGCTTCATGTTGTTGGGGTCGGGCGGCTGACCCGTTGGCTCCCGCCGTTTGCGCCGGCTGAGCTTGTCCGCCGCCGACTGTTTCGGGGCGCTGTCGAAGAACAGCTCCGGCTCGTTGCGCTCCGCCTTTGTCATCGAGCGGATCATCGCTTCGACCTTGCCGAGCTCCTTGTCGTCGGTGGCCTGTTGCATCGCCTCCGGCGGGATCTCGATCCCGAACATGCTCGCCAGGGGCATCTTCTCCATGATGTCCTTGAGGCTGCCCATGCTCTGGATGTTCTTGATCTGGGTCAGGAAGTCGTCCATCGAGAATTTGCCAGACAGCATCTTCTCGGCGTCCTTGGCGGCCGTCTCCTCGTCGACCACCTCCTGGAAATCGTTCATCAGGCCGACCAGGTCACCCATCCCGAGGATGCGCCCGGCCAGGCCTTCGGGGCGGAACTCATCGAGCTTGTCGAGCTGTTCGCCGATGCCGAGGAATTTGATCGGCTTGCCGGTGACGGCCTTGACGGACAGCGCTGCGCCGCCGCGGGCGTCGCCGTCGAGCTTGGTCAAGATCACGCCGGTGACATCGAGCTTCTCGTCGAAGGCCTTCGCCGTGGTCACCGCGTCCTGGCCGATCATCGCGTCGATCACCAGGAAGATGTTCGAAGGCTGCACCTTCGTCTTGATGTCCGCGAGCTCCTGCATCAGCACCGCGTCGATCGTCAAGCGACCCGCGGTGTCGTAGATGACAAAGTCGTAGCTCTCCGCTGCGGCGGTGTCGGTCGCGTCGGTGCAGATGTCGACCGGGTTTCCCCCATCGATCGAGAACACCGGGACGCCGAGCTTCTCACCCAGCACCTTCAACTGGTGCACCGCCGCGGGCCGGTAGACGTCGGCCGCCACCAGCATCACCTTGTATCCGGCCTTCTGCAGCTTGCGCGCCAGCTTGCCGGTGGTGGTGGTCTTTCCCGAGCCCTGCAGACCCACCATCATGATGCCGGTGACGCCCTTACGCGCCCGCGACAGCGACGTGTCCACCGGACCCATCAGGGCGATCAGCTCGTCGTGGCAGATCTTGACGAAGTGGTCCTCGGCGCGGACCCGCATCGTCTGATCTTGCTTCTTGGCGACCAGCTGCACCTTCTCGCCGAGCGCCTTCTCTTTGACGGCCTGCAGGAAGCGCTTGACCACTCCGAACTCGACGTCGGCCTCGAGCAAGCTCAGTCGGACGTCCTTCAACGCGGCATTCACCACGTCCTCGGTCAGCTCGCCTTTGCCTGTCAGGCGCTCGCGCGCCGCCCGGAAACCCTTCGAAATCGTCTCAAACACGGCCGGGCGTTCTACCACGGCCAGGCCCCGCGTGGCGGCCCGGCGCAGTGCCCCACTTGGCGGCCGCCTAGCTCACACCCGACCCTCCGACGGTCGGATACCCGCGGCGACTCACCCTCGCCCCGGGGCCGCTGGTGAATCTCACGGCCGCGCGCTACGTTCCCCGCCCCTATGACAAAAACCGCCGCCTTCGCCCAGGGATGGGGCATCAGCCTGCTATTTCGCGGCCGAAACGTGGCCGAGTTCAGCGCCCGCGACGGTGTCCCGGTCTTTGTGGGCGAAGATCCCGTGTGCAGTTTGGTGGTGCCGGGCCTGGGCGACCGCAGGGCGCTGCTCCAGGGGGAGCACCTCCTTCATGTGCCCGGACTCACCGGCGTCGTACACCGTAGCGAACCCGGCGGAGTGGGTGAGCCCCTGTCCACCGCGACCACCCTGGTCCCTGGCGAGCGCGCCGAGCTGCGCTTCGTGGACCACCCGGAGATCACCCTCGAGCTGCGCCGCCAGACCTTCGAGCGCCTCCCGTTCTCCACGCGGATCAACATCCGCGAGCTCGGACGTCAGCTGGCCCTCGGTGCGGGCCTCGTCGCCGGCATGATCTTGCTCGTCCGCAACGACAAGCCCGTCAATACCCTCGAGGTCAAGGGCGAGCCCGATGCGGACGACGACTCAGCGCTCGTACGGGCCATGTTCGCCACCCATGTCGAGGTGCTGCCGACCGCCGCGCCGCAGAAGGTTGCCGTGGTCGGCGCCGGCATGGCCGGGCTCGCCGCTGCCACCACGCTGGCCGAACGCGGCCACAAGGTCACGCTCTACGAGGCGCAGAACCGCATCGGCGGCCAGTTC
>JBGAUO010000080.1:0-20258 GCA_044228605.1 Nannocystis sp. | reverse complement strand
GGTAGCTTGAATACAGGCGGCTCCGGCGGCGTGCTCACCGGCTCCGGGAGCTCGGGGGGCGCCGGCGGATCGATCGGATCGGGCGGGTCCGGCGGGTCCGGCGGGTCCGGCGGCGCGACGATCACCGGCTCGGGGAGCGGCGGGATCGGCGGGATCGCCGGACTCGGCCGCCGCGATCGGCAGTCCGTGAGAGCGGCAGATCAACGGCCGAACGTCGTAGACGCTGCAGCGACCGTCGACCAGCAGGGCGCAGCGATCGGCGTGGGTGGCGTCGTCGGCCTGGCTGCGGACCCGGGCTCGCAGCGTGGGGTTGCTCTGCTCGAGGCGGGCGAGCGCGTCGCGGATCGGTGCGGCTTCGACGGTGAACACGCCGATGCGTACGTGACAGCAGGTCTCGCAGCCCGGGCCACACTGGAATGCGCCGGGGCTACGCGCGAGGGCGGCATCGAAGTGGGCGTCGACACGACGACGGAGTTGGACGAGGGTGGCTGCGAGTTCGTGGCGCGTCGTGCTCATGCGGTGGAGGATCCAGGGGGCGGGGCGGCGCCGCGGAGGACGTCGACGAGGCCGTGTTGGACGGCGAGGGCACGCTCCTCCTGGTCGGCGTCGAAGCTGCAACCACCGACATAAGGATGCCCACCGCCGCCGAGGGGCTCGAGCAGGGCTGCCATGCTGTGCTCGCGGGCGTCGCGGGGCAGCCAGGGGTTGTAGCCTGCTGTGAGCCGGATCCGGCGGTCGGGGCCGCGAGTGATCGCCACGACGTAGCGGACCGACGGGTGGTGGCAGTACGCAATGAACTTGTTGTACGCGCGGACAGGTTGATCGAGCAGGGCGTAGGAGAGGACGCCTCCCTGGACGATGGCCCGGTGGCCAATGAGGGCGAGGTCGTCTTGGTTCTGGGCCCGCCGCGGGCGGACGATCTGCTGCACGTAGTCGGCGCTGGCGTGTTCGGCGAGCGGGCGGGTGCGCAGGTCGTCGATGAAGGGCCCGACCAGGGCGAGGTCCTGGTTGCTCTCGACGAAGGTCATCAGCTGGAGGGCGGGCTCGGCGAGGAGGACCGGCATCTCGGGGCTGGGGAAGCTGGCGGCGTCGATGCGCTCGGCCCAGGTGATGAGCTCGGCGTGGGCCGAGAGGTCACAGGCGAAGCGCTCGCGGACGGTACGGACGATGAAGCCGGCGCAGCTGGCGGCGGCGTCGTCGTGGAATTTCTGGCTGTTGCGGTCGGCGGCGAAATGGCTGCGATCACCGGGCATCTGGAAGGCGCTGGCGTGGTGATCGAAGTACCAGGTCATGGCCGGGTGCTGGCTGTAGCGGAAGTCGAGCCCGACGGCCGGGTCGGCGCCGGCAAAGTCCTCGGGGTCGTAAGGATCGCCGGGGCGGTGGTCCTTGGGGATATAGCGCAGCTCCGCGGGGCCAAAATGGTTGGCCCAGAAGGCGGCGAACAGGGCGGAGGAGGCTGCGCCGTCGAAGCACCAGCCGTGGTGGAGGACGTGAACTGCCATCGCGTCGGCCGGGTTATACCCGCGTCGCCGTGAACCGTCTCAAAAACCGGGCGTTCACGGCTCGCGTTCGATGACCGCGGGCTGGCGCAGGTGCACGGTGAAAACGCCGTCGGGGATGCGTGTACTGGTGTCGGAGGCGCGGGGGGAAGGATCAAAGAGCAGGAGATTGGCGCTTGGACGCTGGTGTGGCTGGGAGATGGCGCGGGCGGGCCGATTCGGCGGTGGGGGTGTGAGGCTGACGAGGCTGCCGCCTCGGTGGAGAACGCCGAGGCTGCGGCCGTCGCTGACCATCAGGTTGCAGGCGGAGAGGTGGCCGAGGCGGTTGTCGAGTGCGAGGAGGCCACGGCGGATCGCGGCGGGGCTGGCGTAGGGCTTGCCGAGTTCGCCCGCGGCGTGGAGGATCGCCAAGAAGCTGAGGACCACCAGATCGCGATCGCCGATGGGACCGCCGCTGCGGATCAGGAAGTCGGGCAGGAGGGCGCGTAGGTGGGCACGCAGGGTTTCCGCTTCGTGGCTGGGGAGCTCACCCTCGGCGTACACGCCGATCCAGCGCTGGAAACGGACGATCGCCAGCGGTGGGGGGAGGGCGCTCTCTCCGCTGCCGATGGGGGTGCTGGCGAAGGCGGCGAGGGTTGTCTGGGTTGGTGCGCGCAGGAGGTCGGCCACGAAGTCCGCCCGTGGATCTCGGACGACGGGTCGTGACTGGACGAGGGTCTCGTTGTCCTGGACGCCGCCGACGACCCAAGCTCGGACACGACGGGTGGCGGCATCGCCAGGAGGGACGTAGGGGTGCCATTGCTCGGCGAACACCTGTCCGAGCCAGTTCGCCTCGCTGAAGCCTTCGGGGTGGGCGTGCACGAGGGCGACGAGGGCGACTGGTTCCACGAAACGATGATACCAGCGGCGTTGGGCTCGACCAGCGGCGCCATGCCGATGATGCGCTGGCGAGCGCGCGAGCGACGAAGCGCCTGACCGTGACAGCGGTGTCGTGGTCGAAGGGCTTGGCCTTCGACGCGCAGAAAATTTGTCTCGCGTGAAGGGAGATGGTTTTCATGTCGACTGGCGTCGCGCGTGACCCGGTTCGCGGATTCGCCAGATGATCCCAGGGGTGGGCTGGGTGCGGAGGGGTTGAGGCGGCGTGGAGGGTGGGTGTGCCCAGCGATCCCGGGGGGGATCCGGGATCGGCGAATTTACCCCTCCAAGTGGCGCCGCAGGCCAGAATTGCTGATTCGTGCGGAACCGCGCCAAGCGCTGGTGCGCGCATTTGAGGCGCAAAGAGTTGCCGCGGGGGGTTGCCGTGGGCCGGCGACTGATCTCAGAATGTGCGCGCATGCGAGTTCCCACGGGACGACTCCGGATTGTCAGCACGCCCCAGGGCGAAGCTGCCGAAGCCCACGAGGGTCCGCCGTCACCAGGCCGTTATATCCGCGAACAACGGATGCGCCGCGGGATGAGCGTCGAGCAGTTGGCGATCGACACCAAGATCCCGCGGGCAAGCATCGACGCCCTTGAGGAGGACAGATTCACAGCGCTGCCTGGGCCGGTGTTTGTGAAGGGGTTCTTCCGTTGCTGCGCTCGGTCTCTCGCGCTCGACGCGGAAGTTGTGATGGCGTTGCTCCACGAGCATGAGCGAGCCCAACAGCAGCTGAAATCCGGCCGCCGCGAACGGCATGTGCCGCAGCTAGCACGGCCAACTCCGGCTTCGAGCGGAAATTCGGCCGGTTTGCCGCGCGCCTCTGCCGCGACACAGCCGATGCACGCGCTCGCGGCCGGGGCCGCCACGGGTGTCAGTGAGGCTCAGGCGCCAGCGCCGCCCCTGTTCGACGTCTCGAGCTTGCTTCGGAGCATGTTTCACGGCCTCGGTCGCGGATTTCTACCTGCGCTCGCGCGCCTGCGTGGAGCGACCAGCCTTGTGGCCAATTCACGGTTGCTGATGTGGATCGCGGTCGCCTTGATGGTGGCGCTGATCGTCGTCACCGCGTTCGTGATGGCCGGCGGTGGCGGCCCAGCCCAGCCCCAGTCCTGAACGCTCGCCCCGGTGCCGAAGTCGCTTTCCTTTATTAAGGAAGGGAGCGAGGAAGAGGGCACATGCGTCTGGCTCAGAACCCGGGGGACCTGGCCAAGTTGGTCGAGAGCGGCGACCTGCGCCGGCTCGCGCGGGCGCTGACCCGCTACGACGTGGTCCAGCTCGGGGCGCAACTCGACAACCTCGAGCCCCACGCACAGGAGGTGGTGCTGCAGCACCTCCCGGTCGAGCGGCGGGCGGCGGCGCTGGCCGGCATGCGCTACGAGGTGGCCGCGGAGCTGATCGGGCGCCTGGCACCGGAGGAGGCCGCGGGGCTGCTCGACAACCTCGAGAGCGACGATGCCGCCGATATTCTCGGGCGAATCGATGAGGCCAAGCTAAAGCAGATCCTGGCGCGCTTTGACGCCGCGGATGCCCACGCCATCGAAGAGTTGATGGCATACCCCGAGCACTCGGCGGGCGGCATCATGTCGCCCAGCTTCTTCTCGGTCCATCAGGACGTGACGATCGCGGAGGCGACCCGGCTGATCCAGACCGCCGACGAGCTACCGCAGCACGTGCAGTACCTCTACGTGGTCGATGAGCACGAGCGCCTGGTTGGGGTGATCGGCCTGCGCGACTTGGTGCTCAGCAAGCCCGACCAGCCGATCCATTCGGTGATGGCGACGGAGCTTGTCACGGTCACCGCCGACACGGACCAGGAGAAGGTCGCCGAGTGCGCAAGCCGCTACGATCTGGTGGCGATCCCGGTCGTCGATGACCAGCGGCGCCTGCTGGGCGTGGTCACGATCGACGACATCGTCGACGTGCTGCGCGAGGAGGCCACGGAGGACATCCTGCGCATGGCCGGCGCGGGCCAGATGCTGGTCGACACTCGCTCCTTTGTGGCGAGCTTTCGCACCCGCCTGCCGTGGCTCGGGGCGGCTGCAGGCGGCGGTCTGCTGGTGGCGATCTCGCTCCAGGGCTTCGAGGACGCGCTGCGAACCGTTCCGGCACTTGCGTTGTTTATGCCAGTGGTCGCGGGGATGGGCGGCAACGTCGGCACCCAGAGCTCGACGATCGTGGTCCGCGGGATCGCAGTTGGCTACGTCGAGCACACCCGCATCGGCCGGCTCGTGCTCCGCGAGGTCGCTCTCGGTGCGAGCCTGGGCATGATCTATGGGATCGTAATCGCCCTGCTCGCCCCGCTGGTCGGGACCGCGGGGAGCGATCCACTGGGGCTCGGCCTGGTGATCACTTTGGGAATGATGGGGAGCATGATCATCGCCGCAGCGGTGGGGACGAGCGTGCCACTGATCCTTCACCGGCTGAATATCGACCCGGCGATCGCCACGGGGCCCTTCGTCACCACCGCGGTCGACATCCTCGGCCTACTCCTTTACTTCTGGCTGGCGACGATGCTGTTGGGGGCCGTCGTCTGAGTTCGGAGATCCACGGCGGCGCCGAGACGGTGCCGGCAGTCGTGCTCCGAACCCGGCCGCTCGGTGAGTCGGACCTTCTCGTCGTGTTGCTTACGCCTGAGTTGGGCAAGCTTGAGACGGCCGCTCGCGGCGCTCGTAACTCGAAGCGGCGCTTTCCGGGCGGGCTGCCGGCCGGACTGCGCGGCCTCGCCGGCGTCACCCGGGGGCGCGGCAGTCTGGCTCGTCTGGAGCGTTTCGAGGCCAGCGCCGATCACACACCCGTGGGTCGCGACCTCGACCGCTTCGCGTACGTCGCCTACCTGTGTGAGGTGACCGACGAGCTTGTGCTGGCGAAGCATGCCGATCCGCTGGTGTTCGTCGCGCTTTGCACAGCGCTTGCTGCGGTGATCGACGGGCCGCCGCGCCCTGGGGAACTACGGCGCTATGAGCTGGCGTTGTTGCATGCCCTCGGGTTGTTACCGGCGCTGGCCCGCTGCTGTGTGTGTGGCGAGCCGGCTCTGGCGGGTTCGGATGGCAGTGTGGCCTTCGCGGTCGAGCGGGGTGGGGTGCTGTGCTTGGCGCACGAGCGCGGCGCGTTGCGCATGCCCGGCGAAGTGCTGGCGCTGGCGCTGGACCTGGCGGCGGGCGGGGATCCCGGACCACTCAACGCAGCCCCCATGGAGCTTCGGCGGGCGCTGCGAGATCTGACCCAGACAGCCCTTCGGGCGCACCTACGACGGCCCTTGCACTCGCTGGCCTTCTTCGCGGCGCTGCCGCGGGCCGAGGCAGGTGGCAGCGCATGAGCCGCGTGCGTGCGCGGGGGTGGGCGGGTGTGATAGCTTCCGGCCGCATGTCACGGCGAGGTAGCGGCCTGTACAGGGACCGGATCGGCCCGCAGAGCGCCCCGTGGGGGCTGTGTCTCCTTGCGCTGACCGGGCTGTGGCTTGCGGGATGTAGCGATCGAAACCGCGGCATCTCCCCCGATGGCGCAGGCCTATACTTCCCCGCTGGCACGTTGCTCGACCCGCGGATCCCTGAGGGCACGCCGGCACGCTGGATGTTCGTCCTGAACGCCAACAGTGACCTTGTGTTCAATGCGGGCACTCTGGTTCCGATCGACCTCGAGCGCTTCTTCAACGAGTGGATGCGCGACCCCAAGGCCTGCTTCAAGCGCAAGGACGTCGACGGCGACGGCGTTGCCGAGACCGAGGACGGGGACGCCGACGCCTGTCAGCCAGGGCGACCGCCCGGGAAGGTGCAGAAAGACCCCGCCAAGCCGTGGACCGCGTGGCCCGAAGTTGGCGATGTGGGTGACGAGCCGAGTGCCGGCGTGCCGTGCCGACACAATGCTCTCAAGCCGCAAGTCGTGGAGTGTGAGGACACCTACTTCATCGAAGAGGATGCGGAGGTCCAGATCGGGAACTTCGGCACCTCGCTGCGTGGGTGGACGGCCAGGATGCCCAAGCCGGGTACCCCGGAGAAGTCGGCGACGCTTTTGGTGGCGGTGCGTGGTGATCCGAGCATCACGCTTATCGACGTCTCGGGCCCGCTCGATGAGCCGCCGGTTCTGCGCTGCGGACAAGGCCCGGACTCTGGGCAGTACGATCCACGGCGGTGCAGCGGAGACAGCCTGCTCAAGCGGTTGCGCAATGACCCCGACGGGACCCGCATCGACACCGAGCCGGCGACGATCCTGGCGACACCGGGCGATCCGCAGGTGCTGGTGAGCCACGCGACACGCTCGCAGATCACGGTCATCGACCTCGAGGGGCAGTACGCGCTGCGTTCGGAGCTCAGCATCCCAAAGGGCGAGACCCGCCGCTGCAAAGGGGTAGGTGAGGACGAGGTGTGTAAAGATGGCAAGCCGGCGATTGTGCACGCGCCCACCGTCTTTGACCTGAGCGGTCAGCCTGGCGCTGGCTGGGGCCTCGCTCGTCGGCCGTGTTTTGCTGGCACGGACAACGTCCCGGCGCTGACCATAACCAGAGGTCCTGACGGCGAGCCGGTCGACTGCGGCCGGTCGCTGATCTACGCCGGTTTTCGCACCAACCTGGTCGCGGCGCGTACTTTCATCAGCGAGGCCACGCCGCTGGACAGCGAGTATCTTGAGCTGATTATTAGCGACCTCGCCAGCCGCATCGCTGTCCTCGGGGAGGCGATCGCTGAAGAGGCCGATCCGGCGAAGAAGGCCGCGCTGGTGGCCGAACAGGAGGCTCTCAAGCTCGAGCTTGGTCGCTACGAGGGGCTGGCGAAGCGTACCGACGACAAGGCCTTCGGCCAGCGATGCCTCACTGCTGGCGAGGTCTCCAACGACGAGCTCCTCGACGACCTCCTCAGTTACCCGCGAACCGAGGGCGCCTTCTTCTGCGACGCGCGCCTGTACACGGCCGGGGCCTTTACGGCCGCAGCGTTCGACGTCGGTGTCAGCGGCAGCAGCGCTGTGCTCGGCGACATCGGCTTCTCGCAGGATGGCAACCGCATGTTCGCCGTGCAGACCACTCCTGGCGCGCTCGCGTACGTCGACACCAGCCTCGACGCCCGAGGCCTCACCCGCGACTACACCGCTGGTTTTGTCGAGCTGTGCGCCCAGCCCACTGCGATGGCTCTGTTCGCCGATCAAGCGAACGAGTACGCGGCGGTCACCTGCTACAAGCCACAGGAGCTGTTCATTGTCGATCTCAGCGGCGTGCGCGTGGTCGCCAACATTGTCCTTGGCACGGGGCCGCACGCGATGACCGTCGACAAGGCCCGCCAGTACCTCTACGTCGCCAACTCGCTCGACAAGACGATCAGCGTCGTCGACCTCAGCCGCCTGCGTCCGACCCGCTTCTCTGAAGTCGCACGGATCGGTCGGCAAGTGCCCTACCTGCGGTGAACACTCGTGCCAGCGCCCTCCCACAAGCACGTCCTCGCATTCGCCTCGCTCGCGTTGATCGGGGTCGTGGTTACGGCCTGCAATAACCGCCAGAGCGTCATCGTCCCGAACCGTGTCCTCGATCGCCCGACCGACATGGTTCTCGCGTGCATGCGTCAGGACCCCGACACCGGCCAAATTACGCCCACCTCGGTGGAGCTGTGTGTCGAGGCCACCTGTGATGACCTGCGCTTGATCGGCTTCGTCGCCAACTCCGAGCGCGACTCAGTGGCGATGTTCAGCAAGTGTGCAAACTCGGTGCTGGACATGGACGCTGCGACACCTGGGGCCCAGCTCATCAGCGCCGGTAAGGTGCCTTCGAGCATGACGATCTCCACCGGCGAGATCACCGGCTGTTTTGCCATCGCGGCGAACCTGGGTAGTTGTGATCTCAGTCTCCTGGACGCGCCCGGCCTCGCCACCTACGCCTTCGACGACGTTCCGGCCCGCGACCCGAGCGAACTCGTCTCGTCGATCACGCCCACCCGCGGCGACGGCAGCCCGCTCGGCGCGCGGCCGGGCCAAGTCCTGGCCACGCCGCCCGAACTAAGCAACAGCGTGTTGTTTGGGGACCTCGATGACACGACCGGTGGCGACAGCGACACGGGTGGCACCGGAGGGGCGGTGCTCACAACATGCGACCCCGAGCGCCCAGGTAGTGTCTATGTCACTTTTCCATCGTGTCAGCTGATCGCGGAGGTTGACCTTCGCACGCAGCGGATCCTTCAGAGCCGGCAATTTGTGACCGACCCTGACAGTGGCACCATCTCGGTCAAGGACACGGGTGTTGATCCGCGCTGTCCGATCGACTGCCCCGAGCTGTTCGCCGACCAGCCGGATGTGCTCAAGAATGCGGATCCCGGGGACGTTGAGGGAGTGTACCCGTCAGCAATGGCGCTGATCTCCCCGGTCGTCGAACCGCAGGACGCAGCCGACCTCGAGATCGTCGATCACGCCCTCTACGTCGGAGGCCTCGGGGCCGATACGTTGTTCGAGCTGCGTTATGACGGTCGGCGGTGGATCACCGAGCCGCTGCAACTCGAGCTGCAGAACGCCAGTGGCATCTCAGCGATCCGCCCGACGCCAGCAATGGAGCTCAACCTCGACGGTGCAGAGCCGTATCATCAGTTTTTGTATGTCGTTGCTGGTGATGGCTCGACCCGGGTGGTGCGCCGCGACTTCGATCTGAACCGGACTGAGATCGGGCGCGAGTGCGACACTCAGGTCGACCCGACCTCGGTGCTCGACCTCGTGTGCCACCCCGCCGAATTCCCGGGCGAGAACCCTCCCGATCGCCGACCGTTCGCCCGCGGGCCCGGGATCCGCGGCCCGAACGGCGCTCTGATCACGGACTGGACCTTCCAGAAGGTCGTGCCGAGCGCGGAGACCTCACTCGACGCCCCGTCGTCGCCGTTTGGCAAACCGGGGGTGACCGGGATCGGCACGACGAGCTTCGGCCGCGTCGTCTTCGTTACGTTTGACCAGTTCAACACCGATGGCGACGGAAAGTCCGCGTCCGCCCGTGTCTCGCCGACGATTGATCCGCTCGGCCTACTCGACGCCACAATTCAGCCGCACATGCTGTGGCCGACGATCGATCCACGCCCAGCCAACGTCGATGTCGATGGCCTACCGCGCATGGACGACGCTGAGCCGCAGCGCAATCAGCCCGGCGAGGGTGATGGCGCGAACGCATTGAAGAGCCTGGCGCCGGCGCTGCGACGGATCGACCTCGCCTACTCCGAGATCGGCTTCACCTGCGAGTACCAGGCCGATGTCGCTGGCGACGATGGTTCTCGTGTCGACGATCTCGGCTGTCAGACGGACACCGGCGATGACACGGCGATCTGTGCGTCCGACAATCGCTGCCGTGTCGCCCGCCGTCCGCTGCTCTCACCGCGGCTTGTCGCCACCGAGGGCGATCGGCTCGGCAATCCCGACGCTGGTGAAACCGGCACGACCGGCCTCTATACAAAAGAGGTCGTCCGCGCAATCGTGCGTGACTACCGTGGTTGGATCTCAGGTGCCTGGACGCTGTTCTGGGAGGGCCAGATCCCTGGCACCGAGGGGGTCACCGGCCAATTTGTGTGCGAGAGCCCAGGCTGGGAGGGTGGCACCTGCCGAAGCAGTGCGGCGGGGGACGCCCGCATGGTCGACGCCACTGCCCGCTTCTGTGACAACGGCGTACTGGCCGGCGACAAGCTGCAACTGTTTGGGTGCGCCAAGGATGCGGACTGCGGCGTTGGCCAATTCTGCCTCGTCGACCCGCGTACAACCACGAGCGCTGGCGCGCCAGGTATCTGTGTCTCGCAGGCTGCCTTTGGCCGCGATGACTACCTCCGACAGGTCTGCGCCGACCTCATCTATGACCCTTGCGGCTCACCGATCCGCGAGTATTTGGTCACGCGCGCCTTCCAGTCTGAGTTGTGGTTGCAGTCGATGGATCGACCGGAGACCTCGTACCTGATGTACACGGGTGTCAGCGACGACGACGACGACGCCGATGTCTCCGACGAGGATGTGTGCAGTGGCAAGTACCTGCGCAGCTTGCCGCCGGAGAGCCCGCCGCCGTACCGCCGACCGGTCGAATGCCAGCGCCGTCTGGTGTGCGGTGAGAAGCAGCCAGAGACCGGCTGCGAGTCACACGATGACTGTGCTCAGCTCATCGAGGAGGGCGCCGCAGCCCCTGAGACCTATCCGTTGTGCATCGACGGCTTGTGTCGCCGCCCGTGCATCGCTATTGGGACCAACGCGGACGGCGAACCCGATCCGGCCAACGACGTCGACGAGTGCATCCTGAGGCGCTTGCCTGGGCCGACCTGCGTCCAGGAGCTCGCGCACTACCTCGTGTTGGCGCGCAATAGCTTCGTGGTCCGTGGGCCGGGTGCGTACGACTTCCTCGACCAGAAGGTCCGCGCCGATGCAGTCTCGAACGAGTGCTACGAGGATCCCGCGGTTTCGAACCTGTTGACCAGCCGGATCCGCCTCGGCAGTGATGAGGCCGATACGCGCAATAATGCCGTCTGGCCGATCCCCTCCTGTCCGCCAGGAAGCGAGCGTCCAGGCGCTCTGACGCCAAATCCCTGCCTGATCGATACGCTGCGGCCCGACAGCCTCCCCGCTGACGCACCGGATGGCCTGTTCCATCACTTCAATTACGGCGAGCAACCTGACCAGGGGGCCGTACCCGCGATCCGCTTCAGCAACCCGATGATGAGCCTGGTGTTGGACCTGACCTCGATCGAAGGGTTGATCAACCCGGTCCCGGGCACCGATCTGGTGTGGCGGAGCGAGTTCGCTAACTTCAAGCGCTCGCGTATCCCACGAAATTTCAACGAGAGCTTCAAGACCGTGGCTGGCTACAACCCCTACGACGTCGGTGTGATCACCTCCAGCATCGCGCTGGTCGGCCCCACGCGGATCGTTAACGCGCCGGAGAGTGCGACGGTGTTTATCGTCGACACCAGCGGTGGTACCGGGACCGGCGGTGTTCGTGGCCAGGTGGTGCGCGTGAATCTGGCGGGCGGCCAGATCTCGCCGGACGACAAATTCCTGGTCCACTGACGGGAGATCCTGCCGACCTCACCCTCGGCGGTCTGGTTGCGGCCGAAAGCTGGGCTCCGGACCAGGTTTCGGACACTTGGGAGGTGTCCGTCCTTTGCGGTACCATGGCCCTGCGGTGCCGCAGTTCAAGATCAAATTCGGCGGACGAACCCTCGCCTTGCCTGTGGGGTCGCACCTCGTCGGCCGCATGAGCGACTGTTGGTTGTGCCTCGACGATGATCTGTGCAGCCGCTATCACGCTCGGCTCCACGTCACCGAGCGTGAGCTCGTCGTCGAAGATCTGGATAGCAGCAACGGCTCGTACCTCAACGGGCAGCGCTTGCAGGGGCGAGTGAAGACCCCGCTCAACCACGGGGACAACCTCCGGATCGGCCGCGAGATCGTGGCGATTATCAGCGATGGCAGCCTGGCGCCGGTCGACGATCCGATGGACAGCCTGCGCAAGACGATCGGGCCGCACGAGGAGACCCAGTTCCCGCAGCTGATCAGCCAACTGGTCCAGAAGAGCCTCAACATGGGCAAGATCAAGGAAGCCGAGCGCTACGCGCTTGCCCTGACCAACCAGTTGATGGGGGCCAATGTCCCGGGAGACCACCCGACGGCGCGTTCGTGCATCCAGTGCCTGATCGCTCTGGCCACCAAGTCGTCGTCGGGGGTGTGGCTCGACCGCGTGTTCCGTCTGCACGCCGTTCACGGGTGGTTGATGTCCGACGACTCGATCGAGCAGCTGCGGGGCGCCCTCGATCGTATCACGCGGATCCCCGGTACAGGCCTCGAGGACTACGAGCGAACCTTGCGGGAGATGTCGCGTGACGGCGTGGATGTGCCACGTGGGCTCATGTCGACGATCGCCGAGTTCAGCGACGCCTACGCTGGCCCCTGAGTGACCCGTTCGCGGGCATCAGTCGTCGCCGAGATCGATGATCTCGCCGTCGGCCGAGACAGCGAACACATGGTCTCGGCGTCCACCGTTGGCCCGCAGCCCGCGGCCCTCGGCGCGCGGCCCGGTGAAGTCGAGGATGATGTCGTGCTCGTAGGGCGAGGCGATGTTAGCGATGCCACGGTCTGGCACTGGCGCCTCGGGCCGTTGCTCCCATCCGTGCAGTTCCATCTTCCAGCGGCCCATCAGGGTCTGCCAGCGGTGCCAGCCGTCGACCTGCAGTGCGCCGAGGCGGGTTCGCTGGATCCGGTCGGACTGGATCTCGATCTGACGCATGTCCGGTGTGTCGAGTCGGACCTCACTGAGCACGCGACGGGTTTCGTCTACGCCCCAGGTGACCTGCATCGTCCCGGTCAGCGTTGAGCCGTCGCTGTCGAGGTCGACGAAGCTGATCGTCGCCAGACGCCCACCCGGGGTCGGCTCGCTAAAGGTCACCTCCAGAGCTCCCGCGAACTGGCGAGCGGCGACGCTGCAATCGCCGTCGCCGAAGTCGACCCGCACGGTGGCGTCGGTGGCGCTGACGTCGGCGCAAGCCACGTTTGTCGCCACCGAGCGTCGCACCGCCGCTGCGAGCTCGAGCGGGGGCGGAGCGGGATCCAGGTTGGTCGTGAGGTCGACCAGGACGTGCTCGATTGCCATCGCCCGGGTCTGATCGACGAGCTCATCGACCGCGGTGCGGATCTCGACCGCGCTGGCAGGCTCAGGCACGCAGCCGGGCAACAGCGCCAACACAGCGAGGGAGTAGCGACGGGGCGACATCCGCAGCGAGCCTAACACGGCCTCGCTCGCGCTCGCGATAGGCTCGCTGTGGTTGCATCGCGCGCGCGGGGCTGCGAGGATGGCATCTCCGGCATGCTCCGACTGTCCATCGCCTGCACCATCCTCATCTCGCTGGTGTTGTTGCCCTCGGTTGCCACGGCGCAGGTGCCCGCACGGCCGAGCTCGGAGAGTAGCCTCCCGCCGCTGCCACCACCGCTTCCGGTCGAGGGCCGACCACCCGAGCTCGGCGTGCCGGCCTCGTCCGCGTACCCTGGACCTACGCCGGCATATCCTGGCCCAATTTACACTGCGTCTTCAAACGGAGCCGCGCCGACAACCGGCACGCGGGTTGGTGAGCAGCCTGGCAGTGCGAGTGGTAACCCCTCCGACCGCTATGGCGTCGCGGCTCCGCAGCCGAAGCGGCTCTGGGGGGAAGGCAGCACGCTGCTCACACGTGACGCGAAGGTCGGTGTCTATATCGCGCCAATCTTCAAGCTCGCCGGTATCAACCGTCTGCCGAGCCTCATGCTCGGGGCCGACTTTGCCGTGCTGCTCGCGGAGCGCTTCTCGATCGGTGCTTCCGGATCGGCGCTCGTGACCCCGTTGCCCGCGCTACGCAACGACGGTCGGACGTTCAACCTGCGCACCCAATACGCGGGGGTCACTCTCGGCGTGGCGCTGGTGCGGGTTAAGTTCTTCAGCCTGGCGATCGGCGCGTTGGTTGGCGGTGGGCGTGCGTGCCTCAATGATGAGCGCCTCGATCGCTGCGTCAACCGTGCGGCGATGTTCGTCGCGGAGCCGGAACTCGGCCTCTCCTTTGCTATCACGCGGGTGCTGCGGCTCGTGGTCTCGGGTGGCTACCGCGTGGCCGTGGTCCAGGCGTGGAGTGGCCCTGGCGATCACCTGCTTGGTGGCTTCACCGGGACCATGGCTTTTCGCCTGGGTAAGTTCTAGGACCGCATCGAGCTAGAAGCGACCTTGCAGGGTCAGACCACCGAAGCCCGGTAGCACGCGTACGCGTGTTGTCTCGGACTGCCAGTCGGCGCTGCGTTTGCGGCCGAGGCTGTAACTGATCGCTCCGCCGATCAAGAGCAGCGCCCCCACACCGCCGACGACACCAAAGGAAAGCGCCGACGCGAGGTTCGACTTCTCCCCGGCGTTGCGGGTCGAGTCGATGTCGGCCCGCAACGCAGCACAGCCGGCGGGCTCGCCTGGCAGCATCGTCTCCGCGCAGTTCATCGCCATCTGTTGCTGATAGAGGCCGCCGTCACCATTGAGCTCGGTGCTGAGGCGTCCGCCTTTGGCCGCGAACACGCCACCCAGGACTCCACCGACGACCAACAGAGCTCCACCGCCGCCCATCATGCCGATGCCTGCAAGACGCAGCTTCTTGCCCGGGTCCTCGCCCTTGCGGAGGTTCGGCGTCGGTTCTGTATCCCCTGGCCCTTCCGGCTCTGGCGTCGGCTCACGGCGACGCAGTTCGGCATCGAGTTCGGCGAGCACTGGCTTGATCTCCTCGGGGTCAGCCCCGAGGCTCGCGTCCTTCTCGATCGCCGCAACGTAGTCTGTGAGGGCCGTCCGCGCCTTCCGCAGGAACTCGATCTGCGGATCGTCCTCATACAACTTCTTGTACGACTGGCCGATGTTGTAAAGGATCAGCGGGTCCTTCGAGCGCTTGTACGCGACCTCGAACTTCTCGATTGCCGACTTATAGAGGCCTTGGCTGAAGTCCTTGCGGCCCTCTTCGTAGAGGGCATCGGCTTCCTGGTTCGGAGCCATCACAATCATTGGCGCGACCACCGATCCCGGGGCCAGCGCGAAGGCTGGGGCAGGGAGGGTCAGGCCGGCGACCGACACGGACGCGACGAGCGTGAGGTGGAGCGAGGGCCGCAGCATCGAACGAGGCGGCCCTTGTACCATGGATCGGGCCCTAGCGTGGAGTTTCGGGCGGATCCAGGCGCGAGCGAGCCGCTCGGCACGCGGACTTCCCGTGTGCGAAAACCAGTGTGGGGGGCAGGCTTGGCGGGCTCCGGTTCGGCTGCGTATTCTGCGGCCATGCTCAAGGGACTTCTGCGCCGCGCCCAGGAGGCCGCAAACAAGCACCTGCCCGATCGTGTCCTTGATGGCGGTCGGCGCCTCGCGGATGCGGTGCTCGAGCACGCGCCCCGGGCCGTTCAGGATGTTGTCGCTCCACTGCTCCGGAGTCCAGACACGCGCGACGATCCCGGGGCGCCGAGCGTGGATGGGACGGACGATCCCGGCGGGCGTTTCGGGCTTGGCGAGGAGGCACTCGACTTTCGCGACACGCAGAAGCGGGTCGTCCTGTTTGGCTACCCCGAGGATGACGCAAGCAACCGCGTCGCCGAGCTGCTCACCGGCGCAGGCGTCGTGTTTCGCCGGCAAAACCTGCACCAGCAGCCTCGCGAGGCCCTGCAGATCGCCAGCATGACCGGCGTCATGGTACCGCCCTACATCTACATTCACGGCCGCTTCTGGGGCGGCGAGGGCGAGATGGAGACCCTCCTTGCGTGCGGCGATCTGCAGCGTGTGATCGACAATAAGCTCGACGAGCTGAGCCCCGAGGCGCGGCGGATCGGCAAGTTGCGGGCATCCTTCGACGACGATCTGACCCCCGAGAACATCCTGTTTCGCCTGGGCCAGGGCCACATCTTGAGCATCGACGGCCTCGATTGCTGGTTCGAGGCTGGCGTCCCCCCGCGTTTCTTCTACGACGGCGCGCCGCGAGGCGTCGACGAGATGCCCGCGGTCGCCGCGGAGATCGCCCAGCGCGGCGAGTCAGGTGACTGCGAAACGCGTTGGCTCTTCGAGCCCAGCGTCGGGGTGTGACCCGGCCGCAACCGGTCGCGGGGACAAGCAGCCATGGGAGGCGATGCGTGGGCCCAGACCATCGGGTGTGTCGCAGGCCATCACTTTGTGATCGCTAGGAATTATCCACGCTCAGCACCGGGCAGTATCGCCCATGTGAGCAGGTCGGCCGGTTTCTCGTTGCACCAGTACCACGAACCGCCCGGAAAGCGGCGCTGCCACTGGCCTCCGTGTTACGGTGTCGGCCACGACTCCCCGGAGGCCCAAACGGGGGTCCCCACGTTCATCCGCACGGCCCGTCGGGCCTGAGCGAGAGGGCACGATGCCGGCCTACAGATCCAACAGTGCGGCGACAGACTCCCTGATCGGCCAGACCATCGGTGGTCAATACACCTTGCAGAGGTTCCTCGGTCAGGGCAGCAAGGCCCGTGTCTTCCTCGCTACCCACCGAACCCTGCACCGAACAGTCGTCGTCCACCTTCTGAACGTGCCATGGGGTGACGATGCTGCTGCGGTCGTCAAGTTTGAGGAGCAGTCGCGTGCACTTCGCGGCATCGAGCACGCCAATATCGCTGCCATCATCGACTTCGGCCGCGAGCCGGGCCGAGTCTTCGTGGTCAGTGAATTCGTCGAGGGCAAGTTGCTCTCGGCCTACATCCAGCAGGTCGGCCGCCTCACGCTCGAGGGCTTTGTCCCGATCGCCGCGCAGATCTTGAAGGGCCTCGGCACCACCCACTCGCGTGGGATCGTCCACCGCGACTTGAAGCCCAGCAACATCGTGCTGGTCGAGGAGCAGGGGCGCGCGAACTACGTCAAGATCCTCGATCTCGGCCTCGCGCAGGTTCTCGAGGGCCCGCCCCGTGACGAGGACACTCCGATGGTCGGCACACCCGACTATCTCTCGCCCGAACAGATCATGAACAAGCCGCTCGACGTCCGAACGGACGTCTACTCCTTGGGCGTGGTCTTCTATCAGATGCTCTCGGGCCGCCTTCCCTTCGTCGGCGAGGGCACCAGTGGCGCGCGCTCCGTGCTCTACAAGCACGTCAACGACAAGCCCATCCCGCTGACCGACGCCTTGCCTGCCGGCAGCAATGTGCCGGAAGGGCTCATCGACCTCGTCCACGACTGTCTGGCGAAGAATCCGGATAATCGACCCGCTGACGCCAATGAGATCGTCGAGCGGATGATCGACTGCGTTCCGGCGGCACTGTTTCGCATGCCGATTGCTTCCGCCGGGCGCGCCCCGACGGGTGAGCTTGTGCGGGCGCCGACCGGGGAGCAGCGTGTGCGGGCGCCGACCGGGGATCAGCGTTCCTTTACGCCGATGCCCGAGCTTCCGCGCGCGGATCCCTTGCCGCAGCACGACCGTGCCCTCGCGGCCGCGGTCGAGGCCAGTGGGCTCCGGCCGATCCCAAACGTGGAGCTGACGCCAGCTGCCGTGTCGTCGTCCGAGTCGCGTGGCAGCGGCAGTTGGATCCTCGGTCTGCTCGCGCTCCTGCTGACCAGTGGCCTCGTCTACGCCTACATTCAGAATCAGGGCACGGTCGCTCCGCCGCCAACCAAGACCCCGGCACCGCCCGTGGCGGTCGATCCGCTGGCCGCCGAACTCGAAGCAGCCAGCAAGCTAGAGTCGGCGGGCAAGCTCAGCGAAGCGCTCGCCGCCTACGAGGGTGTGCTCCGTAAGGACCCGGCGCAGGCGATTGCGAAGTCGCGGGTCGAGGCGCTGAGGCCGAAGCTGGCTGCAACGCCGCCGGCCACCAACGACCCGAAAACCACCGCGGCCGGTGACACAAGCGAGACGACCGCGGGTGCGCCTGCTGACACCACAGCGACCGCCGTCGAGACAACGCCGGCCACCGTCGCCGAGACCCAAGATCCACCGCCGAGCGAGCCGATCGAGTTCCTGGTGGAGGCGACTGCAAGGGCCGAGATCCTGGTTGACGGAGTCAGCAAGGGCAAGACTCCGCTCAAGATCCCGTTGCTGCCTGGCAGCCACAAGTTCGAGCTCAGAGCGCCCGGGTTTGCGCCCTACGAGGAGACGATCGAGATCGCCGTCGACGGCCAAAAATCCCTCAAGGGCAAGCTTGTGCGCAAGACCGGCGGCACAGGCGGTGGCTCCGGCGGCGGTATCAACCGTGACGAGGAAAATGCCGCCTCGAACGAGCTCGACCCCGAAAATGACGCTCCGACCACCAAGGTCGAGGTTCCGCTCAAGCCGAAGTGACGCAACAGCTCCGGCGCTCTGGTCGACCTGCACGACGGGGACGACAGCAGCACCGTGATTGCGGTACAGCATCCCCTCGCAGGCACGGAGGAATTTCATGCTGATCGTGCAGAAATATGGCGGCTCGTCGGTAGGGAGTCTGGAACGGATCCGTAGCTGCGCACAGCGAGTTCGAGCGACCCAACGGGCGGGCCATGAGGTTGTTGTCGTCGTCTCGGCGATGGCGGGCGAGACCAACCGCTTGATCGGACTCGCCAACCAACTCGCGGCGCTCGAGCGGCCCGAGGATGCCGCAGCGCGCGCGTCCAGGGGCCCCTACGTCGCCAGCGAACGGGCTGGCGACCGCGACCATGAGCGTGAGCTGGATCAGTTGTCGTGCACTGGCGAAAATGTCAGCGCCGCATTGTTGGCCATGGCGATCCAGAACTCTGGAGGCTCGGCGATCTCGCTGGTCGGCCCGCAGATCGGCATGCGCACCGACGGCACCCACACCAACGCGCGCATCACTGGCATCGAGCACGCCCGCCTGCAGCACGAGTTGGCCTGCGGTCGTGTGGTTGTGTGCGCCGGCTTTCAGGGGGTCGGTCCGGACGGGAACATCACCACGCTCGGGCGCGGCGGGTCGGACACTTCGGCGGTCGCGCTGGCGGCGGCGCTCAAAGCGGACGTATGCGAGATCCTGACCGATGTCGATGGCGTCTACACGACCGACCCCCGGATCGAGCCGCGCGCCCGCAAGATCCCGCGGATCACCTACGAGGAGATGCTCGAGCTTGCCAGCCTCGGGGCCAAGGTGCTGCAGATCCGCAGCGTCGAGTTTGCGATGAAGTACAGCGTGCCTGTGCACGTGCGATCGAGCCAGAACGACAACGAAGGGACGTGGATCATGTCGGAACAGCGCAACCTCGAATCAGCCGTGGTGACCGGGGTGGCCCTCGACCGCAACGAGGCCAAAGTAACCCTCACCAACGTTCCTGACGTGCCTGGTACGGTCGCCGCGATCTTCGGTCAGCTCGCGCGGGCCAACATCATCGTCGACATGATCATTCAGAATGCCAGCCGCGGTGGTGCGACAGATGTCACTTTCACGGTGCCGGAGAACGACCTGCGCCAGGCGGTCGCCGAGCTGCGTCGTCTCGGCCTGCCCGACAGCGGGCCGATGGAGATCCTGAGTGATCCCGAGATCTGCAAGATCTCGATCGTTGGGGTTGGGATGCGGACACATGCGGGTGTTGCCGCGCGCGCTTTTGAGATCCTGGGGCATGAGAACATCAACATCCAGATGGTCTCGACCTCCGAGATCAAGGTGTCGGTCGTGGTCCACGAGCGGTACGGCGAATTGGCGCTGCGGGCTCTGCATGCGGGTTTTGGGCTCGACACCGAGGTCTTGGCGGGGGCATGAACTGGCGTCGGCGGCTCGCGGCTGCCAGCCTCGGGGCCCTCGTGGTTTCCTGCCTTTGGAGGCGGGTGGAAGTCCCGTCTCGTCCGGCCACGATCGTCTGTCGGCCGGCGCTCCAGGTCGACGGGCGGCTTGTCTGTGGTGACGCAGCGCTGGCTGTGTTGCGAACGATGTGTCCCTCCAGGGTCCTCACGGATGGTGACGCCATCACGCTGGCGGACGATTGCCGTGGGGCCCGCATGTCGGGGGGCGAACAGCTGGCGCTTGGCCTTCGCCTCGATGTGAACAGCGCTTCGGTCGCGGAGCTGGAGGCGTTGCCAGGGATCGGGACGACGCTCGCAAGGCGGATCATCGAAGCGCGCCCCTACCGTAGTGTTGCGGACCTCGATCGTGTTTCGGGGATCGGAGTCGCGCGGCTTGCCGGCATCCGCGAGCATGTCCTGGCTCTGGAGCCCGGGCGAATCGTTCCGTGAGTCTCATCTCTGTCTGGGCGCGCTCTTTTTACGTTGTCCATGCGGTAATAGGAAATCGGCTTCCACGTCCGCGGGTGACCCGTGGCGGAGTAGGAGCCCACAGGATTGCCCATGAGGAACCTCCGACTGATGACCCGA
Organism: Nannocystis sp.; assembly: GCA_044228605.1. Taxonomy (GTDB): domain Bacteria; phylum Myxococcota_A; class Polyangia; order Nannocystales; family Nannocystaceae; genus Nannocystis. The sequence goes on along the minus strand of JBGAUO010000080.1, from coordinate 90 downwards.
TCCATGAGCCTTGGTTTGACCGCACTGGTGCTCGCCGCGTGTGGCGACGCCGGAAACACAACTGTCACAACAGGGGGGACTGACAGTTCG
>JBGAUO010000007.1:0-85089 GCA_044228605.1 Nannocystis sp. | reverse complement strand
GGCAGTCTTGTTGACCCCCCGCGGGCCCCCCTGGTATCGTCGCGCCGATTTCGGCAGCTTCGCTCGGGCCTCGAGGCTCGGCCGTGCCTGTCACGATCTCGAACCAGGGAGCCTCTGGTGTTGCGAAAGACGCGTCCAAGTCAGCTTTTTCCCGCCCTCGTGGCCCTGTGTTCGCTCGTTGTACTCAGCGGGGGCTGCGGGCCCTTTGGGTACATCAAGAAGGTGGCTCGCGAATCGAGTCGCGCTGTTGCGAAGGCCGAATCCTCGGGTGCCGAGGAGAACGCACCCTACGAATACTGGGGGTCGGTGACGTACCTCGAGCAGTCGAAGATCTTGATGGGTTACAGCGAGTACGAGCGCTCCTTCGACTACGGTGAGCGCGCCAAGCAGCTCGCCGAGGAGGCGACCAAGAAGGCCGAGATGCGGCGCAAAGGGCAGATGGAGCAGAAGAGCGACGCTCTCGCCACACCCGAGGAGGCGCCGAAGGACGGTGCTGCGAGCGCGACTGGCAGCGCTGGCAACGGTGAGGTGAAGGCCGGCGTCTCGGTCGGAGGTGGCAAGTGAATCGGCGTACCAGTGCGATGTTCGCCATGATGGCTGTGACGACGGCGGGCCTGTCCTGCGCCGGGCAGACCTTGAACGGCAAGGTAGATGGTTACGACAAGATCCTGCAGGAGGCGATCGCTGATGGTTCGAAGACCATCGGCTGCGCGCCCAAGGAGACGGCGATCGCCGAGGCGAACATCCGCTTCGCCCGCGACGCGCTGACCATGGGTGAGTACTACCGCGGCAAGGAGCACGCGGAGAAGGCCGACCTGTACACCACGCTCGCGCGCAAGAAGACCGACCCGGTGCGCTGCAAGGACCCGAACGTGGTCCGCGACAACGCCCCGCGCATCGGCGACCGCGACGGCGATGGTTACGACGACGGCGTCGACAAGTGCCCGGATGACCCCGAGGACTTCGACAGCTTCGAGGACGACGACGGCTGCCCCGACAAGGACAACGACCAGGACAAGATCCTGGACGCGTCCGAGTACCGCGAGGGCAAGTGGATCAACCTCGACAAGAAGACGGAGAACGGCCGCGAGGTCGACTGCCGCAACGAGCCCGAGGACATCGACCAGTGGGAGGACGAGGACGGCTGTCCCGACCCGGACAACGACCGCGACACGCTGCTCGACGCGGTCGACAAGTGCCCGAACGACCCCGAGGACTTCGACCAGTTCGAGGACCAAGACGGCTGCCCGGACGTCGACAACGACGGCGACAAGGTGCTCGATGCGGCTCAGCTGAACCGCAATGCGGACGGTACCTACACCTGGACCAACAACGACAAGAAGATGGAAAACGGCGTCGAGCTCGACTGCCGCGGCCGGCCCGAGGACTTCGACGGCGTCGAGGACGAGGACGGCTGCCCGGACGTGCTGAAGATCGACAACTGCCAGATCAAGCTGTCGGACAAGATCTACTTCAAGTTCAACAAGTGGGACATCGACCCGAAGAGCTTCAAGGTGCTCGACGAGGTCCGCGACACGATGAACAACGCGCCGGACATCAAGATCTGGATCGACGGCCACACCGACAGCAAGGGCTCGGACAAGTTCAACCAGACGCTGTCGCAGAAGCGCGTCGACAGCGTGAAGAAGTACCTGGTCGAGCAGGGCAAGATCGAGGGCGGCCGCCTCGAGCCGCGCGGCATGGGCGAGAAGATGCCGATCCAGGACAACAAGACCGCCGACGGTCGCGCTGCCAACCGTCGCGTCGAGTTCAACCTCAAGGACTGCAAGAAGACCATCCAGTAGGCCTTCTCGCCTGTTCGCTGCGCTCTCGCCCGTCGGGGGGGAGCGCAGGCCCGCGCCGCTCTCCGGCGTCGATCCCGGCGGACTTCACCGCCACCCTTGCCCAGAAGGAGCCGCGACCCCGCCGTGAGCACCCGAGACCGCATCCAGCCCAACTCTTGCCGGGGCGCTCGCGCCTGGCTCATCGCCACGGGCGGGCTGGCGTTGCTCGCAGCCACGACGTCGACCGCCGCAGCCTCACCGCTGCCGCTCGGCCCGCGCGCCATGAAGGCGCCGGTGAACCTCGCGCCGGCCATCACGCCAGGGCGAGCGTTCTTCGACGCGAGCGAGGACTTGAAGGCCGCGTACAACAAGGCGCTCGGGCAATACAACAACCTCGAGCTCGACCCCGCCAAGGCGGCCCTCGAGTCGGCGCTCTCCGGCGCCTCGCCCGACGATCCGATGACCGCGCCGCTGCGCATGCTCAAGGCGGTCATCATCTTCTCGGCGACCGGCAAGGCCGACGAGACCACCGCGGCCTTCACCGATGCGGTCAAGGCCGACTACAACGTCACCCTGCCGACCGAGCTGCGCTCGCCCGACCTGCAGAAGCTGCTCGACAAAGCTCGCGCGAGCTCTGGCATGACCGCGCCCAGTGAGTCGGTGCAACACACCGCACCCGACCTCGCCGACGTGTGTGGCAAGGACGTCGTCCTCACCGCGGTCGCCAACCAGGCACCGGAGGGTGGCCAGGTCGTTCTTTATTGGCGCCCGGGGAGCAGCGGCGAGTTCAAGACGGTGACGATGGACACCTTCGGGAACGTCGCCCAGAGCACGCTCACTGCCAGCGACCACGGCGACAAGCCGGTCGAGTACTTCTTCTACATCTTCGACAGCGCCAACAAGGACCTGGGTCACCAGGGCGACCAGGACGCGCCGCTCAAGCTCGACATCCAGTGCAAGAAGGAAGAGGCGCCCAAGCCCAAGGTGGAGCCGCCGCCGGAGCCGAAGAGCACCCTCCCGCGGTTCTTCATCAACATCGGTCTCGGTACCGGCGCCGGCATCGCCCGTGGCGTCGCCGACCAGAGCTACAAGCAGCTCTCGCCGAGCAGTGGTTATACCCCGGCGGACTTCGCTTGCTCGCTGGCCCGCTGGCAGGCTGGTAGCGGCGCTCTACCGGACGCCGTTGGCTTCCAGAACGGCCTCGCCGGCCTCGCCGCGGCCCAGTACGCGCCCTACTCAGCGGCCGACCTCGCCCTCAACTACAACGCCGAGACCTGCGGCGAGCATCACCCCGTGAAATCGGGCATGGCCTCGGCGCCGTTCCACATCGCCCCCGAGTTCGGCTTTCGCATCGGTCGCTCGCTCGTGATGTCGGTGTTCGGACGCCTGGAGCTCGTCACCGGCTCCAAAGTCTATCGCGACGACCCCAAGCTCGCGCTCAGCGACTCGTACACCAACGAGGTGCTGAACCCGAACCCGCAAGGCGTGCGCACCAAGCCCGGCTTCACCGGCGCCGGCGGCCTCAAGATCAAGTACTTCCTCGGCAAGGACACCAAGAAATTCCGCCTTTTCGTTGGCGGTCAGCTGGGCGGCGGCTTCTCCCGCCTGCGCGTGCCGATGGGCTTCGCCAACGACCGCAACGGCAACAGCGTCCCCGACGACAAGGAGCTGCCCGCCAGCCTGAACCTCGGCCAGTGCCAACCTGTGTGGCCCTACAGCGGTGGGTGCGGCAACGCCACGGAAGTGATGCAGGCCAACGCGCTCGCCAACTCGGTCGCCACCAACGCTGACAAGAGCCAGCGCATCGACACCGTGCGCATCGGTGGTGGCTTCATCGGCGCCAACTTCGGCTTCCACTACCAGATCGTCAAGAACTTCGCCCTGTTCGGCGAGATCCAGGCGAACGTGTGGTTCCCAAAGACGACCAGCTTCCTGCTGGACTTCGCCCTCGGCCCGGTGATCACCTTCTAGTCGTACTCCTCAGCCCGACAAGAACGGGCCGAGCAGAAGCAGCGCCGCGAACATGATCGCGGCGGCAATCGCCACCTGGAGGCCGCGCGCGAGACGTCTCGCCGCGCGCGCCTGTTCGTCGGCCGCGGCCTCACACGCGCCCACGAGCGCCGCCAGTGCCGAGGCTCGTTCTCCCTTCTCGGCGACACGCAGCAGCTCGAGGCCCAACGGCGGCAGCAGCGACACGTCGGCCAGCGCGGCCGGCAACTCGACACCCTGCGCTACCAACGTGCGCGCGCGCAGAAGCTCGCGACCCAGCGTGTGGTTGCCGAGTCGCGGTGCGCTCAGCTCGAGCGCAGCGAGCAGCGGGAGATCGACGAGGAGCGCGAGCAGCCGCGCCAACCGCAGCGCGCCGAGGGTTCGTAGGGCAGGGCCGAGCCCAGGCAGGCGCAGCGCCAACCCGTCGAGCCGGGCGTGTATCCGGGGCATTCGCCTCGCGGCGACCAGACCGAGCGCGAGCAGCCCGAGACACACAACGAACCAGCGCAGCCCCGGAAGCAGCGCGATCGCCAAGGCCAGCAGCGGCGGCTCCGTGAGCCCGAGGTGTGCGTACAAATTAAGCGCGGCCGGGGCGACCACGCCCAGCAGGAGCACCGCAACCATCGCCGCCGTGGTGACGGTCCAGGCGATCCTCCGCAGCGCGCTCAAGAGTGCACCGGGACGCGTAGATCGCTCGAGGTACACCGTCAGGCGAGTGAGCGCCCCAAGGAGCTCGCCACGCCGCTCACCTGCCGAGAGTGTGGCGCAGATGAGCTCATCGAAGCGGTGGGGTACCCGGGCGAGCGCCTCCCCGAGAGGTTGTCCGGCCTCGAGTGCCCGCCGCACCAGCACCAACTCGCTCCCCAGCACGCGGTCCCCGTGCACGTCGGCGAGGCGACCAAGCGCCACCGGCACCCCGATGCCCAGCCCGTGCAGCGCCAGCAGCTCGCGCAGCACTGCCACGACCGCGGGCGAGCTCGGCCGGGCGAGCGCCAGCTCGGGCTCCGCGAGCTCGCGCCGCACCATCGTGACTCGCAGCCCCTGTCGCCGCAGCGCGTCGATCACCTGGACCTCGGACTCACCAGCCAGCGCGCCTTGCCTCGGCTCGCCCGCAGCGGTCAGCGCTTGCCAGTGGAACAGCGACATGTCCTTCAGGCCAGGTGGTCACCTGTCGCGCGCAGCAGGTCATCGAGCGCGAGCTGCCCGTTCGCCACGCGGACGAGGCCGACCTGACGCAGGCCGCGGTGGCCGAGCGCAGTCGCCTCGGCGCGCAGCTCCGTGGCACTGGCGCCGCCCGCGATCAGCTCTTGCAGCGCAGCGCCGATGGGCAGCACCTCGAAGAGCGCGATTCGCCCGCGGTAGCCCGCGAGGCACGCCTTACACGCGCGAGCTCGCCGGGGCCGACAATCGTGCGCCTGTTGCGGGCTCATCCCAGCCTCGATCAGCCGCGCCGGTGATGCCGAGGTGTCGTCGACGGCGCACTCGCTGCAGAGGCGCCGCACCAGTCGTTGAGCGACCACCAGTCGCGCCGCCGCGGCCACCAGGTAGGGCTCGATCCCGAGGTGTACCAGCCTCACCAGCGCGGCTGCGGCGTCGCCTGCCGGCAGTGTCGTCAGCACGCGGCGCCCCGCGACGGCGGCTCGCACCGCGGCGTCGACGGCATCGAAGTCGGGCAGAGCGCCGAGCATGATGATGTCGGGGTCTTGTCGCAGCAGCGCCTGCAACGTGGCCGCAACCCCGAGCCCGCCCTCGCGTTGGACCTGGACCTGCGTGCAGCCTGGCAGCGTGAACTCGACCGGATCTTCGATCGTCGCCACGCTCACGCTGTCGCTCGCGAGTTCGGACAACGCCGCGTACAGGGTGGACGTCGTGCCACTACCCGCCGGGCCAGCGACCAGCGTCAGCCCTTGTGGCCCTTGCAAGGCCGTCCGCATCCGCTCGAGCTGCTCTGACTCGAGCCCGAGCCCCGCGAGGTCCTGTGGCAGGTGGCTGCGGTCGAACAGGCGCAGGACCATCTGCTCGCCGGCGGCGCTCGGCATGGTCGCGACGCGGACATCGAGCTCCCGGTCCTTGCCGGCATGAAAGCCGCGGATCTGGCCCTCTTGCGGCGTGCGTCGCTCGGCCACGTCGAGCCCGGCCATCAGCTTGAAGCGCGTCGTCACGGCGCTGCGCAGCCCGATCGGCAGCTCGGACTCCGGATGCAGCACGCCATCGACACGGAAGCGGATCCGCAGCCCGCGCTCCGAGGGCTCGACATGCACCTGTGTCGCCCCGCGGCTGGCCGCATGCAGCAGCACCCGGTTACACAGACGGATCGCCTGATCCGACTCCGGAAGGCCGGCGGTCGCCGGTGTGGTCCGCTCGCGCTCGCCGCTCGGCGCATCGACTCGCTCGAGGTTCAGCGCGCCGATCACATCGGCGTACGCCGCACTGTTCCCGCTGCGGTCGTAGTAGCGGACGATCGCGTCCTCGATCGCCGTCTCTGTGCTGACGACCGGCTCGACGTTCAGGTTGGTGATGAACTTAAGGTCGTCGATCGCATAGATGTTGCTCGGGTCGGCCATCGCCACCACCAGCGTCGAGCCGGCCCGCTGGACCGCGATCGCCGTGTGCTTGCTCGCCAGCGCCTTCGGCACCAGCTCGACCACCTTCGGATCGATCTCGAAGTCAGTCAGGCTCATCCACGGCACGCCGTATTGTGCCGAGAGAAAGTCCGCCAGCTCGCGCTCGCCGAGGATCCCCAGACGGGACAGGCTGTACGACAAACGCTTGCCGGTCGTCCGCTGATCGGCCTGCGCCCGCTTGAGCTGGGTGAGCGAGATCAGGTTCTCGCGGACCAGTAGTTCGCCGATGCGGTCTGCCATAAGTAAGATGCGGCGTCTCGCCCGCCCGCACGCGGGCGGCGGCGGACCAGGGTACAGCCCCGGCCCGTACCCGCCAAGCCGGACAGGTGCCCTGGCGAGAAAACTTGCACGCGCAAGCCCTCCCCTTCGCGCCGTGTTCTCGCCTATGCTCCGCCGCCGATGCCTGACCGCGACCGACCTGCCCCGCGCTCCGCACCACCTGCTCGGGGGGGTACCGACAGCCGCGACGCTCGCGGTGGCCAGCGCAGCGATCGCCCCGGTCCGCGGGCAGACGCTGGTCCGCGTAACGACCGTCCTCGCGACGATGACCGCCCACGCGACGCGGCCCGCAGCCCAGCTCCACGCGACCGCAGCATCCGCCCCAGCGAGCGGCCGGCCGACCCTCACGCCCCGGCGCCGCGCCGCAACGCCCCGCTGAGTCGCCGCCCGGCGCGGCCGACCGTGCGTGGACCCAGCGTCAAGGTCCCGCTGGAGGTCGCCCGCCTCGTGCGCGCCGGTCACCCCTGGGTGTTTCGCCACACCGTGCGCCGAGACCTCGACAACCTCGCCGAGGGCACCGTCGTCCCGGTGATCGACGAGGACGGCTACGGCGTCGGCTGGGGCCTCGTCGAGGCCGAAGGGGCGATCGGCGTCCGCATGCTCAGCCTCGCCGCCGACTTCACCTGGAACGAGGCCGAGATGCTCGCCCGCGTCCGCCAGGCCTTGCGTCTGCGCGGCCCGGCCTTGCTGGCGCAAGGCGCCGTCCGCCTGCTGCACGGCGAGGCCGACGGTTTCCCCGGCCTCGCCCTCGACCGCCTCGGCGACTACCTCCTCCTCTATAAATACGCCCGCTGCGCCGAGAGCTACATCGACGCCCTGGTGCCCGTGCTCGAGCAGGAGCTGAAGCCCGCCGGCATCTACATGCAGGACCGGATCCGTTCGGTCACCGCCGCTGACGACCGCCGGCCGCCCGCCTTCCACCTCGCCGGCAAGGCCGCCCCGCCCGAGCTCGAGGTCAGCGAGGATGGCCTCAAGTTCCTGGTCGACGTCACTGCCCCCGTCTCGCCCGGACTGTTCCTCGATCTTCGCGAGGGTCGCCGCCTCCTCGAGTCGCAGGTCCGCGGCCGCAGCGTCTGCAACCTCTTCAGCTTCACCGGCGCCTTCGGCCTGCGCGCCGTGCGAGCCGGCGCCAGCGCGGTCACTCACGTCGACGCCGCCGCCCGCAGCCACGCGCGCTGCCGCCAGAACCTGGCCGCGTCCGGCATGGACCCCGAGGCCATCGAGGCGATCACCGGCGACGTGTTCACCTTGCTCGAGAAGTTCCGCCAGCGTGGCCGCGTGTTCGACTTCCTCGTCGTCGACCCGCCACCCTTCTCCAACGTCAAAGGCAACACCTTCAGCGCCCTGAAGGACTGGAACCAGCTCATGGCCGCGGTCGCCGGCGTCGTCAGCCCTGGCGGCCACGTGCTGGCGATCTCCAACGCCGTCCGTCTGCCCGAGGACGAGTTCTTCCTCGCTCTCGGCGAGGGTGTCCACGCCGCCAAGCGCAGCGCCCGTCTGGTCGGGGAGTGCGGCCTGCCGCCGGACTTCCCGGTGCAGCCCGCCTTCGGCGAGGGCCGCTACCTCAAGATCAAGCTCCTGCAGCTCGACTGACGCAGGTCGGGAAAATCATGCACGGCCCGCGCGCGGGCCCAGGCAGCGCGCGTGCGGGATCGAGTATCCTCCCGCCGCCATGCAGTCCCGGCCCCGCGCCCACGAGATCCGCCGCCGCTTCCTCGACTTCTTCGCCGCGAAGGGCCACGCCATCGTGCCCTCCTCCGCGCTGGTCCCGGCCAACGACCCGACCCTGCTGTTCACCAACGCGGGCATGGTCCAGTTCAAGGACACCTTCCTCGGTCGCGACCCGCGCCCCTACAAGCGGGCCGTCAGCGTCCAGCGCTGCCTGCGGGCCGGCGGCAAGCACAACGACCTCGACAACGTCGGCTTCACCGACCGCCATCACACCCTGTTCGAGATGCTCGGCAACTTCTCGTTCGGCGACTACTTCAAGCAGGACGCGATCCGCTGGGGCTGGGAGTTCCTCACGCAAGACCTCGGCATCCCCGCCGAGCAGCTCGTCGTGTCGGTGTTCAGCGGCGAGGGCGAGTCGGCCCCCGCCGACGACGAGGCCTACGCGCTGTGGTCCGAGATCGTCCCGCAAGACCGCATCTACCGCCTGCCCGCCAAGGAGAACTTCTGGGCCATGGGCGACACCGGCCCCTGCGGCCCCTGCACCGAGATCCACATCTTCCACGGCGAGCGCGCCCCCGGTGACGCCAAACGCGAGGGCAAGTTCGGCCCCGCCTACGAGGACACCCGCTACACCGAGCTGTGGAACCTCGTGTTCATGCAGTACGAGAAGCTCGCCAACGGCAACCTCGTCAACCTGCCCAAGGCCAGCGTCGACACCGGCGCCGGCCTCGAGCGCCTCGCGGCCGTGATGGAGGGCGTCGGCAGCAACTACCGCACCTCGCTGCTCACCCCGCTGGTCGACCTCGCCAAGCGCCTCGCCGGCGCCTCACCCTCCGATCTCGGCGCCGGTGAGAGCCCCTTCCGCGTCATCGCCGATCACGCGCGAGCCACCGCGTTCCTGATCGCCGACGGCGTGTTCCCCGACAAGGCCGGCCGCTCCTACGTCCTGCGCCGCATCATGCGCCGAGCGATCCGCTACGGCACCAACGTCGGCCTCGAGCGCCCCTTCTTCCACGAGGTGTGCAAGCAGGTCGTCGCCGAGTTCGGCGACGCCTATCCGCTGCTCGTCGAGCGCGCCGGCACCATCGACGAGGTCGTGCGCATCGAGGAGGAGAGCTTCCGCCGCACCCTCAGCCGCGGCCTCAAGCGCCTCGAGGCCGCCCTCACCGACCTCGCTCCCGGCGAAGGCGCCTTCCCGCCGCCCGTCGCCGCCGACCTCTACGACACCTACGGCTTCCCCGTCGACCTCACCGGCATCATCTGTAAGGAGAAGGGCCTCACCCTCGACGAGCCCGCCGTCGAGGCCGCGGTCCGCCAGCGCCAGGGCCAGGACGGCGACGGCCACGGCTCGCTCGGCTCCGACAAGGCGATCGGCGACCTCTACTTCAAGCTCAAGGAGCGCCTCGCCGGTCACAGCAGCTTCACCGGCTACGACGGCATGCAGGCCGACGGCAAGCTGCTCGCCCTCGCGGTCGACGGCCGCGAGCAGAAAGAGGCCCACGCCGGGCAACAGATCGAGTTTGTCGTCGACCGCACCCCCTTCTACGGCGAGAGCGGCGGCCAGGTCGGCGACACCGGCCGCGCCGCGGCCGACGGCACCCTCATCGAGATCGAGGACGTCCAAAAGCCCACCGGCGATCTCCACATCCACCGCGGCACGCTCGTCCGCGGCAGCGTCCGTGTCGGTCAGGTCCTGAACCTCGCGGTCGACCCCGAGCGCCGCGCAGCGATCCGTCGCAACCACAGCGCGACCCACCTGCTGCACCACGCGCTGCGCGTCGTGCTCGGCACCCACGTCGCCCAGAAAGGCTCGCTCGTCGGCCCCGACCGCCTCCGCTTCGACTTCTCCCACACCCGCCCGCTCACCCTCGAGCAGCGCACAGAGATCGAACGCCGCGTGAACCTCGAGGTCCTGCACAACCACGATTCGCAGGTCCGCAGCCTGTCGATGGCCCAGGCCCGCGAGACCGGCGCGATCGGCCTGTTCGAGGCCAAGTACGGCGAGGTCGTCCGCGTCGTCAACATCGGCGGCGAGAGCATCGAGCTGTGCGGCGGCACCCACGTCGCACGCGCCGGTGACATCGGCCTGTTTGCGATCGTCAGCGAGACCGGCATCGCCCAGGGCGTGCGCCGCATCGAGGCCGTCACTGGCATGAATGCACTCGCCTACCTGCAACAGACCGCCCAGATCGTCGGCGACGCCGCCGCCCATCTCCACGCCGCGGGCCCGCATGAGGTCCTCGCCAAGCTCGAACGCCTGCACCTCGACCTGCGCGCGCGTGACAAGGAGATCGCCGAGCTCAAGCGCAAGCTGACCACCGGCGGCGGCGAGGGGGCAGGGGACAGCATTGTCGAGGTCGGCGGCGTCAAGCTGCTCGCCAAGCTCGTCACCGTGGGCGATCCCAAGGCCCTCCGCGAGGCCGCCGACATCCTCCGTGACCGCCTCGGCTCCGGTGTCGTCGTCCTCGGCGCGGAGCGCGATGGCAAGGCCAGCTTGCTCGTCGCCGTCACCAAGGACCTCAGCGGAAAGATCCACGCCGGCAACCTCATTGCCGCGATCGCAGGTCATGTGGAGGGTCGGGGCGGCGGCCGCCCCGATCTCGCCCAGGCCGGCGGCGCCAATCCGGCCGGGCTGCCCCAGGCCCTCAGCGCCGCCCGCGACGCCCTCGCAGCCCAAATCGGGTCCTGACCACATTCGCAGTCCGGCCCTGTGGTGGTAGAGCAAACCACACCACACCTGCGCGCTTGGGGGTTCACGGATCGGAGGCGGTCACGGCGCAGGCTGTGATAGCGTGGCTTGGCATGGACCTGTCCGCGTTGCTCGCCCGCGAGGGCATCCGGCCCGGTGACGTCGAAACCCTGCTGCAGTGGGCCAGGCAACGCGCGTCAGTCCTGATCGCCCGCATCGAGCCCGGTTCGCAGCTGGCCGAGCTGCTCGCTGGCCGCGAGCGTACACAAGAGCCAGCCGCAGCGGCCCTGCAACCGGCTGCCCGCAGCGTGCCGCTGCCGATCGCCCGCAGCGTCAGTCGCCCCTACCTCAACGCCGCTGTTGAGGCAGCGCTGAGCGGCAAGCACGACGTCCAACTCGCCCTCGAGAACGCCGCCCCGGGAGGTCAAGCCCTCCCCGAGCGACCTGTCCTCGAGGACATCCCCGAGCCCGCCCCCGAGCCCGCCGAGGACGACCCGTCGATCGGCGGCTTCAACCGCTTCGCCTTCGCGCTCCGCAAGCGCGCCCCTGAGCCCGCCCCCGAGCCCACCCCGCGAACCGCGAACCTCACCCGCGGCTTCGAGCTCCACGCCGAATCCCAGGGTCCACGCATCAGCTGGGACGACGAGCAGGTCCCGGAGCCCCCCGGTTTCGAGGCCCGCCTCAGCGAGAGCGCCCGCATGCACATCGCCAACCTCAACGAGGAGTCCTCCGACGGCCTCGTGCTCGGCATCCCCGACGACGACGGCGACATCCCGGTGTACCGCGGGCGCCCTCGCAGCCAGGCAATCGCCGCGGAGACCAGCTCCTCGGGGCTCACCGACGCCGCTTTTGACGCGATGATCGAGCCCTCGGACCTGGAACCTGTCACGCCCGAGCTTGCTCCCTCGGGCCCGCACACGACCGTCGGTGCTCCGAGCGCCAGCTCTGACGCCTCAGACTCGGGCCCCATCACGACCGCTTCAGGCCCACACGCGGCGGCACGACCCAGCTCGGGTCCCGTGCCCGCGGCTTCGGGCCCGCACGCAGCGGCGCGACCCAGCTCAGGTCCCGTGCCCGCGGCTTCGGGCCCACACGCGGCGGCGCGACCCAGCTCCGGCCCTGTGCCCGCGGCTTCGGGCCCACACGCAGCGGCGCGACCCAGCTCCGCCCCTGTGCCCGCGGCTTCAGGCCCACACGCAGCGGCGCGCTCGGGCCCCGTGCCGGCAGCGTCGGGCCCGCAACCCGCCGCGTCGCAAGCCAGCTCGGACCCTGTGCCCGCAGCGTCGGGCGCACACGCAGCGTCGGGGCCCGCCGCTGCACCAGCCAGCGCCCCGCCGCCTCGACCAGCCTCCGCGCCAACGCCCGCTAGCTCTGCACCGCCGGCGCACCGCCGTGGCAAGAAGACCCAGCCCCAACCGATCGTCGCCGTGGCGAAGCCCACCAAACCTGAGCCCAGGCACGAGGGCAAGAAGGGTAAACAACGGAAGAAGGTCGTCGAGCTCAGCCAGCCCGTCGCGAGGCCAGTCTCCGCGCCCTCACCGGCGGCCCGGCCGGCGACCTTGCCTCCGGTGTCTCTGACCCGCCCGATCAGCGCCGCGACGCCCATGGCCACGCCTACGTCGAGTTCCCCAGCCACGCCCTCGTCACGCGGCGTACCGGACTACCTCCGCGACGACGAAGACTGACCTCGGCCTCTCCGAGGGCAGCCCGGGTTCACGCGTCCGGGTCAGCGCTCGGGTCACCCGCGCCGGTGCCCGCGAAGTGAAAGTGCCGCGCGAAGGCCCGCCGCGCCGCCGCGTCACGCCCCGGCTTCGCGCCGAGCGCCTCGCGGGCGAGGTCCGCCGGTGAGCGTCCCGACTGCACGAGCGCCTCGAGGCCGTCGAGGAACCGGGCCTCGGTGCGCCCTTTGCTGTCGCGTATGTTCTGTCGGTCGAGCCCCTCACGGGCGATCGCCAGCAGTCGCACGGACAGCGCCTGCACCCGCGGCGAGCGCATCGACTGCTCGCGGCACTCCTGCCACAGCTTCAGCCGCCCGGGGAAGTCGAGCCCCGCGACGAGCTCCCACGCCGCCGCCGTCGCGTCGGCGTCGTACAGCAGCCCCTTCCACATCGCCGGCAGCGCGCAGACAAAGCGCGAGCTGACCGAGTCGCAGCCGCGAACCTCAATGTACGGCTTCAAGCGGATCTCGGGAAACAGGGTGCTCAGGTGCATGTCCCAGTCGCCGCGCAGGGCCCGGTGGTGGGTCCCATCGGGCGCGGTGTAGCCGTCTTTCATGTAGCTGCGGAACGGCACGTGCAACGGCACATACTTCCCACCGCGATGGATGAAGAACATCGGCACGTCCAGCGCCCACTCGACGTAGCGTTCGTAGCGAAAGCCGGGCTCGAAGGCCCACGGGTAGATCCCACAGCGGGCGTTGTCCACGTCGGTCCAGTTGTCGCTGCGCAGCGACGCAAACCCGCTGTCCACGCCCTCGCGGTACGGCGAATTGGCGAAGATCGCCGTGCTGAGGCCGCTGACACCCATCGCCATCCGGAAGCGTTCGCCGCACTGCTGCTCCGACGCGTAATCGAAGTTCGCCTGCACTGTGCACGTGCGCAGCATCATATCGAGGCCGCGGCTGCCGCGGGTCGGCAGGAAGTCCCGCATCACCCGGTACCTGCCCTTGGGCATCCACTGGATCTCGTCGCGGGTGGCAAACGGATGAAACCCCGTGGCCAGCCAGGCCAGACCCAGCCGCTGCGACACCGAGTGCAGCTCGCGGTAGTGCTGCGTGAACTCCCCGCAGGTCGCGTGCACGTGGGGGAGGGGTTTGCCGCTCAGCTCGAACTGTCCGCCTGGCTCGAGCGTGATCGACGCCCCATCCCGTTCGAGAGCGATGATCTCCCCGCCCGGCCCGCGGTCGGCCGCCGGCTTCCACCCGAACTCGGCCACGAAGGCCTGTAACACTGGCAACACGTGGGCCTCGTAGCCAACCGGCTGCGGCTCGGCCCGGCTGTCCAGGGGATCGATGTACAGGCCGAACTTCTCCTGCTCCGTGCCCACCATATGGCTGGCCTGGTCAGGGCGTTCGGCCCGATGGAACACTGCCGTGAGGTCTTCGGCCCGCAGCGGCTCGGACGAGGTGGGCGTGGTCTGGGTGCTGCTCACGGGGGACTCCAGGGCGAAGAAACAGGGCTCAGCCAGGGTGACCAGCAATGCTGGATCCAACGGCGAGGCCGGCGAGTGTAGCCGCAGGGCCCGCCGACTTGACCGCCGTACCCGAGAAACTTGCCCACTCACCCCGCACGGCTCGCTTGACCCGGTCCGGTTCGCACCGCTAATCTCCGCCCCGCGTGCCGCGCCCACTACCTTCGGCGGGACGACACTCGATCGGACGATGGCCAACCCCGTGAGCACCTCAGCCACTTCCAGGCCCGCCGAGGGCCTCTGCACCATCGGTCCGCGGATCGCCATCCGCGGCAACATCTCGGGCGAAGAAGACCTCGTCATCGAGGGCCGCGTCGAGGGCAGCGTCAGCCTCAGCGGACACCTCGTCGTCGCCCCTGGTGCGGTCGTCGAGGCCGACATCGAGGTCGACAGCGTCGACGTCCACGGCCAGGTCGACGGTGACATCGTCGCCACGACCGCCATTACCCTCCACGAGAGCGCCCGCGTCGGCGGCAACCTGCGTGCGCCTCGTGTCGTCCTCTCCGACGGCGCCCAGTTCAAGGGCAGCGTCGAGATGGACGTCCAAATCCCCGGCGGTCTCAACCGTCAGCCGCGCCGCTGAAGGATCGACACCATGGCCACCACCGTCATCGGCAGCAGCATCGTCATCGACGGCGAGATCTCCGGCGAGGAGCAACTCATCGTGCATGGGACCGTCAAGGGTCGCATCGTGGTGCGGGACACCCTCGTCGTCGAGAACGGCGGCCTCGTCGAGGCCACCGTCGAGTCGGCCACGATCACCGTCAACGGCACGATCCACGGCGACATCGCGGCCAGCGAGCGCGCCGAGCTGCGGCCGAATAGCACTGTCGTCGGGGACATCCGCGCGCCGCGGATCCTCATCGCCGACGGCGCTTCGTTCAAGGGCAACGTCGATATGGGGGGCTAGCGGGCATGGCAACGAAGACACGGAACAATCTCCCCTCTCCCGAGGCCAGCGCCGAGGTGGTCGCCCACATCGGAGCCGGTACCCGCGTCGTCGGTCGCATCTCCGGCCAGGAAGACCTCCGGGTCCACGGCACCGTCGAGGGCTCCGTCCGCCTCGCGCAGACCCTCTTCGTCGAGCCCGAGGGCGTCCTCCTCGCAGAGATCGTCGCCCATGACGTCGTCGTCTCCGGCACCGTCGTCGGGAACATCCACGCCGAGAGCGCCGTGGTCCTCACCGCTAGCGCCCGCGTCATCGGCGACATTCGTTCGCCCCGGGTCAGCGTCGAGCCAGGCGCCGCCTTCCGCGGCTCGATCAGCATGGAACCCGTCGATGCTGACGCGCTCGCCGTCGAAGCCAGCGCCGCTCGCAGCTACGGCAACATTCGCGCCACGCCAGCGCGCGTCCTCACCGAGCGCCCGGCCGCGATCACCAACGATGCCCGTCGCAGCGCCCCAGCGCGCCAGCAGGCCGTTCGCCTCCCGCCACGTCGCGCCCAGGCCTTCACGGCCGCCCCACCAGCCCCCCGCGCCTGGACCACACCGGCCCCCCGCGCACCCCAGGCCCGCCCCGCCGAGGATGACACGATCGTCGTCCAGCACCCGGCCATCCGCAGCAGCGATGACCGCCCCCGCCGGCGAAGCGAGCCGCTCCCGGTCGCAGCGAGCGAGTCAGGCGACGACACCAAGAAGCTCGCCCGGCCCCGGACGCTCCCCCGCGGCAAGCACAAGGTCGAACGCGTCGATTAACTCGGCCACGAACCCGGCTGAACCGGGCATTCAGGGTCGCGCGCACACGCGCGCCCCTGCGTCCCCAGCTGCGCCCATCGGACCATGCCAGCCCCCACGGCTTTTTTGCCGGTGGTGACGGACTGAGGCAAACATGGGCGCGAGGCTGATGTACCATGCCTCGCAAGAGAGGTCTCATGCGCAAGCTCGTCGTTTCGTCCCTCCTCGCCCTGGCGATGGTCTCGTGGTCTGGCTGCAAGGAAGCCGACCCGAACGCCTTCGAGACGCACATCGAGGGCATCCGCGATGTCAACGCGCGGGCCGCCAGTATCTCGCAGCTAGAGGCGCTGGTGAAGACGGTCACCACGGCCCAGGGCGACCAGAGTGCGCGCCTCCAGGAGTTCGTCGACAAGATCGTCCCGATCTTCGACGAGGTGTGGGACCAGGTCACGCCCGAGCAGCAGGTCACGATGCTCAACATGTTGCGTGACGTCGGCCGCCCCGAAGGCGCGACGCTGTGGATCAAGGCGCTCACGCTCGATGGCTCCGATGGCGCCCGCAAGCGCGTCCTCGCGGCCCTCCAGGGCATCCAGCGCGCCCGCGCCACCGCGGTCACCGACACCGTCATCGCCCTGTTCCAGACCCTCATCAAAGATCCCGGCAAGGACAAAGGCAAGACCAACGAGGGCGAGGTCCGCCTGGAGCTGGCCAAGACCCTCGGCGAGCTGCGCGACAAGAAGGGCGTCCCTGTCCTCATCGAGTCGATGCTGCAGACCGAAAAGAGCCAGCCCGTCTCCGTCCACCGCGAGGCTGCCAAGGCCCTCGGCATGATCAAGGATCCGGCCGCGGTCGACGCCTTGCTCACGGTCAGCTTCCGTGTCCCCGACGCACCCTCGACCACGGACATCAGCAACCGCGCCAAGCTCGCCATCGTCTCGATCGGCGAGCCCGCAGTGGCGCGCCTCAAGGACATGCTGGCCGGCAAATTCGAGGAGGTGAACAAGCTAGCGAGCGACCACGATGTCGACCTCCTCGTCGTCCAGCAGACCGCCGTGGCGATCCTCGGCGCTCTCGGCACCAAGAGCGCGACCGACGAGCTCATCGCCTTCATGCCGCAGCAGGACTGCGTCGTGGCCGAGGTCAAGAAGCCGGACAAGAAGAAAAAGAAGAAGGACGAGGAAGAGGAACCCAGCGAAGAGGATGCCGCAGACGCCAGCCTGCGCGCCTTCGTCGCCAACACCCTCGGCCTCATCGGCGATCCCAAGGGCGTCGCGCCGATGTGCAAGTGCATCAACGCCACCCACAACCCGGGCGACATGTTCCCGATCTCCGAGGCGCTCGGCCGCATCGGCGGTCCAGACGCCTTCAAGTGCCTCGCCGAGGTCACCAAATCGGGAGAGTATGACCCTGAGGCTCTGGAGAACTCCGAGTTCCGCTTCCAGATCCGCTGGGAGGCGGCCCGCTTCGCGATCCTCACTGCCAGCCCCGAAGATCTCCCCGCCGTGCAAGACGCCCTCAAGGGTGCCGCCGCCGGCAATGACAAGAAGGTCGCCGAGGAGCTCCCCAAGTGGGATGCCGGCCTCAAGCTCCTCGAGACCTGCAAGGCCGACAAGGCCTGCTACCTCAAGACCCTCCAGGACCAGAACGCCGACTGGTTCGCCCGCGAAAAGGCCGCCTACGAGCTCGTCCGTCTCGCCCCTGGCGACAAGACCATCGCGCTCGAGCTCGCCAAGGCCTTCAAGGTCCGCAACCCCGACGCCCGTGTCAGCATGGCTCTGCTGATCCCCCGTATCCTCGGGGACGCCAAGTGCCCTGAGTGCGCGCTGGCCCTCGATGACGTGATGAAGGGCGAGAAGGGCTCCATGGACGCCACCATGCAGCTCCCCGTCCTCACCGCCCGGACCACGATCGCCCGCATCGCGGAGTAAGGTTCAGCGACGTCAGAGGCCGCCCGCGTCCCGTGGGCGGCCTCGCTCGTCGTGCCGTCGGGAACCCATACACCTCGGCATGTGTCATCCTCCGACCATGGCCCGCTGCTGGACCTGCATCGCTCTCCTGCTCGCGACCGCCTGTGCCGGCAAGCCCACCGCGAGTGTGACCCCCGGTGATCCCTCGCTCACAACGAGCTCACCTGCGACCGCTTCCACCCTCGCCGATGGTGAGGCTGCCCTCGCCGCCGGTGAACCCGCTCGCGCCGTCGCCCTGTTTGCCAGCTACCTCGCCGGCGAACACGACCCCGCCGGTGCCCGCCAGGCCTATCCCGGCCTTGGCCGCGCGCATGAGCAACTCGGTGACTTCGCTGCCGCCGTGCGTGCCTACGATGAGTTCCTCGCCCGCTTCCCCGACCAGGCCGCGGCAGATCTCTACAGCGCCCGTGGCGCCTGTCACGCCGAGCTCGGCCAGTGGCAGGCTTCCGCCGACGACTTCGCCACCGCCTTCACCCACGCCACCGTACCCAGCTCCCAGGTTGAGGCCCTCACCCGCCAAGGTTACGCCCTCTTCCAGCTCGGTGACTTCGAACTTGCCGATCGACCACTCAAGCAAGCAGACGAGATCTTCCTCGCCGCTCAGGACGGCCACCGCGAGCGTTTCACCACATTCTACTTCGTCGGCATGGCCCGCTTCTACCGCGCCGCCATCCACCATCGTCACTTCCGTGACATCGCCATCCGCCTACCCGAGAAGGTCATGGCCGAGGACTTCGCCCGTAAATTCGCCATCCTTGAACAGGCCCAGGATGGCTACAACTACACGGTCAAGGCTCGCCACATGTTCTGGGTCTCGGCCGCCGGCTACCAGCTGGGGTCGCTGTTCGAGGAGTTCTACGACGCCATGATGTACGCGCCGGTCCCCGACTGGCTCGACGAAGCCCAGCGGCAGACCTACTACGAGGAGCTCAAAAAACAGCTCCGACCGGTGGTCAACAAGGCCATCTTCACCTTCGAGAAGAACCTCGAGACCGCTCGCAAGCTCGGCTACGACAGCGAATTCGTGGCCAAGACCGAGGCCAAACTCAGCGAACTCCAGGGCGTGCTGCTCGCCGGTGATACGACGCTTGGCCGCCCACACCCCCGCCTCGCCCCTGAAGCCCGCCTCGACTGGCATCCTGAGGGTGTTGCCGAGCCAGGCCCCAGCGACCGCAAGCTGTTTGTGCCCGACCCGACCCCCTTGTAGAAATGTGCCTCTGGTCACGTAGACCAGAGCCCTACACCAGACTCCACAGGTCATCCCTGACCGAAATTGGCACGGCTGTGGCTTGACACTCCCTGCGATCGAAAGCTATACAGCGCCTCCGCTTTTGGGCCTACCCAGGTTCCAAACGCGGATTTCATCCCTTCCCCGGAGGACTCCCCGCGATCCCTCGCTGGCGTAGCTCAATGGTAGAGCACCTGATTTGTAATCAGGCGGCTGCGGGTTCGAGTCCCATCGCCAGCTCTCTCGATTCCCCGCCAGAACATCAACCCCTCACAACGACGATCCTCCCGGATGGGTGCCCGAGTTGGCCAAAGGGAGCGGACTGTAAATCCGCCGCATCACTGCTTCGAAGGTTCGAATCCTTCCCCATCCACCAATCCGCGGGAGTAGCTCAGTTGGTAGAGCGTCAGCCTTCCAAGCTGAATGCCGCGAGTTCGAACCTCGTCTCCCGCTCTTCCGAAAACTCAATAATCTCGCCCATGTAGCTCAGTTGGTAGAGCACATCCTTGGTAAGGATGAGGTCAGCGGTTCGAATCCGCTCATGGGCTCCCCACTCAAACCCAGACCTTCGAGGAGAAGCAGCGCCATGGCCAAGGAAGTGTTTGTCCGCAACAAGCCCCACGTCAACATCGGCACGATCGGCCATGTCGACCACGGTAAGACGACGCTGACGGCGGCGATCACCCGTGTTCTGAGCCTGAAGGGCTGGGCGGAGTTCAAGGGCTACGACCAGATCGACAAGGCGCCGGAAGAGCGGGCGCGCGGGATCACGATCAGCACGGCGCACGTGGAGTACGAGTCGGAGAAGCGGCACTACGCGCACGTGGATTGCCCCGGTCACGCGGACTACATCAAGAACATGATCACGGGTGCGGCGCAGATGGACGGGGCGATCCTCGTGGTCTCCGCTCCGGACGGTCCGATGCCGCAGACGCGCGAGCACATCCTGCTCGGGCGTCAGGTGGGCATCCCGGCGATGGTGGTGTTCCTCAACAAGATCGACATGCTGCCCGATGGTAACGATGGGGCGGAGATGATCGAGCTGGTCGAGGTGGAGCTGCGCGACCTGCTGAACAAGTACAAGTTCGACGGGGATAACGCGCCGATCGTGCAGGGTTCGGCACTGAAGGCGCTGAACGCGACGGGCGTGGGCTCGCCGGACGCGCAGTGCATCTTCAAGCTGATGGAGGCGTGCGACAGCTACATCCCAGAGCCGGTGCGCGAGCTGGACAAGCCGTTCCTGATGCCGGTGGAGGATGTGTTCACGATCTCGGGCCGCGGCACGGTGTCGACGGGTCGCATCGAGCGAGGTCGGATCAAGGTCGGTGAGGAAGTCGAGATCGTGGGCATCAACGACACGGTCAAGACCACGATCACCGGCGTGGAGATGTTCCGCAAGCTGCTGGACCAGGGCCAGGCGGGCGACAACGTCGGGCTGCTGCTTCGCGGCCTGAAGCGCGAGGACATCGAGCGTGGTCAGGTGCTGTGCAAGCCGGGCTCGATCACGCCGCACAAGAAGTTCACGGCGCAGGTGTACATCCTCAAGAAGGAGGAGGGCGGCCGCCACACGCCGTTCTTCAAGGGTTACCGGCCGCAGTTTTACTTCCGGACGACGGACGTGACCGGTTCAGTGGTCCTGCCGGAGGGCGTGGAGATGGTGATGCCCGGTGACAACATCGAGATCATCGTCGAACTGCACAACACGATCGCCTGCGAGGATGGCCTGAAGTTCGCCATCCGTGAGGGCGGCAAGACCGTCGGCGCCGGCGTCGTCACCAAGATCATCGAGTAATCTCAAGCCCTTGGGCTTGCGGAAACCTTCGCAAGCCCAGTGCTTTGCCCCAAGTTGATTTTTGGAACGGGCCTTGCTATGTCTTGGCCCTTCCGCCTAGCGCGAGAACACCCATGGCTGCCGGTAACCGCATCATCATCCAGTTCGAGTGCCAGTTGTGCAAGCGTCGCAACTACTCGTCGACCAAGAACAAGCGCACCACCCCAGAGAAGCTTGTTCTCAAGAAGTTTTGCCGGCACTGCCGGAAGCACGCAGATCACAAGGAAACCAAGTAGAGAAGGGAGCGGGTTGGTCATTTAGAGGGTCACCCGCTCATGATTTTCCGCGCCAGCCCGGTGCGGTCGAGGTTCATACAGGGCGTTAGCTCAGTTGGTAGAGCAGCGGACTCCAAATCCGCAGGCCGAGGGTTCGAGCCCCCCACGCCCTGCTACCTGTCAGAGACGGCGGTCTCCATGCCATCGTGGCCGCCAAACCCGCCATGTCCACAACTCCCCCCCGAAAAAAGCTTGTTGTTTCGCGCGACTTCGACTCAAGTCGTTGGGCGCACGCAGCGTTTTTTGTCGGCTTCCTGATGTTGGCCTTCGTGCTGACCAATTTTACGGAAGATCTTTGGGCAATATTGTGGTCGTACTACCCGCGCGCTCTTGGACGCCCAAACTCCGAGATGTCGACCAGCATCGGCATCATCATCTCCTTGGTGTTGGCGGTCGCGGCCTGGCGTAACAAGCGCTGGTTCAAGTTCATCGGCGAGGTTGCGACGGAGGTCTCTCAGGTCACCTGGCCAACGCGCGCGGAGACGCGCGCCGCAACCATCGTGGTCGTGGTCCTCACCATCGTCTGCTCCATCCTCTTGGCGATCATGGATCTCTTCTGGTCCAACGTGACCGACTGGTTGTACAGCCTCTAGCTTCTGTTCTTGATCGACAGACTATTTACGAGTATTGCCCGTAAAACGAGCTGATACTCCCCTTCGGCCCTTGTGGCCCCTCCCTTGGCCCCCCGGCCCCTCTGGCGGCAAACCCCGGCAACCCCGGCCCTCTCACGGAGTACAGGAAATTCACTCATGGAGTGGTACGTCGTCAACACCTTCTCCGGATACGAGAACACGGTGAAGAAGAACCTCGAGGAGCGCATTGAAAAAGGCGCTCTGCACGAGCAATTCGGAGAGATTCTCATCCCGTCCGAGAAGGTCGCCGAGCGCCGGGGTAAGAGCACGGTCCAAAAGACCAACAAGTTCTTTCCAGGCTACATCTTCATCGAGATGGAGCTCACCAAGGCGAGCTGGCACCTCGTCCAGACCACGCCGAAAGTCACGGGCTTCCTCGGAGGACAGAACCCTCGCAAAGTCCCTGTCCCGGAGATGAATCGTGTCCGCGGCCAGGAACCAGTGACCCACGAGCAGCCTGTTGCGGAGAAAATCGTGCCTAATGTCACGTACCACGTGAACCAACAGGTACGTGTCCGCAGTGGTGCGTTCGCCAACTTCACGGGTGAGGTCGAGGAGATCAACACCGACAAGCAAAAGATCTGGCTGTCGGTGTCGCTCTTTGGCCGTCCGACCCGTGTCGAGGTTGACTTTTCTGAGGTCGAGCCAGTTGCTTAGCGCTCGCGGATCTGCGACATCTCCAGCCCGCCGACCCCGCCTCTCCCAGAGGCCATCGTCTCTTTTTTCGCCGTCAGCAAGAAGTCATGAAGAAGGTAACCGCGTACATCAAGCTCCAGGTGAAGGCCGCCCAGGCCAACCCCGCCCCGCCGATCGGCCCCGCCCTCGGATCCAAAGGCGTCAACATCATGGAGTTCTGCAAGCAGTTCAACGCGCGAACGCAGAAGGACGCGGGCTTGGTCATCCCGGTGGTCATCACCGTGTACAGCGACCGCTCCTTCACCTTCATCACGAAGACGCCACCCGCATCCATCATGTTGCTCAAGGCCATGAGTAAGGAGAAGGGGTCCGGCGTGCCGAACATCCAGAAGATCGGCAAGGTCACCTCCAAGACCATCCGCGAGATCGCGGAGACCAAGTTCAAGGATATGAACGCCGCTTCGATCGATGCTGCCATGCGCTCGATCGCCGGAACCGCCCGCTCGATGGGCATCGACGTCGTCGACGCCTAAGCGTCGACTTGCGCTCTCGCCGGCCCAGCCGGCACCACAACACCCGGGGGAGGACTCCAAAGAGCCCGCTAGGACCCCGGAAAGGCAACGAGTCAAATGGGCAAGAAGTATGACGCAGCGTTCAAGCTGGTCGACCGCGAGAAGCGTTACACGGTTGTCGAGGCTTGCGAACTGCTCCCCACCCTGAAGTTCGCCAAATTCGACGAGACCGTCGATGTGGCAGCCCGATTGGGTGTCAACCCGAAGCATGCCGACCAGATGATCCGGTCGAGCTGCGCTCTCCCGCACGGCACCGGCAAGTCCCTACGGGTGGTTGTCTTCGCAAAGGGCGATCGTGCGGCTGAGGCACGCGACGCTGGTGCAGACTTCGTTGGCGCCGAGGACTTGGTCGAACGCGTCCTCAAGGAGAACTGGCTGGACTTCGACAGCGCGATCGCCACACCCGACATGATGGGTTTGGTCGGCCGGCTTGGCCGAATCCTTGGACCGCGAAACCTGATGCCCAATCCGAAGGTCGGGACGGTCACGATGGACGTTGCCAAGGCGATCCGCGAGATCAAGGCCGGGCGCATCGAGTTCCGCACGGAGAAGACGGGCATCGTCCACGCGCCGATCGGCAAACTCTCCTTCGGTGGCGCCAAGCTACAGGAGAACCTGACCTCTCTGCTGGACACGTTGCAGCGCCTCAAGCCCTCGACGGCCAAAGGGAAGTACTTCAAGAGCGTCGCGCTGTCGTCGACAATGGGCCCATCCATCCGACTCGACACCAATGACGTCGCTGCGCTCGTCGAGCGTTGATGCTTTTTGTGTGACTCGAATTCAGGAGGCTGTCAGCACTGAGGTGGACATCATCCAGCGGCCCGGGTAATCCAGGCCACACACTCGCAGACAGCAGGTGATCGGCCAACCCGATCTTGAACGCCAGAGAGCGGCCCGCCGAGAGTGGAGCGAACGTTGAGGGGAGGGGATCCATCGGATCCTTGAGCTCGGCGGTCCTCCCTTCGGAGGACCAAGGAGACCAAAAAAACATGAGGCTGAACAAACACGAGCAATCGAGCCAGCTGCGCACAGCACTTAGCGACGTGCCCGCCTTCATCCTGCTCGACTACACGGGAATGACCGTGGCCGAGGCAACGGATCTGCGGAATAAATTCCGGGCCGGCGAGTGCAAATACCAGGTCTTCAAGAACTCGGTCGTGCACTACGCCATCCAGGGAACGCGCCACGAGCCGATCTCGTCGATGCTTACGGGCATGACTGCGATCGCGTACTCGCCGAGCGATCCGGGAGCTGCAGCTCGTATTGCCCGCGAGTTCGCGCGCGAAGCCAAGAACTTCAAGATCAAGGGCGGTGTCATCGAGGGGACGGTGCTCGACGCCGCCGGTGTGAACCGGCTCGCCGACATGCCCGGACCCCGTGAGCTCAAGGCTCAGTTCTTGGCACTTCTCAACACCCCGGCGACGAGCTTCGTTCGCGTGCTCAATGCCGCCCCGCAGAGCCTCCTCTACCTCCTCAACGCCCGCAAGGACCAGC
Organism: Nannocystis sp.; assembly: GCA_044228605.1. Taxonomy (GTDB): domain Bacteria; phylum Myxococcota_A; class Polyangia; order Nannocystales; family Nannocystaceae; genus Nannocystis. The sequence continues at coordinate 60,555 of JBGAUO010000007.1, read as the reverse complement.
TCGCTGCCTGAGCCGGCCCTGTCCAAGTTTTCACCCGCAACGACACTCTGAAGGAATCTGAACATGTCCGCTGTTACCCGTGACCAAGTCATCGACTACCTGAGCAACCTGCCGGTCATCGAGATCGCCAACCTCGTCAAGGAGCTCGAGAACAAGTGGGGCGTCTCGGCTGCTGCGCCTGTCGCCGCCGCTGGCCCCGCCGCCGCCGCCGCTCCGGCCGCCGCTGTCGAGGAGAAGACCGAGTTCTCCGTCGTCCTCAAGGGCTTCGGCGACAAGAAGATCAATGTGATCAAGGCCGTCCGCACTCTGAACCCCAGCCTTGGCCTCAAGGAAGCCAAGGATCTGGTCGAGGGCGCGCCGGCCAACATCAAGGACGGGATCTCCAAGGCCGAGGCTGAGGAGATGAAGAAGGTTCTCGTGGAGGCGGGCGCTGAAGTCGAGATCAAGTGAGCACGTGGCGCCCCACGTGGTGCCCGTTCCGCTTTCTGTGTATGGCGCCAGGAGGTTCCTCCTGGTGCCGTACACCCGTGTAATTTTCTTGGAGCATTTTCGCGCCCACAAGCGCTGCTCTTCGCCAGAATTTCCTTAATGGCCCTCCTGGGCACCTAGACAACCTGCAGATCCCCGACGGTCCTCCTGGGCCGAATTTAGCCGCCACGGGCACCGCTGCCACCGCTGCAGCGACCTCGCACAAGGTTCTCTCCAAGGAACGCCGATGCCACCGATGATTCAGAACAACTTCAGGGTGCGTAAGAACTTCGGAAAGCTCAAGCGCATCATCGAGGTACCCAATCTCATCGACATCCAGAAGCGGTCATACGACAAGTTTCTGCAGCGCGATACGCCCCTCGAGTCGCGCGAGGACATCGGCCTCCAAGCCGTCTTCAAGAGTGTCTTTCCGATCAAGGACTTCGGCGAGACCTCCTCCTTGGAGTTCGTCAGCTACAGCCTCGATCGCCCCAAGTACGACGAGGACGAATGCCGCGCTCGCGGCATGACCTTCGCGGCTCCAATCAAGGTGGTCGTGCGGCTCGTTGTCTGGGACGTAGACGATGAGACCGGCACCCAGTCGATCCGTGACGTCAAAGAGCAGGAGGTCTACTTCGGAGAGATCCCGCTGATGACGGCCCACGGTACGTTCATCATCAACGGTACTGAGCGGGTGGTCGTTTCCCAGTTGCACCGCTCGCCCGGCGTGTTCTTCGACCACGACAAGGGCAAGACCCACAGCTCCGGCAAGAAGCTGTTCTCAGCCCGCGTGATCCCGTACCGCGGTTCATGGCTCGACTTCGAGTTCGATCACAAGGACCACATCTACGTCCGCATCGATCGGCGGCGGAAGCTCTATGCCACCGTCTTGTTGCGGGCGCTCGGCCTCAGCACGCAGCAACTTCTCGACTTCTATTACGAGAAGGAGAGCATTCACCTCGAAGAGGACGGCGCGGTCACGCGTGCCGTCGACTTTGAACTGCTCTCAGGCCAGCGTGCCTCGCACGACATCCGGGACCCAGAGACTGGTGAGACTGTCGTAAAGAAAGGCAAGAAGTTCAGCAAGGCGCACATCAAGCGCATGCGGACCTCAGGCATTAAGCGCCTGCCGATGGAATCCGCAGGCCTGGTCGGCAAGGTTAGTGCCGAGGACATCATCGACGAGAACACCGGTGAGGTTCTCCTTAACTGCAACGAGGACATCAACGAGGAGCACCTGATCCGCCTGCGCCAGGCTGGTATCAAGAGCTTCAAGATCCTCTTCATTGACGACTTCAATGTAGGGCCCTTCTTGCGCAACACACTGCTGCAAGACAAGCTCCACACTCCTGAGGAGGCGCTGCTCGAGATTTATCGCCGCCTCCGCCCGGGTGACCCGCCGACCGCCGAGACCGCTCGCACGCTCTTCGAGTCGCTGTTCTTCAAGCCCGAGCGTTACGACCTGTCCACGGTCGGTCGTCTGAAGCTAAACCACAAGTTCAGCCTGGACGAAGCTCTGATGTCGACCGTGCTCACCAAGCGCGACATCATGGAGACCGTCAAGTACTTGGTCGAACTCCGCAATGGTCGCGGCCAGATCGACGACATCGATCACCTTGGCAACCGCCGGGTGCGCGCCGTCGGCGAGCTCATGGAGAACCAGTACCGCATCGGTCTGGTTCGCATGGAGCGCGCCATCAAGGAGCGCATGAGCATGTCCCAAGAGATGGACGCGCTCATGCCAGCGGATCTCATCAACGCCAAGCCCGTTTCGGCGGTGGTCAAGGAGTACTTCGCTTCTTCGCAGCTCAGCCAGTTCATGGACCAGACCAACCCGCTCAGCGAGGTCACCCACAAGCGTCGCCTCTCGGCGCTCGGCCCAGGTGGCCTTACGCGCGAGCGTGCCGGCTTCGAGGTCCGAGACGTGCATTCTACGCACTACGGCCGCATCTGCCCGATCGAGACGCCCGAGGGTCCGAACATCGGCCTCATCGCCTCGCTGTCGACCTACGCGCGTATCAACGAGTTTGGCTTCATCGAGACTCCATACCGGGCTGTCGATGGTGGTGTTGCCTCGAGCGAGGTGCAGTACTACAGCGCGCTGCAGGAGGCGGGCCATTACATCGCTCAGGCAAACGCGCCGACGGATGAGTCCGGCAAGCTGATCGCGGACCAGATCTCGGTCCGCTACAACGAGGATTTTCCGCTGGTCGCACCGGCGGAGGTCACGCTGATGGAGGTTTCTCCGAGCCAGCTCGTTTCAGTCGCGGCCTCGTTGATTCCCTTCCTTGAACACGACGACGCCAACCGAGCCTTGATGGGTTCCAACATGCAGCGCCAGGCAGTCCCGTGCTTGCGTACTGCGGCGCCTCTGGTCGGCACTGGCATGGAAGCCCATGTTGCTCGGGACTCGGGCTCCACCGTTGTCGCATTGCGCGATGGCATCGTCGAGCAGGTCGATGGCGCTCGCATCGTCGTGAAGCCCGTCACCAACCGCAACGACGGTCGCGATGACAACCGCGGTATTCTCGGCGCCAAGCCTGACATCTACAACCTGGTCAAATTCCAGCGTAGCAATCAAAACACTGCGCTAAACCAGAAGCCGATCGTACGCGTCGGCGACCGCGTCAAGCGGGGCGATGTCATCGCCGATGGCGCCGCAACCGAGCGCGGGGAGCTCGCACTGGGCCAGAACGTGGTCGTCGCGTTCATGCCCTGGCAGGGCTACAATTTCGAGGACTCGATCCTCGTGTCCGAGCGCATCGTCCGTGAGGATGTGTACACCTCGATCCACATCGAGGAGTTCGAGTGCGTTGCCCGTGACACCAAGCTCGGCAAGGAAGAAATCACCTGCGACATCCCGAACGTCGGTGAAGAGGCGCTCGCCAACCTCGACGAGGCTGGGGTCGTTCGCATCGGTGCTGAGGTCAAGGCAGGTGACATCCTGGTCGGCAAGATCACGCCGAAGGGTGAGACACAGCTCAGCCCAGAGGAGAAACTCCTCCGGGCCATCTTCGGAGAGAAGGCTGGTGACGTGCGCGACACCTCGCTGCGACTCCCGCCAGGTGTCAGTGGCATCATCATTGACGCCCGGGTTTTTGCTCGGAAGTCAGTCGAGAAAGACACGCGGGCCCAACAGATCGAGGACGCTGAGCGCGAGAAGTTGATCCAGGATCATCGTGACAATGTCTCGATCGTCTCCGACGGTTACTACAACCGCATGAAGGAGATCCTCGGTGGCAAGGTCACCGCCGCGAATCTCAATGATGACGCTGGTAGGACCCTGGTGCCCGCGGGTACCACGATGAGTGACGCTCTCCTTGCGGACGTGCCCCGTAAATACTGGGGCACATTCTCAATGACCACCGCAGAGGACACCGAGATCGTTGAGGCTCTGGCGCGCCGCCTTGAGAAGGATCTCGACGAGATTGAGACCATCTACCGCGAGAAGATCGCCAAATTGACCAAGGGCGACGAATTGCCGCCTGGTGTCATCAAGATGGTCAAGGTCTACGTGGCCATCAAGCGCAAGATGCAAGTCGGCGACAAGATGGCCGGTCGCCACGGCAACAAGGGTGTCATCTCGCGGATCTTGCCGGTCGAGGATCTTCCGTACCTTGAGGATGGCACCCAGGTCGACCTGGTTCTGAACCCGCTTGGTGTTCCCTCGCGTATGAACGTTGGTCAGATTCTCGAGGTCCACCTCGGATGGGCAGCCTTCGAGCTTGGGCAGCAGATCGACCGCTACATGCAGACGAAGTACTCCAGCGACGTGCTTCGCACCCAGCTGAAGAAGATCTACGAGACCAAGGAAGCTCAGCGCTTCATCGATGGCCTTAACGACGACGATGTCACTCGCTTCGCTGACAAGCTCCGACGCGGCGTCCATATGGCCACGCCTGTGTTCGACGGGGCCCTCGAGACCGAGGTCAAGACGACGCTGCAGAAGGCGGGCTTGCCAGAGTCCGGCCAGGCGATTCTGTTTGACGGGCGCACAGGTGAGGCGTTCGAGGAGAACGTCACCGTCGGCATCATGTACATGCTCAAGCTGCACCACCTCGTGGACGACAAGATCCATGCGCGCAGCATCGGGCCGTACTCGCTGGTCACCCAGCAGCCGCTCGGTGGCAAGGCTCAGTTCGGTGGCCAGCGCCTCGGCGAGATGGAGGTCTGGGCCCTCGAGGCGTACGGCTCCGCCTACGCACTGCAGGAACTGCTCACCGTCAAGTCTGACGATGTCGTCGGCCGCATGCGCATGTACGAGTCGATCGTCAAGGGGCAGCCCAGTATGCAGGCGGGCGTGCCTGAGTCGTTCAACGTGCTCCTCAAGGAGCTGCAGGCTCTGTGCCTGAACATCGAGCTGGTCGACGTGAATGCCGAAACCGGCGTCGTCACCAACACCGTCCGCGACCAAATGTCGGCCGCCGAGTGAGCTGATCTGGGAAGCAAGGAGTTACGGCCATGAGAGACATCTTCAGTTTCTTCGAGAAGCCCAAAGAGGCCACGTACTTCAACGCCCTCCGGATCGGCATCGCCTCGCCCAAGACGATCCGCGAGTGGTCCTTCGGAGAGGTCAAGAACCCCGAGACGATCAACTACCGCACCTTCAAGCCCGAGCGCGACGGCCTGTTCTGCGCCAAGATCTTCGGACCGATCAAGGACTACGAGTGCCTGTGCGGCAAGTACAAGCGCATGAAGCACCGCGGTGTGGTCTGCGAAAAGTGCGGCGTTGAGGTCATCCACAGCAAGGTCCGTCGTGAGCGCGCTGGCCACATCGACCTGGCGACCCCGGTTGCCCACATTTGGTTCCTCAAGAGCCTGCCCTCCCGCATCGGCAACATCCTCGACATCCCGCTCACCAAGCTCGAGAAGGTCCTCTACTGTGAGGCCTACATCGTCATCGATCCGAAGGACTCGGGGCTCGAGGAGCGCGAGCTACTGAGCGAGGAGCGCTACGACCAACTGGTGGACGAGCACGGCCCTGAGGCGTTCGCCGCCGGCATGGGTGCCGAGGCCATCAAGGAGCTGCTCTCGCGTATCGACCCCGTGGTTGAGGCTCGTGCGCTCCGCACGGAGATCGCCGGTGCGACGAGCGAGGCCAAGCGCAAGAAAGCCGCCAAGCGCCTCCGCGTGGTCGAGGCGTTTCGCAACAGTGGGAACAAGCCGGAGTGGATGATGCTTGATGTCATCCCCGTGCTTCCGCCAGACTTGCGACCTTTGGTCCCCCTCGACGGCGGTCGCTTCGCTAGCTCGGACCTCAACGACCTCTACCGGCGGGTTATCAACCGCAACAACCGGTTGAAGCGGCTTCAGGAACTCGCTGCTCCTGAGATCATCATCCGCAACGAGAAGCGGATGCTGCAGGAAGCGGTCGACGCCCTGTTCGACAACGGGCGTCGGGGCAAGACGATCACTGGTCCCAACAAGCGCCCGCTCAAGTCGCTGTCGGACATGCTTCGCGGCAAGTCAGGTCGGTTCCGCCAGAACCTGCTCGGCAAGCGTGTCGACTATTCTGGTCGCTCTGTAATCGTCGTGGGACCCGAATTGCGCCTGCATGAGGTTGGCATCCCCAAAAAGATGGCGCTCGAGCTGTTCAAGCCGTTCATCTACAACCGACTCGAGGCTCAGGGGCTGGTCACGACCATCAAGAGCGCCAAGCGCATGGTCGAGAAAGAGGCCGACGAGGTGTGGGACATCCTCGACGATGTGATTAAGGAGCACCCAGTGCTCCTCAACCGCGCGCCGACCCTGCACCGTCTGGGTATCCAGGCGTTCGAGCCAGTGCTGATCGAGGGTAAGGCGATCCAGCTCCATCCGCTGGTTTGCACTGCCTTCAACGCTGACTTTGACGGCGACCAGATGGCCGTGCACCTCCCACTCTGCATCGAGTCGCAGATGGAGGCTCGCGTGCTGATGATGTCGACCAACAACATCCTCAGCCCGGCGCACGGTCGGCCAATCATCGTTCCCTCCCAGGACATCGTCCTCGGCCTTTACTATATGACGCGTGAGCGTAGTTACGCTCACGGTAGCGCCAACGAGGACCCGCAGGCCGATGGCTACTTCGCGGGCCACTTCGGCTCGCCGAAGGAGGTACGGATGGCCTACGATCATGGCGCGCTGCACCTGCAGGCGAAGATCAAAGTCCGTATGGAGCCCGGTGGGGCCATGATCAACAGCACCGCCGGCCGCGTGCTGCTGTTCGAAGGGGGCATCCCAAAGAAGATCCCCTTCGCGATGGTCAACAAGAACCTTGGCAAGAAGGAGCTCAACGAGCTCATCGACAACTGCTACCGCTTGTGCGGGCAGAAGGCCACAGTGCTGATGGCAGACTACCTGCGCAGCACTGGGTACACCGAGGCGACAAAGGCCGGCATCTCCATCTGCATGGAGGACATGGTCATTCCGGAAGCCAAGAAGAAGCTGCTGACGTCGGCGACCGCCGAGGTCAAGCGAATCATGGCCCAGTACGCCGATGGCCTCATCACGTCGGGCGAGCGCTACAACAAGATCATCGACATCTGGGCGAACGTCTCCGAGCAGATCGCTAACGCCATGATGGAGGGTATCAGCAAGGTGACCCTCACTGACGAGCGCACCGGCAAGACGGCGATCCAGCCGTCGTTCAACTCGATCTACATCATGGCCGACTCGGGCGCCCGTGGCTCGCGCCAGCAGATGCGCCAGCTTTCCGGCATGCGCGGCCTTATGGCCAAACCCTCCGGCGAGATCATCGAGTTCCCGATCACGACCAACTTCCGCGAGGGCCTTACCGTCCTCCAGTACTTCATCTCCACCCACGGCGCCCGCAAGGGCCTTGCCGACACCGCGCTCAAGACCGCAAACTCTGGGTACCTCACCCGTCGTCTGGTCGACGTCGCCCAGGAGGCTGTGATCACGGAGTTCGACTGTGGGACGATCCAGGGCCTCGACATGACCGCCTTGGTCGAATCAGGCGAGATCATCGAGCGCCTCGGCGACCGCATCCTCGGTCGTGTTGCGCTTGAGCCGGTTTATCGGCCGGGCAGTGACGAGATGATCATCGAGGAGGGCGGCCTCTTTGACGAGGCCAAAGTGGCCGCCGTCGAGGAGGCCGGCATCCAGGCGGTCAAGATCCGCAGCGTGCTCACCTGCGAAGCGCTCCGAGGTATTTGCGCTGCCTGCTATGGACGCGATCTTGCCCGCGGCAATTTGGTCGACGTTGGCGAGGCTGTTGGCATCATCGCCGCTCAGTCGATCGGTGAGCCCGGTACGCAGTTGACGATGCGGACGTTCCACATCGGCGGCGTCGGCAACATCCAGACCGAGCAGACGACCCTCGAAGCGCGCTTTGGCGGGGAGGTCAAGCTCGAGGACATCGAGCTTGTCCACGGCCGTGAGGACAAGGACGGACCCTACGCCGTGGTCATGAACCGCCATGCCCAGATGCACCTTCTTGATGAGAAGGGTCGCATCCGCGAGAGGTATGACCTCGTTTACGGCGCCAAGCTGCGTGTCAAGCAGGGCGACATCGCGAGGGCTGGCCAGTTGCTGAGCGAGTGGGACCCCTACACCCTCCCGATCATCAGCGAGGTCGGCGGCGTGATCGAGTACGGTGACATCATCGAAGGCGTGACCATGCAGGTCCGCGTGGACGAGATCACCAATCACTCGAGCATGGTCATCCAGGAGAGCCGGGACCCAGACGCTCGCCCGCGCTTTGTCCTCAAGAACGACGATGGCGAGGTGCTCCGCGTCCAGAGCAAGCACGAGGCTCGTTACTTCCTCCCAGTCGGAGCAGCCTTTACCCTCACCGAGGGGGTGCGGATCCAGGCGGGCGATGTCATCGCCAAAATGCCGCGTGAGACTACCAAGACGAAGGACATCACCGGTGGTCTGCCCCGCGTCGTCGAGCTGTTCGAGGCTCGCACCCCGAAAGACCACGCGATCATCTCCGAGATCGACGGTGTTGTCTCCTTTGGCAAGGATAAAGGCGGCAAGCGCCGCGTCATTGTCACGCCGGAGCACGGCGACCCCAAGGAGTATCTGGTACCCAAGGTTCGGCATCTTCTGGTCCGCGAAGGCGACCGTGTTCGTGCTGGCGAGAAGCTGATGGATGGCCCTGCCAACCCGCACGACATCCTGGCGGTGCTCGGCGAGAAGGCGCTCGCTTCCTACCTTCTGGACGAGATCCAGGAGGTCTACCGCCTGCAGGGCGTGAAGATCAACGACAAGCACATCGAGACGATCATTCGCCAGATGATGCGCCGTGTCCGCGTCAAGGAGCCGGGAGACACCAACTTCCTGGCCGACGACCACGTTGAGCGGCAGATCTTCCAGCAGGAGAACAACCGTGTTGCCCAGTTGGGTGGCACCCCAGCCACTGGCCAGGCCCTTCTCCTTGGGATCACCAAGGCCTCGTTGTCGACGGAGAGCTTCATCAGCGCCTCGTCGTTCCAGGAGACCACCAAGGTGCTCACCGAGGCGGCCCTCCAGGGGAAGATCGATTTCCTGCGGGGTCTCAAGGAAAACGTCATCATGGGCCGCCTCATCCCGGCAGGCACCGGCCTGTCTGTCTACGAGCGCCTTCACATGGGCTCCGACGACTCCTCCTACACCGATGCGGCGGCCGAGCCGGTCGCTCGCCGTACCATCGAGCGCGACCTGATCAACCTCCAGGACTGACCCAGGGGCCGAACGGGAGATCTCCCTCTCGTTCGGCGCTGCCTCACGCACGGTCGCGCGACCAGGGTCCGACGACCGCCTCAACCAGCCCGCTCGCCACGAAGCGAGCCCGTTGGCCCTCCTGGCTGCTGTTTCTCGACGACTTCCCGCCTCGCTCCTCACGGATGGTCCGTCTGGAACGATGCTTGATCTGGGCCCGGCCCACCTATATAACCAGCGCCCCACGCCCCCAGGGCGAGGACGCTCCCCGGTGAGCCTCTCAAAAGCCGCCGACTCGACCGCGAAAGCCTTCACTGCGCATGCCGACGATCAACCAGCTTGTCCGCAAGGGACGTCAACAGCAAAAGAAGAAGGGCACAGCCCCCGCTCTCCGGAGCTGCCCGCAGAAGCGTGGCGTGTGCGTCCGCGTGTACACTTGCACGCCGAAGAAGCCGAACTCCGCTCTCCGCAAGGTAGCGCGTGTCCGTCTCACCAACGGCATGGAGGTCACCACCTACATCCCAGGTGAAGGCCACAACTTGCAGGAGCACTCGATGGTGTTGATCCGCGGCGGCCGCGTGAAGGACCTCCCGGGTGTTCGCTACCACGTGGTCCGTGGCACCCTCGATACCACCGGCGTCAATGGCCGTCGCCAGCGCCGCTCCAAGTACGGCGCGAAGCGCCCGAAGTAGGCCCTTAGAAAGTTCAAGCTGCCATGTCCCGTAAAGGCATCACTACCCGCGAGCGGCCGAGCAACGACATTCGGTACACCGATCATCCGCAGGAGATGAACCGGAACATCCACAAGTTCATCTGCGGCATCATGTACGACGGCAAGAAGTCGATTGCCGAGAAGATCGTCTTTGGCGCGTTCGACATCATCTCCGAACGGACCAAGGATGACCCGGTCAAGGTGTTTGAGAAAGCCGTCGCCAACGTGCTGCCTCGCCTCGAGGTCCGCTCGCGCCGCGTTGGTGGTTCGAACTATCAAGTTCCGGTCGAGGTACGGCCGGAGCGTGGCATGGCCCTCGCGTACCGTTGGTTGATCGGATTCTCCCGGTCGCGTCCCGAGAAGACGATGCGCGAGCGCTTGGCAAACGAGATGATGGACGCCTCGCAAAATCGTGGCGGCGCCGTGAAGAAGCGGGAAGACACCCACAAGATGGCGGACGCCAACAAGGCGTTTGCACACTACCGTTGGTAGCCACCAAGGACCCAAGCCGACTCACCTGAACAACTTTCGATCCTCGTTGGCGCTGTATCGCTCACGGTACAGCACCGATAGGAAAGAACCGGGCCCCTCGCTCGCCACACCCCCTCCTATTGGAGACGGATGGCAAGCGTAGCGGCCCTCAGGTCGTTATCCAAGAGCCCGAATGAATCCCCCCGAGAACATCGCGGCCATCCGCGACATCGGCATCATGGCACACATCGATGCTGGGAAGACCACGACCAGTGAGCGTGTCCTCTTCTATACGGGGATCTCCCACCGCATGGGTGAAGTCCATGACGGCGCAGCGGTCATGGACTACATGCCGCAGGAGCAGGAGCGGGGTATCACCATCACCTCCGCCGCGACGACCTGCTTCTGGAAGGGCCATCGCATCAACCTGATCGATACCCCAGGTCATGTCGATTTCACCATTGAGGTGGAGCGCTCGCTTCGCGTGCTCGACGGCGCCGTCGCGGTGTTTGATGCGGTTGCGGGAGTTCAGCCGCAGTCCGAGACTGTGTGGCGCCAGGCAACCCGCTACCACGTGCCACGAGTCGCGTTCATCAACAAGATGGATCGCGTTGGCGCGACGCTCGGACTCACCGTTGAGATGCTGCGCAACAACCTTCACGCGCATCCCTTGGTGGCTCAGCTCCCTATCGGCTTCGAGTCGGCATTCCACGCCGTCATCGATCTGCTCACCATGGAAACGATCTCGTGGCCCGACAAACTGGGAGAGCAGGTCGTTCGGGAGCCGCTAGGTGACCAGCACTCCCAGTATGACGAGGCCGTTCGTGCCCGCGAGGCCCTGGTCGAGGCTGTCGCCGAGGTCGACGACGAGATCATGGGCGTGTTTCTTGAGCATGGGGCGGCCGGTGTTGACCTCGATCTGCTGAAGGCAGGGATGCGCCGTGCCACGATCGCCAACAAGGGCGTGGTCGTGTTGTGCGGCTCGTCGCTCAAGAACAAGGGCGTTCAGCCGCTCCTGGATGCGATCCTCGACTATCTTCCGTCCCCGCTCGATCTCCCCCCGGTGATCGCGGTGCGCAAGCACGATAAGAAGGAGGTCGAACGCCTTCCGTCCACGGACCAGCCGCTTCTCGCTCTTGCGTTCAAGGTACTGCATGACCCGCACCGTGGCCCGCTCGTGTTCTTCCGGGTCTACTCCGGTGTACTGCGGGTCAAGGATGGCATCCACAACTGCACGCAAGACCGCAAGGAGCGGGTCACGAAACTGCTGCAGGTGCATGCCAACAAGACTCAGGAGATCGAAGAGGTCACGGCTGGCAACATCGCAGCCGCCGTCGGTCTGCGGTTCACCACAACTGGGGACACAGTGATCTCGGCCAAGGACGGGGAGCAGGTCATCCTTCCCGGCCTCGAGATCCCGGAGCCCGTCATCTTCCGTGCCATCGAGGCCAAGTCCACCGCCGACCAGGGCGCTCTCACCGATGCCCTGGAGCGCATGCAGCGGGAAGATCCGAGCTTTCGCGTCCGCGTCGATGGTGACTCTGGTCAAACTCTCATGGGCGGCATGGGCGAACTCCACCTCGAGATCATCGTCGACCGCATCCACCGCGAGTCGAAAGTCGCCGCGAACGTGGGCAAACCCCAGGTCGCGTACCGTGAGACTGTCGCTCAGCGTTTCACCCTGCCCGTCGAGTACGACCGGGAGATCGGTGGAAAGCGTCAGTACGCCCGGCTGGTCTTGGAGTTGGTTCCACGTGAACGCGGCACTGGTAACTGCTTCACCAACACCCTGCCCGAGCCAGTCGCCCGTCCGGTCAAGGGTGCCCCTGCGCAGCCGGCCAAGCTCCTGCCTGACATGATCGCCGCAGTCCGTGACGGCGTTGCCGATGCCATGACCCGTGGTCCCCTGCTTGGTTACCCGCTCGTCGATACGGAGATCCGTCTCCTCGACGGTGCCTATGTCGAAGGTGACTCAAGTCCCATGGCGTTCCGGGCTGCTACCAGTATGGGTCTCATGGAAGGGCTAGAAAAGGCCTCGCCGAGCCTTCTGGAGCCCGTCATGAAGGTGGAGATCGAGGTGCCGGAAGACTTTACCGGTCACGTGATCTCCGATCTTCGCGGCCGGCGCGGCCGAGTTCTCGGCATGGCGCCCCGTCTTGGGCTCCAAGTCGTCGATTCGGAGGTTCCTTTGGCAGAAATGGTCGGTTATGCTACCGCCCTCCGCTCCAGCACGCAGGGTCGCGCCAGCTACTCGATGCACTTCAGTCAGTATGCAGAGGTCCCCCAGGATCTCCAGGCGGCCCTCATCTCCCGGACCCGAGGGTATTGACCCCGAGTCTGCCCGCAAAAGTCTCATACGAGACAAAGAACATGCGTGGATCAGGCTTTCGCAAAGCCGCGCAAGCTGGTAGATCCCGCGACCCTTCCCCAATCCCAAGCCAAGACTCCCTGAGCAACACGAGACAGCGCCATGGCCAAGGAACAGTTCATCCGCAACAAGCCCCACGTCAACATCGGCACGATCGGCCATGTCGACCACGGTAAGACGACGCTGACGGCGGCGATCACCCGCGTTCTGAGCCTGAAGGGCTGGGCAGAGTTCAAGGGCTACGACCAGATCGACAAGGCACCGGAAGAGCGGGCGCGTGGCATCACGATCAGCACGGCGCACGTGGAGTACCAGTCTGAGAAGCGCCACTACGCGCACGTGGACTGCCCCGGTCACGCGGACTACATCAAGAACATGATCACGGGTGCGGCGCAGATGGACGGGGCGATCCTCGTCGTCAGTGCGCCAGACGGCCCGATGCCGCAGACACGCGAGCACATCCTGCTCGGGCGTCAGGTGGGCATTCCGGCGATGGTGGTGTTCCTGAACAAGATCGACATGCTGCCGGACGGCACCGACGGCGAAGAGATGATCGAGTTGGTCGAGGTGGAGCTGCGGGACCTGTTGTCGAAGTACAAGTTCGACGGGGACAACGCACCGATCGTGCAGGGTTCGGCGCTGAAGGCGCTGAACGCGACGACCGCGGACTCGCCGGACGCGCAGTGCATCTTCAAGCTGATGGAGGCGTGCGACAGCTACATCCCTGAGCCGGTACGAGAGCTGGACAAGGCGTTCCTGATGCCGGTGGAGGACGTGTTTACGATCTCCGGGCGTGGGACGGTGAGCACCGGGCGCATCGAGCGTGGCAAGATCAAGGTTGGCGAGGAAGTGGAGATCGTCGGCATCCGTGACACGCAGAAGTCGGTGATCACGGGCGTGGAGATGTTCCGGAAGCTGCTGGACGAGGGCCAGGCCGGTGACAACGTCGGGCTGTTGCTTCGTGGTCTGAAGCGCGAGGACATCGAGCGTGGTCAGGTGCTGTGCAAGCCGGGCACGATCACACCGCACAAGAAGTTCACGGCGCAGGTGTACATCCTGAAGAAGGAAGAGGGTGGTCGTCACACACCGTTCTTCAAGGGTTACCGGCCGCAGTTTTACTTCCGGACGACGGACGTGACCGGTTCAGTGGTCCTGCCGGAGGGCGTGGAGATGGTGATGCCCGGTGACAACATCGAGATCATCGTCGAGCTGCACAACACGATCGCCTGCGAGGATGGCCTGAAGTTCGCCATCCGTGAGGGCGGCAAGACCGTCGGCGCTGGCGTCGTCACCAAGATCATCGAGTAAATCGCGTAGTCATCGCGCAGAACGGACCCAGCGTGGACAGCCTCAAGATTCGTATCAGGCTCAAAGCCTTCGACCACAAGCTGCTCGACCAATCGGCCGGGGAGATCGCCGAGACGGCCCGCCGTACCGGTGCAACAGTCGCCGGGCCGATCCCGCTGCCGACCAAGATCAACAAATACACCGTCTTGCGCGGACCTTTCATCGACAAAAAGTCCCGCGAGCAGTTCGAGGTGCGCACCCACAAGCGCCTCCTCGACATCCTCGAACCGAACAAGCAGACCCTTGACGCCCTGATGAAGCTCGACCTGTCGGCCGGCGTGGACGTCGAGATCAAGACCTGAGACCAAAGCCATGGCCAAGCTCAACGTCACCGACCTGGCAGGTGCCAACCTCGGCGAAATCGAAGTCGCCGACGAGGTGTTCGCCGTAGAGGTCAAGGAACACCTGCTGTGGGAGGTCGTCCGCTACCAGCGGGCGGCTCGCCGTGCCGGCACCCACAGCACCAAGACTCGCGCCGAGGTTCACCTCACCGGCAAGAAGATGACGAAGCAGAAGGGAACCGGCGGCGCACGCCACGGGTCCCGGCGCTCCAATATCTTCCGCGGCGGTGGCAGCGTCCACGGTCCGCACCCCCGCAGCTACGCCTTCAGCGTCAACAAGAAAGTCATGGCCGGCGCGCTGCGATCTGCTCTGACGGTTCGTGCGCAGAAGGGTGACCTTCTGGTCGTCCGCGATATGGCACTGCCGGAGATCAAGACCAAGGCGTTGTTCCAAGCCTTGATCAAGCTCCAGACGCCGAAGGCGCTCATGGTCGATAGCGGCGACAACAAGAACTTGCGGATCAGTGCGCAAAATCTCGCCACATCGAGTTTTCTGGATGTCCGTGGCCTCAACGTCTACGACATTCTGCGCTTCCCCAAGCTGCTGATCTCGGAGACCTCCCTGCGAGCGATCGAGGCCCGCCTCAACAAGTCCGCCAAGTCGCCGGCGGTGGAGACCTAAGGCATGACTCCGCAGCAGATTATCGTTCGCCCCATCGTGACCGAGAAGTCCACGGACCTTCAGTCACAGCACAACAAGTACGTCTTCGAGGTCACCAAGAAGGCCAACAAGATCGAGATCCGTAAAGCCGTCGAGATGGTCTTCGGGGTTCGCGTCTCCAACGTACGCACCATGGTTGTCCGTGGTGATGTCCGTCGTGTGGGCCGCTTCTTCGGCCGGCGTCCCTTCTGGAAGAAGGCGATCGTCACCTTGAACGATGGCGACTCTATCGACTTCTACGGCGAGCAGCCCGATCAGGCCTCTGACAAGGCCTAGGCCCCGAGTTTACGGAGTAGCATCGTCATGGGCATCAAGATCTACAGGCCGACCTCTCCCGGTCGCCGCGGGATGAGCACCAACGAGCGAAGCAGTGTCACAACCGACACTCCGCACCGTCCGCTGGTCAAGCACCTCCACAACCACACCGGGCATAACAACCACGGCCGCATCACGTCACGCTTCCGTGGCGGCGGTCACAAGAAGCTGTATCGTCAGATCGACTTCAAGCGCGACAATTTTGGCATCCCAGGGAAGGTCGCCACGATTGAATACGATCCGTACCGGACGAGCTTCATCGCCCTGGTGCATTTCGCGGATGGCGACAAGCGCTACATCCTCGCTCCCGAAGGGCTCAGTGTCGGCGACACTGTAGTCAGTGACCAGGCGGCCGACATTAAGCCGGGAAACAGTCTCCCGCTGAAGGTGATCCCTGTCGGCACCGTTGTGCACAATATCGAGATCAAAATTGGCCGTGGGGGTCAGTTGGTCCGCACTGCGGGTGTCGGTGCACGATTGATGGCGCGCGAGGGTGACTGGACACAGGTCCGGCTGCCTTCCGGCGAAGTTCGTCGGGTTCACGTCAACTGTCGCGCAACCGTCGGAACCCTCAGCAACGGCGATCATAGCCGTGTTCAGCTCGGTAAGGCTGGGCGCACCCGTTGGCTGGGTCGTCGTCCGCATAACCGCGGCGTCGTGATGAACCCTGTCGACCACCCCATGGGTGGTGGCGAAGGTCGCACGTCGGGTGGTCGTCATCCGTGCTCGCCGTGGGGCATGCTCGCCAAGGGCTACCGCACTCGCCACAACAAGCGGACGCAAGTCTTCATCGTCAGCCGCAGGAAGAAGTAAGCATGCCTCGCTCCGTAAAAAAGGGTCCGTTTGTCGACTCGCACCTCGCCCGCAAGG
Organism: Nannocystis sp.; assembly: GCA_044228605.1. Lineage (GTDB taxonomy): Bacteria > Myxococcota_A > Polyangia > Nannocystales > Nannocystaceae > Nannocystis. The sequence goes on along the minus strand of JBGAUO010000007.1, from coordinate 44,359 downwards.
TCGATGGTGCCATCCGCGAGGGTAACCGGAAAGTGATCAAGACTTGGTCGCGCCGCTCGACCATCCTTCCGCAGTTCGTCGGCGCGAACGTCATGGTCCACAACGGCCACAAGTGGATCCCGTTGTTCATCACTGAGAACATGGTTGGCCACAAACTCGGCGAGTTTGCCCCGACTCGTACCTTCCGTGGCCACTCGGGTGATCGCAAGGCGACAAAGAAGTAGACGTCGGAGATAAGCTCATGGCCATCGCACGACTCAACAACACGCGGATCACCCCGCGCAAGGCGCGGATCATCGCCAACTTGATCCGCGAGCAGCGGGTAACCGCGGCGATCAACAACCTGCGCTTCCTACACAAGGCCGGGGCCAAGCAGTTCTTCAAACTGCTCGTCTCTGCTGTCGCCAACGCTGAGGACAAGGGCGATGTCAACGTTGACAACCTTGTCATCTCGAAAGTCACGGTCGATCAGGGGCCGACGCTCAAGCGCTGGCGTCCCCGGGCCATGGGTCGCGCCAATCGAATTTTGAAGAAGACCAGCCACATCACGCTCGAAGTGGCGGAGGCACGCAGCTAATGGGCCAGAAAACTCATCCGATCGGCTTCCGTATCGGGGTCGTCCGCACCTGGAGCTCCAAGTGGTTCGAGAATGCTCGTTACCGCCAGTGGCTTCACGAAGATATCCTGCTGCGCCGCTTCCTCAAGAAGGAGCTCTACGCCGCGAGCATCGCCGACATCACGATGGAACGTGCCGCCAACAAGTTGAAGATCAACATCTTCTCGGCACGCCCAGGAATCATCATCGGCAAGCGAGGTGCCGGCGTTGAGCAACTCAAGAAGCGGGTCCAGCGTTTCACGCAGTCGGAGGTCTTCTTGAACATTCAGGAAGTCCGCAAGGCTGAGGTCAACGCACAACTGGTCGCCGAGAACATCGCTCAGCAGCTGGAGCGCCGTGTAGCCTTCCGACGGGCTCTTAAGCGTGCGATGCAAACCGCGATGAAATTCGGTGCCAAGGGCATCCGAGTTGCCGCGTCGGGCCGCCTCGCCGGTGCCGAGATGTCGCGCCGTGAGACCTACAAGGCCGGCGGCGTCCCGCTTCATACACTCCGCGCCGACATTGACTACGGCTTCTCCGAGGCTCACACGACATCGGGCGCCATTGGCGTCAAGTGCTGGATCTTCAAGGGAGAGGTCTATGGGCAGCGCGCGTCCCAGCAGAACGATCCCCGCTTCCCCCGCCCGCAGCAGAAGTAGCCGAGGCACACCATGCTTTCTCCCTCCCGAGTCAAGTACCGCAAGGTCCAGAAGGGCCATATGCGGGGCCAGGCGAAGGCCGGCACCGAGGTCAGCTTCGGCGACTTTGGCCTGCAGACCGTCGAGTGCGGCTGGCTTACTGCCCGCCAGATCGAGGCCGCCCGTATCGCTATCAACCGTCATGTGAAGCGTGGCGGCAAGCTCTATATCCGGGTCTTCCCGGACAAGCCCGTGTCACGCAAACCCGCTGAGACTCGCATGGGTAAGGGCAAGGGCGCCCCGGATTTCTGGGTTGCTGTTGTCCGTCCCGGCCGCGTCCTCTACGAGATCGAAGGCGTCACCGAGGAACTGGCCCGTGAAGCTTTCCTTCGTGCTCACCACAAGCTCCCGATCAAGACCCGCATGATCAAGAGGGATGGTGGTCTGTGAAGACCTCTGAACTGCGTGAGAAGTCCGCCGAGCAGCTCGCTGAGTTGGAGAACCAGCTGCGCGATCAGCTCATCCGCTTGGGCGTCCTGAAGGCTACCCAACGCTCCACCAACACCGCTCAGTTCGGCGAGGTCCGCCGCGACATCGCCCGCATCAAGACGATCGTCCGCGAGCGCGAGCTCGGCGTGGACGGAAAGCAGGCATAACGCCATGACCGAGACCCAAGACCAAACCCACGGCGCCGCCGCGCGCCAGCGTCGGGTCCTCACCGGGACCGTTGTCTCCGATAAAATGGAGAAGACCATCGTCGTCCAGGTGCAGCGCCGCTACAAGCACCCGCGTTATCGCAAGTACGTCAGCGAACGCCTGCGCTACAAGGCGCACGACGAGACCAACGAGGCCAAGATTGGTGACACGGTTCGTATCGTGTCCTGCCGGCCTCTCTCCCGTGACAAGCGCTGGACCCTCCAGGCTGTCGTGGAGAAAGCGATCGGCGTATGATCCAGGTTCAATCCATCCTTGATGTCGCTGACAACTCCGGGGCACGCAAGATCTTCTGCATTAAGGTGCTTGGCGGATCCAAGAGGCGCTACGCGACTGTTGGCGACGTAATCGTAGTCTCGATCCGTGATGCACTTCCGAACAGCAAGGTGAAGAAGGGCTCCGTGATGAAGGCTGTTATCGTCCGCACTCGCAAGGCTGTGCGGCGGCTCGATGGCAGTGTCATCCGTTTCGATAGCAATAGCGCGGTGCTCATTGATGCGCAGAAGCAACCCATCGGCACCCGCATCTTTGGACCGGTGGCTCGCGAACTGCGGCAGAAGAACTACCTGAAGATCATCTCGCTGGCACCGGAGGTGCTGTGATGCAGCGGATCAAGAAGGACGACGAAGTCGTCGTTGTGGCCGGCAAGAATAAGGGCAGCCACGGCAAGGTGTTGAGCGTCATCCTTGAGACGGACCGTGTGGTTGTCCAAGGCGTGAACATCGTCACCAAGCACGTCAAGCCCAGCCGTGAAAACCCCCAGGGTGGGATCCAGAAGCGCGAAGCGCCCATCCATCTCTCTAACGTCATGCTCGCCGACCCGAAGACCGGCGACCCGACCCGAGTACGCTTCAAGACCCTCGAGAGCGGTACCAAGGTCCGCGTCGCGGTCAAGTCGGGCGAGCAAATCGACAAGTAAACGGAATCCGTCATGGCCAAGGCAGCACGTGCGAGCGGGGGTCCCCCCGCCAAGAAGAAAGAGTCGACTGGCTTCGCGTTCCGGTTCCCCAAGGTCCAGGACGAGCCGGTCAAGCGCGAGGAGGGCTACAGCCCCCGCCTGCAGCTGCGTTACAACGAGAGCGTCCGTCCGGCGCTGTCGAAGGAGTACGGCTACAGCAACGCGTTCAAGGTCCCCCGGGTCGAGAAGATCGTCCTGAACATCGGGCTCGGTGAGGCGATCCGCCAGCCGAAACTGCTCGAGCAGGCGTTCGAGCTGCTCGGCAATATCACCGGCCAGCGCCCGGTGGTGACTCGCGCCAAGAAGTCCATCGCCACCTTCAAGCTCCGCGAGGGGATGAAGATCGGCTGCATGGTCACGCTGCGCGGGCCGCGAATGTGGGAGTTCCTCGATCGCTTGTTCTCGGTTGCGCTCCCGCGTACCCGCGACTTCCGCGGCGTCAGCCGCAAGGCCTTCGACGGGCGCGGGAACTTCACCCTCGGCGTCAAAGAAGCCCTCATCTTCCCCGAGGTCGACATCGACAAGCTGGACAAGGTGCCCGGCATGAACATCTGCATTCACACCTCGGCGGCCACGGACGATGAGGGCCGCGCTCTGCTTGAGAAGCTGGGAATGCCGTTTCGGCGCGCGTAAGTGGAGGAATCACACCCATGTCCATGACTGATCCCATTGCCGACATGCTGACTCGGATCCGCAACGCGGTGCACGCCGTGCACCCGACGGTGGCTATCCCGGGCTCGAAACAGAAGCGGCGCATCGCCGAAATCCTCAAGGAAGAGGGCTACGTCTCCGATGTCGCCTTCGAGGATGACGGCCAACAGGGCACGCTCTCCATCCGCCTCAAGTACTCCGGTGACGAGTCGGCCATCGAGGGCCTGCGTCGCCTCAGCACCCCCGGCCAGCGGCGCTACGCCCGTAGCGACGATATCCCCAAGGTCCACAACGGCCTCGGCATCTGCATCGTCAGCACCTCGAAGGGCATGATGACAGACCGCGCGGCGCGTCGGCACGGCGTCGGCGGCGAGCTCATCTGCAGCGTGTGGTGAGACTACCTCGCCGCCCACGGAGCATCCCATGAGTCGAATCGGCAACTCTCCAATCAAGATCCCCAAGGGGGTCACTGTGACGCAGAAGGACCGGACCCTCTCGGTCAAGGGTCCTCAGGGCACCCTCAGTTTTGAGGTGCCAGCTGCCGTCTCGGTCAAGATCGAGGGCGACAGTCTCGCCCTCACCCGCGGCAGCGAAGACCGCAGCGCTCGCGCGATGCACGGCATGGCCCGGGCGATGACGGCCAACATGGTCACCGGCGTGAGCACTGGTTTCACCCGCGTGCTCGAGATCGTCGGCGTCGGTTTCCGGGCGGCGGTCAAGGGCGACGTCGTCGACCTGACCCTCGGCTTCTCGCATCCGGTGCAGTACAAGCTGCCCGCTGGCGTGAAGGCGGAGGTCGACAAGGAGGGCAAGCTCAGCGTCAAGTCGGCCGACAAGAGCCTGCTCGGCAAGGTGGCTGCCGATATCCGCGGCTTCCGCCCGCCGGAGCCCTACAAGGGCAAGGGTGTTCGCTACCAGGGCGAGACCATCACTCTCAAGGAAGGCAAGGCTCGCGGCAAGAAGTAGCGAGTCAGGAGCACCACGATGTCCGCGTCCAAAGAACAGATCCGGCTGCGCCGCAAGCTCAGCATCCGTCACCGCGTCAGCGGCACCCAGGAGCGCCCCCGCCTCACGGTGTTTCGCAGCAGCAAGCACATCTACGCCCAGGTTGTCGACGACACCCAGTCGGTTTCATTGGCCGCCGCCTCGTCGCTCACCAAGGAGCTCGCCAAGGAGAACGCCGAGAAGACCAAGCGAGAGATCGCCGAACTGGTCGGCGCTTCGATCGCCAAGGCGTGCCTGGCGCGTGGGATCACCAAGGTCGTGTTCGACCGCAACGGCTACATCTACCATGGCCGCATCCAGGCCCTCGCTGACGGTGCTCGCAAGGCCGGTCTGGACTTCTAAGGATCGCTATGATCGACGTTGAATCCCTCGGAGAACTCGTAGACCGCGTGGTCTACATCAACCGCGTCGCCAAGGTGGTGAAGGGCGGTCGCCGCTTCAGCTTTAGCGCACTAGTCGTCGTCGGCAACGAACGCGGTTGGGTTGGAATCGGCTACGGTAAAGCGAAGGAGGTCCCTGAAGCTATTCGCAAGGCGAACGACCTCGCTCGCAAGAACCTCTTTCAGGTCCCACTCGCTGGTACCACCATCCCACACGAGGTCATCGGTGAGCATGGGGCTGGACAGGTCTTGCTGCGCCCGGCCTCGCCTGGTACCGGCGTCATCGCTGGTGGTGCAGTCCGTGCTGTCGTCGAGTGTGCAGGCATTCACGACATCTTGAGCAAGTGCATCGGCACAAACAACCCGCAGAACGTCATCCATGCGACCGTCGACGCGCTCAAGCGTCTGCGGGCGCCGGAGTCGGTCGCACGCCGCCGCGGCCTGCCGCTGGCCGAACTGACCGCCTAGTAGGAAGGAAGCCTTCACCATGGCGCTCAAGCTCAAAGTGACCCTTGTCCGCAGCCCCATCCACCGCGAGGAGTCCCAGAAGGCGACCGTCCGCGGCCTCGGTCTGCGCCACCTTCACCACTCGCGTGTCCTTGAGGACACGCCGGCGATCCGCGGCATGATTGTCAAGGTCCAGCACCTTGTCACGGTCGAGTCGGCTGACGACGCCCAGTAACCGGGAAACAACGATGGGTACTACACTCGAAACACTCTCGCCGCCGGCGGGTGCCCGCAAGCGGCGCAAGCGCGTCGGTCGCGGCATCGGCTCGCGTCGCGGCAAGACCTCCACCCGTGGCGTAAAGGGCCAGCTCGCGCGCCACAACCAGATGCCGGACCACTTTGAGGGCGGCCAGAACCCGATCCAGCGGCGGATCCCGAAGCGCGGCTTCGTCAACATCCACCGCCAGGAGATCCATGGTGTCAACGTGGGTCGTCTCGAGGGTGCCTTCTCTGCGGGTGAGACGGTCACGGTCGACAGCCTGCATGCCAAAGGTCTACTCCCGAAGCGTGCCAAGCTGGTCAAGCTGCTCGGTGAGGGCGACCTCACCACCAAGCTCAGCATCCAGCTCCATGGTGTGAGCGAGTCGGCCAAGCAGAAGATCGAGGCTGTGGGCGGTACCGTAAAGGTCCTTGCCAAGCCCGAGCCCGAGACGACCTGATCGGGTCGATCTCGGTGAGTGTCCGAAGCGACCGTGATCCCCGGACCGTCGGGGGTCTCGGTCGATGTTCGTTTGTGGCCTCTGCGCTCATCGATGAGCGCGTCGACTCACGGCCTGTGGGCTCGACAGAGGCGGACGCAGGCTGGCTGAGTTTGAGGTACAACGTCGCGGGGACCGGCTGAGGCCGTCAGATCCTCCCCGTAACCAGGCAAGCTGGAACCGCCGATGGGTGTCATCATCAACATTTTTAAGCTCCCCGAGCTGCGCAAGCGGGTGTTGTTCACGCTTGCGATGCTGGCCGTGTACCGCTTCGGCGTGTTCGTGGCCTGCCCAGGGGTCGACCGCACGGTGATGGACAGCATCGTCCGCCAGGGCGCGGGCGGCCTGCTCGGCTACCTCAACATGTTCAGCGGCGGCGCGCTCAGCAATCTGAGCGTGTTCGCACTGGGCATCATGCCGTACATCAGCGCGAGCATCATCATGCAGCTGATGACGGCGGTCATTCCCAGCTTCGAGGCGCTCAGCAAAGAGGGGGAGAGCGGGCGGCGGAAGATCAATCAGTATAGCCGCTACGGGACCGTGTTCTTGTCGGTCATCCAGGGCTGGTTCATGGCCACCTGGCTCGAGTCGCAGAACACGCCAGGGCAAGCGCTGGTGTTGGAACCTGGTTTCGGCTTCAAGATCATGACGATCTTGACCCTGACGGCAGGGACTTGCTTCATCATGTGGCTGGGTGAGCAGATCACCGAGAAGGGGATCGGCAACGGAATCTCGCTTGTGATCTTCGCGGGCATCGTCGCAGACCTGCCCGTTGCGGTCTACCAGCTCTGGCAGAAGCAGCAGGACGACCCCGAGTCGTTTGGGCCGATGTTCTTGGCGATCTTGGTGGCCATCGTCGTGTCAGTGATCGCCTTCGTGGTCATCATGGAGCGTGGTCAACGGCGAATTCAGGTGCAATACGCCAAGCGTGTGGTGGGGCGGCAGATGTTCGGTGGTAGTGCCAACTACCTCCCGCTGCGCATCAACAGTGCGGGTGTCATTCCGCCAATCTTCGCCAGCTCGATCCTCATGTTTCCCAGCCAGATCGCTGGGATGACGGGTTACCTGCCGCTGCAGACCCTATCGAACGCGCTGCGCTACGATGGCTGGCTGTACATTACCGTCTTCGTAGCGCTTGTGATTTTCTTCACATTTTTCTACACGTCGCTACAGTTCAATCCGGTGGATGTGGCTGACAATCTCAAGAAGCAGAACGCCTCGATTCCTGGTATCCGACCGGGAAAACGGACGGCCGAGTACATCGACTTCATCCTGACGCGGTTGACCTTCGCGGGGGCCTTCTACATCGCCGCCGTGTGTGTTCTGCCGACCTTCCTGCAGACCAAGTTCAACGTCCCTTTCTACTACGGGGGCACGTCGCTGTTGATTGTCGTGGGCGTTGCCCTCGACACCGCTCAGCAGATCGAAAGCCACCTCGTCACACGCAGCTACGAAGGATTCGCGGGACCCGGCGGGCCGCGTATCCGCGGGCGTCGCGGGTGATCCAAACTCACGAGCGCTATGGTTCGGCGAAAGCGCCCCCGGCTGGACTTGGCCGGGGTTTTTTGCCACCCTCCGCGCTCTTTAGATCCACATGAACGATCTGTACGTCACCACTTTCGAGGCCACCGTGGTTGCTGAGTTGCCCCAGCACCTCTACCGCCTCGAGGCTGAGCACCCTGCAGTCGCTGTCCTCACGGCCAGTCTCTCGCAGGACGCGCGGCGCATCGGCGTACACGTTCGGACGGGGCAACGTGTACTGGTCCAGCGGGCCAGTCTCGATCCAGGTCGCGGCATCATCACCGGACTGGCATTGCGCCAGCCTTAGGGTGTCGACGACCTCACCAGAGGAAGCAATGAAAGTCAGAGCCAGCGTTCGAAAGATCTGCGACAAGTGCAAGGTCATCCGCCGCAAGGGTGTGGTGCGAGTGATCTGCGACAACCCCAAGCACAAGCAGCGACAGGGATAGGACAACCACCATGGCACGCATCGCTGGGGTGGACCTACCCCGAAACAAGCGCGTTGAGATCGCGCTCACATACATCTACGGGATCGGCCGCACTTCGGCGCGGCGAATCCTCGACAAGTCCGGTATCGGCCTCGCGCTGCGCACGGACGATCTGACCGACGACCAGGTGCAGAGCATCCGCACCGTCATCGAGTCGGACTTCCAGGTCGAGGGCGACCTGCGGCGTGATGTTCAGATGAACATCAAGCGCCTGATGGACCTGGGCTGCTACCGCGGCTTGCGTCACCGTCGTGGCCTGCCTGTCCGTGGCCAGCGGACCCATACAAACGCCCGTACGCGCAAGGGCCCCAAGCGCGGCAGCGTTGCTCAGAAGAGGAAGGCCTAACGCATGGCAAGTCCAAACCAGACGCAGGGCGACAAGGGCAAGCAGCAGAAGCGTCGCGCGAAGAAGAACGTCGCGACCGGCATTGTCCACATCAACTCGACCTTCAACAACACCCTCATCACGATCACCGACGTCAACGGCAACACCGTGGCGTGGGCATCGTCTGGCGTGCGCGGCTTCAAGGGCTCGCGCAAGTCGACGCCGTTCGCCGCTCAGTTGGCGGCGGACGATGCGGCCCGCAAGGCGCAGGACCACGGCATGCAGTCGGTGTCCGTGCGCGTCTCGGGTCCTGGCGCGGGCCGAGAGTCGGCACTTCGCGGTCTGCAGAGCTCGGGGCTGCGGATCACTTCGATCAAGGATGTCACCCCCATCCCCCACAACGGTTGCCGCCCGCCGAAGCGGAGGAGGGTCTGAACCATGGCACGCTATATTGGTCCCGTGTGCCGGCTTTGCCGGCGTGAAGACGCCAAGCTGTTTCTCAAGGGCGATCGCTGTTTCTCCGACAAGTGCGGCTATGAGCGGCGGCAGTACCCGCCAGGTCAGCACGGTCAGGGTCGCAAGAAGCGCCCCAGCGACTACGGTCAGCAGCTGCGCGAGAAGCAGAAGGTCAAGCGCATCTACGGGCTGTTGGAGAAGCAGTTCCGCGGCTACTACTACAAGGCCTCGCGCATGCGTGGTGTGACGGGTGAGAACCTGCTCATGCTGCTCGAGCGGCGCCTTGATAACGTCGCTCTCCGGTTCGGCTTTTCATCGAGCCATGCCGAGGCGCGACAGTTGGTCCGCCACGGGCACTTCACCGTGAACGGCAAGCGTATCAACATCCCGTCGTACCAGGTCCGCCCGGGTGACACGATCGAGGTGCGCGAGCGCAGCCGGAAGGTGCAGAAGATTGTCGATGCTCTTGCGAACGTCGACCGCGTGCCGCGGCCGGCATGGCTAGAGCTGGACAAGGACGGGATGCGGGGCAAGGTCACCGCAGCTCCGACGCGTTCGGATGTCTCGTCGGACATCGACGAGCAGCTCATCGTCGAGCTTTACTCGAAGTAAACGGAGGGACGGATGCAGGATCAGAACACCATCGCCAGAAACTGGCGCGATCTCATTCGACCGAAGAAGCTCGAGGTCGATACCGCCACGCTCACCGATACCTACGGGAAGTTCACCTGCGAGCCTTTGGAGCGCGGGTACGGTATCACTCTGGGCAATAGCCTCCGTCGCGTGCTCCTCAGCTCGCTCCAGGGCTCGGCGATCACGACGGTCCGCATCGAGGGTGCGCTCCACGAGTTCACCACCGTACCGGGCGTGGTCGAGGACGTCACCGACATCATCCTCAACGTCAAGACCCTGCTCATCCGCATGGACGACGCGACCCCGCGTACGCTCGTGATCGACAAGCAGGGCGAGGGCGAGGTCACCGCCGGGGATATCCAGTGCCCGACGGGCGTCAGCGTTCTGCGCCCTGAACAGCACGTCGCCACGATCAGCAAGGGTGGTCGGCTGCGGATGGAGATGACCAGCGCGATGGGCCGCGGATATTTCACTGCGGACCAGAACAAGGCCGAGGGCATGCCGATTGGGGTGATCCCGATCGACTCACTGTTCTCGCCGATTCAGAAGGTTAACTACCGGGTGACCAACGCCCGCGTCGGTCATCGAACCGACTATGACCGACTGGCTATCGAGGTCTGGACCGACGGCTCCGTGCGCCCCGAGGACGCCGTGGCCTTTGCCGCAAAGATCCTGAAAGAGCAGCTGTCGATCTTCATCAATCGTGAAGAGATCGAAGAGGCGGCCATTCCGCAGCAGAGCGAGACCGACAAGCTCAACGAGTACCTGTGGCGCTCGGTGGACGAACTCGAGCTCAGCGTGCGCTCCGCGAACTGTCTGCAGAACGCGAACATCCACTACATCGGCGACCTCGTGCAGCGCAGCGAGGCCGAGATGCTCAAGACCAAGAACTTCGGCCGGAAGTCGCTCAAGGAGATCAAGGAGATCCTCGCGCAGATGGGCCTGTCTCTCGGTATGAAGATCGACAACTGGCAGGGGCCGCCGCCGGCCCGCGAGGAGACCTAACCCATGCGCCACCAGAACACGGGTCGCAAGTTCAGCCGCAGCTCGTCCCACCGGGCGGCCATGTTTCGTAACATGGTCACCTCGCTGATCGAGCACGAGCGGATCACCACCACCGAGCCCAAGGCGAAGGAGTTGCGTCGTTTCGCGGAGAAGACGATCTCGATCTCCCTGCGCCTTGGCGAGATCCTCGGCAAGACGAAGGAACAGCGCACACCGGCCGAGCAGGGCCGGTATGTCCACGCCCTTCGGATGGCCAGCCGCATGATCCGGACCCGCGAGGTCCTTCATAAGCTCTTTGATGACGTCGCTCCGAAGCTTGCCGGCCGCCCCGGTGGTTACACGCGGATCGTCAAGATCGGTCAGCGCGTCGGCGACGCCGCGCCGATGGCGATCATCGAGCTCGTGTCTGCGGGTGCTCCGAAGGCAAAGGGTGCCAAGCCGGCACCCGCACCGACGGGCTCCGACTCAGCTGACTAGCTGGGAGCTCTCGAGGCTGATGAGCGAGCCCACGGAGTTTCTCCGGCGGGCTCGTTTCATTTTTTGCAGCTGGTGGGCAAACGCCGGTTTCTTGCGATATCAAGCGTGGCCGATAGGCTGGCGTGGTGTTGGCCGTGTTCGCCGAGCTCGACGAGGGAATCGTCTTTGCGTTGGTTGCCCTCGGGCTGTTGCTGGCCCTCGTGGTGTTGGTCCGGCTCACACGCGGAGCGGGCAAGCTTCCGGCGAAAGTCATCGCTCTGGGCTCGGGGCACCGGCTTCATGTGGTCGAGCTTGAGGGGCGGCGCCTGCTTGTGGGCACGGGTCCGAGCGGCCCACCGCAGTTGCTGACGGAGCTCGCGGAGCTGCCCGCGTGGACCCGCGAGCCCGTGAATCGGGACGGGCAGGCGTCACATGGGATTTGACCTCCCTCCTGGGATCCTCGCCTGGGCTGCGCTTACGGCCGCGCCATTGCTGGCGATCACATGCACGGCCTTCACAAAGACGAGCATCGTGCTGTCGGCGCTCCGAGTGGGCCTGGGAGCCGAACTGCTGTTGCCCTGGAGCGCCGTGTTTGCGCTGAGCCTTGCGATCACCGTGGTAGTGATGGGGCCGGTCGCAGCTGCCAGCCTCGAGGCGCTCGAGGCGGCCGGAGGGATCGAAGGCGTAGCGCAAGGACCAGGCTCTCAGCTCGCAGGTGTCCTTGGACCGCTGCTTGAGTTCCTCGCGCGCCATGCGGACCCGGGTGAGCTCGGATTTTTTGTCGACCTACAGGGGGTACCTGCAGAGCACCCGCTGGCGCTGATCCCCGCGTTTCTGGTCACCGAGCTGGGCGAGGCGCTGCAGATCTCCCTGCTCATTCTGGTTCCCTTTGTGCTCGTCGATCTGGTGGTCGGACAGGTGCTGCTGCTGCTGGGTCTGTCTGGCGGCAGCTCTCAGTCGGTGGTCAGCTTGCCGCTCAAGATCGCACTCTTTCTGGCAGTGGGCGGCTGGGATGTGATCGTTCGCGGGTTGGTGGAGGGCTACTCATGAGTGGGGCACTGATTGAGGCGGCGCTGCGCATGGCGGTCGCCCAGGTCCTGCCCGTGGCGTTGGCGGCCGGCGGTGCGGCGATCGTGGTCGGGCTGCTCGCGCATCGCTTCGGTCTGCACGACCCGATGGTCGTTCTCTTGGCCCGTGCGACCGCGGTGTTGCTGGTTCTGGCAGCCGGCGGCGGGGCGTGGCTGGCTGAAACGGCGAGCTGGACGGCCGCCTTGTGGATGCAGATCGCGGCGGTGGGGCAGGGCAGGTCCTTGTGAGCGGGACCCTCGCGCTGCTCGGTTGGGGCGCGCTTCGTCTGTTCGGCCTGTTGCGCGCGCAGATGCTCTGGCGCGCCGCAATCGGTCCGCTTTGGGAGGGCATCGCGGCCGTCCTGGCGATCTGCACGACGCTGGTGGTACTGCCGAGGGAAGCCTCAGAGGTGGTACCGCTTACACGGTGGTTGCAGGTCGGTGTCTGCGAGCTGCTGCTTGGCAGCGTGATCGGCGTGTTGCTTGGCCTTCCGGGTGCAGCGTTGCTCGGAGCGGCGGGCCAGAGCGCAGCGGGGCTGGAGGTGCCGCGCAGCCGCGGTCTGCCGCAGCTGTTGATGGTCGCTTGCCTGGCGGGCGGCCTGTTCGCGGGTGTTCATCGGCCGTTGCTTCTGGCACTGCGACAGGTGCTGCACGCGTGGCCGGTCGGGGCACCCACGCGGTGGCTTCCGGGAATTCCGACGTTGGCCTCCTGGGCCATCGACGCCGGTCAGGCTTGCCTTGTGCTGGGCCTGACCTTTGCCACGCCAGTGTTGTTGAGCGCTGCGATCTTCGACCTCGGATTGCGCCTGGCCAGTCGTGGCGTGGCCGCACCGGTGACTGAGTGGGTGCGACCTTGGGTGGTGGTGGTGGCGGCCCTGGTGGCCCTGGGGGCGGCGTCGGCGGCTTATCCAGCGGCCTGGCTGCGCGCGTGGCCCGGGCTCTGACGTGGCTTGGCGACTTGGGTCGGCGGTGCGATGCTACGTCCATGACGCGTCGCGGCATTGGCCGGTGGGGGCTCGCCCTGGCGGTGCTACTGGGCTGCAATTCGGGCGAGCCAACACCGCCTGAGCTACAGGAACTGCGTCTGCCAACCGGTGCCTTGCTGACGCCAGATGGTGCGTGGTTGATGGTGACCAACAGCAACCTCGATCAGCGGGAAGACGCGAGTACGCTCGTTGCGATCGACCTGAAGCTGCTCGACGAGGCTCTGCTGGCGACGCCGTTGCTACCGGAGTCGACGCCGAGCGCGGCGCATCCGTGCCGGCGTACGGCTGACGATGACGTGGCGCCCCGCGAGTGTGAAACGCGGTGGTTTATCGCCCCCAAACACGCGCTGCGTCTACCAAGCGGCGCTGGCAACATCGCGCTCGATCGACCATCCGGCACAGATGCCCCGCTGCGCTTGCTGATCCCCTCCGGGATCGCGCAGACGATCACCTGGGTTGATGTGGTTCCCGCGGACGACGGTCTGCGCCTCCAGTGTGGCCAGATCGGTGGCGGTGACTGCGACCCCGTTCATGTGCTCGAGTACTTGGGCAACCGGCCGGAGCAGGCTCGTCTGCCGCCCGATCCTGCGCGGATCTTTATCGACAATGGGGGCTTTCGTTACGCCTATTTGCCCCACCTCAAGGGCGTGAAGGACGGCGAGAGTGCGATCACGTTGATCGCCCTCGACGCCGAGTACGGGCCGAAGATTACCGATGTCGAGAGCGACTTTTATCGCTCTGATCCGGTCAACGGAAACACGCTCGCCGGCGGTTTCGCGGTGGCGCAGAGGGCGTGTGATCCGGCCGATCCGCCGATTGACACGCGGGGGTGCACGCGGCCGATGCTCTACACGACGCACCGCTTCTGGCCAGGGCTGCGCGTGTTCACCGTGTTCGCTGGACGGGACACGATCATCCCTGGGGATGACACGCTGCTGGTCGGTGTGAACCCGACGCAGTCGGCGGACCGGCCCTTCATGGCGGACCTCGCCTTTGAGGACCCAGAGAAGGGTGAACGCCTCCTCGTTGTCCATACGACGCCGCCCTCGCTGTCGCTGGTCGACACGCGGCTCGATGACGACAAGAAGCCGATCAACCGCCAGATCGCCACCGTGTCGCTGTGTCGCAATCCCAACGTGATGGCGATCCATCGCCCTGTGGTTGGTGAGCGGCTCGCGTTGATCAGCTGCTACTCGGACGATCAGGTGGCTGTGGTCGGACTCGGGGCGTTCCAGGTGATCAGCACCATCGAGGTCGATGACGGACCGAATGAGTTGGTGGTTGACGAGGCGAGGCGCCGGCTCTTCGTGGTCAATACGCTGGCGAGCTCGGTCGACATCGTCGAGCTCGACCGATTGTCGCCCGACTATCTGCGGGTGGTCGCGCGGGTAGGCCTCCGCGACTAGGCTTTGTTGCGGCGGGCGAAGAGCTTACGCATCCACTCGCCGAGCTGTTCGCCACGGAAGGTCAGCCGATTGGTGAGTACGAATTCCTGGATCGCCTCGTTCAGCGCGCTGGCGGAGGCGAAGCGGTCGTCGACGTTGCGCGTAAGTGCCTTGAGCAGGATCGCCTCGAGGGCGGCTGGGATCGCGGGGTTCAGCTCGCTGGGGCGGGGGATCCGGCACTGACGTACGGCGTCGAAGGTTTCGAGGTCACTGTCGCGGCGGAACAGGCGGCGGGCCGTGAGCAGCTCGAAGAAGACGATGCCGAGGGCAAAGACGTCGCTGCGGGCGTCCAGCGGGGTCCCGCGGACCTGCTCGGGCGACATGTAGGCGAGCTTGCCCTTGATGATGCCCGCCTGGGTTTGGATCGAGGAGCCGACGGCCTTTGCCAGGCCGAAGTCGATCAGTTTGACCTCACCCTCGTACGAGATCAGCAAGTTGGGCGGGCTGATGTCGCGATGGATGATGTTGAGCGGCTTGCCGGCGTTGTCCTTCTTGTTGTGGGCGTAGTCGAGGCCATCGCAGGCGCGGCTGATGATGTGACAGGCCTGCGGCAGCGGGATGCCGCGACCCAGCTTCTGATGGAGGTCGAGGATGGCGCCGATGTCACGACCGTCGACGTACTCGAGGGCGATGTAGAAGGAGTCCTCGTGGCGGCCGAGCTGATAGATCTGGCAAATGTTGCCGTGCTGGAGCTGGACGGCGAGCTTCGCCTCAGCCTGGAACATGCCGATGAAGTTCGGATCGCGGGCGATGTGCGGCAAGATCCGCTTGATGGCGATCGGCTTCTCGAAGTTGTCCGCGCCCGTCTGCTTCGCTTTGTACACCTCGGCCATGCCGCCAGCGCTGATGCGCTCAACGATCTCGTACGGGCCGATTCGGTCGGGAACTGCCAACGCACTCCAGTTAATCGCTGTCGTCTCTACAAGTCAACGCGATGCTGCGGGCGAACGCGCGCGATGTCGCAGATTGTCGGGGCGGTTGTGGCATTTCGGGCGCGTTGTGTGGCGAAGACGCGTGCGCCCGCGTCGGCGAAGTGTCGACGCGGGCGAACGATCTCTCGTCTGGGGGTTCGCTTCTCCGCGAACTTTTAGGCCTCGGCGCGGGGTGTCTCGCTGGTGCTTGGCTCGCGCGGTTCGCTGTCGCCGGGGTCCAGGTCGCCCTTGGGTTTGGTCCCGAGCAGGCTCGGCTCGAGCGCGGCGGTCAGCACCTGGGACATGTCCTCCGCGAAGATGAATTCCATCTGATCGCGGACATCGACCGGCACGTCGTCGACGTCACGGGCGTTGCGGTGCGGGAGGATGACCCGCGTGAGGCCGGCGCGATGGGCTGCCAGCACCTTCGACTTGATGCCGCCCACCGGGAGCACGCGTCCACGGAGCGTGCATTCGCCAGTCATGGCGGTGTCCGGGCGGACCCGACGGCCTGTCAGCAGCGAGGTGAGTGCGGTGAAGATGGTCACCCCTGCGGATGGGCCGTCCTTGGGCACTGCGCCAGCGGGCACGTGGATGTGGAGGTCCTGGGTGTTCAGGAAGCTGGCGTCGATGCCGAGTGCCTCCGCGTTGCTGCGCACGTAGGTCAGGGCGGCGCGAGCGGACTCCTTCATTACGTCGCCGAGCTGCCCGGTGATCTCGAGATGGCCCTTGCCGGGCATCCGCGAGGTCTCGATGAACAGGATGTCGCCGCCGACGGGGGTCCAGGCGAGGCCGGTGGCCACGCCTGGGACGGAGGTGCGTTCGGCGACCTCGCTGATGAAGCGTACCTTGCCGAGGTACTTGTGCAGGTTCGCCGGCTCGATGGCGAGGCGGGTGGGTTTTGCGTCGCTGCTGCGAGCGAACTCGAGGGTGAGTGCGCGGCACAGCTTCGTCAGCTCGCGGGTGAGTTGGCGGACGCCGGACTCACGGGTGTAGTCGCGGATGATGGCACGCAGGGCGTCATCGCTGACATGGAGCGTGCCTTCGGCGATCGCGTGGGCCTTGAGCTGCTTGGGGAGGAGGTGTTGCTTGCCGATGTGCAGCTTCTCCTCGGCGGTGTAACCGGAGACCTCGATGATCTCGAGGCGGTCGCGCAGCGGTGCAGAAAGGGTCTCGAGGCTGTTGGCGGTGACGATGAAGGTGACCTCGGAGAGGTCGAAGGGCAGCTCCAGGTAGTGATCGGTGAAGGTCTTGTTCTGCTCGGGGTCGAGGACCTCGAGCAATGCGGCCTCCGGGGAGCCCATCCAGCCCTGGCCGAGCTTGTCGATCTCGTCGAGGAGAATGACGGCGTTCTTCTTGCCGGCCTTCTTCATGGCATGGATGATGCGGCCGGGTAGAGCGCCGACGTACGTGCGCCGATGTCCGCGGACCTCCGCCTCGTCTCGTACGCCGCCCAGGGCGATGCGTACGAAGGGACGGCCGGTCGCATCCGCGATCGACTGGCCGAGCGAGGTCTTGCCGACGCCGGGTGGGCCGGCGAGGCAGAGGATGGTGGCGCGGCTGTTGTTGCCCGACACCTTGAGCACGGCCATGTGCTCGAGGATCCGCTTCTTCACCTCGTCGAGGCCGTAGTGGTCGTCGTCCAGCTTCTTGGCGACGGCGTTGAGATCGATCTCGGCCTCGGCACGGACGCTCCACGGGAGGTCCGCGATCCACTCGAGGTAGGTGCGGATCACATTGTATTCGGCTTGGGCGCTGTTCATGCCCTCAACGCGGCGCAGCTCGCGGTCGGCGGCGCTGCGGATCTCCTCGGGGAGCTCCGCCTTGTCGAGGCGCTCACGCAGGGTGGCGAGCTCATCGGAGCGGGGCTCCTCGCCGAGCTCCTTCTGGATCGCCCGCAGTTGCTGGCGCAGGAGCACCTCGCGCTGGCCTGAGCTGAGGCCCTTGCGCACCTCAGAGTCGATCTTCTTGCGCAACTCGGCCATGGTGCGGGCCTCGACGAGGAGGCGCGTCACGAGGCGCAAGCGCTCGCTGGCTTCGCGGGTGAGGAGGACCTGGACCTCCTTTTCGGTGTCGAGACCGAGGGCGGCGGCGACACGGTCGGCGAGCAGTCCGGGGTCATCGGCGCGTCCGAGCATCTCGATCCACTGGCCGAAATTGGCGACGACCTCGGGTGCCACCTCCTGGAGCTGCTCCCGGACCTGGGTGCCGAGCGACTCGGCGAGGGCGCGGGCCTCCGGCGGGTTGGTGACGAGGTCGGGCAGAGCCTCGCCCTCGACAGTCCAATAGGGTTTGGAGTGGAGGAGGTTGCCGAGTTGGAAGCGGCCGATGCCTTCGAGGACGACCTGATAGTTGCGGTCACCGGTGCGCCGGACTTGACGTACACGGGCGTAGGTGCCGATCGGTTGCAGATCCGCGAGCTCTGGGTCGACCACGCGGGCGTCGCGCTGGACGGCGATGCCGAGGATCGACTTGCCGGGCTCGAGGGCCTCGATCAGGGCGATCGAGCGGGCGCGGCCGACGGGCACGGTGATGACCGTGCCGGGAAAGAGGACGCCGTTGCGCAGGGGCAGTAGCGGGAACGGGGACGTGGGCAGTTCTGGGTGGGTCATGGCTTTCCTCGCGCCCGGCGGCGTCGCGCCTGCAGGGGCTGTGTGGTTCATCGCGGCGCCCGGTTATCCCTGGCGAGCGTCGTTGGAAGATAAAGCCGCTTCTCGGCCCGTCAACCGCCGCGCAGCAGGCTTCATGGCGAAGGTACCGATGTCAGATACCGGATGGACGCGTGGTAGGGGCCTCCGCGTCGAATCACATGTCCTAAGGGACAGGTAATCGTGGAAGGTTTAGATGTCCTTCGGGACATGTCAACCAGCTTGAAGTACATGTCTCGAAGGACATCTCACCGGGCATTTCGCAAGGTCGACTTGGCGACGGGCGGCCGGGCGCCTGTGAGGGGAGTCGCGTGCAGGCGCAGAACGACGTGAAGACGGGGCGGAAGTGCCCCGGGAGGCAGGATTGCGTGACGGCGGCATGAATAGGAGACTGCGGCACGCGGTCTTTGACCCCCGCTTTCAACAAGCACCGCGAGAGGGAACCACAAATGTCGCTTCGTTCACGAGTCATGAAGGGTGCCGCGCTTGCGGCTGTTGTTCTGGTCCCGGCCGTCGCGTACGCGGACGCCGATGGTCTGAAGGGCACGGTCGCTGCGGTGACCATCAATGAGACGAGCGCCGACGACTATGCCGCCGAGCGCGGCAACTTGGTGGTCAACGAGGGCTCGACGTCCCGCAAGTACCAGTGGGGCGGGACGGCGTGTAACGGGAAGAACCTGACCGAGGCGAACATCGATCTGCTGTTCCAGGCGATGCGGTCGGCGGACAAGGTGGAGATCGTGCCGAGCTACAAGACCGGCGCTGGTCAGGCGCGCTGCCTCGTCGGCTTTCGCGTGCAGGTGATCGTGCCTGAGCCGGCGCGCTGAACCATCGCGGCTGTGCGTGCTACGAGCCGCCCCCGGAAGGGGCCGGCTCGTTGTGCTTCTTGGGATGGCCGTTCGGAAGATCTCTTGGCTGGGGGGCGCTCTCGCGCTACATCTCGCTGCCTTGGCTGACGAAGGCAGCATCGCCCCCGATCCACGGCGCCTTGCGCGGGCGCATCGCGCCGGGCTGCGGCCCGCGTCCTGGTTCGTGCTGCCAGGTGTGTTGTGCCTTGGGCTCGCTGGTGGGTTGCGTTGGTTTGGGCCGGGGCTGCTGCGGGACTTTCGGGCGGCGTTGGACGCGAGTGTCGCCGGGGGGAGGGTCGAGATCGCGGGGTTGGTTGCTGCGGTGTTGCGCGGGTTCGGGACGGTCGCGGTGCTGGTGCTGGTGTTGGCGGCGCTGGGTGGGCGACTTGGTTTTGTCGACTCGGCAGCGGGGCGCGGGCTCGGGGCGGGCTCGCAACGCAGTGGGTTGCGAGTGGTGTTGGCGCTGTTGGTGCCAGTGTTGGTCGCTGTGATGGTGGCGAGCGTGTGTGCCGGGGCTGCGCGGGCGGTCGACGCCAGCGAGACGGGGCTGCTGGTGCTGTGGTGGTCGTGGGTGCAACGGCTGCTTTTTGGAGTCGGTGGGGTGCTGGTGGTCGCGGGCCTGTTGGATCGGTCGCTGGCGCGGCATCGGTTGTGGCGATCGCTGCATCAGTCGGTGGAAGCGCTCCGGCGAGGCGACGAGTGAGCGAGCGTCTGGTATCGGTGGCACTGCCGGTCGGGCTCGATCGCGCCTTCACGTACACCGTGCCGGCCGAGTGGACGAGCGCTCCGGAGGCAGGGGCGCGCGTGCTGGTGCCGTTCGGAGCGCGCGGGTTGGTGGGGGTGGTGCGCGAGGTGGCGGGTGAGCCGACAGGAGGGAAGCTGCGGCGAATCGAGGAGACGCTCGATCCGCCGGGGGCACCGTCGCTGACGCCGGGCCTGGTGCGCCTTTGCGAGTGGGTGCAGGACTACTATGTCGCGCCGGTCGGCGAGGTGTACCGGCTGGCGCTGCCAGGGCTGCTGACCGGGGCAGATGTCCGAAAGGCCAGCTTGACGAAGGCCGGGGAGGCGGCGCTGGCGTCGGCGCGGGAATTCGTGCTCACGCCGCAGGGCGGCGGGCCCTACGTGCCCTCGGTGGCCGAGCAGCGGGTGTTGGCAGCGCTGGCGACGGCGCCGAGGCAGGAGCTCGCGGTCGAGCGGCTGACCTCGCTCAAGCCGCGGATCAACGGGGTGTTGCGGATCCTGGGGGAGTTGGCGACGCGCGAGTTGTGCACGATCCGCTGGGATGACGGGGCCGACGAGGGGGCGCGGGTCGAGACGCATTACCGCCGCACGGACTATCTGCGCGAGGGGGCAGGTGGTGAGACGAAGATCCAGGAGATCGTGGGGCGCAGCAAACAACGGCGAGCGCTGCTCGACATGCTCGAGACGGTGCCTCCAGGGGTGTGGCTGCCGGCGGGGGAGTTACGCGGGCCGTTTCCGCGGCTGCGTGAGCTGATCGGTGGGCTGCTCGAGTCCGGGCTGGTCGTCGCCGAAGAGCGGCTCCGGGCGCTCGATCCCTTCGCGGCAGAGACGCACGAGAGCTCGACGCCGCAAGCTCCGACGAGCGATCAGGAGCGGGCCCTGGCTTCGCTGATCGCTGACATGGACGCGGGGGCCTTCGCGGTGTCGCTGCTGCACGGCGTGACGGGGTCGGGCAAGACGGAGGTGTATCTGCAGTTGATCGCCGAGGCACGGCGACGCGGTGGCGGGGCGATCGTGCTGGTGCCGGAGATCGCCTTGACGCCGCAGCTGTCGGACCGATTTCGCGCGCGCTTCGGCGATACTGTGGCGGTCTTGCACAGCGGGCTCACGCCGCGTCAGCGCCTCGATGCCTGGCAGCAGATCAGGATGGGATTGCGGCCGATCGTGATCGGGGCTCGTTCGGCGGTGTTCGCACCGGTCGCGGACTTGAAGGTCATCGTGGTCGACGAGGAGCACGACGCGTCGTTCAAGCAGGAGGAGGGCGTGCGGTACAACGCGCGTGACGTGGCGCTGGTGCGGGCGCGTGACGAGAAGGCGCTGGCGGTGCTGGGTAGCGCGACGCCGGCGCTCGAGACCTACGAGCAGGCGCGGGCAGGTCGTTATCGGTGGCTAAGGCTCGACACGCGGCCGACGCCGCGGCCGCTGCCGCAGGTGGAGATGGTGCCGCTGGCGGTGCATCGTCCGGACCCCGATACGCTGCTGACGGCGCGCATGAAGGCTGCCCTGACCGAAACGGTGGAGGCGGGGGAGCAGGCGATCTTGTTCCTCAATCGCCGTGGCTTTGCGACGACGCTGGTGTGTAGTGAGTGCGGGGCGCTGCATCAGTGTCCAGATTGCAGCGCGCCGTCGATGACGTATCACCTGCAACGCAATCGCTTGATGTGCCACCTGTGTGGGCACATCGAGGCGCCGCCGGAGCGCTGCCGGACCTGCGGGCAGGGCGAGCTGCTGCACGGGAGCGCGGGGACGGAGCGGGTCGAGCTGGCGGTGAGCAAGGAGATCCCGCGGGCGCGGGTGCTGCGGCTCGACCGCGATACCAGCCGCGGCAAGGGCCTGATCGAGACCCTGACCCGCTTTCGCAACCACGAGGCGGACATCCTCGTCGGCACGCAGATGTTGTCGAAGGGGCACGACTTTCCGGGGGTGACGCTGGTGGGCATCTTGCACGCGGACCACGGGCTGGGGATGCCGGACCTTCGGGCGGCGGAGCGGACCTTTCAGCTGCTGACGCAGGTGAGCGGGCGCGCGGGCCGGGGCGAGAAGGCGGGGCGGGTGTTGATGCAGGCATACGCCGTGAGTCACCCGGCTGTGGCGATGGCGGCACAGCACGACTTCGCCGGTTTCGCGGCGTGGGAGCTGGAGAAGCGGCAACAGCTGGGCAACCCACCGTTCGGGTTTCTCGCGCTGCTGCGGATCTCGGGGGCCGATGAGGTCGCAGTGCGGCGGCGGGCGGAGCAGATCGGTGCGTTTGTCCGGGCTTGCGTGGAGGGGGCGGCGCGGCAACAGGAGGGGCGTGCACCGCTGGCGTTGCTCGGACCGGTGCCTTCGCCGATCGAGCGCGTCAACCGCAAGATCCGCTGGCAGCTCTTGATCCGGGCGAGCGCGAGGCCGCCGCTGCGGTGGTTGCTCAAGCAGCTGCGGCCGCAGCTCGGGCTCGACGGCAGCGGCGACTTCAAGACCTCGGCGGTGATGGACGTCGATCCGCAGACGCTGCTGTGATCAGGCGCCGAGGTGACGGGCGAGGAAGGCGAGGCTGCGGCGCCAGGCGAGGGCGGCGGCGTCGGGGTTGTAGACCTCGGGCCGAGCCTCGTTGAAGAAGGCGTGGTGGGCGTCGTAGCGGTGGAGCTCGTGTTCGACCGGCACGTGTTGCAGCTGGTCTTCGAGGGTGTGCACGACCTCGGGGGTGCACCAGTCATCGTGGTCGGCGAAGTGGCACTGCAGCGGGACCTGTAGCTTGCGCGGGTCGGCGAGAGCGGCCGGTGGGACGCCGTAGAAGCAGATCGCGGCCGAGGCAGTGGGGAGGTGGACGGCGGCGGCGAGCGTGAGCGCGCCGCCCATGCAAAAGCCCATGACGGCGGTCTTCCCGTGGTGCTCGCGGGTCATGGCGACGGCGCCGGCGAGGTCCTGGAACAGAGCGTCGGGGAAATTGAGGTTGCCCATGAGATGCTGGGCCTCCTCGCGGGCGCTGGCCTGTTTGCCGCGGTAGAGGTCGGGGATGAGGACGTTGTAGCCAGCGTCTGCGAGTCGCCCGGCGACGCCGCAGATCTGGGCGTTGATGCCCCACCACTCCTGGATGAGTACGATCGCCGGGGCGTCGCGGCTGGGTCCGTGGAAGGCGAGGCCCGGGGCGCTTTGGCCGTCGGGGCGGGTGAAGTTGACGGTGGTGCCGGCCTGGTTCATGGCCGCGATGGTAGCGCGAAACACTCGGAGACCCTGGCGGTAGCGAACCTGAACTTCTCGCCAGGGCTCGGCGCGCACCTGTTGCTGCGACAGGGCGCGAATGTCGGTGACTGTTGGGGCCTGGTCTTGGGTATCGTAGCGAGCATGCGGGTCGGCGACGAGCTCTGGCAAATGGCTACCGGCCGACGATCCAGCGGCGGATCGTCGGCGTATGGCGCAGGCACGTGACCGGTCTTGGTGGCTCTGGCATACACACGGGGATCGAGGTTGTGGCTCGGGCTCGTGGGGCTGCTGGGGTTGTTGCCTGCGCGGGCGACGGCGCAGCCGGGGCAGGCCGCCGCGCCGCGCGAGGCTCCGATGCCGGTTCGGCCAAGCTTCGGCGCGTTACCGCGATATGCGACTCTGGTGACCACAAAGCGTCCGCCGCTGTTGGCGTCGCAACGGGTGATCGACGCACGCGAGCTGTCGGTGGCTCCGCGCCGGCGCTCCGCGGACGACCTGCTGCGCCTGGTGCCGGGGGTGTTGCTCAGCCAGCACGGTGCGGAGGGAAAGGGCCAGCAGATCTTCCTGCGGGGCTTCGATGCGGCGCACGGATCCGACGTGGAGGTGCTGGTCGCGGGGATCCCCGTCAATGAACTGTCGAACATCCATGGGCAGGGGTATCTGGACCTCAACTTCATGATCCCGGAGGTCGTGCGGCAGATCAGCGTCAGCAAGGGGCCGTTTCAGATCAATCAGGGCAACTTCGCCAACGCGGGGACGATCCGCTTCGAGCTTGGGGTCGATCCGTCGGTGCGCGGCACCCGGGTGGGTTATGAGCTCGGCAGCACGATCCGTCATCGTGGCGTGGTGGTTCACGCGCCGAAGGGGCTGCGCAAGCAGAGCTTCCTGGCCTTCGAGGCGATGCACGACCGCGGCTTCGCGGTAGGTCGGCAGGCGTCGCGGGTCAGCAGCATCGACCAGATCCGCCTGGTCGACAGCCCGTCGCACGGGACGCTCGACTTGCTCGGCGCGGGCTACTACGCGACCTTCGGTTCGCCCGGCGCGGTGGCGGCTGCCGACGTGGCAGACGGGAAGGTGGCGCGCGACGGGGCGTATCAGACCGACGGCGGCGGCAGCTCGCTGCGAGCGCTGGTCAGTCTGCGCCACCAGATCTCGCTTGGGCGAGGGCGCCTCGAGCAGCGTGTGTACGGTCAGTTTCGCCGCTTTGACATGCTCGAGAACTTCACCGGCTACCTGCAAGATCCCGTGAACGGGGATCGCCGGGCGCAGATGCACCGATTCTTCTCGGCCGGTTACCAGATCGAGTATGCGCGGCCGCTCGCCGACACGTTGACGTTGATGGTCGGCGGGGCGTGGCAGGGCGACGCCGTGGCGCAGACCGATCGACGGGTGGACGCCGAGCATCAGGTGGTTCAGGAGAACTGGGATCTGGGGATCGGTCAACACGCGGCGCACACACGTGCGGGGCTGCGTTGGCGACCGACGGGGTGGTTGACGCTGGAGGGTGGGGCGCGGGCGGACATGTTTGCATACGACGTCGTCGATCACGTGCACGATGATGCGCGGCGCAAGAAGGTCCTCGGCCGGGCGTCGCCGCGGTTGCTGGCGGCGTTTAAGCTCGGCGAGCGGGTGTCCCTGTTCACGGCGTATGGCCGCGGACTGCGGGCCCCGGAGGCGCGATCGATCCTCGCCGGGGTGACGACGCCGTCGGATGTGGTGCTCGATCGCTACAAGGGTGGGACGGGTCGAATCTTTCCATCGGACGCGATCGAGCTGGGGGCGCGCTACACGGGAAAGAAGTGGCTGACGGCCGGTGTGGCGGCGTTCGGAACGTGGATCGACCGCGAGCTGGTGTTTGACCACGTCTCGGCGGTGAACATCGAGCTCAACCGGACGCGTCGCCTCGGGCTGGAGTTCGATGTGTCGGCGCGGCCGCTGCCGTGGCTCGAGCTGCGCCAGGACTTGACCGTGGTGAACGCTCGCTTCGTGGAGTCGGGGGGCCCGATCCCGGGGGCGCCTCCGCTGCTGAGCGCGAGCACGTTGACGCTAGTCCATCCGAACGGGGTGCGGGCAGGGGCGCGCCTCCAGGTCGTGGGGGCGCGGCCGCTGCCGCACGGGGCGACGGCTTCGTCGTATGCGCTGCTCGATCTCAGTGTTGGGTATCGTCGCGGGCCGCTGCAGCTCGATCTGCAGGTGGACAATGCGACGTATGCGAGGTGGAAAGAGGGAGAGTATCACTACGCGTCTTACTGGGACACGAGCGAGGCGCGGAGTACCCTGCCGACGCTGCACTACATCGCCGGGCCGCCGTTGGCGGTCCGGCTGGCGACGACGCTGTTCTTGATGTGATGACCATGCACAAGCGATTTTTCTTGATGACAGCTCTTGGCTTCTTCGCCTGCACACCCAGTCAAGAGGCAGTGCATGTGCCGCTGGACGTCGAGCTCGACGCCAGCGGCATCACGCCGAGCACCAACGACGCCGGCTGGACGGTGGAGCTTATGACCGCACGGATCGCCGTGACGGACCTTCATTTTACGATCCTCGGCGAGATGCACGGGGCGAGCGCGTCGCTCGGAGATTGGTTGATCTCGCGGGCTTGGGCGCATCCCGGGCACTACTCCGGCGGCGATGTCACGGGTGAACTGGCGGGTGATTTCATCCTCGACTGGAAGGCGCACGACGGGATGAAGCTCGGCACGGCGGACATGCTGACCGGTGACTACAACGGCGTGAACTTCACGTTTCGTGCGGCGACGGCGGCGGACGGGCTCGCGGCTGCGGACCCGCTGCTCGGACACGCGGCGCACTTCGCTGGGGTGGCGCGCAAGGACAAGCGGTCCGTGGCGTTCACGGCGGTGCTCGACATTGCGGCCGGGACCCAGCTGGTCGGGGCGCCCTTCGAGGACACCGTGGATGCGACGAGCGTCGACCCGATCGAGTTCCAGTTTTTGCCGACGGATCCAGTCGAGGGCAAGTCGTTGTTTGATGGCCTCGACTTCGCGGCGCTGGATGACGACGCAGATGGTTCGGTCACCATCGAACCGGGCGACGAGTCCCACAACATCCTGCGGCGCACGCTGCAGTCGCATGTGCACTACAACGCGAGCTCCAAGTGAAGGACATGACCATGCTGCGCGAAGCTTGCATCTTCATCCTACCCCTGTGCTTCGCCGCCTGCGATACGGCGCGTAATGAGGCGCTGGAGGTTCGGGTGTACGGGGAGGCGTACATCGAGGAGGGGCTGCCGTCGGACATCTTCTCCGACGGTTGGTCGCTGCGTTACGAGAAGTTCCTGGTCAACGTCGGCCGCGTCGCCGTGGCGGAGCTGGGCGCGGCGCCGGGGCTACGGTTGGCCGAGTTTCAGGTGTTCGACCTGACGAAGGCCTCGGACGGGGCGGGCCAGGAGGTCGGGTCGGACCTGGTGAGCCTCGGTCGTTACGACGACACCAGCTTCACGATCGCCCCGGACGCCAAGGCGACCGCGGGCAATGCGACGGCCGCGGACCTGACGCTGATGCAGGAGGGTGGCTATTCGGTGTACGTGGCGGGGACGGCGACGAAGGGGGGCACGAGCAAGCACTTCGCGTGGGGCTTCGGCACGCACACCGACTACAGCGAGTGTGAGTCGCTGGCGGATGTGCGCGGGGGCCAGCCGGCGGTGGTGCAGCTGACCATCCATGGCGATCACTTGATGTACGACGACCTGTTCTCGAAGACGCCGAACGTCACCTTCGAGCTGATCGCTGGCGCAGACCAGGACGGCGATGGCGAAGTTAGCCGCGGTGAGCTCGAGGCGGTCGACCTCCGGCCATTGCCCAACTATCAAGTTGGGAGCACGGACATCGTCGATCTGTGGCACTTCATCGAGCACCTGACCACGACGCTCGGGCACATTGACGGCGAGGGCCACTGCAAGGCCACCCGGACTTCGTAACCCTCGAGTGTCAATGACAGCGACCGCGGGCTTGGCCGGCGGTCGCTGTCAGTCCGTCGCGGGCGATCAGCCGCGGCTGCGGATCCACGTCTGGGTACGGTAGAACGGGCCGAGGTAGCCGCGGACCATCAGGTTGCCGTCCTTGAGCCAGATTTGGCACCGATAGGTCTTGTTCTTCTGGGGGTCGAAGATTTGGCCGCCGGTCCAGTCGCCGTCGCCGTCGTCGTCGGACATGCCCCACATCACAACCATGCCCTCGATGGGCTTGTTGTAGTCGTCACCCTCGCATTTGTCACACAGGGCGCCGGGCTTGAGCAGCAGCTTGTCGACGCGGCCGTAGAGCTTGCCGTCGACCTCGTAGATCTTGACGATGGACTTGGTCTCGCCGGTCTCGTCGTCAATCGTCTTCCAGTAGCCGGTTGCAGACGGGCGCTCGTCGAGGGCGCTCGCCGATGGGGCGATGAAGAGCATGCTGGCGGCGAAGGTGGCGGCCAGGAGCTTGGCCGGACGCTGAAACAGGGAGACCAGGGTGGCGTGCATTAGAAGTTCCTCGGGCGGTTGAACGGGCTACAGTCTACTCTGGGTCGTGCGAGACTGGGGAGCGACCTCCCCACAGACTGTGCCAGTGGTGGGTCTATGCACGTGAGGTCGGGTTTTTTCCGGTTTGACGGGGCCCACGAGCGCCCATCGGCCTGGGGTACACTCCGGCCGCCTTGGCCCCGGAGATCCTCATTGTCGGCGACCGCAGCCAGCGTGGGAGCCTCATCCCCCGTGTGCAGGACCTCGGGTACACAGTCACGCCGGTGCGCGAACGTGAGCTCGGGGAGCGGGTCGCGGCGGCGCCGGTGGCCACCGCGGTGCTGATCTGCCTGGGGGAGACCGACGCCGCCACGCTCGTCGATGCAGCACGGAGCGGGCGAGACGAGGTTCCGTTGATCCTCATTGGCAGTCTGGGTGGGGAGTTGCGAGACCTGGCCGATGTGCTCGAGCTGGGGGCTGACCACTTTCTGGCCGCGCCCGTGAGCGATGAGGAGTTGGCCCGGGTGCTCGCCGATGTCGTGGGGCCTGGCGCCCCTGGTCGCGGGGAAGACGATGGCGAGGCCCCAGAGACCGTGCGGCCGCTCACCGGTCGGAGCGCTGGGGACCCTGTGCTCGGGCAGCTCCATCGCACGCTGGAGATCCTCGCGGCGCGCCTCAAGTCGCACGAGGCTGGAGACGCCGAGCCCGATGACCTCGAGTCGCTCGGGCTCCATGCATTGCCCGATGTCGACCAGGGGATCGATACGCCCGACGCCGAGGCGCTGCTCGCCAACGCGGAGCCGAGCGATCCCGGGGCCTCGAGGCGCCCCGAGCCGACGCAGCGGCTCGTCCGCGCACTCGAGCAGGGGGAAGATACCCAGCGTTTGCGTCGACCTGGCGTAGCGATGGCGGAGCCGAGCGAGGTGCGATCCATGGCCGCGCCTGCCCGCGGAGACCGGTCGGATGTGACGCCGGCGATCCGTGGGCCAGGCCGCGTGGATGCGACGGACCGGCTGTCTGCTCGTGAGTCCGAGCGGCGGCCACGCAGCGGGCCGGGAGATACGACAGCACGTGTGCTGGCGCCGCGCTTTGAGCGTGCGCCCGAGCCCCGCGGGCGCGAGAGCCGGGTCGAGGGAACAGGGCGAGAGGTCGTGCCGCGGGTTGCCGGCAAGCGCGACGCGAGTGAGACGACGATGCGCCTGCAGACACCACGGGCCGACGTCGGACGGACACGGACCGACCTGAGTCACGCGGAGCCGCTGGCCGGGATCGACGTGCTGCGGCGGTTGTGGCAGCTGCACAAGCGGCGTTTCACGGGGCGGCTGGTGGTCGGCTTCGCTGGCGGCGTGGTCAAGCAGGTATGGTGGCGGCGCGGACTACCGGTGTATGCGGCGAGCACGGCGGCGGGCGACGGTTTGCTGGTACGCTTGCAGGCGCGCGGGCTTCTGGGTCGCGGGCAGCAATCGGCGGCGGCGCGGGTGATCGACGGCGAGCTTGCGGGTTCGGCCAGGCGCCTGGTCCAGGCCGGGCTGCTCAAGCCACGCGAGCAGCAAGATGCGGTGCGTGATGCGGTGCAGCGGATCTGCGAATCGCTGTGCTGCGACGCGGCGGAGCACTGGCAAACCGAGGCCGGGGCACCACCCGCGGAGATCGATGTTGAGACGCCGCTGCTGGCGATGCTGGTCGCGGGGGCGCGGTTGGGATTGGGTCTGGAGCGCATGCGCGACGTGCTGCCGGAGTCGACGAGGCTCCGTCTCGACGTCGACGATCTCGCGGCCTTGGCTGATGAGCTGCGCTGGCCCGGGGCCGAGGGTTGGCTCGAATTGCTCGACGGAGGTCGAGAGCTCGGGCTGTTGGTCGCGGAGGACGGGCTCGATGAGCGCGAGCTGTGGGCCGCGAGTTGTGTGCTGCTCGCGGCCGACCTGGCAGTGCCCGCCGAGTTTGATGCGGAGGCGGCTCTGGTCGAGATCGACCGCCGGCGGATCGATGAGCGGCTCGCGTTGGCGCGAGATTCTGACTATTTCTCGCTGCTCGGTGTCGGTCGCGAGGCGGGTCGGGCGGAGTTGCTGCGTGCGTACGCGGACCTGCGCGACACCTTCGCCGACGAGCAGCTCGAGCCGCGCACCCGCGAGGAGCTGGCCGATCTCCTTGCCGAGCTGCACGCGGCGCTCGACGAGGCCCGCGAGGTGCTGCTCGACGAGGCCATGCGCGAGGCCTACCTGGCCCAGTTGTCCGGAGCATCATGACCCTGCGCGCTGCTTTTATGGGCTCTCCTGAGTTTGCGGTCGCCAGCCTGCAGGCGGTCGCACGTGTGTGCGACCTGCGGGTGGTGGTGAGCCAGCCGGACCGGCCAGCAGGGCGTGGGCGCAAGCTGGTGGCGCCCGCGGTGAAAGAGGCCGCGCTGGCGCTCGGGTTGCCCGTGCTGCAGCCGACCAAAGTGCGCGACGGGACGCTGGCGGCGGAGCTGCGGCGGCACGAGCTGGATGTGATCGTGGTGACTGCGTATGGGCGGATCTTGCCGCGGGAGATCCTCGAGCTGCCGCGCTTCGGGTGCCTTAACGTGCATGCCTCGCTGCTGCCGCGTTGGCGCGGGGCGGCGCCGATCCAGCGGGCGGTGCTGGCGGGTGACCGCGAGACCGGCGTGGCGATCATGCAGATGGAGGAGGGGCTCGACACTGGGCCGGTGCATCGTGTGCTGGTCACGCCGATCGGGGCGCTCGAGACCAGCGGCGCGCTCTTCGAGCGGCTCGCACCGCTCGGGGGGGTCCTGTTGGAAGCGGTGCTGCGCGAGTTGCCGGGGCTGCCTCCGCCGACGCCGCAGGACCCAGCGGGCGTGACTCTGGCGCCGATGCTGAGCAAGGCTGAGGGGTTGACGCGTTGGACCTGTTCTTCGGGCCAGGTGGTCGATCACGTGCGCGGCATGGATCCGTGGCCGGGGGCGTTCACCGGGCGTGGGTCTGTGGTGCTGAAGTTGTTTGCTGCGGCGCCATCGAACCGGACGCGCCCGGACGATGCGGCGCCTGGGCAGGTGCTCGCGGTCGATCGGATGGGCATGCACGTCGCGTGCGGCGAGGGCGTCGTGTGTGTCGCCGAGCTGCAGGTGGTCGGCGGCAAGCGCATGCCGGCGCAGGCGTACGCGGCGGGCAAGCCCTTCGCGGTCGGCGAGCGCCTGGACGATCCGCCGATGTCTGCCGAGTGAGCGTCAGCGCTTGAGCGTCAGGCCGGGGTGCCACATCGGGCTGGTGCCGCGGGCGGACTCCATGGCGTCGAGGATGTGCAGGGCCTCGAGGCCGCAGCGGACGCATGCGAGTTCGGCGGCATCCTTCTGCGCGGGAGTGATGAAGATGTTGTCGTGGCGGGTGGCGTAGATGGCACACACGGCGCCGGCCGGGAAGCCACGCAGCGTGGCGAGGGTGAGGAGCACAGAGGTCTCCATCTCGAGGTTTTTGACGCCCTGAGCGGCGAGGCGAGCGACGATCTCTGGCTCGCGGGGCATGAAGCCGGGGATCTTGCGGCCCTGGGCGCCGTAGAAGCCGGGGGCGGTGGCGGTGATGCCGACGTGAAAGCGCTGTCCGTCGGCAGCGGCGGCGGCGGCCAGCGCGAGCACTGCTTGTGGGTCGGCGACGGCGGGGTAGCCCTCGTCGACGAA
Organism: Nannocystis sp.; assembly: GCA_044228605.1. GTDB lineage: Bacteria > Myxococcota_A > Polyangia > Nannocystales > Nannocystaceae > Nannocystis. The sequence goes on along the minus strand of JBGAUO010000007.1, from coordinate 13,395 downwards.
GAAGCAGGTGGTGTTCTCGAGGCGGAGGGCGGCCTGGCTGATGGCGAGGTCGCCGAGCTGCATGTCCGGTTGGAGCGCGCCTGCGCTGCCGCAGCGGATCATGACCGGCTTGTCGACGATCTGGCACAGCTCGACCACGGCGATCTCGGTCGGGCCAGTGCCCATGCCGGTGCCCATCACTGTGACCCGCAGGCCGCGGTGTTCGCCGGTGTAGGTGACGAATTCGCGGTTGCGTCGCTCGAGCTCGACGCGGTCAAAGAGACCAGCGACGCGAGTGGCCCGCGCTGGGTCGCCGACCAGCATGATGTGGCGCGCGACCTCGTTGGGGGCGAGGCCGATGTGGTACTGCCGACCCTCGGCGTCGCGCACCCGCTCGGCGGACTCGTAACCGTGCTGCATTAGTAGCCTGTACTTCCGGACATGTTCACGGGGACAGGAGCGTCCCATTCGGCGAGGAGCTTGAGGGAGGCGCTGGCGCCGAGGCGGGTCGCGCCTGCTGCCAGCATCGCGCGGGCGGTGGCGGCGTCGCCGATGCCGCCCGAGGCCTTGACGCCGATGTTGGGTCCGACGGCGCGGCGCATGCGGGCGACGGCCTCGACGGTGGCGCCACCCGAGCCGAAGCCGGTGGAAGTCTTGACGAAGCCGGCGCCGGCGGTGACGGCGAGCTCGCAGGCGAGGTCGATCTCGGCGGGCTCCAGCAGCGCGGTCTCGAGGATCACCTTGACCAGGCGGCCGTCGGCGGCGGCGACGACCCCGGCGAGGTCGGCGATCACTTCATCGTGCGCGCCGTCCCGCAGGAGGCCGAGGGCGATGACGACGTCGAGCTCGTGTGCGCCCTCGTGCACGGCGAGGCGGGCCTCGGCGGCCTTGGTTTGCGGGCGGTTGGCGCCGAGCGGGAAGCCGATCACGGTGCACACGGGGACCTGACCCATCAGACAGGCGTGGGCGAGGGCCACGCGAGAGGGTTGTACGCACACGCTGGCGAAGCGGTGCTCGCGGGCCTCGGCGCAGAGCTGTTCGATCTGCGTGCGCGTGGCCGTCGGGCGCAGCAACGTGTGATCGATGCTCGCGGCGAGCTGGGCGCGGGTCAGCATGAGCGGCCGATCGATCAGTTGTAGAGGCAGTCGGTGAGCTGCGACTCGACGTCGTTGGGCAGGTCAGGGCAGAGCTGGATCTCGTCGCTGGCGGTGGTGTAGCAGTCGATGCGGGCGGTGTCGGTGCAGGTCAGGGAGTTGAGGCAGGCGGTGGCCTTGCGCTGGGCGTCGGCGCGGCAGTCGAGCACGGCGCTGTAGTCGACCGAGGCGTCCTTGAACAGGCCCTCAACGCAGCCGCGCTCGGCCGAGTTGGCGGGCAGGTCCATCAGGCACTCGTCGGGGGAGCCATAGGGCGGGTGCAGGCCGAGCAGGAGCAGCGCGTTGTTGTACTCGCACTCGCACACTCCGCGGGCGTAGGCGTCGGCGCTGTCGAGGTAGTCGGCGACGACGCCGCTCTCGCCGTCGTTGCAGGCGGGGACGAGGAGGAGGGCGGAGAGAGCGAGGCGCTGAAGGAAGGTCATGAGGGCGTGGCTCCCGGGCACGAGCAGTGCTGGGCAGGACCATATCAGCGTGGGACCCGAGCGACAACGCCCGGCGGCGTGGAGGAGGGTCACCCGAGACCTGGAAAATCGGGCTAGGATTCGTGCCTCGTGATCTCCGCGTGGTTTTCGGCCTTCGTGTTCACCCAGGCGCTCGAGATGCCGATCTACCTCGCGGCGTTTCGTCACCGCGTGGATGCGCGCGGAGACCCGATGCCGCGCGAGTCGCTGCGCTGGCGCCTCGGTTTCGCCTTCCTCGCGTCGATGGCCACGCACCCCTATGTGTGGTTTGTGATCCCGGTGTTGTTCTCGTCGCAAGCGTGGCTGCGGCTGGTCGCGTGGTCGCCCGGCCTGGCAGACTGGCGCTACGAGCTATTTTTTGTGACCGCGGAGAGCTTCGCGGTGGTGGCTGAAGGGCTGCTGCTGCGGGCGTTGCGGGTGCCGCATCCGCTGTTGTGGGCGCTGGTCGCGAACGCCACGAGCGCGGGCCTCGGCATGCTGCTGCGCGAGCTGACCGGCTGGCCTTGAGGACAGCCTGCGCGACCTCGCGCCATGACAGCGGCGCCGGTGGTTTGCGAAGATGGGGCGAGGCGGATGGCGGGCACGATGTGGGAGGCAGGCGCGGAGTTCGGGGCGCCGGAGGTGCGGGTCGAGGCGGGCGAGCTGGCGGCGTATCGTCTGGCCCGGATGTCGGCGCGGCTGGTGCAGGGGCTCTCGGGCGGGGGCGCGGACCCGGAGCGGGTGTGGCAGACGCTGGCGGCGACGTGCCCGATCGACTTTGCGATCTCTCGCACGTTGACGGCGCTGGGGCGGGCGGGGCCGCTGCGGGGCCACGCGCTCGCCGTGCGTGCGATCCGCAAGGTCCAGGCGTTTGCGCCGGTCGAGGCGCCGTGCTCGCTGTGCGCCGCGGCGCGTGTGCTCAGCTGCACGCCGCAGGGGGACGACGCGGTGGTTGTGCGGCTGGCGGTGACGCTGACGCGAAACCCGGACGGCGCCTCCGTCGCTGGCTTTGAGCTCGAGCTGCGGCTGGTCCAGCGCGCGGTGGCCTGATCACATCCGACGCAGCGCCGGGATGCCGAGCAGACCGAGCGCGTGGCGCATCGCGTTCGCGGTGGCGGTGACGAGCAGCAGGCGCAGCTGCAGCTGGTCGCCCTCGCTGGGCTTGACCGGGCAGTGGGCGTTGAAGGTGTTGAAGCTCTGGGCCAGCTCGAACAGGTAGGTGCAGAGGAGCGAGGGGCGCAACTGCTGGGCGGCCGCGTGGGCGGCGGCGGGCAGGCGGTCGAGCGCGAGGAGCAGAGCGCGTTCGTCAGGGTGGATGTCGGCGGGCGTCGGGACGCTAGCGAGGGAGCCGGTGAGGGCGGTGTCGAGGGACTTGCCGACCTCTGCGCACTTGCCGAGGATCGACTGGGCGCGGGCGCAGGTGTACTGCAGATAGGGGCCGGTGTTGCCGGTGAGCTCGAGCCAGGCGGGCATGTCGAAGACGATCTTCTGGTTCACGTCGCGGGCGAGCATCCCGTACTTGATGGCACCGATGGCGATCATGTTGGCGGCGGCGACGATCTCCTCCTCGGGCCACTCACCGGAATAATTGTTGTCGAGGTACGCGCGGCGGATGTGCTCGGTCATCTGCTGGCGCAGGCTGCGAAACAGGACCACGTTGCCCTTGCGGGTGGCCATCGGGCCGTCGGGCAGCTCGACCATCTCGTACGGGACGTGCTGGCAGCGCTCGGCCTGGGCGAAGCCCATCTTCTTGAGGGTGAGGAAGACGTGGCGAAAGTGATCGCTCTGGCGCACGTCGACGACGTAGATCGAGCGGTCGATGCGGTACTCCTCGAACTTCAGGCGGGCGAGGGCGAGGTCCTTGGTGGCGTAGAGGCCGGTGCCGTCGCGCTTGCGCAGCATGAAGAAGGGCATGTGCTTGACCTCGGCGTTGAAGATGCCGATGGCGCCCTCGCTGGCGACGAAGACGCCGCTGGCGAGGTACTCGTCGACGAGCCGCAGGCCGGGCTCGTCGACCTCGCTCTCAAAGAAGACGCGGTCGAATTGGACGCCGCACCAGGCGTAGATCTCGGCGAAGTCGTCGAGCGACCACTGGCGGGTCTGCGACCACACAGCCAGCAACTCGGGGTCGCGGGCCTCGAGCTTGAGCAGCAACTCCGTGGTGCGCGCTCTGGCGACCGCGAGGCTGGCGGCGGCCGCGGTGTCGCCGGCCTTGGCCTGTTCGTCCCAAAGCTCGAGCTGGTTGCTGGCGGCCGAGTAGCACTCGCCGAGCCACTCGCCGCGGTTGCTTGCGGGCGGGCTGCGGTCGACGAGGTGGTCGAGGTACCACCACAGGCACTTGGCGATGTGGGCCCCGACGTCGCCGAGGTAGTTGGCGGCGATGACCTCGTCGCCGTCGTGACGGAGCAGGCGGACGAGCGCGTCGCCGAGGCAGAGGTTGCGCAGGTGGCCGACGTGGAAGGCCTTGTGCGTGTTGGGCTGGGAGTACTCGATCATCACGCGCGTGCCGGAGACGGGCGGCTTGGGGAGTTCGTCGCGGGCGAGCGGCGGGAGGACGAGCGCGGCGGCGCGGCCGACGTTGAGGTGGAGATTGACGTAGGGCCCGGCCGCGACGGCGCGGGCGACGATCGAATCGGGAGGGAGGGACCCGAGCAGCGCTGCGAGCTCCGCGGCGATCTGCGGCGGCGCCTTGCGCAGGGCCTTCGCTAGCTTGAAGCAGGGGAACGCGAGGTCGCCGAGCGTTGGGTCGGGCGGGGTCGTCATGGCGGCCTCGACCTCGGCGAGGCTCAAGGCCGCGGCTGGGGGAAGGACTGGGTGCAGGGCGCGGGCGACTGCGGCGGCGAGCGAGGCGTCGGACATGAGGGGCGGGGAGGGTAGCCCGGGGGCGCACGCGCGGGCAATGCCGTGCTACAAGGGCCGCGTGGGGAGCCTCTGGGGTCTCATCGCCTTCGCGCTGCTCTGGCTGTTTCTGGCCGGCTTCTTTGTGGCGCTGTTTCGCGGCCTGGTGCGCCGCGCGCGAGACGTGCGGGCGCAACGAGGCGAGCGCGGCGACCCGGAGCAGGGGCTGTAGCGGCGCGCGAGGGGCTGTTGTTTCAGGTCGCGGACTTGCGGCTTGCGATCCAGCGGTTGGTGAACTCTGCGCCGGCGGTCCATCCCTCGTGCATCTGCTTCTCCATGCCAGACTCCATGATGCCGCCCATCCCGAAGATGCGCGCCTCGACCTCGGCGTCGGCGATGCGGCGCACGCGGTCAGGGCCGAGGGGCTCGACGCGCAGGACGCCCTCGTTGCGGGTCTTGTCGGTGAAGGTGCTGAGGCGGATCTGCCAGCGCAGGGTCTGGGTGGCGCGGTCGAAGCGAGCCTCTTCGGTGTAGCTGAAGTTGTCGCCGATCACCTTCTGGATGGCGGCGGGGGCGTTGAGGCGCGGACGACCGGTGGTGATGCGATGGATCTCGCGGTCGGTCTCCTCGAACTTGAGGATCTTGAAGTCGTCGACCTTGATCGCCTCCTTGATCAGCGCCGCGGTGAACTCCGGGTCGAAGTACAGCTTCCAGAAGGCTTCGGGCGAGCAGTGGATCTCGTGGGAGAGGTGGACTTTCTTCATGGCGGCAGCGCAGCATAGCGGAGCGCGTGTCGCCTTGGTACACCTCGCGGTATGACGCAGGGAATGCAGGCGAACCCCGACGACGAGCGGCTGCTGGCGCGGCTGGCCGTGCTGGCCGAGCAGGCGATGCCGCGGGACGCCGACCCGGCGCACGACATCCTGCACGTGCGCCGCGTGGCTGCGCTGGCGCGGACCATCGCCGAGGCGGAGGGCGCCGATCGGGTGGTGTGTGTTGGCGCGGCGCTGCTGCACGAGCTGGTCAACTTGCCGAAGGATCATCCGGAGTCGTGGCGCTCGGGGGACCTGTGCGCGGAGGCAGCGGCGCAGCTGCTGCGGCGCGAGGGGGTCGACGCGCAACGCAGCGCGGAGATCTGTGCGTGCATCCGCGATCATGCGTTCTCAAAGGGGGTGCTCCCGAGTTCGCTGGCGGCGCGGGTGATGCAGGACGCGGACCGCCTCGACGCGATCGGTGCGGTCGGCGTGGCGCGCCTCTTCGCCACCTGCACGGCGATGCGCACGCCTTTTTATTGCGAGGACGATCCGCTGTGTCGGTTGCGCGACCCGGACGATCGCCGCTTCGGGCTCGATCACTTCTTTCGCAAGTTGCTGCGCATCCCCGCGGGCCTGCACACGGCCAGTGCGCGCGCGCTGGCCGAGCCGCGTGCGCGCCTGATGGACGAATTCCTGGCCCGTTTCGAGCGCGAACTCGTGGGGGCGTGAGAGCGAGGCCCTGCGCAGTCAGTTGCGCGGCGTGCCGCGCTTGACAGGCCCGGTGGCCACCCGCCTAATGCCCGCGATCTGGGAGGCGGGATGCGGGAACAATTGAAGTGGTTGATCGTGGCACCTTTGGTTCTACCTGGGTGTGGTGACAGCGGGGGGATGACGGCCTCGGCCGGGGCCACCGATGGTGGTTCGGGGACGACCGGAGCCTCCAATTCGGCGTCGGCGACGGAGCCGACGGTCGGCAGCAATTCGTTGTCTGACTCGGCGACGGAGCCAACGGGTGGCAGCAATTCGCTCAGCGATTCGCAAGTGAGCCTGACGGAGCCGACGGACTCGAACTCGAACTCGAACTCGAACACCGATTCGAGCTCGAACTCGAACTCGGCGACGGAGACCGCGAGTGCGACGGACACGACGAGCGGGACGGCAACGACAACGACGACGGGTGACACCAGCACGGGCACCAGCGGGGTCGACACCACGAGCAGCAGCAGCAGCACGGGTGGCGCCCCGCTGGTGTGCGACATGCCACCGCCAGGCTTCGACGGGCCCGATGACCCCAATTGCGACATCGAGCCCCAGGTGGGCGCGTTTAATCCCGTGGCCGAATGGTCGAAGAGCACGTGGTCGATGGGGCCCACCTTTACCCAGGTGATGGCGGCGCCGATCGTGGTATCGCTGACCGACGACAACGCTGACGGAAAGATCAACGATCTGGACGTCCCCGATATCGTGTTTAGTACCTTCGCTGGTGGGGCTTACAGCTCGCCAGGATGGCTGCGGGCGGTGAGCGGCGACGACGGCAAGGAGATCCTGAACATCGGCAATCAGTCGATCAATGGCGCGTCCGGGGTGGCCGGCGGTGATATCGACGGCGACGGGATCGTCGAGCTGATCGCGGTGACCAACGGAGGGGTGGCCAAGGCATTCGAGCACGATGGTACGCTCAAATGGACCTCACCCGCGCTGGGGGCGAGCATCTACTCGTGCCCGGCGATCGCAGATATGAACGCCGACGGCAAGCCGGAGGTGATCGTCGGCAAGACGATCCTGAATAGCGACGGGACGGTGAGGGCAACCGTGAAGTACGGCTTTGGTTCGCTGGCGGCGGTGGTGGTCGACCTCGATGGCGACGGCAACCAGGAGCTGGTCGGCGGCAATGCGGTCTATGACATCGATGGCAAGGAGCAGTGGTACAAGCCGGCGCTGAACGACGGGTGGGTCGGCGTCGCCGACATGGATCTCGACACCTTGCCCGATATCGTTGTGGTGAGCGCCGGCAAGGTTCGCCTGCAGTCTGGGCTGGGTGTGGTCAAGTGGGACGTCGCGTTCCCGGGCGGTGGCGGGGGTCCACCGACGATCGCGGACTACGACGCCGACGGCCAGCCGGAGATCGGCGTGGCCGGCAAGACCGGCTATGTGGTGTTCGAGTCGGATGGCAAGGTGCTGTGGCAGAAGCCGACCCAAGATGCCAGCTCGCAACAGACGGGGTCGTCGGTCTATGACTTTGAGGGCGATGGCGCGGCGGACGTCGTCTACAACGACGAGGTGCGCCTGCGCGTCTACGCGGGCAACAACGGCGCCGAGAAGCTCAACATCCTCGGCCACGGCAGCGGCACGTTGTACGAATATCCGCTGGTGGTGGATGTGGACAATGACGGGCAGTCAGAGATCGTGGTGATCAACAATAACTACGCGTTCGGGACCAAGACCGGCGTCGCGGTGTATGGCGACAAGGACAAGTCGTGGCGGCCGGGGCGCAAGATTTGGAATCAGCACGCGTACTACATCACCAATGTAATAAGTGTGGTCTAGATCCGCTCTGCGCGGCTATATAACAGAGAATGTGTACTTTCGGACAGGCTGTTTTCGGGCCTTGTCTGTCTCGAATTTGTCTCGAACAGTGGGGGTGGAGGGATGGAGATGCTTACGACCGCCCGCGTCCGCGAACTCAAGCCACAGGAGAAGGTGTACGAGGTGACCTGCGCGGCCGTGTCCGGCTTCGTCGTACGAGTCCTGCCGTCAGGTAAGAAGGTGTTTCTCGTCCGACACCAGGTCGGCGGCAAGTACCGACGCGAGAAGATCGGTGAGCTGAGCCCGGCGCTCGGTGTCGACGAGGCGCGCCGACGTGCGCTGCTCTTGCTCGGCGGCGAGGCGCGGAGCGAGGCGTCCGTCCAGCCGGCCGCGGGCCGCACCGCGCCACGAACGACGCGCCGAGTCGAGCCTTTGAAACAGCCGGAATCACGGCGCCCGACAGTCGCTGAGCTCGCCGACCGCTTCGTCCGCGAGTACGTCGACGTCTACTTGAAGGGGAGCACGGCAGCGCAGTACCGACGCCATCTCAGCGAGCACATCCTCCCCGCGCTCGGTGACCGTGACTTCGAGAGCGTGACCCGCCGCGAAGCCCAGATGCTGCACGCCAGCATGAAGCGCACCCCGGGGTCGGCTAACTACGCGCTGTGTGTGCTCGGCAGCCTGTACCGGCGCGTGACGGTCGACTGGGAGCTGTCGGACATGCGCAATCCCTCCTACGGGGTCCGACGCTTCAAGCTGAAGACGCGGGAACGGTTCCTGACGCCCGAGGAGCGACGACACCTGGAGGAGGTCTTGCTGCGCGGCCTGCAGCTCCCGCCGGGTCGAAAGGGGCATCTCGAGCCGATGGGCGTGTGGGCGCTGCAGCTGCTGTCGCTCACCGGTCTGCGACGCGACGAGATCCGCGATCTGACCTGGCCGATGGTCGATTGGCAGCACAGCTGCCTGAACCTGCCCGACTCGAAGACGGGGCAGCGCAACATCCCGGTCCCGTCGCAGGTGATGGCGCTGCTCCGGCGGATCCACGACCAAACCGGCAATCGCAAGCTGGGCCTGGTCATCCACACGCGCACGGGCCGGAAGCTCACCGGGTTGAACGAGACGTGGAAGAACATCCGCGAGGAGGTGGGCATCCCCGACGTCCGTATGCACGACCTGCGGCACTCGTTCGCTAGCGACGCGCTCATGGGCGGTGTGCCGCTGGCGATCGTCGGCGAGATGCTGGGCCACCGGCAGCCGAACACGACGAAGCGCTACGCGCACCTGGCGAACCGGGTGGTCCGGGAGGCGCTCGAGCACACTGCTGGGCGCATCGTCGAGGCGAGCAACACCAGCCGCGCGCTGGTGGTGACGCCGTTCGAGCCGCTGCGGGACGTCCAGTGGGCGGCGATCGTCACGCTCGTCGAGGCCGATCGTGCGCGGTGCGGCAGGCCGGTGGATCTGCGGCAGGTGGTCGATGGCATCCGCTGGGTGCTGCACACGCAGGGGCACTGGACGAACATCCCGGCGAGCTACGCGTCCTCGACGACTTGCTGGCGGTGGTACAAGCGGTGGCGCGATGATGGGACGTGGGCGAAGGTCGAGGCGGCGATCGCGGCGCCGTCGGAGGCGAGAACCCTCCGACCGCGGCGAGCCGAGCGACATCGGTAGCGACCCCGGGCCGCCGACGGCGCGCTTGAAGTAGCGAAGGCCCGTCTTGCGGGCCTCGGGGAAGGAGAAGACCCGGAGGACCAACTCGCCCGGTAAAAAATCGCTCACCTCAGCTTGCCCTAGGTGGCCCAAGAAATCGTAGCGAAAGTTCGCCGTGGCCTGCAACACCGCGGCGGCTCGTGCCGACCCCTTTCACAACATCGCCAGCTGTCGCCAGCCGCGACAGAGGCGGCGTCGTTGATTCAAGGGACCCACCTGTGCTCACCGAACGAACCCACACCCCAGAGACAAACACGCCGGGCCTACCGGACTCGCCGACGCCGATGTCATCGAGCCCAGCGTCGGCATCGACGTCCACGTCGACATCGCCATCCACAACGGCGCCATCGAGCCCGAGCCCGAGCCGAGCCCGAGCCCGAGCCCGAGATTTGCCCCCTGCGCCCGTACGACCGGCGGCAGCCCCCGGCTGCCGAGCGTATTTGCAACGCAGTGGCCTCGCTCCAAGCATCTTCGAATGAAGATGGTCCTCTTGATAGATGTCCTCATTCGGATACCCTCCACACAGAAGGTAGGATGTGATTATGGCTGTTTGGAAATTGCTTTTCCCCATGCTTGCCGCTGCTAGCGCGTTGACGTTTCAGGAAGCCCGCGCGGATCTGCCACCCGATCCCTGCGTCGCGCTGCTTGAACGCATCTCTGATGCCGCGGACGAACGTGGATACGTGGTGACGAGCACGGGATCGATCGTGAGCGGTTCGGGCCGCAGTTCGAGCTTTGATGTCGAGTGCGATGCAGGGTACGTCGATATCAACCTCGTCAGTACCGATGATTCTACTGTGACCATCGCTTTCGGCGCCGACGTAACGGGTTCTTTTGCTCTGGAAGTATACGGTGATTTTCCGCGGCTTGGCACGGTCTCCCGGACCGGTGTGGTCAGCGCCGCCACCACGACTTCCATGACGGGATTCCTCAACCTTTAGCGCCGCGACTTCCGCAGCCTTCGCTGCTGCGGAGCTCGATTTGAGCACTGGCACATGGTCGGGGAGCGGCAACATCACGAGCCTGAACAGCACGTTCGCGACGACGCTGAGTAGCTCCACGATCTGGAAAGATGCGCACATCTTGGCGTTCGCTCTCGCGGGCATCTGGGAATCGAGCATGGATCAATACGACACTGAGCTCGATAGCATGCTCGACTTGGCAGTGGCGCTGGATCCCACGCTCGACAGGGATGTCGACATCGCGGAGAAGGTTTGCTGGACCGCAACCCTCACCTGCGGCGCCGCCCTCTTTTTCCCTCCGGCGGCCGGAACATGCGTCGGTGCCACTTCACTTTGCCTCACGTCGACGGCTTGCATCGCCTTCGACTGCGAAGACGACGGCTGGTGATCTAGGCACCCCCATGACGCACGACACCCGCCATCTCCCCGTCCCGCGATCCCTGCTCGGCCGTCCACAACGCCTCGGCCTGCTGCCGACGATGTGGTTTTGGAACGACCGCGTACGCCAGCGACTGATCTTGCCGCTCATCTCGGTGACGGGGATTCCACTCGGCATCGTGCTTCTGTACGTCACTGCGCGGCTCCACCTCAATGGATGGCTGCCCTCGGCCTTCACCGTGCTGTATCCTCTCTTGATCATGGGACTGGTGGAGCGCCGGATCCGTCGAGAGCTCCGTGAGCGCCCGCCCGATGCACTCGCAGTGGCCACAAGTGCCCCCTCAAAGCCGCTCGGCAGAACTTTGCCGGCCTCACTCGCGGTCCTGGCCCTCACCGTGAGCCTCATGGTTTCTCTCGGGGCCAGCGGCGCTCTCATACTCATGGTTATCGGCGTTCTCCTCGGTGGGACAGCGGCTCTGTTCCTTTTCCCACAAACACGTCGAGCTCTCACTCGACTCGCTGGACCCGACCACGACACACAGACCGGCCTGCCTCCCGCCCTCGACGACAGGTGACTGCGCCGGGCGGGGCGGTGAAGGTGGACGTTTGCCTCAAGGATGAGACCGTCTGGTTGTCGCAGAAGGGTCGACCTTGCCGTCGGAGGCAGTTATTTCCAAAACGGAAACAACTGCCTCCGACACCAACTCTTAGACCCGCTGCTACAACCTCGCTGCCATCATCGTGGTCGGCTACCGGCGAACCGGCGCCGACCTCGAGCGAGGCCTCGAGCGGCCTGGACAGACGACCGCCTTCGCCTGGCGTCTGCCGAACCGTGAGCGCGACATGGGACAGTTCCCGGGACGATTGCCCCAGACAGCCGTGGGGTGCCCGCCCGCGAAGTCCTTGAAATCCTTGAATCGTGGCTGGAGCACACGAATTGCTCAGGACGCTGTATGCACACCCAGCCGACTCCAGCCACCAAGCGCTCTCTGTTCACTCTCGTCGCGGCCCTCGTCGGCGTCTTCGTCGGCACTGCCTGTGACATCGAGGAGCCGAACGTCGACGACCGGTCCGACGACGCTCCGCGTGTCGCCAACGCTGACGAGGTCGAGGAGTTCACCGCCATGCAGGAAGACGCGAACGCCGAGCGGCCTGCCCTCGGGGTCGAGGAGCTCAGCAGCAGCCTCCACCCGACAGAGAAGCACAACATCACCGTGTGTTATTGCGGCTACTACAACGGCAGTCAGCTGTATGTCGGAGTCGAATGTGCAGGGTACCCCAGCCCTGCCGTATGCTGCGCCGAGAAGTGCGGCGAGCTGACGGCAGCGCTTGATGCACAGGACTAGGCAACTGGCGCTACGCCACCGCCGGGCATGCTCACCACGTGCCCGAGCCACAGCTCGTCGACCGCTTCGGTCAACCCATCTCCAGCGCCGCCCTCATGGAGGCGCCACCGCTGCGCCGCTCCTTCGCGGACGCGCCCGTGGAGGGCGTGGCCGACGGCGCCCCGCTGGCCAAGGTGCCCGAGTGGGTCATGGTCCTGCCCGCGCCCGACGGCGACGGCAAGATCTACAGCCGCGACAAGCGCGTGCTGCACATCGACTCGCTCGAGAAGTTGGCCGCGCGCAGCAACAAGGCGCTGAAGAAGCAGAAGGGCGGGGGGCGAGGAGCGCGAGCTTGGGCGCGCGGGTACTGCACGCAAGTGCGCTCATAATCTGGCTGGCGCGCAGGGCCAAGGTGCGGCGTGTTAGCATCGCCGGCGATGGTGTCGCCAGGCCTGCTCGCGGATGGACCGACCGTTGCGGCCGAAGGGGCCGCCCCGGGTCTGATGGCGACCGAGATGGCGACCGGTCGGGCCGCGGGGCCAGAGCCGGCGCTCGAGCGCGGGGCGACGATCGGCCGCTACCTGATCCTCGAGCGCCTCGGATCGGGCGGGATGGGCGTGGTCTTCCTCGCCTACGACCCCGAGCTCGACCGCAAGCTCGCGCTCAAGCTGCTGCACACCGGTCCTGCGGCGCACGCGGAGGTCGGTCGGGTCCGCCTGCTGCGCGAGGCCCAGGCGATGGCAAAGCTGACCCACCCGAACGTGGTCGCGGTCCACGATGTCGGCACCTTCGCCGGTCAGGTCTTTGTGGCGATGGACTTTGTGCGGGGGCAGACCCTCGGCGGGTGGTTGGCGGCGCGCAAGCTGCCGTGGCGCGAGGTCGTTCGCCTGTTCCTGCAGGCTGGGGCGGGCCTCGCCGCGGCCCACGCGGTGGGGCTGGTGCACCGTGACTTCAAACCCGACAACGTGCTGGTCGGCGACGATGGTCGCGTGTGCGTGACCGACTTTGGGCTCGCGCGCGTGGCCACGGAGGTGACGGCGGACGAGCCGCAGACCCCGGGTGGGCGCGCGGACTCGGCGTTGCACGTCGCCCTCACCCAGGCCGGCGCCGTGATGGGCACGCCCGCGTACATGGCCCCCGAGCAGTATCACGGCGACATCGCCGACGCGCGCACCGACCAGTTCGCCTTCTGCGTCGCGCTCTGGGAGGCGCTCTACGGCGAGCGGCCCTTCGCGGGCGAGACCCTGCTCGAGCTGGCCGACGCCGTCACCCAGGGCGCGCTGCGCAGCCCCGGACGCGCCGCGGTGCCGTCGTGGCTGCGCCGCACCCTG